>LJSY01000013.1:44627-60440 GCA_001314805.1 Rhodobacteraceae bacterium HLUCCO18 | reverse complement strand
GACCCGCCGATGCCGCCGCGCTGGGCCTGCGCTTCGTGCATCAGGAGCTCAATATCGTGCCGTCGCTGTCGGTGGCGGAAAACATCCTTCTGTCGCGCCACACGCCGCGCCGCTTCGGGATCGCCGTGGACTGGGGGGCGATGCGGGCGCGCGCCGCCGACGCGCTCGCGCGGTTCGGGGCGACCCATATCGATCCGGGCGCGCGGGCCGGGGGCCTGTCGACCGGTGACCGGATGCTGACGGTTCTGGCCGGGCTTCTGGCCGCCGACGACACCGCGCCGTCGGTTTTCGTGATGGACGAGCCCACCGCCGCGCTGACCCATGCCGAGGCCGACCGGCTGTTCGCCGTGATCGCTGAGCTCAAGGCCCGCGGGGCGGCGATCCTCTATGTCTCGCACCGGATGGCCGAGGTGGTGGAGATCGCCGACCGCGTGACGGTCCTGCGCGACGGCGCGGTGGCGCTGAGCTGTCCGATGGGCGAGACCTCGAAAAAGGGGATCATCGAGGCGATGACGGGCCAGCCGGTGGCCGACGCCTATCCCGCGCGGACGGAAGGAACCGCGCCGGGGCGGGACATCGTGCTGGACGTCGCGGAGCTCTCGGTCGGGCCGGTATGCGACGTGGCTTTCCGGCTCCGGCGGGGCGAGATCCTCGGCATCGCGGGGCTGGAGGGCGCGGGGCAGTCGGAGATCCTGCGCGCGCTTCTGGGCGACCTGCGGCCGGGAAGCGGGCGTGTGCGGCTCGGCGGCGAGCCCGGACCGCGCTCCGCCGCCGAAGGCTGGGGCAGGGGGATCGCCTATGTCCCGCGCGAGCGGCGGGCCGAGGGGCTGATGCTGGGCCGGGGGATCGTGCCCAACGTGGTGCTGCCGCATCTGCGCCGGCTCAGCCGAATGGGGCTCTGGTCGCGGGGCGGTGCCGAGCGGGCCGAGGCCGCGGCGCGGGGGCAGGAGGTGCGTCTGAAATACGACCGGCTGGGCCAGAGCGTCGCGACGCTGTCGGGCGGCAACCAGCAGAAGGTGGTGTTCGCCCGCGCGGTGGCGGGCACGCCGCGCCTTGCGCTTCTGGACGAACCGACGCGCGGCGTGGATGTGGGCGCGCGGGGCGACATCTACCGGTCGATCCGGCGGCTGAGCGCGACGGGGACGGGCGTGGTGATGGCCTCGTCCGATCTGCCGGAACTGACCGGCATGTGTGACCGGGTCCTGATCCTCAGCGGCGGGCGGCAGGCCGGCATCGTCGATACCGCCGGCCTGACTTCGGCACGGCTTCTGGCGATGATCTACGGCGACCGCCCGGCGGAGGCCGCGGCATGACAATCGCCGTGCATCTGCGGCGCTACGGCACGCTGACGGGTTTCGCGCTCATGGTGGTCTTCTTCGCCGTGAACCTGCCCGACACCTTCCTGAGCGCGCGCAACCTTCTGAACGTGTCGCAGCAGATTTCCATGCTGGCGGTGGTGGCCTTCACCATGACGGTGGTCATGTCGATGGGGGATTTCGACCTGTCGGTGGGCGCCATGGCCTCGCTGGCCGGCGTGGTGGCCGCGACGCTTTTCGTTGCGGGCTGGCCGGTGGGCTGGGCCATCGCGGCGGCGCTGGGCGTGGGCGTGGCCGGGGGGCTTCTGAACGGGTTTCTCGTCAGTATCCTCGGCATCCTGCCCTTCGTCGCCACGCTTGGCACCATGACCGTCTTCGGCGGCCTCGCCTTCGTCGTCTCGGACGGGCGCACGATCTTCGGGCGGGACATACCGCCGAGCTTCTCGGGCTTCGCGCGGTCTGGGCTGGAGCTGGGCGAATGGCGCATCCCGGCGCTGACCCTCGTGGCGCTGGCGGTTCTGGCGGCCATATGGCTGGTGCTGGAGCAGACGCCCTACGGTCGCCGCCTCTATGCCATCGGAGGCAATATCGAGGCCGCGCGGCTGGCAGGCACACGGGTGAAACGCCTGCGGTGGCTCGCCTTCACTTTCACCGGCATGGGGGCGGCCATCGCGGGGCTCATGTACGCCTCCCGCGTGGCCTCGGCGAACCCGACGCAGGGCGACGGGCTGATGCTGGACGCCATCGCCTGCGTGTTCCTCGGCATGACCATGAGCGAGGAGGGCGAGCCGCGCGTGCTCGGCACACTGCTGGGCGTTTTGCTGCTGGGCCTTCTCGACAACGGGCTGACGCAGATGAATGTCGACAGCTACATCCGCGAGGTGCTGGTGGGTACGATCATCATCCTCGCCGTGGCCTCCGGCAGCCTCGGCACCCTCAGGCGCCGGTGATCCGGTTCATCCGCGCCAGAAGGTCCACACCCTGGCTGCGGAAGAAATGCAGCATGTCGATGAAGACCCAGTTCTCGGCCAGCCTGTCGCCATCCCGCCGATAGATATCGACGACGCGGAACTCCGCCGGCCTGTCGCTGGCGGGCAGGCCCATGAAGCCCCCCGTTGGCCGCGCGGTGAAGTTCGGCCAGCCGAAGAAGCCGCCATACGACCCCTCGGCCAGCCGTGCGAGATGACCGGTGCGCGCGCGGTCTGCAAAGGCGGCGCGGAACGGCCCCGAATGCTGCGCGGCGTAGCGCGGGATCGTGTAGGTCGCGCCGATCCCCTCGGGACCCCACCACAGCATGTCCTCGGCCCATGTGCGGCGCAGTTCCTCCTCCAGCGGCAGGCCGAGGTCCCATGTGCCCAGATCGCCGATCATCGCGTTGATCAGGGCCAGCGTGGCGGTGCCTTCCCCGGGCGGCTGAGGGTCGCGCAGAAGGCCGTCATGGGTGCGCGGACCGGGCTGCACGAGATGCTGCGCGGTTCCGGGGCCAAACGGATTCTGCCCCGCCTGCGTCATCAGATGCGGGATGTCGACAAACTGCGCCGTCTCGACGATCCGCCCCTCGGCCACGCGGTGGAACTCCGCGTAGCGCAGCATGGCGAGCTTGCGCGTGGGCCGGATGCCAAGCCATGGCGCGTCGAACAGGCCCATCAGGTGGCCCATGGACACTACCCATGTGGCGGTGAAGCCGTCGATCTCGTTCAGGCCCGCGAAGAAAATGTCCTCGCGCCGCTGCAGGCTGGTGAGCGCGGTCAGAAGCGGGGTCCAGAACGCCTCCGCCACGGCCTCGGCGCCGGTCTTTTCGTCGAAGGGGCACATGCCGCGCCAGTGCCAGTCCGGGTGCGTGTGCCGGGCCAGCGCGGCGGCCGCATCGCCGGGATTGGCTGCGGCAAGCGCGGCATGGTGCGCGGCGACCAGCGCTTTTTCCGCCTGAAAATCAGTCATCTGGGATGGGCCTCCGGTCGGCGCGACAGGTGCGCGAAGAAAAGAGTTGCCAGCTTGCGGCTTTCCTGTCTAGGCTTTTTGCAAGCGTATGCAAAAATGCGCCTGCATGTCTGACAGGGGGTCGCCATGGCGGAAATCGTTCTGCGCAACGTGTGCAAGCGCTGGGGGTCGTTCGTCGGCGTCGACGATTTCGACCTGACGATTCCGGACCGCGAGTTCCTCGTGCTGCTCGGGCCCTCGGGCTGCGGCAAGACCACCACGATGCGCATGATCGCGGGGCTGGAGGATCCGACCGACGGCGAGATCCTGATCGACGGTCGCGACGTCACCCATCTCGACCCCAAGGACCGCGACGTGGCGATGGTGTTCCAGTCCTACGCGCTCTACCCGAACATGAATGTCTACGAGAACATCCGCTTTCCGCTGAAGGTGCGCGGCATCGACCCCGCAACCCATGACGAGAGGGTGCGCCGCGCCTCGGCGATGGTGGAGCTCGACGATTTCCTGCACCGCAAGCCCGCGGAGCTTTCGGGCGGTCAGCGCCAGCGCGTGGCGCTTGCGCGGGCCATCGTGCGCGAGCCCAACGTGTTCCTGATGGACGAACCCCTGTCGAACCTCGACGCCAAGCTGCGCGTCTCGACACGGGCGCAGATCAAGAACCTCAGCCACGAGCTTGCCGTCACCACGATCTACGTGACCCATGACCAGATCGAGGCGATGACGCTGGCCGACCGGGTCGTTGTCATGAAGGGCGGCGTCGTGCAGCAGGTCGGCAGCCCGACCGAGATCTACGACACGCCCGCAAACACATTCGTTGCGGGCTTCATCGGCAACCCGGCGATGAACCTGATCGACGGCACGGTCTCGGGCGGCGTCTTTTCCGCGCCGCATACCGGGATACCCGGCCTCGACGCGCCGGACGGGCCGGTGACGCTGGGCTTCCGGGCCGAGGACGCGCAGGTCGTGCCCTCGGGCGGTCAGATCACCGCGCCGATCTACACGCTGGAGCTTCTGGGCGATGCCACGATGGTGACGGTGCGCATCGGCCACGCGCTGGTCAGCGTGCGCGCGGACAAGAATTACCGGGCCGAGATCGACGACATGGTGTCGATCGCGGTCTCGCACGGGATTTGCCACCTCTTCGACGGAAAGAGCGGTGAGCGAATAGGGGCCTGAGCGCCCCATCCATGCCCCGGACGGATCACTTGGGGGACGTGAGGTGCGCGATTGCAAGGTGCATCCGCCAGCTAGAGAAACAGGGAGAAGACCATGACGTTCACGAAACTTGCCGCAACCAGCGCCATCGCGGGCCTGATGGCCACGGCGGCCTTCGCCGACGCCCATGGCGCCGCCTGCGGCCCCGAGGGGCAGTCGATCCGCATCCTCGGAAACGACTTCCCGGCGATCCAGGCCGTGGCGGGAGCCGCCGAGGAGAACTGCGGCGGCGCCGCGGCCGAGTTCACCCGCAACCACACCACCGAGATGCGCGACATCATGAATGCCGCGCTGACCCCGGACCCGGCCGAATACGGCGGCGTCATCGTGGCCAACGCGACGCTCGTGCAGCTGATGAATGACGGGCTGCTGCGGCCGCTCAACGATCTGGTCGAGGCCTATGGCGACAACATCTCGCCCAGCCAGCTGATCACCATCGGCGGTGACGTGATGGCGGTGGCCTTCATGGCCAATTCGCAACACCTCTTCGTGCGCACCGACATTCTCGAGGAGGCCGGTGTCGAGGGCATTCCCGCCACCTACGAGGAAGTGCTTGAGGCCGCCGAGGCGATCCGTGCCGCCGGCATCATGGAGCATCCGCTGGTGATGAACGTGCAGGTGGGCTGGAACCTCGCCGAGATGTTCAACACGCTTTATCTCGGCCATGGCGGATCCTTCTTCGAGCCCGGCACCGCCGAGCCCGCGATCAACAACGAGGCCGGCGTGGCGACGCTGGAGATGCTGGCGCAGCTTGCCGAATACGCCCATCCCGACCACCTGAGCCAGGCCTCGAACGAGACCCAGGCGATCTGGGAGGCGGGGCAGGCCGCGCTCGGCTTCATGTGGGGCTCGCGCGGCTCCGCCATCCTCGATGACGAGGGCTCGACCGAGGAGGTCGTGTCGAACACCGTTCTGGCCGCGGCGCCCACGGTGGGCGGCATGGACATTCCCTCGGCCACGCTCTGGTGGGACGGGTTCACCATCGCCGCCAACATCCCCGACGAGGAAGCCGAGGCCACCTTCGCGGCGCTCGCCAGTGCGCTGAACCCGGACATGGTCGCGGCCAACAACGACGCGGCGGTGTGGCTGGTGGACGGCTACACCCCCGGTCCGGCGGCCGCCGGCGTGGCGGCGACGGCGCAGGGCGGGGCCTGGCCCTACCCCATGGTCCCGCAGATCGGCCTTCTGCACAACGCGCTGGGCGCGGAACTGTCGGACTTCATGCAGGGCAACGAAAGCGCCGAAGAGGCGCTGGCGGATGCCGAAGCCGCCTATCGCGACGCCGCGCGCGAAGCGGGCTTCCTGCAGTAAGCAAGCATGACCGGCGGGGCCGTTTCCGGCCCCGTCGGCACCTGCCGGGACAGGGGCCGCGCCATGAAACACAAGACGTTCTTCTGGTTCATCCTGCCGACGCTGACGGCGATGACGCTGTTCATCGCGCTGCCCATCGTCTCGGTCTTCATCCAGTCGTTGCACATCCAGCACGAACAGGTCCTGATCACGGTCGAGAATTGCGGCCCCTTCGGCTGCACGGAGGAGACGGTGATCGACCAGGAGGCGACCCGGGCGCTCCGCGATGCGCAGCCGCTCGGCCAGTTCAACGGGCTCGGCACCTACACCAACCGTGCGCATCTGGCCTTCGGCGAGATCGGCGAGGCCTGGGCCACGACGGAAAGCTGGGGCGCGTTCTTCGACCGGGTGCTGGGCCTGCCGTTCTACCGGGCGCTGGCCTTCACGCTGACCTACACCTTCGTGGTCACGCCCTTCGTGCTGCTGATCGGCCTTGCCGTGGCCGTGGGGGTCAACAAGCTGCCGAAGATGTTCAAGGGGCCGACGATCTTCTTCTCGCTGCTGCCGATGATGATCACGCCGCTGGTGGGCTCTCTGATCCTTCTTTGGATGGTGGATGCAGAAGGCATCATCGGGGCGACGCTGCAGAACATCATGAACGACCCGTCGCTGAGCCTGCGCGCCTCGGCCACGCTCACGTGGATCATGCTGATCGTCTACGGCATCTGGTCGTCGATCCCCTTCAGCTTCATCGTCTTCTACGCGGGTCTTCAGACGGTGCCCGCCGACACGATGGAGGCCGCGATGATCGACGGGGCGAGCAAGTGGCAGCGCATGCGCCACGTGGTCGTGCCGCACCTGATGCCGCTGGTGGTCTTCATCACTCTGATCCAGCTGATGGACAATTTCCGCGTCTTCGAGCCCATCGTCGGCTTCCAGGCGCAGGCCTACGCGCGGTCGCTGTCATGGATCATCTTCAACGATCTGCGCGAGGCGGGAAACCCGCTTTACGGGTCGGCCGGCGCGACCTCGATGCTGACGATCATCGGCGTCGCGATCCTGCTGTCGCCCGTGCTGGTGCGCACGTATCGCGACTATACCCGCAAATCGACGCACTGAGAGAGGGGCGAGAGCAATGGCCACCAAGGCGCAATCCCGCATCACGCCCCTGACGGTGATCTCCGTGAGCTTCGTGATCCTGTGGCTCGTCATCGCGTCCTTCCCGTTTCTCTGGACACTCTGGGGCAGCTTCAAGGTCGAGAGCGATTTTTTCTCCCGTGCGGACTGGCGCAACGCGCTTTACGGGGTGAACACGGTCCGCGAGACCGGCAGCGCCTTCACGCTCGACGGCTATTACGGCGCATGGGTGCAGGAGGAGTTCTGGCGCGCCGCGCTCAACACCGGGATCGTCGTGGGCTTCACCGTCGTCATCTCGCTGACCATCGGCACGCTGGGCGGCTACGCGCTGGCGCGGTCGGGCTTCCGCTACGCCTTCTGGCTGCTGATGCTGGCGCTGGTCTTCCGCGCGATGCCGCATATCACGCTGGTCTCCGGCTACCTCCTGCCGTTCTTCGAGTGGAACATCTGGGGCATCCTGCCCACCACGATCATCGTGCTGGTGGCGATCAACCAGCCCTTCACCCTGTGGATGCTTCATTCCTTCTTTCTGAACATCCCCAAGGACCTCGACGAAAGCGCCATGGTCGACGGCTGCACCCGGTTCCAGGCGTTCCGGCATGTCATCATCCCGGTGATGTGGCCGGGTGTGATCACCACGGGGCTGTTCAGTTTCCTGCTGGCCTATAACGACTTCGCCGTCACCTCGATGCTGTTGTCCGAGAGAAACGAGACCATGATCCCTGCCATCGCGAGCTTCCTCGGCACCACGCAGGAGGCCGGCAACGTCATGTTCGCCGTCGCCGCCGTGGTTTCGGCCACCGTACCGCTTTTCGTGCTGGTCCTGTTCTTCCAGCGCCAGATCGTCAGCGGCCTGACGGCGGGGGCGGTCAAGGGCTGATCGATGCCGAACCGGGGGAGGAGAACAAAATGAGCGGAGCACGTCCGGAACAGGCGGTGCTGAGCCGTGACACGGACATGTCGAAGACCGCCGAGACGCGCGCGGTGATCGAGGGCATGGTCGACGGTCTCAACGACCACCGGATCGACGATATCGGGGAGTTCTTCGCAGAGAGTTTCCGCTGGATGGGCAATTATGGCTGCGGCACCAAGACGGGGCTGCGGGAGTTCCAGAACAACTGGCAGCGCCCGTTCCAGGCGGCGTTTTCGGACAAGGTCTGCATCGACGAGGCGCGGCTCTACATGGGCGAATGGGCAGCCGCCTTCGGACGGCAGGAGGCGACCCATTCGGGCACGTTCATGGGCGTTTCGCCGACCGGCAAGCGGGTGGAGATCCGGTACATGGATTTCTGGAAGGTCGTGGACGGCAAGATCGTCGACAACTGGGTGATGGTGGACTTCCCCCATGTGCTGGCGCAACTGGGTGTCGATGTCTTCGACGGGCAGGGCTGGGACCGCCATGACCGCGATGCGCGGCAGGCCCCGCGATCGGATCACAAGGGGACAGGCCGGTGAGCGATATCCACAACCGGAACAAGGCCGCCCTCGCGCCGCTTCGCGCGGCGATGACCGATTTCGACGAGAGCGCCGTCCGGACGGCGCTGGATGCGCTGATCGATGCCGATGCGCCCATCCACATGCCCCATCCCTTCGGCACGCTGAAAGGGACCGGGCCGCTCTACGAGACCTGCTACGCGCCGCTGTTGTGGGCGATGCCGGACCTCGAACGCCGCGACTGGATCGTGATGGGCGGCAGGGACGACCATGGCGGGGACTGGGTGGGCTGCGGCGGTCATTACATGGGCACCTTCGTCCGGCCCTGGCTCGACATCCCGCCCACGGGCCACCTTGCGCATATGCGCTTCCACGAGTTCTACCGCTTCGAGGAGGGCCGCGTCACCGAGGTCCAGACGCTCTGGGACATCCCGGAGGTCATGATGCAGGCCCGCGCATGGCCCATGGCGCCGTCGCTCGGGCTGGAGTTCTGCGTTCCGGGGCCGGCCACGCAGGACGGCCTCGTGCCGGGCCCATGGGATGAGGCGCGGGCGGAAGCGAGCCGGCGGCACATCGTCGAGATGCTGGACCACATGACGCGGCATCCCGCCAAGGGCGGGCCGGAGGTGATGGAGATGCACCGTTTATGGCATCCGAGGATGAACTGGTACGGCCCCGCCGGCATCGGCACCGGGCGCGGCATCGCGGGGTTCCGCAACTGGCACCAGATCCCGTTCCTCGCCGGTATGCCGGACCGCGGCCAACACGCGGGCGATGTCATCTATCACTTCTTCGGCGATGGCGATTACGCCGCCGTCACGGGCTGGCCCAACATGATCCAGACGGTCAGCCATGACGGCTGGATGGGCATCGCGCCGGCGGGCAGGCGGATTTCCATGTGTTCGCTGGATTTCTGGCGGATCGAGGACGGGCTCATCCGCGAGAACTGGGTGCTGGTCGACCTGCTCGACGCCTGGCGGCAGCTCGGCGTGGATGTCTTCGCGCGGCTCAGGGAGTTCAACAAGGCGCGCGTTCCGGGCGAGGTTCCGTTTCCGGTGGGGACGCCATGAATACCGACAGCCATGGCAACGCAAACGCGCCGGTGGCCGCGCCATGACGGTCAGCAGGGTCACGTCCGCCGAGGTCGCCGAACGCGCTGGTGTCAGCCAGTCGGCGGTCAGCCGCGTCTTCACGCCGGGCGCCTCGGCCTCGGCCAAGACGGTGGAGAAGGTCAGACGCGCGGCGGCCGAGCTGGGCTATCGGCCCAACATCCTCGCCCGCGCCATGGTCTCGGGCCGCAGCCGGATGATCGGCCTCGTCGTCGCCTATCTCGACAACCAGTTCTACCCCGACGTGCTGGAGCGTCTGTCGAACGCGCTGCAGCAGCGGGGCTATCATGTGCTCGTCTTCATGGCCGCGCAGACGGCTGGCAATATCGACACCGTGGTCGAGGAGATCCTGGATTACCAGGTGGACGGCATCATCGCGGCCTCGGTGGCGCTGTCCTCGGACCTGTCGGACCGGTGCCGCGCGGCGGGCGTGCCCATGGTCCTGTTCAACCGGGCGCAGGATGGTGAGGGGTTTTCCTCGGTAACCTCCGATAACGCGCAAGGCGGCCGCCGCGTGGCTGAGCTGTTCCTGGCCGCCGGGCATGAACGGATCGGTTATATCGCCGGCTGGGAGGGCGCCTCGACCCAGCGGGACCGTGAGCTTGGCTTCACCACGCGCCTCGCCGAAGCTGGCCGGTCGCTGCACGCGCGCGAGGTCGGGAACTTCCGCATGGAACAGGCCGCCGAGGCCGCGCGGCGCATGTTCTGCGTGCCTGCCGCCGAGCGGCCCGACGCGGTCTTCGTCGCCAACGATCACATGGCGATCCCGGTCATGGACACGTTGCGCAGCGAATTCGGCCTGAGCGTGCCGGGGGAGGTGTCGGTCGTGGGCTACGACGACGTGCCCGCTGCCGGATGGCCCGCCTATGACCTCACCACGGTGCGCCAGCCCGCCGGACGCATGGTGGCCGAAACAGTGGACCTGCTGCTGAAACTGGTGGAGGACGAGGGCACCCCGCCGCGCAATGTCGAGGTCGATGGGCAGCTGATCCTGCGCGGCTCGGCCCGGATACCTGAAGGATGGGACAGGACATGAAGGGTTTCGATCCGAAGTTTCGCGATTTCCCCGATTACATCATCGGGATCACCCGGGAGATCTGGGAAGATCGCGGCATCCACACGCTGCACGATTACTACAGCAAGGATATCGTCGTCCGCTCGCCCGGATCGGTGGTGACCGGCAACGAGGACGTGATCGGCGCCACGATGGCCACGCTGCACGAGTTTCCCGACCGGGTGCTTCTGGGCGAGGACGTGATCTGGTCCGGCACACCCGAGACCGGAATGCTGAGCTCGCACCGGATCCTGTCGATGGCCACCCATTCGGGCGACGGCGTCTATGGCAAGGCCACGGGCAGAAAGCTGATCTACCGCATCCACGCAGACTGCCACGCCAGGGACAACGTGATCGACGACGAATGGCTGATCCGCGACCAGGGCGCCATCGTGCGGCAGCTGGACTGGGAGCCGAGGGACTTCGCCGCCGACCTGATCGAACGCGAGGGCGGGGCGCAGGCCTGCGTCAGGCCGATGACGCCCGAGACCGACCGGCCCGGCCCCTATGCCGGCACCGGCAATGACAGCCCCTGGGGTGAGCGCCTGTCGGAGATCCTCGAACGGATCATGGGCGCGGACATGTCGACGATCCCGGCGGAATACGACCGCGCCTGCCACCTCGGCTATCCCGGCGGCATCACCGCCCATGGCCACGCGGCGGCGGACCGGTTCTGGATGGGCCTGCGCGCGGCTTTCCCCAAGGCGGAGTTCCGGCTCGACCACATCATCGGGCGCGAAGACCCGATGATGCCGCCGCGCGCCGCCGTGCGATGGAGCCTCTGGGGCCGGCACACCGGTTGGGGGGCCTTCGGGGCGCCCACCGGCGCGATGGTCTACGTACTTGGCATCACCCATGCCGAGTTCGGGCCGTGGGGCCTGCGACGCGAATACACGCTTTACGACGAAACCGCGATCTGGAAGCAGATCCTGCTGCAGGGGGACGACGGCTGATGCGGGAAAGGCCGCACCTCGGGAAACACCAATGACGACACGCAAGGAAGCCCAATGACACCGCACGAGATGGAAGCGCGCATCGTCCGTTACGGCGATCTCAAACCCTGCCGCACGGCCTTCATCGACGCCCACACGCCCGGCTCGGACCGGAAGGAGAACTTCACGATCATCGGCGGCGGCGTGTCCGAGGCCGCCGATCAGCACGTGCACATCTCGCTGCCGCACGGGTTCAATATCGGCGCGGCCGGGCAACCCCCGTTCTGCCGCAACTCTCTCCATTCGCACCGCACGGCGGAGGTTTTCTTCGTGCTGTCCGGCCGCTGGCGCTTCTTCTGGGGCCGCTGGGGCAATGCGGGGTCCGTCGTGCTGGAGGAAGGCGATATCTTCAACATCCCCACCGGCATCTTCCGGGGCTTCGAGAATATCGGCACCGATTACGGGATGATCATGGCGATTCTCGGCGGCGACGACGCGGGCGGCGGCGTGATCTGGGCCCCGCAGGTGATCGAGGAGGCGCAGGCGCATGGTCTGGTGCTGTCGGAGGAGGGCAAGCTCTACGACAGCAGGAAGGGCGCGGCGCTGCCCGATGGCGTGGCGCCCATGCCGCTCCTGACCGAGGCGGAGCTCGCGGCCTTCCCCGAACCCGCCGCGCGGGAGGTGCTGCCGAACCATGTCGCGCGCTACTGGGACCTTGTCGCGCTGTCCGACAGGCGGCCCGTCGAGGTGATCGGCGAGACCGGGGTCCTGCCTGACAGGCCCGGCTTCGAAGTGAGCTTCGTCACCCGCGCCAGCGCCGGGGGACTGCCGCAAGCCCATGACCGCCCGAGCGTCCTGATGCCGGTGAAGGGCCACTGGCGGGTGACATGGGCGGGCGGCGAGACCGTGCTCGCGCCGGGCGACACGATGAGCGTACCCGAGGGGCTGACCCATGGCGTGGCCCCGTCGATGACCGGGGAGGCCGCGCTCTACCACGTGGTCGGCACCGATGATCCTGCGGGACAGACCTGGCGGCCCGCCGCATGATACCGGTATTCGACGGCCATAACGACGCGCTCCTGCGGCTATCCATGGCCAAGGACGACCCCGTCGCGCTGTTCCGTGACGGGGGGCCTGGCCATGTGGACCTGCCCAAGGCGCGCGCGGGCGGCATGGTGGGCGGGTTCTTCGCGCTGTTCTCGCCGACACCGAACCAGCCGCTCGATTTCACGGTCTTCGACGCGCCGCCCTATGACATCCCCGTGCCTGACCCTTTGCCGAAACATGCGGCAGCGGTGCCCGTGGCCCGGCAGGTCGACATCGCCACGGCGCTGGAGGCGGCGGGCCTCATCCGGCTGGTGCTGACGCGCGAGGACCTCACGCCCGATCCGGAGGGGCCCCTGACGGTCGTACTCCATCTGGAGGGTGCCGAATGCATCGACGCGGATCTCCAAGGGCTCGACAAGCTCTATGATGCCGGTCTGCGCTCCCTCGGTCCGGTCTGGTCGCGTCCCAACGTGTTCGCCCATGGCGTCCCGTTCCGGACCGGGTCGGACGGGGACACCGGGCCGGGCCTGACCGACGCGGGCCGCGCGCTGGTGCGGGAGGCCCACGCGCGCGGCATGGTCGTGGATTGCAGCCACATCACGATGCAGGGCTTCTGGGACATCGCCGAGGAAGGCCTGCCGCTGGTCGCGACCCATTCCAACGCCTGCGCCATATCGCTCACGGCGCGGAACCTGACCGACGCGCAGCTGAAGGCGGTGGGCGAGACGGGCGGCATGGTGGGCCTGAACTTCGGCACCATGTTCCTGCGCCCCGATGGCAAGCGTGCGCCCGAGGGCGGGATCGGATTCGCCGTCCGGCATCTTGCGCACATGGTCGAGATGGCGGGCGAGGATCACGTGGGCCTTGGTTCGGATTTCGACGGCGCGCCGATGCCCGAGGGGCTGGGCTCCGCCGCCGCGCTGCAGGCGCTGGTCGAGGCGATGCGCGAGGCCGGCTTTGGCGAGACGCTGATCCGGGGCATCTGTCAGGACAATTGGATGGGCTTTCTCCGCCGCAGGCTACCGGCGGAGGATGCGCCCGCCACCACGCAAGAGGGACGACCATGACCATTCTCACCACCCATGTCGGCAGCCTGCCGCGGACCCAGAAGGTTGTCGATTTCATCTTCGCCCGCGAGCGCGGCGAACCCTATGACGCGGCCGATTTCGACGCCGCGATGACCGAGGCCGTGTTGGAGACAGTCGCGAAACAGAAAGCCGCTGGAGTCGATATTGTCTCCGATGGAGAAACATCGAAAATATCCTATGCGACCTATGTGAAGGACCGCTATACGGGCTTCGATGGCGACAGCCCCCGCAACGCGCCCGCAGACCTGAAGCTGTTCCCGAGCTTCCTGCAAAGACTGGCGAACGAGGGCGGAACGCCGAAATACGCGCGCCCGATGTGCGTCGGAGAGGTGAAATCCAAAGGCCAGGGCGAGCTGGGGAAGGATATCGCAAATCTGAAAGCCGCGATGGAGGCGCATGGCATCGAGCGCGGCTTCATGAACGCCGCCAGCCCCGGTGTGATCAGCCTCTTCTTGCAGAACGACCACTACCCCACGCGCGAGGCCTATCTCGCCGCACTCGCCGACGCGATGAAGGAGGAATACGAGACCATCGTCGCCGCCGGGCTCGACCTGCAGCTTGACTGCCCCGACCTTGCGCTTTCCCGCCACATGCTCTTCACCGACCTCTCGGACGAAGAGTTCGTGAAGGTCGCGGCAAGCCACGTCGAGGCGCTGAACCACGCGCTGTCGGACATCCCCGAGGACCGCGTGCGCATCCACATCTGCTGGGGCAATTACGAGGGGCCGCATGTCTGCGACATCCCCATGTCCCGGATGTTCGATACGCTCATGTCGGCCAAGGCGCGTTATGTCCTGTTCGAGACGTCGAACCCCCGGCACGGGCATGAGTGGGCCGTATTCCGCGACCGAAAGGCCGACATCCCCGAGGACAAGGTTCTGGTCCCCGGCGTCGTCGACACGACGACGAATTTCGTCGAACACCCGGACCTCGTGGCCCAGCGGATCGAGCGCTTCGTCGACATTGTCGGCGCCGAGCGCGTGATCGCGGGCAGCGACTGCGGCTTCGGCACCTTCGCGGGCTTCGGCGCGGTCGATCCCGAGATCGCCTATGCCAAGCTCGCGGCGCTCAGCGAAGGCGCGGCCCGCGTGGCATGACGGAGCCGCTGCTCTTGCTGCCGGGGATGATGTGCGATGGGCGGCTTTTCGGTCCCCAGGCCGAGGCCATCGCCGCCGAGCGGGACGTGATCCATGGTGACATCACGGGTGCGGCGGACATGGGCACGCTTGCCCGGCAGGTGCTTGACGCCGCGCCGGAGCGTTTCGCGCTCGCCGGGCTCTCGATGGGCGGGATCGTCGCGATGGAGGTCATCCGGCGGGCCCCGGAGCGTGTGACGCGGCTTGCGCTTCTTGACACCAACCCGCGTGCCGAGCTGCCGGAGGTCCAGGCGCGGCGCGGTCCCCAGATCGAGGCTGTCCGTGCCGGCGGGCTCGACCGGATCATGCGCGAGGACCTGAAGCCCAACTACCTGGCCAAGGGGCCGCGCTACGGCGAAATCCTCGATCTGTGCATGGCCATGGCCTTGTCCCTGGGTCCGCACGTGTTCGAACGCCAGTCGATCGCGCTGCGCGACCGGCCCGACCAGCGCGAAACCTTGCGCGCGGTCACGGTTCCCACGCTGATCCTGTGCGGGCGGCAGGACGCGCTCTGCCCCGTGGAGCGTCACGAACTGATGCACGATCTGGTCGCGGGGTCGCGGCTGGTCATCGTCGAGGAGGCCGGCCACATGCCGACCCTCGAACGACCCGATGCGGTGACAGCGGCCTTGACCGATTGGCTTGCCGCCTGAACCCGGGTCCTTTGGTATCGGTTCGTTAGGATTTTGGCCTTAGGAGCATCCCGAGCAGTTGTTGGAGCCAGGGATGCGGATTGCGCGCGCTGTCATGTTTGTCCTCCTGATCCTGGGGGTGTTCTCGCTTTTCCTTGCGGCCGAACGGCTGTGGCGGGCGCATGACAAGGTGGTGCAGGACGTGCAGCTGGCGGCGCTGGCCAATGCGCGCTCCGACTGGTACGAGGGCATCGTCGCGCTGTCCTTCGAGCGTAGCGTGACACAGGTCGCCCTGTCGCTCGACACCGCTATCCCCCCGGCCTTCCTCGAATTGATCGAACAGCAGCGCACGCAGTCGGACGGATTGCTGCTTCGTGCCTTGGAAACCCTCGAGGACAAGCCGTCCTTCGAGAACCGGACGCTCTTCGCCGACCAGGTGCGCACCGCCCGTCAGGGCATCGCGGCCCTGCGGCGGGAGGCCG
>LJSY01000013.1:0-44614 GCA_001314805.1 Rhodobacteraceae bacterium HLUCCO18 | reverse complement strand
GGGACCGGCGACGCCCGCAACCCCGCCAGGTCCAGCGCACTCCCCTATGAGCTGAAATCCCTGATCGAGGATCTTTTCGCCGCCTCCAGTCTCCTGGTCCTGCCGCGGGGTGAATCCTCCACCCGCGAGATGATGCTCAGCCGGATACAGTCGCTTGCATGGGAGGTCCGGGAATACGGCGGGCGTTCGCGGACCTTTTACGCCATCGCCACGCTGTCCGGACGCCCCATCCCCATCGCCCATGTGGGCGAGGCGCGCATCGACACCGCCCGCGCCGAGGCTGCCTGGCACCAGCTGCGTGTCGCCGCAGACGCAGTGGAGCTTTCGGCAGGGCTGACGACGGCGATCGAGGATGTCGAGCGGCCCTTCACTGCCACCTATCTGCCGGCGCTGGAGCGCATGGACGCGGCGATGAATGCCATGCGCGCCGGCGCGCCGGCGGACATTCCTTACGGTTTCGAAGAGTTCTTCGCGCTCTCCAATGCCGCGCTCGACGCCGTCGCGGGGATCGCGCCCATCGCCGGCGACCACATCCAGGGCTATTGGGCCGGGCAGTTGCGGGAGTCGCGTCGTGCTCGCGCCGTCAGCGCCGCGATCATGGTCGTAATCGCGGCCCTGACGCTCGCGTCGCTGGTCGCGCTGCACAAGAAGCTGGTCGGCCCGCTGGAAGCCGCGACAAGGACGCTTCAGGACATGGCCGCGGGCAATCTCGACCGGGAGTTTCGCAAGACCCATCGCGGTCTCGACGAGATCGGTGTGATCTGGGACGCGATGGAGGCGCTGACCTATAAGCTGAGGGATGCGCGCGAGGCCGCTGAACGGGAACGCCAGGCTGAACAGAGCGCCAAGGAGGGCATCACCGGCGAGTTGATGGAGGCACTCGAACGGCTGTCGTCCGGCGACCTGACCCACGAGATCACCAGCGATTACGGGGAGGCCTACAGGGGCCTTGTCGCCAACTTCAACAAGACCTGCGCCAACCTGCGCGTGGTGGTGGCCGATGTGGTGGAGACCGCTCTGGAGATCGCGCGGCGCTCGGAGACGCTGGGCGCGGCGGTCGACGAACTTTCCGCCCGCACCGAGCACCAGACTTCCCTCGTCGCCGAGACGGCCGAGCGGCTGAAACACCTCACGACGCTTCTCGACGATGCCGCGAAGAACTCGGCGGCCTCGACCGAGACCGCATCGGACGCCGCCCGCAAGGCCGAGGCGGGCAGCGAAGTCGTCGACAGCACCACGGAATCGATGGACCTGATCCGCAGCACGTCCCGCGAGATCACCGGCATCAGCAGCATGATCGACGACATTGCCTTCCAGACCAGCCTGCTGTCGCTGAACGCGGGCGTCGAGGCGGCCCGCGCCGGCGATGCCGGCCGGGGCTTCGCCGTCGTCGCCCAGGAGGTGCGCGCCCTTGCCGACCAGGTCTCGGACGCGGCGCGGCGGGTGAAGGAGCTTGTCGCGGCCAGCGAGGCGAATGTCAGGTCGGGGGTGGAAGACGTGGAAAAGACCGGCCGCGCGCTGCGCGAGATCACAACCATGGTCAAGGCGGTGAAGGGCAATATCGCCGAGATCGACGCGGCATCGCGCGTTCAGGCCGCGACCCTTTCCCACATCGGCCAGACCATGCACGAGATCGACGCCACTGCGCGCCAGAACGCCGCCATGGCCGACGATGCGACCGAAACGAGCAAGGCGCTTCGTGCCAAATCGGTCGAGCTTCGCGCGGTGGTTGGCCGCTTCGTGATCGCCCACGGTCAGGGCGAACCCGCACGCCGCACCGTTTCGACGAACAGGCTCGCCGGGTAGGGTTTCGCCCCGTCCAGCCGAGGCGATCGGGCAAAGCCGATGGCCCCGGTGCCGCGCCGCGCGGCACTTCGGGCTTCGGGCCATGCTGTCATCTTTCCAGAAAGAAACTTCTGCGCCCGAAACCCGCGTGATCAGTGCTGCGGGCCCGCCCGGCCAGACGTTCCGAACGCCCCGCACGGTGGATCCGGCGCGGCAAGGACGACCGCGGCGTGGCCTTCGCCCGGGACTGCAAGGGCTTCTCCGGCCGGGCCACGACCGGCTCCGGCGCCGTGGATATTCGACATTCCAGATGGTTGTTTCCCCGACTCGGGGTTTCATGGCACGCTCGACCTCGGGCGAAGAAGAACCACCGAACCAAGAATTGATCGCCCTGGCCTGGGAGGAGCCGACCATGAACCTGAGACCCGATCCGACGTTCCACGCAACCCCGAAGCTTGCAATGGAGGCCCCGGCGGAAACGCTCGCCTTCACGCTGATGCTCAGTCCGGACGGGTCGCAACCCGACGGCCTCGCCGTGGTCGACGTGGACCCCAGGTCCGACGCCTACGGCCAGATCGTGCATCAACTCATCATGCCCAACAAGGGCGACGAGTTTCACCATTTCGGATGGAACGCCTGTTCCTCGGCGCTTTCGCCGCTGACCGGGCACGCGTTTCTGGAACGGCGCTACCTGATCATTCCGGGCATCCGGTCGTCGCGCATCTACGTGATCGACGTGAAGGAACCCCTGAAGGCGAGCATCCACAAGATCATCGAGCCCGAGGAGGTCTTTGCCAAGACGGGCTATTCGCGCCCGCACACCATTCATTGCGGCCCGGAGGGCATCTATGTCTCGACGTTGGGCGGCGGCGGCAAGGACGGCACCGACGGGCCGCCCGGCATCTTCATCATGGATTGCGAGACCTTCGACATCCTCGGGCGCTACGAGATGGACCGCGGCAAGCAGGACAAGCATTACGATTTCTGGTGGAACCTGCCGCGCGACTACATGGTCAGCTCGGAATGGGGCCTGCCGCCGCAGTTCGAGAACGGGCTGGTGGCCGAGGACCTTCTGTCCAACAAGTACGGCCATTCGATCCATTTCTGGAACCTGCGCGAGCGCAAGAACGTACAGACCATCGACCTGGGCGAAAACCACCAGATGGCGCTGGAGATCCGCCCCGCGCACGACCCGGCCAAGGATTACGGCTTCTGCGGGGTCGTCGTCGATACCACCAACCTGCAGGGCGCGATCTTCACCTGGTGGCAGAAGGACGACGGCACCTTCGAGGCGAAAAAGACCATCACCATCGACCCGCGCCCCGAGAAGGCCGAGAACCTGCCGCCGCTTCTGCAGGGGTTCGAGGCGGTTCCTCCGCTGGTCACCGACATCGACCTCAGCCTCGACGACAGGTATCTCTACGTCGCCTGTTGGGGCCTCGGCGAGATGCATCAATACGATGTTTCCGACCCGATGAACCCCAAGCTCGCCGGCAAGGTCGAGATCGGCGGCATCGCGCGTGGCACGGCCCATCCCAATGGCAGGCCCTTCGTCTTCGGTCCGCAAATGGTCGAGATCAGCCGTGACGGCAAGCGTGTCTACTGGACCAACTCGCTCTATTCGACATGGGACAAGCAGTTCTATCCCGAGGACGAAGGCGGCCAGATGGTCATGGCCAATGTGGGAGAAAAGGGCGGGCTGGAGCTGGACCCGGATTTCTACATCGAGTTCCCCAAGGGCTACCGGAGCCACCAGATCCGCCTCGAAGGCGGCGACTGTTCCACGGACAGTTTCTGCTACCCCTCCGTCTGACGGGTGGAGGGCGTCGATACGGCAACGGCCCTGTGGTGGGCCGTTGTCGCCTCAGGCATCTATCATGGGGTCAATCCCGGCATGGGCTGGCCCCTGGCGGTGTCGGCGGCCCTGATGGATCGTGACCGCGGCAGCCTGTTCAAGGCGCTTCTGGCGCTTGCGGGCGGTCACCTCGTGGCGATGGCGGCGATCCTGTTTCCGTTCACGGCCCTGCTGTTCCTTGCCGAATGGCAGCGCGAGATCCAGATCGGTGCCGCCTTCCTCGTCATCGCGCTGGGGGTATACCTGCTGATCAACCGACGGCACCCGCGGTTCCTTGCGCGGGTTCCGCCCTCGCGGCTGGCGCTGTGGTCGTTCCTCGCCGCGATGGCCCATGGCGCGGGGCTGATGCTGGTGCCGATCTACCTCGGCATCTGCCGTACCATCGAAACCGATACCGGCCACGCGGCCGCCTCGGAGCTGATGGCGGGCAATGCAGGGATCGCCGTGGCTGTCGCGGTGTCGCACACGCTGGCCATGACCCTGTCGGGCGGGGCCATCGCCTTCGGCGTCTACCGCTGGCTCGGCCTCCGGTTCCTGTCGAAAAGCTGGTTCAATCTCGATCTGGTCTGGGCGCTCAGCCTCGTGCTGGTGGGCGTGATCTCGCTCCTGTTCGTGCACTGAGCGGGGCGGCCCGCCATGGGTCACGCTGCCCGGGGGGCATCCGTCGAAAGCCCCATCTCGCGGAGCAACGCGGCGCAGTCCGGGTCATGCGAGGCCAGTTCCAGCGTGGCGGCGAGCATGCCCACCTTCGAGCCGCAATCGAAGCGCCTGCCCGAATAGCGGAAGCCGACGAGGCCCACGCGGGACACGCCGCGCGCGATGGCGTCGGTCAGCTGGATCTCGCCGCCGGCGCCCGGTGCCTGCGTGGCGAGGGCCTCGAAAATCGAGTGGTCCAGCACGTAGCGCCCGACCACGGCATCGCGCGAGGGCGCGTCCGTGGGGGAGGGTTTCTCGACCATCCCGTCGGCGATCAGGCGCCGACCGTCGCGGCCCGTCACCGACAGGATGCCGTATTTCCGGGTGTCCTCCGCCGCGACTTCCATGGTGGCGACCATGTGACCGGCGCTGTCCGGATCGTAGGCCGCGATCATTTCCGACAGCGCGCCGGGTGGGCCGAGGATCAGGTCGTCGGGCAGCAGGACGGCCACGGGGCCGGGCAGGGCGTGGTCGCGGGCGCAAAGAACGGCATGGCCCAGCCCCAGCGGTTCCTCCTGCATGACGAAAACCACGTCATCCTGAACCGGGCAGAGCGCGTGTTCCGCCAGTTCCTCGGCGAGGTCCTCCTTGCCGCGCGCCGTCAGGGTGGCACGCAGCCTTGCATCGTCCATGACGTGGCGCTCGATGGCCTGTTTTGCGGGGTGGCTCACGAATATCATGCGTTCCACGCCCGCGTCCCGCGCCTCGTCGATCGCATACTGGATCAAGGGCGTGTCGAGAACGGGCAGCAATTCCTTCGGTGTGGCCTTGGTGGCCGGAAGGAACCGCGTACCGAGCCCTGCGACGGGAAAAATTGCGGTGCGAACGTGCGATGTCATAGATCAGTGCTCCCTCGGTTCTGGTTATGCTGTGCTGCGGCAACACCTAAGCATTCTGAACGATTTGTCAAAAAACGACCTGCATATGTCGCAATCTATACATCAAGCGCTACATTCTGAGGCGCGTCTGCCTGACATGCGATCATGTCGTGTCTTCGAAACAGGGTCGAAACACCGGTTTTCCTCGTAATTCGACAATTTTCGCGGATGCAGCATTGACCTTGTCGCTCAGAAATGCACCTTTTGCGACATGAATGGTCTTTAAACGACATTCCCGCCGCATCTGACGGCGCGCCGATGCGGGCTGCCTCCGGGCCCCGTCCTTTCACTTTCCGACGAGGTGGCAAACGAGATGAAGCATCATGTCGTCGCGGCGATTCCGCGCCAGAATAATCCCGAGCGTTTCGGGCGCGTGGCCGTTCTGGGCGCGGGAGCCTGGGGCACGGCGGTGGCCGCGACATTCGCCAAGGCCGGCGTGACCACGCGCATCTGGGGCCGCGACATGCAGGTCTGCGATGCCATCAACGCGAGGGCTGAGAATTCCCGCTACCTGCCCGGGGTCGCGCTGCCCGATACCTTGCATGCCGTCCACGAGATGCGCGCGACGCTGGAGGGGGCCGAGGCTGTCGCCATTGTCGTGCCCTCGCGCTCCGTGCGCTCGGTGGCCCGGCAGATGGCCGAATACCTGCCGAAGGACGTGCCCGTCGCCGTCTGTGCCAAGGGGATCGAGGCGGAGACCGGGCTTCTGATGACGCAGGTCGCCGAGGAGGAGCTGGGCGGCAATCCCGTCGGCTGCATTTCCGGCCCGACTTTTGCCGCCGAAACCGCGCTGGGCCATCCGACCGCCGCCACGGTCGCCTTCCCCTTCTCGCATCGCGACCGGCTTGCGCCTGACGAAAGCCCCGCGGTGCGTACGGCGATGTCGCTCTCGACGGAAAGCTTCCGCGCCTATGTGTCCGACGATCTGGTCGGGGTGGAGGTCGGCGGCGCGGTCAAGAACGTCATCGCCATCGCCTGCGGAATGATGACCGGCGCGGGTTTTGCCGAGAACACGCGCGCGGCCCTCATCACCCGCGGCGTCGACGAGATGAAGGCGCTGGCCGAGGCGCTGGGCGGGCGCCGCGAGACGGTGACGGGGCTGTCGGGAATGGGCGATCTGACGCTCACATGCTCCAGCCCCACCTCGCGCAACATGTCGCTGGGCCTGCAACTGGGTCAGGGCATCCGGCGCGAGGCCTGTTTCGACGGCCAGCCCGTCGTCGTCGAGGGCGAGATGAACGCGCGGTCCGTCACCGACCTCGCGCGCCGCGTGGGCGTCGCCATGCCCATCAGCGAGGCGGTGCGGACCATCCTGCACAACGGCGCCGAGCTTGGCGAGACCTTCGCCGCGCTCTGGTCGCGCCCCATCGAGGGCGAGCCGCGCACGCTCGACCTCTCCTTCGATCACCCGGCCACCGACATGGCCATCCAGCAACTCGCAGAAAGGTTCACATGACCCAGATCGTAGCATCCGACACCACGCAAGATTTCTCGAAAAAGGCGCTCGTTCTCGCCACCGATCTGGACGGGACGTTCCTCGGCGGGTCCGAGGCGTCGCGCGCCCGTCTCTACGACTGGATCGAGGGCAACCGCGCCGATGTCGGGTTGATCTTCGTGACGGGTCGCGATCCGGGGTTCATCCGCAATCTGACGCGGAAGGGGGGCGTGCCGCGCCCCGATTACGTGGTGGGCGATGTCGGCACCACCATCGCCTCGGTCGACCACGACCACCTGCTCAGCCCCATCGAGGACCTCGAGGCCGAGATCGCCGCCGCATGGGGCGACGCCGGATCGCGCGTTCAGGCGGCGCTGCACCACGCCACGGGGCTGCGCCTGCAGTCGACCGGGTTCCGCTATCGCGTCAGCTACGACATGGACGCGGAGCTGTTCGATGCCGCAGCCCTCGATACCGTGGCCGGGATGGGTCTCGACGCGCTGATCTCCGGCAACCGGTATTTCGACGTCCTGCCCAAGGGGGTCAGCAAGGGGCCCTCGCTCCTTCGGCTTCTGACGCATCTTGGCGTGGCCAACGAGCGCTGCCTCGTGGCGGGCGACACGCTCAACGATCTGTCGATGCTGTCGCTGGGGCTTCCGGCCGTGGCGGTCGGCAACTCCGAGCCGGATCTGGTCGCGGCGCTGGAAGGCCAGGATCACGTGCATTTCGCGTCCGGCGAAGGCGCGGCCGGCATCGCCGAGGCCATTCTCGCCTTCGACGCCCTGCGCCGCCCCGCCGCCTGAAAAGGGAGAGCCCCCATGTCATCGGATCTCGTCATCGTCTATCACCGCCAGCCCTACGAAGAGGTGGAGGAGGGCGGCCGCATCGTCCTGAAGGAAAACAGCAGCCCCAATGGCATCGTCCCCACGCTGAAAAGCTTTTTCGGCGCGGTGGATCACGGCGCGTGGGTGGCGTGGAAACTGGCCGAGGACCCGTCGAACCCCGAGTTCGAGCAGGTCATCGAAATCGACGACGCCTACGGCAAGTACTCGGTTTCGCGCCTGCCGCTGTCGGCGCATCAGGTCCGGGAATTCTACCATGTCACCTCGAAAGAGGCGTTCTGGCCGATCCTGCATTCCTTCAAGGAACGCTACAACTACGACCCCGTGGACTGGCCCAATTTCCGCGAGGTGAACTGGGCCTTCGCCGAGGCCGCCGCCGCCGAGGCCGCCGAAGGCGCGCTGGTTTGGGTGCATGACTACAACCTCTGGCTGGTGCCGGGCTACCTGCGCAAGCTCAGGCCCGATGTGCGCATCGCGTTCTTCCACCACACGCCGTTCCCGTCGGCGGATGCGTTCAACGTGCTGCCCTGGCGCAAGGAGATCATCGAAAGCCTTCTGGCCTGCGACGATGTCGGCTTCCACACGCCGCGCTATGCGAACAACTTCGTCTCGGTCGCGCGCAGCCTTTTCGACGTGGCGTCGGTCGAGCGGGAAACCGTGCCGGAGAAATGGATCTCCGAAGGCACCGCGCTGGTCGAGCGGTTGATGCCCGTGGAGCTGACGCATTCCGGGAAAACCGTGTCGGTCAGCGTGACGCCCGTGGGGGTCGATGTCGATTACATCGAGGACAACGCGCATTCCGACGAAGCGGCGGAACGAACCGCCGCCATCCGCGAGGAACTGGGCGACACCCAGTTGATCCTGTCCGTGGGCCGCACCGACTACACCAAGGGCGGGATCGAGCAACTGGCCAGCTTCGAACGGCTGCTCGAGGCCAACCCCGGCCTTCTCGGGAAGGTGCGACTCATGCATGTCTCGGTGGCCGCCAACCGCAACATGACCGCCTACGAGAATATCCAGAACGAGATCGAACAGACCGCCGGCCGAATCAACGGCCGCTTCGGCACGCTCGACTGGCAGCCGATCACGCTGATCTCCCGCGCGATCCCCTTCGTGGAACTCGTGTCCTATTACCGCGCGGCCGATGTCGCCTGGATCACACCGCTGGCCGATGGCATGAACCTCGTCTGCAAGGAATTCGTCGCCTCCCGCGTGGATGGCGACGGCGTCCTGGTCCTGTCCGAATTCGCCGGCGCCGCGGTGGAACTGGGCAGCGCGGTGCTGACCAACCCGTTCTCGAACCGGTCCATGGACAGTGCGATCCTCTCGGCGCTGCGCATGCCAAAGGACGAACGGCGCGCGCGCATGGCGGGCCTGCGTGAGGTGGTGCTGTCCAACACCGTGCGCGACTGGAAGCCGGGGCGGCTGAATCTGAGCGCATCGGCCCTCGTGCCATCGGCCGCATAGGCCAACCGCATGCGCCTCGCGGGCGCGCGCCCTTCGCGCGACGGCCGGACGCCGCCATAGCGGCGGGCGCAGGGTAAGCCGCCCGCGAGTTTCCCATAGGAAATTTTGCTGGACATTGCCAATCGCTTGACTGGGCTGGTCGAAGGTGATTGCATACCAACCAAGGGGGTATCATCCCCGGAAATCATGACCTTTGGGAGGAGAGTCGGATGACCAAGTCAGACATTATCGAAAACGGAGAACGCGTCGAAGCTGTCGAAGCACCCGACCGCGTGGAACGTGCCGATCGCCGCAGCTTCATGCGCAGCGCAAGCTTCGCCGCGATGGGTGCCGTGGCCGGTTTCACGATTCCCTTCGAAAAGAACATCCCCGCCGGCCTCGTGCCCGCTGCCTTCGCGCAGGACGATCCGCTTGCGGGCAAGGACAGCGGTCTGACCCTGCTGAACGACCGGCCGGTGAACGCCGAGACGCCCCCGCATCTGCTGGACGACGCGATCACGCCGACCGATCGGCATTTCATCCGCAACAACGGACAGCTGCCCTTCGAAATGGACGCGGAGACCTGGACGCTGACGGTGGACGGGTTCGTCGACAACCCGATGACCATGACCATCGCCGAGTTGCGCGAGAATTTCGAGGTCGTCACACAGGCGCTGCATATCGAATGCGGCGGCAACGGGCGCGCGGCTTTCGATCCGCCGGCGCGCGGCAACCAGTGGACGGTGGGCGCGGTGGCCTGCTCCGAATGGACGGGCGTGCGCCTCAAGGACGTTCTTGAAGCGGCTGGCGTTCAGGATGCGGCCGTCTACACTGGCCATGAGGGCGCGGATGTTCACCTGTCGGGCGATCCCGAAATGCAACCCATCTCGCGCGGGTTGCCGATCGAGAAGGCGCTCGACGACGACGTGCTGATCGCCTTCGAGATGAACGGCGGCCCGATTCACCCGATGAACGGCGCGCCGCTGCGCCTTGTCGTTCCGGGCTGGCCGGGCTCGTGCTCGCAGAAATGGCTGACGCGGATCTGGGTCCGCGATCAGGTCCATGACGGCGAGAAGATGGGCGGTCAGTCCTACCGCGTGCCCGCCTATCCGGTGGCGCCGGGAACCGACGTGCCGAACGAGGACATGGTCATCATGGGCGCGATGCCGGTGAAGTCGATCGTGACCTTCCCCGCGAATGGAACCGAGACGGGGCTTTCCACGGATGTCCGCGGCCATGCCTGGGTCGGCGACCGCACCATCGAAAGGCTCGAGGTCTCCATCGACTTCGGCGCGACCTGGACCGAGGCCGAACTGGACGCTCCGGTCAATCGCGGCGCATGGCAGAACTGGCGCACCAATGTCAGCTTCCCGCAGGCCGGATATTACGAGATCTGGGCCAAGGCGACCGATAGCGAGGGCATCTCGCAGCCCCATGCGATCGCGTGGAACCCGCGCGGCTACAACAACAATTCGTACCACCGCATCGGCGTGATGGCCGGCTGAGTCGAGACCCGAAAAA
Organism: Rhodobacteraceae bacterium HLUCCO18; assembly: GCA_001314805.1. Lineage (GTDB taxonomy): Bacteria > Pseudomonadota > Alphaproteobacteria > Rhodobacterales > Rhodobacteraceae > Roseibacterium. The sequence continues at coordinate 34,156 of LJSY01000013.1, read as the reverse complement.
CGAGGGCGCGGAACCTGCCTGGTCCGCGCCCTTTTCATGCGCAGGAAAGAAAGAGAAATGAACAAGACTTACAACGGTCTTTGCCTTGCAGGCGTTCTCGCGGCCAGTTTCGTAATCGGCACGGCAGGGGCGCAGACGACGGTCACAGATGACCAGGGGCGGAGCGAGGTGATCTACGAGATCGGGACGTTCCATCCAGCGCCCGGTGCCCAGATCACCTATGATCTGTGCACGATCTGCCATTCCGAGTTGATCATCGCGCAACAGGGTCAGACGCGCGAAGGTTGGGACGACATCCTCGTCTGGATGGTGGAGGAAATGGGAATGGCCGAGTTGCTCGAGGAAGAGCGCGAGCAGGTGCTCGACTATCTCGCCACCTACTACAATCCGGACCGGCCCTACTATCAGCAGGACTGACTCGCCCGGATGCGTGTCCATGCGATCCGTCCGGTCTCGCGGACGGATCGCAGCGATGGCCGATTACAATGGTCTGACCCGAACGCGTCACCCGCCATAGGTGCGCGCGCTGATCGGTGTGTCCTCGATCATCCCTTGGAAACGCGCCAGCAGGGCTTCCTCCGGGGCGGTCGGTTTCCGGCGCGGGTTGGAGACGAGGAAGATATCGATGGGCGCCGACTGACCCCGTGTCGGGACGCGGCGCAGCAGACCGAGTTTGACATCCCGCTCCGCGACATGGACGGGCAGCGCGCCGATGCCGATATTCGAGATGATCATGCGCCGGACCTCTGGCAGGTTGGCCGACACGCCGCGCGGCCCCGGGGCGAGCTGTGCCCTGTCGCGGAGTTGCCGCACCGCGTCGAGCGGGCCGCCCTCCTGTTCGGTCTGGAACGACACCGATACTTCGCCGCGCAGGTCCTCCAGCGTGACGTTCTTCTTCGCGAACAGCCGGTGACCCGGGCCGCAGTAAAGCGCGAAGAATTCCCGGTAGAGCACCCGCGCATCGAGTGTCCTCGGCATCGAACCCAGAAGGCAGAAGCCGAAGCTCGCCCGGTTCTGCTCGACCAGCGCCACGACCTCGGCACTGTCGGCGACGACCACGGAAAATGTCACCTTGGGGTGATCCCGTGCGAAGCAAGCCAGGACCTCATCGACATGGGGCGAGACGACATGGCTGGTCGCCACGATGCTGACATGGCCCGCCAGTTCCGCCTCCCCGGCTTCGAGAAGCGCGGGCATCTGCGAGATCGAGCCGAAGATCCCCGTGCATTCCTGGTAGAGCGCCCGGCCCGCGCGGGTGACGCGGAAGCTGTTGGGATTGCGGACGATCAGGCGATGACCGACGCTTTCCTCGAGCCGCTTCAAAGCGCTTGAAATCGTGGGCTGCTTGAGACCCAGCACATTGGCCGCCTTGGTGACCCCGCCCTGTTGGACGATCACCATGAAGGTGCGCAGCAGGTTCCAGTCGAGGGTCCAGGGAAAGCGGTGCTCATAGGGCCTCATCATAGATCCCATCTATATAATGAGTTTCCATTATTTATTTGTCGGATGAGCGTCCCTGTGCAAGCTCTTTCGCAGAGCGAGGCGGCGCGGCCCGGTCGGGGCGCGTGAGTCCTCATCAGATCGACGTTTTCCAGCGGGGGAGATGCACATGACGATGCGACGGACTTTCATGAAAACTGTGGCGACGATGGCAATCGCGACGATGGGCCTGGGCGTGGCCTCGATGGCGGCCGCCGAGGAACTGGACACGATCCGGGAGGCCGGCGTGATTCGCATCGCCATGAGCGGTGCCTATCCGCCCTTCAACTTCGTCAACGACCAGAACGAGGTGGTGGGCTTCGACCCGGCGATCGGTACCGAAATCGCGCGCCGCATGGGTCTGGAGGTCGAGATTGTCACCACCGCCTGGGACGGGATCATCGCGGGCCTTCTGACCAACCGGTACGACGCCATCGTGGGGTCCATGTCGATCACGCCCGAGCGTGACGAGGTTCTCGACTTCGTCGGCCCCTACTACACCACGAAGCGCGCGATCTTCACGCTGCCCGATTCCGGCATCACCAGCGTGAGCCAGCTTGACGACGTGACGCTCGGCGTGACGCTGGGCGAGACGCACGAGGAATGGGCCCGCGATCAGGGTTACACGATCCGCACCTATCGCGGTCTGCCCGAGCTGATCCTCGAGCTGCAGAACGAACGTGTGGACGCCATCGTCAACGACTCCATCGCCGCGATCCTCGCCATGGGCGAGCGCGACATCGAGTATGTCATGCTCGATGACCTCGAGACCGACGTGATCGGCGCGGGCATCGCCATCCGCGAGGGCAACCCGATGCTTGCCGCCGAGATGCAGGCGGCACTCGACGAGATGATGGAAGACGGCACCTATCTCGAGATCGCCGAGGAATGGGTCGGCGGCGACATCCGCTAGACAATCGCACATGGCCCGCCGCAGCGACGCGGCGGGCCTTCACTTTTTCTGAAATGGCCGGACAATGACCCCTCAGTATGGAAAACTGACCTGGGAAGAGGTGCGCGACGCCGACAAGGACCGCGTCGTCATCCTCAACGTCTCGGCCACCGAGGATCATGGGCCGCACATGCCGCTCGACACCGACACGGTCTTGGGCATGGCTGTGGCCAATGGCGTGGCCGAGGCCGCCCCGGACGAGGTTTTCGTCATGCCGCCCGTCCCCTACGGTTTCAACGAGCATCACAAGGATTTTCCGGGCGTCATCTGGATTCAGCCCGAAACGCTGCTCGCCTTCGTCACGGACATCACCAGGTCGCTCGCCCATCACGGCTTCCGGCGCATCCTGCTGCTGAATTCGCACGGGTCCAACCACCCGGTGCTCGACCTCGCCGCGCGCAAGACGGTGATCGAGACAGGCGTCATCTGCGTCTCGGCCTCCTACTGGAACCTCTGCGCCGACCGGATCAACGAACACAGGAAATCCGAGATCGGCGGCATCGCCCATGCCGGTGAGTTCGAAGCCGCGATGTATGCCTACCTGCATCCCGAGCATGTCGACCTCTCGAAGGCCGCGACGCAGAACCTGCACGATCCCGGCAGCCGCTTTTTCAACCTCGACCTCGCGAAAGGTGGCGGCAAGGCCATGCTGATGCGCTGGTGGTCCGAGGTTTCGCCCGACGGCACTATGGGCGACCCGACCGTCGCAGACCCCGAGACCGGCCGCGAATTCCTGCGCGCCGCCATCGAGGAAACCACCGCGCTGATCCGCGAGATCCGGGCGCTGCCGATCCTGGCACGCAAGGATCACCACTGAGGAGGCGACCGGCGCATGGATTTCGACCTGATGCTCCGGGTCTACCCCTTCTTCATCGAAGCGGCCTGGATCACCCTTCAACTGTCCGTCCTTACGACGCTTCTGGGGCTGGCCTGCGGGACGCTGGGCGCCATGGCGCGGCTGTCGCGGCTGCGCATCTTCCGCATGATCGGCGCGGTCTATGTCAGCGTGTTCCGGGGCACGCCGGCGCTGATCCAGCTGTTCATCCTCTATTTTGGCGGCCCGCAGATCGGCATCCAGCTTGACGCCTTCACCGCAGGCGTCATCGGCCTGGGGGTCAATATCGGGGCCTACATGACCGAGACGATGCGCGGCGCGATCATCGCCATCGACAGGGGCCAGACCGAGGCCGCGCGCACCGTCGGTCTCAGCCGGTTCCAGACCATGCGCTACGTGATCCTGCCGCAGGCGGCCCGGCTGATGATCCGGCCGCTCGGCGTCAACATCAACGCGCTGATCAAGGGCACGGCGCTGGTGGCGGCGATCTCCGTGGTGGAACTGACCTACACCGCGCAACGCTTCATCGGGTCGACCTACAAACCCTTCGAGATGTTCATGATTTCGGGCGCACTCTACATGATCATCATTTACGCCACCGGACGCGGCATCGCCTGGCTGGACCGCAGGGCCCGGATCGTCTGACGGGATGGGAGCGTTGCCATGAACCTCGATTTCACCGTCATACCCGCCTATCTCGACGTGGTGCTGCTGGGCGCGGTCTGGACCATCGCGATCACGGTCGCCGCGGCGCTGCTCAGCTTCGTGGGCGGGATCATCTTCGCCGTTGTCGCGCTCTATGCGCCGCTGGTCGTCCGCCTGCCGTTCCGGCTCTTTGCGTGGCTCTTCATGGGCACGCCGCTTCTGTTGCAGCTCTTCCTGATCTATTTCGGGCTCGTGCAGATCGGCATCGACCTGCCCGCCTTCGTGGCGGGGGTGTTGGGCCTCGGCCTGCATTTCGCGGTCTACAATTCGGAACTGATCCAGACCAGCATCCTCGCCGTCGACCGGGGGCAGATGGAGGCCGCGCGCACGCTGGGCCTCAGCCGGGGACAGGCGCTGCGCAAGGTGGTGATCCCGCAGGCCGTGCGCGACGTGATCCCGCCCATCGGCAACAACATGATCGCGCTTCTGAAGGATTCCGCGCTCGTCTCGGTGATCGGCGTGTCGGAACTGACGCTCTCGGCGCAGCTGGCCATCGGGCGCACCTACCGGCCGTTCGAGTTCTACGTGCTTGCGGCCGCGGTCTATTACGTCATCAACCTCGGCATGGAAGCCGTGCAGCGCCGAATCGAGCTCCGCATCGCGGCCGCCCGCTGACCCTCAGGAGGACCGCATCCCGTGACCGAGCCGAAACCCTTCGTCGATATCCGGAACGCGCAGAAAAGCTATGGTGCGCTCGAAGTCCTGAAGGACATCAGCCTTCAGGTCGCAAGGGGCGAGATCGTGGCCATCATCGGTCCGTCGGGATCGGGCAAGAGCACGCTGTTGCGCGCGATCAACGATCTCGACCCGCTGACGGGGGGCGAGGTGTGGCTGGAAGACACGCAGATCAACAAGAAGCTGCCGCACCGCCAATACGAGAAGCACATCAACCAGGTGCGGCAGAACATCGGCATGGTGTTCCAGCACTTCAACCTGTTCCCCCATCTCTCGGTGCGCGAGAACGTGACGCTTGCGCCGAAGCTCGTGAAGCGCCTGTCCGAGGACGAGGCCGAGGAACTGGCGCGCGAGCAGCTGGAAAAGGTGGGGCTGATCGACCGGATCGACTACTACCCCTCGCGCCTGTCGGGCGGCCAGAAACAGCGCGTGGCCATCGCGCGTGCGCTGGCGATGAAGCCCAAGGTCATGCTCTTCGACGAGGCGACCTCGGCGCTCGACCCCGAACTGGTCGAGGAGGTGAACCTGGTGATGAAGAAGCTCGCCGAGGAACACATGACCATGATCATCGTCACCCACGAGATGGGCTTTGCCGAGACGGTTTGCGACCGGGTGATTTTCATGGACAAGGGCGTCGTGGTGGAGGAGGGACCGCCCTCCAGGATCTTCCGCAACCCCGATAACGAACGCACCCAGAACTTCCTGCGAAAACACCTGGCGAACGCCAACAGGTAGGCCACAGATGTCGAACCTTTTCTACCAGTCGCGCCAGCCCCGTCCGTTCCTCGACCGGGCCGAGGGCATCTACATGTACGACACCGAGGGCAAGCGCTACATCGACGGCTCGTCGGGCGCGATGGTGTCCAATATCGGGCATTCCAACCCCAACGTTCTGGCCGCGATGCGCGCGCAGATGGAACGCGCCACCTTCGGCTACCGGCTCCATTTCCGCACCGCGCCGTCCGAGGATCTCGCGGCCAGGACCGCCTCGCTGATGCCCGAAGGGCTCGACCGGGTGTTCTTCGTCTCGGGCGGCTCGGAGGCCGTGGAAAGCACGATCAAGCTCGCCCGGCAATACGCGCTGACACAAGGGCAGGGAAGTCGCTGGAAGGTGATCTCGCGCTTTCCCTCCTATCACGGCTGCACGCTGGGTGCGCTGGCGCTGACGGGGTATGACCCGCTGACGCGGCCCTTCGAGCCGATGATGCGCGCCATGCCCCGGATCGCCGCGCCGACCGCCTATCTCGATCGCGACAACCTGACCGATGAACAGCGCGGCCTGAAATACGCCGAGCTTCTGCGCGACGAGATCCTCGCGCAGGGCCCCGAGACGGTGCTGGCCTTCATCATGGAACCTGTGGGCGGCGCCTCGACCGGGGCGCTTGTCGCGCCCGACAGCTATTACGGCCGCATCCGCGAGATCTGCGACGCGTTCGGCATCCTCCTGATCTACGACGAGGTGATGACGGGGGCCGGGCGGACGGGCCGGTTCCTCGCCGCCGAGCATTGGGGCATCACGCCGGATCTCGTGACGCTGTCCAAGGGCTTCGGGGGCGGTTACGCGCCGCTGGGCGCGATGGTGGCGCGCGGCGACATGGTCGAGGCGGTGCTCGATGCGGGCGGGTTCCTGCACGGGTTCACGTCCGCCGGCAATCCGCTCTCCTGTGCCGCGGGGCTCGCCGTGCTGGACGAGATCGAGCGGCTGGACCTGATCGCGAATGCTGCGCGGATGGGCGAGATCCTGAAGGATCGGCTGGCGGGGCTGATGGCTCGCTACGCCTTCATCGGCGACGTGCGCGGCAAGGGCTTGCTCATGGCCTTCGAGATGATGGCCGACCGCGACAGCAAGGCGCCGCTGCCCAGGGCGCTCAACGCCCATTCCCGACTGGTGGAGCTGGCCTATGCGCGCGGTCTCATCCTCTATTCGCGGCGGACGCGCGGCGGGGACGAGGGCGACCACTTCATCGTCGCCCCGCCGCTCATCGTCACCGAGGCGCAGATCGACGAGATTATGGCGATCCTCGTGGACGCGCTCGATGCCTTCGCCCAAGAAACGGGTCTGGCGGTGGCGGCATGACGGCGCGGTTGCGTATCCGCGAAGCCCGGCCCGAGGATGCCGGTGCGGTCCAGTCCATGCTGGCGGACCTGGCCGGCGAGCTTGGGCTGACGGAGCGTTTCGCCGGCGCCGAGGCTGCGATCCGCCAGCACGGTCACGGCGCGCGGCCGCTCTTTTCAACGCTGATTGCCGAGACGGAGGTGCCGGTGGGCCTTGCGCTCTACTTCCCGCATTTCTCGACCTTGCGGGGCCAGCCGGGCGTTTACGTTCAGGATCTCTGGTGCGCGCCCGGGATGCGCGGACAGCGGCTTGGTTCCGACCTTCTGGCGGCCGTCGCAGAAGCCGCGGCGCGGGACTGGGGCGCGGCCTACATGGCGCTTTCGGTGCACGGGCACAACGCGGCCGCGGGGCGGTTCTACGCGCGGCTCGGGTTCGAAACCGCATCTGACGAGCGGCCCATCGTCCTCGGCGGGCAGGGCTTTGCCGCGCTTTCCGCGAAACGGAAGGCCACCGCATGAGACTGCCCGACAAGACCTGCGGCCTAGAGGAGGCGATCGCCCGTATCAAGGACGGGGCCACGATCATGGTCGGCGGCTTCGGCGTTCCCGGCACGCCCTTCGCGTTGATCCGGGAGCTTGTCCGCCAGGGCCAGCGCGGCCTGACCGTCATCAAGAACGACGCCAACGAGCGCGGCCTTGGCATCGACCACCTGCTGGCCAAGGGACAGGTGGCGCGCCTCGTCACCACCCATATCGGACTCAATTCGCGCGCCGTCGAGATGATGAACGCGGGCGAGCTGGAGGTGGAGTTCAACGCGCAGGGCATCCTTGCCGAACGGGTGCGGGCCGGGGGTGCCGGGCTGGCCGCGATCCTGACCGATATCGGCCTCGATACGGAGTTGGCGAATGGCAAGCAGCGGGTCGAGATCGGTGGCCGGACGGCACTGGTGGAAACCGCGCTCCGGGCCGATGTCGCGCTGATCCATGCCGACAGGTCGGACGTGTTCGGAAATCTCGGCTACGTCGCCACCGCGCGGAACTTCAACCCGCTGATGGCGATGGCCGCCGATCTCGTCATCGCCGAGGCCGAGGCGGTAGTGCCCTTGGGCGGGCTTGTCCCCGATGCGGTGCAGACGCCGGGTCCCTTCGTCGATCATGTCGTGGGCCTGCCCGCGCTCAGCGAGGAATACGCCGTTGTCAGACGCTAGGAGCAGGATGGTCGCCCGCGCCGCGCGCGAGATCGAACCGGGCATGGTCGTCAATCTCGGGATCGGGTTGCCGACGCAGGTGGTCGATCATCTGCCGGGCGACTTCCCGGTCTGCCTGCATACAGAGAACGGGCTGACGGGGATCGGACCAACCCTGCCGCCCGAGGCCGCAGACCGCAACCTGATCGACGCGGGCGGCGCCTATGTCTCGACGATACCGGGCTCGGCCTTCTTCGACAGCGCGGTCAGCTTCGCGCTGGTCCGCTCGGGACGGCTCGACCTGACGATGCTGGGCGCCTTCGAGGTGGCGCAGACCGGCGATCTGGCGAACTGGAAGATCCCGGGCAGGTTCTCGCCCGGCGCGGGGGGCGGTATCGAGCTGGCGCAGAAGGCGCGGCGGATCGTGGTGCTGACCAGTCATACCGACCGGGCCGGCAACCCCAAGCTCAAGGCGGCGTGCAGCCTGCCGGTGACCGCGCGGGGCTGCGTGGCGCGCGTCTTCACGGACATGGCTGTGATCGACCTGGGTCCCGGCGGCTTCGCCTTGCGCGAACTGGCCGAGGGCGTCGGCCTCGCGGAGGTGACGCAGGCCACCGGGGCGCCGCTGGCCTGCCCCGAGGGCGAGATCCCGAGGTTCTGAGGCAGGGCATGGACAGCGAGACCGCAACGAAGATCCTCCATGCCGTCGATGCCGCGTTCGATGGGCAGACCGGTTTTCTCGGCCAGTTGACGGCGCATGCGTCCACCCGCGGAAAGGAACAGGGCGCGCAGGACTTCATGGCCGGCGAAATGGCGGCGCGCGGGCTTTCGGTGGACCGTTGGCAGATCGACATCGCCGAGATCCGCGACCTGCCGGGGTTCTCCCCCGTGACGGGGCCCTACGGCGACGCGGTGAACGTGGTCGGAACCCATCGCAGCCGGACCCGGCGCGGCCGGTCGCTCATCCTCAACGGCCATGTGGATGTGGTCCCCGAAGGCCCGCATGACATGTGGGACAGCCCGCCCTATGAGCCGCGCATCGACGATGGCTGGATGTATGGCCGTGGCGCGGGGGACATGAAGGCGGGGCTCGCCGCGAACCTCTTCGCGCTCGACGCGCTGCGCGCCTGCGGGCTCGCCCCGGCGGCCGATGTGTTCGTGCAGTCGGTGGTCGAGGAGGAATGCACCGGCAACGGCGCGCTCGCCTGCCTCGCGCGGGGCTACAGGGCCGATGCCGCGTTGATCCCCGAACCGTTCCACGAATGCCTCGTGACCGCGCAGGTGGGCGTCCTGTGGTTCCGCGTGCACCTGAAGGGATTGCCGACGCACGTGGCCTATGCCGGGTCGGGCGCGAACGCGATCGAGGCGGCCATTCCCCTGATCGACGCGCTCCACGGGCTCGAGGCGCGCTGGAACGCCGAGGACCGCCGCCACGCGGCTTACGCCCACGTGCCCCATCCGCTGAACCTGAATGTCGGCCGGATCGAAGGGGGTGACTGGACAAGCTCGGTTCCCGCATGGTGCGTCTTAGACGTGCGCATGGGGCTCTTTCCGGGCCAGGACATCGCCGCCGCCAAGGCCGAGATCGAGGACACGCTGACCGAAGCCGCCCGGCACAACGACTTCCTGCGCAACAGCCTGCCCGAGATCGGCTATCACGGCTTCGAGGCGGAGGGATACGCGTTGGCCGAGGATCACGGCCCGCGCGCACGCGCGGCCATCGGGGCGCTCGATGCGGCCCACCGCGCGGTGACCGGAGAGGCGCTCGACCACGTGGCGATCACCGCGACGACCGATGCGCGGTTCTTCGGACTTTATGCCGACACGCCCGCGCTGGTCTACGGACCCGAGGCCGAGGCGATCCACGGTTTCAACGAACGCGTGTCGCTGGAGAGCATGCGGCGCGTGACGCAGGCCACCGCGCTTTTCATCGCCGATTGGTGCGGGCTGGAACCCATCTGACAAGGGAGACCCCCATGCGCGACGCGGTCATCGTGTCCACCGCCCGTACCCCGATCGGCAAGGCCTATCGCGGCGCGTTCAACACTCTCGAATGCCCCTCGCTTGGGGCGGCGGCGGTCCGGGCGGCGGTCGCGCGGGCCGGTCTCGACGGGGCCGAAATCGAGGAGGTGGTCTTTGGCTCCGCCCTGACGCAGGGCTCCTCCGGGGTGAACGTGGCCCGCCACATCGCGCTGGCGGCGGGCCTGCCGGTCAGCGTGGCGGGGGCCACGGTCGACCGGCAATGCGCCTCGGGCCTCAACGCGCTGGCGATGGCCTGCCACATGGTGCGGGCGGAAGGGGTCGAGGTGGCGCTGGCCGGGGGGATCGAGTCGATCTCGCTGGTGCAGAACGAGCATTGGAACGGCTACCGCTACCGCGATCCCTCGGTGCCCGATGCCTATTACCTGTCGATGATCGAGACCGCCGAGATCGTCGCCGCGAGGCACCGCGTCCCGCGCGAGGTGCAGGACGCCTACGCGCTGCAAAGCCAGTCGCGGACGGCGGCGGCGCAGGCCACCGGACGCTTCGCCGAGGAAATCGTGCCCGTCGACGCTGTCCGCGTCGTCACCGACAAGGCCACGGGCGGGACGCGGTCCGAAGCGGTGCGCCTCGCTGCCGACGAATGCAACCGGCCCGGCACGACGCTGGAAGCGCTCGAAGCGCTGCGCCCCGTTCTCGGCCCGGACAGGACCGTGACGGCGGGTAACGCCTCGCAGCTGTCGGACGGTGCCGCCGCGCTGGTGGTGATGGAGGCCGGGGCCGCTTCCCGCCGTGGCCTGACCCCGCTGGGGCGCCTCAGGGGCTTCGCCGTGGCAGGCGTCGCGCCGGAAGAGATGGGCATCGGCCCGGTCGTGGCCATCCCCCGTCTTCTGGCGCGTCACGGCCTCGGCATCGACGACATCGACCTGTGGGAGATCAACGAGGCCTTCGCGGCCCAACTCGTGCCCTGCCGCGATGCGCTGGGCATTCCCGACGACAGGCTCAACGTCAATGGCGGCGCGATCTCCATCGGGCATCCCTATGGCATGTCGGGCGCGCGCATGGCCGGGCACCTTCTGCTGGAGGGCCGCAGACGGGGCGCGAAACTCGGGGTGGTGGCCATGTGCGTTGGCGGAGGGCAGGGCGCCTGCGGATTGTTCGAGATCTTCTGACCTTCGGGCCGGGCAGGTCCGAGCATCGCCGGTATTCCGCACGGACGCGGACGGGACCCCGGTTCAGGCGAAGCCCGATCCTTGCCGCATCATCGCGCGCAGGGCCGCGACCCTGTTGGCGGTCGAGGGATGGGTCGAGAACAGCCGGTCATGGGCATGCGCGTGCAGTGGATTGATGATGAACATATGCGCGCTCGCGGGATTGCGCTCGGCCGACTGGTTGTCGATGCGCGAGGCGAAGCCCTGGATGCGTTCCAGCGCCGAGGCCAGCCAGTCGGGTCGTCCACAGATCTCGGCGCCGATCCTGTCCGCCTCGTATTCACGCCCCCGGCTGATCGCCATCTGCACGAGACCCGCCGCGAGCGGTGCGAGGATGACGAGCGCGATCAACCCGATGATGCCGACCTGCCGGTCACGCCCACCGAACAGGAAAGCGAAATTCGTCAGGATCGAGATCGCACCGGCCAGCGTCGCCGTGATCGTCATGATCAGCGTGTCGCGGTTGCGGATATGCGCGAGTTCATGGGCGATGACGGCGGCCACTTCCTCGCTGTTCAGACGGCGCAAAAGGCCGCTGGTGACGGCGACGGCGGCGTTCTGCGGGTTGCGGCCGGTGGCGAATGCGTTGGGCTGATCGGTGTCCATCAGGTAGACGCGCGGCATCGGCAGCCCGGCACGCCCCGCGAGGTCGGCAACCATGCGGTAAAGATCGGGCGAGGTGCGCGCGTCCACCTCCTGCGCGCCATGCATCCGCAGAACCATGCGGTCGGAGTTCCAGTAGGCGAACAGGTTCATCCCGGCGGCGATGAGCAGCGCGATCACCAGGCCCGTCTCGCCGCCGAGCAGCAGGCCGAACACGCCCACCAGGGCGGTCATGGCAGCCATGAGCATCGCGGTACGGAGATAACCTTGCATTTTTGAACGACACCCGTTTGACGAAAACCCGGGCAAGGGTGTCGTCCCTTCGAACGAGACGCAACGATTCTCGCGTCCCGGGTCAGTGGCAAGGGCCCGGTGCCGTGGCACCCTCTCGCCGGGGTCGACGGCCATCTTCCCGCTTGACGCGCCCGCCCGCCGGGGCAGGTTGGCGGGAGCATGCGCCCGCCGCGAGGAGTGGAAGAGCCCTGACACGTCTGTCGATCATAAGCTGGAACATCCACCGGGGACGCGGCGAGGACGGTGTGATCGACCCGGCCCGCACGGCCGACGTGCTGTTGCGCGAGGTGATGGCCGAACCGGCCGACCTTCTGGTGCTGCAGGAGGCGGACGAGGAACGGCCGCCCCATCGCGGTATCCTCGATCTGGCCGATATCGAGGCCCGCACGGGCCTGCGCACTGTCCATGGTGACCGGATTGGCCGGTGGGGGGACGAAAGCCACGGCTTTCTCGGCGTGATCTTCCTTGCGGGCGCTGGGATCGAGGTCGAGGAGATGGCGCTTCTCGATCTGCCCGGCCATTGCCATCGCGGCGCGGTCATCCTCGATATCCGCAAGGACGGGTGTCCCTTGCGGGTCGTGGGCACGCATCTTTCGCTGTCGCAGATGTTGCGCATCGCCCAGATGCGGACGCTCGGACAGCACCTTTTCCGCCGGAACGCACGCCCGACCGTCCTTTGCGGCGACCTGAACGAATGGCGGCCCTGGGGTGGCACGGCCTTCTCGCGGCCCGTGCTGGGAGCCGTGCTGGGCGAGAGGTTCACCGGCCCGGCCCCGGCCACGTTCCCGGTGCGGCGTCCGGTGCTGCCGCTGGACCGGTTCCTCGCGGCCGGCGGGGCGCGGGTGCTGCATGCGAAGGCGCTGGACGGGGAGGGGATCCGCATGGCCTCGGACCATCGGCCGCTCAGGGCGGAAGTACAGGTTTCGACACCCGGCTAGCTCAGACGCCGCCGTCGCGCGCCCGGGTCCAGCGATGCAGCCAGACCGGCGCGTCGGAGGTGTCGCCGTCGCGCAGGACCACCCTTATGTCCGCGGCGTCGATGTCGCCCGGGCTCAGCAGGAAGGTCAGCCGCGTTCCGCTGCCGTCGGGAAGCGCGAAGACGCTGATGCCGTCGATGTGCGCCGCCGCGGGTCCGGTGATTTCGGGCGCAAGGCCGTCCGGCGGACCGGTGATGTCGATGACATAGCGCCGCGCGCCGGGGCGGTCATGTTCGCGTCCGCTGCGGCTCTGGACGATGGCGCGGGCGGCGTCGGAGGCGGGGGCGTCGCGCGTCCAGGTGATGGAATAGGCGAAGCGGTGTTCGCTGCCCGGGGCCAGCGGCGTCTCGGGTCGCCAGAAGGCGACGATATTGTCCATGAACTCGTCCCCGGTAGGGATCTCGACCAGCATCACCGCCCCGCGCCCCCAGTCGCCATCCGGGCGCACGATGGCGGAGGGGCGGTCGTGATATCGCGCCTCGGTGTCCTCGAAATCCGCGAAATCGCGCTGCGTCTGGTAGACGCCGAAGCTGACCGGACCGTCATCGAGAAAGGCCGAGGTCTCTAGGCGGGCCGGGTTGGAAATCGGCCGCCAAAGACGTTCGCCCGCGCCGTTCTCGATCAGGAGCAGATCGCTGTCATGCACCCGCGGGCGGAAATCGTCGCTGACCGAGGCGCGGAGTGGCCCCTTGAGATACATGGACGTCAAAGGCGCCACGCCGATATCCGCGATCTCGCGCCGCGGCAGGAGCGTGACGGCGATATCGGTCACGGTGTCCCGACCGGGGCGCAGGGTCATGTCGAGATGCCCGGCGAGCGAGGGGCTGTCGATCACCGCCTCGATCCGCACTGCGCCGGCTTGCGCGGGATGCAGGCGCAGATGGGTGAAGCGCGGGAATTCCTCCGGTTCGGCGCCGCCGGTGCCAAGCGCCACGGCGCGCGCCGAGAGCCCATAGACCATGGCCTGCCCGATGGCGCGGAAATAGCTCGCCCCTTGCAGGACCAGAACCTCGTCCATGCGATCCGGCGCGTTCAGAGGGTGGCGTAGCCGCAGCCCCGAGAACCCCGCGCCGGGGGCGGTGGCGGGCACATCGTCGAAATAGCGCGCGTCGAAATCGAAGAGACCGGGCGCGAAGGCGATCTCCTCCGGTCCGTCGCCGGCATCGCGGTCGATGCGGACGGGGTCGGGAAAGAAAAGACCCGGCGGCAGAAGGTCTAGGGCGAAATCGGACCCGTGGGCCAACAACGCGGAGCGACCGGGGACCGGCCGGATGCCGCGATAGGCGTCATAGTCGAGCCCCGCGAAGGGCGGCGGCAGGGGCGTGCTCCGGTCGACGAAGGGGCGCGCGGCAAGCGCGCGCGCCGCCTCCAGCAGCGTCGGCCCGGTTTCGGCAAGCGAGGCGCAAGGCCGCAGGAGCGCCGCGGCCGCGACACCGGCCATGAAACTCCGCCGCCGCATCAGGCCGGCGCGTCCATGATCCGCATGACCAGCGGCGCGAAGCAGATCGGCAGCGCGACCGGCGCCAGCCATGCGGCCACCGGTCCCGTCGTGAAGAGGGCCAGCGCCACGAGGGTCCAGCCCGCCATCGCCTCGCCCATGCCGGGGCGCAGGGCCGGCCCCGCGCCCGTGCCGGATTTCCAGCCGCAGTCCCGGCCGAGGCAGACGGAAAGCACGGCACCGGCCTGCCGCAGCATCACGAGAGGCGCGATCACGCTTGAGACGGCCAGTTCCCCCAGCGACGCCCGCAGGACGGTCGCGCGCCGCCCCGGCGTCCGGGCGGCCCGCCAACGGTCCACCAATGCGCAAAGCTTGGGCAGGAGCAGCACGGACGCCACCACCGCCAGCGGCAGGGCGCCCGCGATCGGCACCCCGCCCAGGGCGACCAGCGCCACGAGGATCAGCCAGACCGGCGCCACGAGATAGCTCAGCACCCCCAGGGCCAGGTGCAGACGGCTGATCGGGTCGAGCCCCGGCTCCGCGATCAGGCGCAGGTGCTGAAGGTTGCCCTGGCACCAGCGGCGGTCCCTCGCGTGGAACGCGCCGACGGTCTGCGGCGCCTCCTCGGCGCTGCCGCCGGTGTCGGGGTCGAGCGTCACGGCCCAGCCGTCGCGGCGGATCCACGCAGCCTCGATGAAATCATGGCTCAGGAGCGCGCCACCCCATGGCGCGGTGCCCGGAAGGACCGGCAGGGCGCGCGCCGCGCGGAAGGCCGTGAGGCGGATGATCGCGTTGTGGCCCCAATAGTTGCCGCTCTCACCGCTCCATGCGGCGAAGCCGCGCCCGAAGCCGCGCGACATGAGACGCGCGGCGATCCGCTGATGGCGGCCAAACCGGGTTTGCCCCGGCAAAAGCGCGATACCGGACTGCAAGAGGCCCAGCGCCGGGTGCCGTTCCATCTGCCAGATCATGCGTGCGATGCGCCGCGGGGTCATGCGGCTGTCGGCGTCCAGCACCAGCATGTGGTCGAACCGCGCGCCATGGGCATCGACCCAATCGCCGATATTGCCCGGTTTGCGTCCGGTATTCCGGGTCCGGCGCCGGTAGCTCAGCGCGCCCGCGTCGTGCAGGGGCAGAAGGGTCGCCTCCTCGCGCGCCACGAGATCGGCGCCGGAGGTGTCCGACAGGACGAAAACCTCCACGGCGCCCAGCAGCCCGGCCCGGTCCAGCGCGGGACGCAGCGTCTCGAGATGGCGCGCCAGCGGCCGGGGGTCTTCCTTGCAGAGCGTCACGAGGATCGCCGTGCGGCTGGACGGGCGCCATGCGGCGGGCGGCTCGACCCTGAGGGGCGGCGGCAGGAGGAGCCCGAGAAGCGCCGTCGCCGCGCCGCCGGAAATCCAGACGCCCGTGAACGCGACAAGCGGCAAGGCGACCATCGCGGCCGGCGTCCAGTCGGTGACGGCACCCGCGAAAGCCGCGACTATGGCGAGCGTCATGCCAGCCGAAAGCACCAACGCCGCGACACGCGGTCCATGCCATGTGGTTCTCGCGACGTCCGCGCCCAGGCGTGGTTCTGCAAGCGACATGGCGATATGGCGGCCTTTCTGTTCGATGGCGCCGTCATCGGCGCGAATTTCCGGTCAGCTATCCCAGGATCCGGCAGGAGCAAGGGGCGTCAGGCGCCGCGCCCCGCGAAGGGCGGCCACATGCGCGAAAAAACGCCGTCGCGGCGGACAATGCCGTGATAGGCGGCGGCGGCAACGTGCAGGGCGATCAGCCCGGCAATGGCGATCCCGCCAAAGAAATGCACCGTCTTAGCCGTCTCGGCCAGTGCTTCCGAGCGCGGCACCAATGACGGGACTCCCAGCCAGTCGAGCGTCTCGATCGGGAAGCCGCCCGCCCTGACGCGGATGTATCCCGCCACGGGCATGGCGATCAGGAGCGCATAGAGCGTCATGTGCGTCAGCCCCGCCGCGCCGCGCTGCCATCCCGGCACGTCGGCGGGAAGCGGGGCGGGTGGATGCCGCCAGCGATGGATCGCGCGCCAGACCACCAGCAGCAGGAGCAGAACGCCCACGTTCTTGTGATAGAGAAACAGTGCGTTCTGCAGAGACGGGTCGAGATCGGGCTGCACCATCACGAAGCCCGCCGGGATCGTGGCAAGCACGAGCACCGCCATGCCCCAATGGAGCAGACGCGCAGTGCGTCGGTATTCGGTTTGCGCGTTTGGCACGAGGTTTCTCCTGATCCACGGTCAGCTAGCACCCGCGTTGAATGCTTCAAGTGCCCGCACCGGCTTGACTGTTCGCGGGTCTGCCCAATGTCTGCAGGATGACATTCGCAAGACCGCAGCGCCAGAAACGCTGGCCGCCCGCAGGGCAGGCCCCCGTCACGTCTCCGCTCGGGGAGTTCGCGGCGACCGCCTTCGCGCTCGCCGCCGGTCTGGTCGTGCTGACCGCGCTCATGCCGGGCGCGGGCGCGGGTCCGACGGTCGCGGCGGTCCTGTTCTTCGCGGTGGGAGCGGCGGTCGCGGGACGCGCCCTCGGCCGGAGCTATCCGCATGATCATCTGGGGTTTTGCAACGGGATCACGCTTGGGCGGCTCGCCCTGACCGCGGCGCTGGTTGCCCCGCTCCTGGCGGGCGCCGGAGCGTCATGGGCTGTCTTCGCCGTCGCGGTGATCGCGCTGTCGCTCGACGGGTTCGACGGCTGGCTCGCGCGCAGGCAGGGCTACGTCTCGGACTTCGGCGCGCGCTTCGACATGGAGGTCGACTCCATGCTTGCCCTTGTCCTTGCGACGAGTGCTGCGATCGCGAGTGGCGCGGGTGCCATCGCGATCCTGCTGGGCCTGCCCAGATACCTCTTCGCCGTGGCCGGATGGGTGCTGCCGTGGATGCGCCGCGACCTGCCCGAGCGGTTCAGCCGCAAACTCGTCTGCGTGGTGCAGCTCGGCGCGCTGATCGCGTTGCAGGCCCCGATCCTGCCCGACGGCCTCGCGGTGGCGCTGGTGCCGCTGGTGGCGCTGGTCCTTGCATGGTCCTTCGCGATCGACGTGACGTGGCTCTGGCGGCGCAGGACATGACCCGACGCGTGACACAACTGGTCCTCGCGGCGCTTGTACTTCACCTGCTCCTGATCCAGCCGAACCATCCGGCGGCGATGACGTGGCAGGCGCTGATCGTCTTTCCGCTGGAATTGCCGGTGATCCTGCTGGGGCTGATCGCGCTGCCGCAGGCGGGCTGGGGCCGCGTCCTGCGCGGCGCTCTCGTTGCGGTCCTCATGGCGATCGCGATCCTCAAGGCGGCGGATTTCGCGATGTTCACGGCCCTCGGACGCGGCTTCAACCCGGTGGCCGACCTGTCGCTGATCAAGGCGGGGCTGCGGCTGGCGACCGGTGCCATCGGTCCTGTCCTGACGCTGGGCGCGGGGCTTGCGGCACTGGTCGCCGTGGCTTGCGTGGGGTGGGCGCTTTGGTGGGCAAGCGGTGTCTGGGCGCGGATCGCGGCGCCGCCGATGCTGGCGCGAGGCATGGCGGCGGCATCGGTCCTTTTCGCCGGGGTCGCCACGGCCGAGATCGGGCATGCCATGGGCCGATGGGACCTGCCGCTCTCGCCGCCCGGTGCGGCCTTCACCGCGCGCATGGGGCTGGAGCGCATCGGGATGGCGCGCGCCACGCTCGCCGATCTGCGCGCCTTCGAGGCGGCCGCCGCCAACGACCCCTACGCCGCCCGCGAGACCCTTTTGCGCGGCATCGACCGGGACGTTCTGATCGTTTTCGTGGAAAGCTACGGCCGGACGAGCCTCGACACACCGCTTTATGCCGAAACCCACCGCGCCACGCTGACCGAGGCCGAGGCGCGACTTGGTGCGCTGGGTCTCGAGATGCGCTCGGGGCTCCTGAGCGCGCCGACGCGCGGCGGTCAAAGCTGGCTCAGCCACGCCACCTTCGCCAACGGGCTCTGGATCGCCGATCAGACGAGCTATGCCGCGGCGCTGGCGAGCAACCGGCGCAGCCTGTTCCATATCGCCTCCGACGCGGGCTTCCGCACCGCCGCGGTGATGCCGCAGATCACGCTCGACTGGCCTGAATCCGCGCGAATGGGGTTCGAGACGGTGCTGGCCGCGCGTGACCTCGGCTATGCCGGGCTGCCCTTCAACTGGGTGACGATGCCCGACCAGTTCACCTTCGCGGCGCTCGACCGGCTTCTGCGCGATGGTCGGGACGAGCGGCCGCTTTTCGCGCAACTCGCGCTTGGCTCCTCGCACGCGCCATGGGTGCCGGTGCCCGAGCTGGTGTCCTGGGACGATATCGGCAACGGGCGCATCTTCGACGAGATGGCGCAGTCCGGCGACCCGCCGGACGTGGTCTGGCGCGACAGGGACCGCGTCCGCGATCAGTATCGGCAGGCCGTCGATTACGCGCTCAGCGTCGTGTTCGACTACGCCGCGCGCCATGCGGCCGACCCGCCGCTGATCTTCGTGGTGGGCGATCATCAGGCCGCGGGCTTCGTGGCGCTGGACGATCGCCCGGACGTGCCGGTACACGTGATCGGCCCCGAGGCGCTGGTCACGGCCGCGGCGGACTGGGGCTGGACCGAGGGGCTCATCCCCGGCGAGGGGGTCGAGGTCCGGTCCATGGCGGGCATGCGCGACATGATCCTCGACGCCTATTCGCGCCCGGCCGGGCTGGGGGGCGACAGTTGACCTTGCTGGGCCGCACCATACCCCCATGGACCACAAGGCTCATGCAGATCGGGGTCGCCCTCGGCCTTCTCGCGCTGATCTGGCGCGCGGCGGACGGTCCCGCGGCGGCGCGCAGCCTGGCCAGCGCGGACTGGCGCTGGCTGGTGCTTGCGGTGCTGGCGCTGAGCGTGCAGACGGTGCTGTCGGCCCTGCGCTGGAAGCTCACGGCGCGGCAACTGGGCATCAGGCTCGGCGCGGGTCCGGCCATCGGGGAATACTACCTGTCGCAGGTCGTGAACCAGTCGCTGCCGGGCGGCATGATCGGCGATGCGGGCCGCGCCGTGCGGTCCCGGTCGCAGGCGGGCCTCGTCGCCGCGGGACAGGCCGTGATCTTCGAGCGGCTGGCGGGACAGATCGCCATGTTCGCCACGCTCACGATGGCGTTTCTCGCGACGCTCGCGGTTCCGGGCGGGTTCGAGTGGCCCCGCTGGCTGGCGGCGCCTGTGGCCATTCTCGTGGCGGCCGGCCTGTGCCTGCCCGTTCTCCTGCAAGCTGCAACGTACCTTCCGGGGACAGCGGGGCGGACCGTCCGGAATTTCCGGTCCGCGCTCCATGCCGCGCTTGCGGCCCGGCCCGCGCTGCCGGGGCAGATCGTCCTGAGCCTCGGCACCACGTTTTGCAACCTCGCCGCCTTCACCTTCTGCGCGCGCGCCGTGGGCGTGGAGCTGGGCCTCGTCGCCACGGCCGCTCTCGTGCCGCTGATCCTGTTCACCATGCTGATCCCGATCTCGATCTCCGGCTGGGGGTTGCGCGAAGGCGCGGCGGCAGCCCTTCTGCCGGTCGCGGGGGCGACAGCCAGCGGCGGACTGGCCGCAAGCGTGGCCTTCGGGCTCGCCTTCATAACGGCGGTGCTGCCGGGCTTTCTTTTCCTGTGGTTCGGGCCGCGGGCAGAGATGCGCGAAACCGGGCAGGTGCCAGCCGACAGCCCGAGCGGGACGATGCGACCTACCGCGTCGCCTTGCTTATCGCGAGAGCAACCCTAGGCTTACCGGTGTAGCCGAAGAGGAGTTCATCATGCGACCGAACCTGACCCGCCGCACGCTGCTTGGCACGGGAGCCGCCGCGCTTGGCGCCGGCACGCTGGGCCTGACCGCCCGCCCGGCGTCGGCACAGACCGCCGTCAGCCTGCAACTGTCATGGCTTCATTCATCCCAGTTCGCGGGCTCCTACATCGCGCTCGATCGCGGCTGGTGGTCCGAGGCCGGCCTCGACGTGTCGCTCCTGTCGGGCGGGCCGAACGCGCCGGTGGAACCGCCCGTGGTCTCGGGCGCCGCGCTGGTGGGGATCTCCGCCGCCGACTACACGGCGGCCGCCGTCGAACAGGGCGCGCCCTTCAAGATCCTCGCCGTGGCGATGCAGAAGAACCCCTTCGTCATTGCCTCGCTGCCTGCCAACCCGGTGAACGAACCCGCCGACCTCGTGGGCAAGCGCATCGGCATGGCGCTGGCCAACACGCCGGTGCTGCAGGCGCTCTGCACGCTGAACGGCGTCGACATCAACGAGATCGAGATCATCCCGACCCAGTATTCCGCGCAGCCGCTGCTGGCCGATGAAGTCGATTGCCTGCTCTGCTGGGAAACCGACCTGCCGGTGGCCATGGCGATGCAGGGTGTCGAAAGCCTGACCATGCTGATGGCCGATCATGGCTATGCGGTGCATTCGCAGACCTACATCGCGACCGAGGACAGCCTGGCCAACCGCCGGGCGGAGCTTGTGGCGCTCATGTCGGGGGAGGTGCGCGGCTGGGACGCCTACCGCGAGGATACCGACGCCGCCGCCGCGCTGACGCTCGAGATGTATCCGGATGCGGGCCTCGATCTGGAGACGCAAAGGCTTCAGGCCGCGCGGCAGGTGCCGCTCATGTTTTCAGATCTGACCGACGCCAACGGCTTTGGCTGGTGGACCGACGAAACGGTCGCCGCCAATATCGAGACGCTGGCGCTTCTGGGACAGACGGTGACGTCCGATCTCTGGGACCGCTCGATCCTCGAAGAGGTCCATGGCGCATGACGTGACCCCCCCGCCGGAGGTCGTCTGCACCTCTCTGGCGAAGACCTTCGCGGGTGGAACGGAGGCGGTCCGGCCGATCGATCTGACCTTCGCGGCTGGTCGGACCACGGCGTTGGTCGGCCCGTCGGGTTGCGGAAAATCGACGCTTTTGCGGATGGTGGCGGGGCTCGAAAACCCCAGCGCCGGACGCATCGAGATCGGTGGCGCGCCGCCTCGGGCCACGCTCAGGCGCGCCGGGCTTTCGGTTGCGTTCCAGGACCCGTCGCTCCTGCCGTGGCGGAGCGTGCGCGGCAATATCGAGCTTGCGCTGACGCTTGCGCGGCGGAAGGCCGGAGCCTCGGAAATCGACCAGCTGATCGACCTCGTCGGCCTCGACGGGTTCGCCGAGACCCGTCCGGCGGAACTGTCCGGCGGCATGCGCCAGCGCGCCGCCATCGCCCGCGCGCTCGCCACGAGGCCGGGGCTTTTGCTGCTCGATGAGCCCTTCGGCGCGGTGGACGAGCTGACGCGCCGCCAACTGGCGCAGGACCTGCCGCGCATCTGGGAGGCGCGCGGCACCACGACGATCCTCGTCACCCATTCCGTCAGCGAGGCTGTGCTTCTGTCCGACCGGGTTATCGTGCTGTCGCCGCGCCCGGCCGAAATCGTCGCCGATATCCCCGTGGACCTGCCGCGACCTCGCCCCGAGGACGCCGCGCGAACAGAAGCGGCCGGCGCGCTGATCGACCGCGTCTTCGCGGAGCTTTCAAAGGGCATGGCGGCCAGCAACCCGCCGCTCGCCGCGCAATGACGAATGCGGCGGCCGGGACGGGGCGGCCCCTTGCCACGGGACGGCGCGGGGCTGGCGGGTATGGCCCGATGCTGGGTGTCCTGGTCCTGCTGGCGGGGTGGGAACTTGCCGGGCAGCTTCTGACGGAGGCCTTCGTGCTGGCCGCGCCGAGCGAGGTCGCGCTTTACCTCGTCCGGGACTGGCAGCTGATGTCGCGCGCGCTCGGGGTGACGCTGGGCAACGCGGCGGCGGGGTTCGTCATCGGCAATGTTGCCGCCGTGGCGCTGGCCGGGGTCGCGCTCCTCTGGCCGCGCAGCGAGCGGGTGATCACCGGGCTTGCGCTTCTGGTCTTCTGCCTGCCGCTGGTGGCGACCGGGCCGATCCTGCGCGTCTTTTTCGGCCCCGGCCCGGGCCCGCAGATCGCGCTGGCCGCGCTTGCCGTCTATTACACCACGCTGATCCCGCTGCTCGTGGGGCTGCGTGCCGCGCCCGACAGCTGGTTCGACCTGGTGCGCAGCTACGGGCGCGGCCCCATGTCCGCGCTGGTGCATGTGCGCGCGATGGCGGCGCTGCCCTATCTCTTTACCGGGCTCCAGATCGCGGCACCGGCGGCGTTTCTGGGCGCCATGGTGGGCGAATTCACCGGGGCGGAGCGCGGCATGGGCGTTCTCACGGTCCGGGCGATCCGCGCGCTCGACGTCGAGATGACATGGGGCCTTGCGACGGTCGCGACAGCGGTCGCGATCCTTGCCTATGTGGGCATCGGCGCGCTGGCGCGTCGCGTCCTGCTGGAGGCACCGCCGGTGATCCTCGCCGCGCCGGCCGTGGCAACGGGAAGGCGTCTGGGCGGGTGGATCGACACGGGCCTCGTGATCCTTCTGGCGCTCGGCGGATGGGCCGGCGCGATATGGGCATTCGGGCTGAACCCGTTCTTCGCCAAGGGGCCGGGCGATGTCCTCGACGCGCTTGTGTTCGCGCCCGATGCGGCGGCAACCCGGGCCACCATCGGCGCGGCGCTGGCCGAGAGCGCGGTCTACCTGATCCCCGGCTACATCGCCGGGCTGTTGGCGGGGGCGGCGCTCGCGATCCTGCTCATACTCGTGCCGGCGGTCGCCAGCACAGCGATGCCGCTGGCCATCGCTCTGCGGTCCGTGCCCATCGTGACCACGGCGCCGCTGATCGTCCTGCTGCTCGGACGCGGGGCGGTGGGGACCATCTTCCTCGTGGCGGTGATGGTGTTTTTCCCCAGCTTCGTCGCCTGCCTGCAGGGCCTGCGGCAGGCGCCCGGGCAGGTGATGGCGGTGTTCGACAGCTATGCTGCGGGGCCCTTGGCGCGGCTCGTGCGCGTGCGCATCCCCGCGATGCTGCCGGCCTTCTTCGCCGCCGCGCGCATGGCGGTTCCGGCCTCGGTCCTCGCGCTGACGGTCGCCGAGTGGCTGGCCACCGGATCCGGCATCGGCAGTCTCATGGCGCTCTCGGCCTCGCTGTCGGATTACGACATGCTGTGGTCGTCGGTCGTGCTGGTCTCGGCGCTTTCGGCGCTGGGCTACGTGCTGGTGGGCGCGGTCGAACGGCGGGTGCTGGCCATCTACGCGCCGGAGCAACTGGCATGACGATGCGCCGCGCGGCCTTCGCGATCCCGGGAGACATCACCACGCCCACGGGCGGCTACATCTATGAACGCCGCCTGCTGGAGGCGCTGCGCGCGCAAGGCAGGGATGTGCGCCACCTTCGGCTTGGAACCTCTTTCCCCGATCCGACGGCGGAGGACATGGCCGAGGCCATCGCGCAGCTCCGCGTCCTTGAGCCCGATCGCGCGGTGATCCTCGACGGGTTCATCTCGGCCACGCTGGACACGGACGCGCTGGCCGCGCTGCATGTGCCGAGCGTGGCGATGGTCCACCACCCGCTGGCGCTGGAGACCGGGCTGGAGCCGGAGCGCCGCGACCATCTTTTCCGGATCGAGCGCGCCAATCTCGCCCATGTCGATCATGTGCTGGTGCCGAGCCCCGCCACGGCGGCGATGCTGACCGGGTCCTACGGCGTCGCGGGGGAGCGCATCACGATCGCCCGGCCGGGGACCGTCCGCCCGGTCCGCCCTCGTGCGCCCGCAGCGCCTCCGCTGATCCTGTCCGTCGGCATCCAGCATCCGCGCAAGGGTCATGACATCCTGCTGAAGGCGCTGGCGCGCATCACCGATCTGGAATGGACCGCGGTGATCGCCGGCAAGGTCTACGACGCCGGGCACGCGGCGGTGCTTGCACGCCTGCACGAAGACCTCGGCCTCGGCGCGCGGGTGCGGCTGGCGGGCTACGTGTCCGATGCCGACCTCGCGGAGCTTTACGCGGCGGCGTCCGTCTTCGCGCTCGCCACGCGCTACGAGGGCTATGGCCTCGTGTTCGACGAGGCGCTGGCCCACGGCCTTCCCATCGTCAGCTGTCGCACCGGCGCCGTTCCCGACACGGTGCCGGAGGCGGCCGGCCATCTCGTGGCGCCGGACGATGTCGAGGCCTTCGCCGACGCGCTGGCCGATCTCTTGCGGGACGGGGCGGGCTACGACGCCCGTGCGGAGGCGGCGCTTTCGGCCGGGCGCGATCTGCCGGACTGGGCGGATACCGCCCGCGCGGCCGGCGGTGTTCTGGATCGCATCTGAACGGCACGGCGCCGCCGGCACGGCGATGCGGCCACGGTGACATCCGTTGCCCGCCGGATCATTGCCGGCGGCAATCATCTTGACCGAGATCATATCCGCGCCTCGGCCATGGGACTAAACGGAGCCATCTTCTCGTCGAAGGATCGGACCCATGTCCCCGTCTGGTATCGCGTTGGGCCACCGTGTCGGGACACGGGCCGTCGCCTGTTTTGCCATCGCCCCAATCGACATCGCCCGCCCGGCGACCGACAGGCGGCTGCCCGAAGAGATCGCGGGCGACCCTCCGTCCCACATCCCCATGAGGTGGGCGCCTGCCATCGCCGCGATCCGATGATCCTGCGGCGCGCGGTCCTCGCCGGGATCGGTGGCATGGCGCTCGTGGGCGGCGGCTACGCGGCCGGGGCCTGCCGGACCGCGATTGCGGCGGCGGATGCGGCGGTCGCCCGCCGGAGCAGCATGATCGCCACGACCGCCGGCCCGCTTGAATACGCCATCGCCGGTGACGGACCGCCTCTGATGATGATCCATGGCACCGGCGGGGGCTTCGACCAGGGGCTGCTGTTCGCCCATGGGCTTCGCGAACGCGGCTTCCGCATCGTGTCGCCGTCCCGCTTCGGCTACCTGCGGAGCGCCTTTCCCGACGATGCATCCCCGGCGCAGCAGGCCGACGTTCTCGCGGAGCTCCTCGACCATCTCGGGATCGAGCGGTTGCCCGTGGTCGGTGGCTCCGCGGGGGCACTGTCCGCCGCCGAGTTCGCCTTGCGGCATCCCGACAGATGCTCGCATCTCGTCCTTCTGGTTCCGGCCGCGAACCTGACCGGCCGCGATCCGGTGGAGTTCACCGCCGTGCAGGAGATGGCGGTCGGCGCTGTCCTCGGCTCTGATGCGGCGTTCTGGGCGCTCTCGGCGGTGGCGCGCGACCAGATGATCCGCGCGCTGCTTGCGACCGATCCCGCGCTTCTGTCCCGCGTCGCGCCGCAGGAACGGCGCCGCGCCGAGCTGATCCTCGACGGTATCCTGCCGGTCAGCCGGAAGGCCGACGGTTTGCGGACGGACGCGTTCTGGGCCGGCACGCCGTCGCCCACCGATCATGGCGGCATCCGGGTGCCCACGTTGGTCCTGTCTTGCGAGGATGACCTCTTTGGAACCGCCGACACCGCCCGGCGCTTGTCGGAACGCATCCCCGGCGCCCGGCTCACGATCTGGCCCGAAGGCGGCCATATCTGGCTGGGTCATGACGAGGACGTCGCGCGGGAGATCGCCGTGTTCGTCGAGTCGCCGACCTGACCACGATCGGCTCCTATGCGGAATACATCTGCCGTCCCGAGGATCGGCTGACGCGCGGGCCGGACGGCCTGTCCGAGGTGGATGCGCTGGCCGTGATCCTGTCGGCCGTCAAGCCCTGCCAGATGCTGCACCGTGTCGCGAAACTGGCGGCGGGCCAGAGCCTTCTCATTCACGGGGCGGCCGCGCTACCGGTGGCCCACCCAGCCGCGGTCATCGGTGAACGCGCGCGCCGGTGTGATCCGGGTGTTCCGGAAGCCCTCGGGCAACCTGTCGAGCGGCCTGAGCGGCATATCCGACGCGGCCATCACGATGTTCCCGCGTCCGTTGCGGCCGGTCGGCCCCTCGACCGCCACGACATGCGCATAAAGGCTGCTGAGGATGGCATGGGTCCCTCGCGCCAGGGGGCCGTCCGGCCGGTCGATGAGGTTGACGTAGACCGGACCCCGCACGATGTCGCGAAGCCGCTCGTAGGTTTCGATCGTCACGAGATGCGCAGGCACCGAACCCGATGAGAACGCATCCATGACCGCGGCGTCGAACCGGGCCTCCGCCTCGTTGAGGTAGACCCGGCCATCCGCATGAACGATGCCCAGCCGTCCGCGCGCGGCCGTGCCGTCGGCGGCGTCATAGCCCGTCCGCACGATCGTTTCGGCGGCGCGCGGCATGTGCAGGCGCACGACGTCGGTGATCAACGGATCGATCTCGACGGCGACCGCATCGGCTTCGGGGCGTGATGACAGCAGCTTCGCCGGCAAGGTGTAACCGCCGCCGCCGATGAACAGCACCGACGGATCGGCGCCGAGGTCATGATCCATGCGCGCCCAGATCCACTGCGTGTAGGGCAGGACGAGGTGGTCCGTCTCCGGGTCCGGCGCGTCACCCCGCGCGAGCCGCTCCGACGCCTGGCGGGTTCGATCCGACAACAAGTCGACCGCCCCCCCGCTCCGGGCGACGTCGATGCAGGAGAGACCGGATTCGTACCGGCATACCGGGCCCAGGGCCATGGTCGCCGCAACAAGAAGGCCGACCGGCAGCAGCGGCGCGAGGGACATCGTGTCGGCGCTGCGGACGCCCGATACGCCGCCGTCACCTCCGGCCCTGCTTTCACGCACGAATGGAACGCACAGAAGCGCGACGATGGCGCATCCGGCGAAGGTCGCCGCCGATCCCGCGAGCGGCAGCGCAACGAAGCCGGCGAGGACGGCCCCGAGGATCGCGCCGAGCGAGCCCGCCGCGAGGACGAGGCCGAGCGACGAGCCCTCGCGGCCCGGTCGTGCCTCCACGGCGAGGCGCGCCAGAAGCGGCGAGGGCGCGCTGATCAGAACGGAGGCCGGGAAGAACGCGAGGAACACGCTAAGCAGCATCCCCCCCGTCCCGCGCGCGCCCCAGGCATAGAGCAGGCCAAGCACGATCGGCGAGACGGCCGCCAGACCTGCCGTCGCGATAAGCGCCGCCCGCACGTTGCGGAGGGCCACGCCGCGTTCACGTTCAGCCACGAAACCGCCCAATGCGTTGCCAAGCGAGAACCCCGCGAGCACGGTCGCGATCACCGCCGTCCACGTCACGAGAGACGTCCCGAAGAACGGCGCGAGCACCCGGCCCGCGGCGATCTCGTAGGTGAGACCCACGGCGGACAGCACGAGGATCAGGCAGATCGCTGTCCAGAAGGGCATGTTCAACTCCTTGTCGTCCCGAAGGTCGTCGTCCTTGTGGCGGTTATCGTCTGGCGCGCGCAAGGTCGCCTTCCTGGCATCGACCGTCGGTCCGCACGCTCAGACATCCGGATTGTGGCGCACCGGCGGTCCGGCCGGGTCCGTGACCGGGCGATCAGGCCGCTTGTCCTGATCCGTTCGTTCCTCTCAGCATGGTTTCCACGAGCTTCTGGATCCGCAGGGCCTCGTCCAGCGTGGCGAGCCGGTTGGGCGCGCCCCGCATGCACAGCAGCAGGTCATCGAGCTGCGCCTTGAGGCTCACCGCGCGAGGGTCCGAAGGACGCTCGGCCAGTTCCTCGAAAGGTCCCCCGTCCGATAGCGCATCGACGTGGAAGTCGGTGATCCGCCGACTGGCGCGCGCGCCCTTGATGGTCAGTTCCTGGCGGTCGGGCTGCGCGCCGCCGACGCTGGCCATGATCGTGACCGGCAGCCCGTCGGCAGTCTCGAGCCGGGCCAGCATGTGCGTCTCGCAGAGCCGTGGATCGGCAGGGTAGGACGGCCTCGCCCAGACGACGGAGAGCGGCCCGAGAATGCGTTCGCAGAAGAACAGGAAATGCGAGATCACCTCTCGCGTCATGCCGCCCTCGTCGCGAAACCGCAGCCAGTCGGCCGCCTTCTGCCAGGCCCTCGGCCAGTCGGCATAGGTGACGACGATGTCGGCGCCCTGCAACGCGCCAAGGGCGCCGCTCCGGGCAGCCTCCGAGACACCTGTCAGCGCCGCACCTGCGGCCTGGGTGAAATTGACTGCAGCCGGAACGCCGCTCTCCCTGAACGCTGCCACGAGCGCCTCGCTTTCGGCCACGTCCACGCCGAGCGGTTTTTCGAGGAACACGGCCTTGCCGTCCCGCTTGGCCGCGAGCGCATAGGCCTTGCGCGGGACCGGAGGACAGGCGAGATAGACGAGCTCGGCATCGGCCATGGCGTCGTCGGCAGAGGTGGCGATACGCACGTCCGGCGCCAAGGCGCGCGCCTCCTGACAGGCCAGGGGGTCCGGGTCCCAAAGCGCGACCGGCTGGTAGCCCGGATGCCGGAGCATGTGTTCGAGCATGCGCCGTCCCATGATCCCCAGTCCGATGATGGCGGTTCTTGCGGTCATGCTGTCTGCTCCGTTTCGCTGCCGTGGCGTCGCACGCCACTTGCCCGCAGGGATAGGAATTGTGCGCTCCCTGTGCAACAGACGCCCTGTCCGTCGAGCCCGCGCGCAGGCCGCTGTCGACCGGATGCGGGACCGCTTGGCGCGCGAGGGTGCCGTCCGCAACCACGACATGGCAACGGACAGACGCCTGTCCTGTAAATTAATGGCAGCTTTTCAAGGGGATGCGATGGTGCCGCAGGGGAGGATTGAACTCCCGACCTCACCCTTACCAAGAAGCGGGCCGCCAGTTTCCGGGGGTATCCGCAAGGCTCCGCGCATAGCCTAAACCCCTTTATTCGCAGGCACTTGTCGTCTATAGTCGGCTCCGGCGGTATAGGCCCGTAAAGCCGAATAGCCTGCCTTTCCGTTACCCCGCCGTTACCCCGGAGTTTGCGATGGAGAAGAAAAAGAGGTTCACCGACCTGTCGGTTGAGAAGATGGCCCCTGTGGAGGGCAAGCGGCTGGAGGTGTTCGACACCCTGACCCCCGGGCTCGCCCTGCGCATCACCGAGGGCGGCAAAAAGAGCTGGTCTGTGATGTATCGGGTCGCGGGCCGGGGGACCGGCGGCAACCGGGGGCCGCTGCGCCGGATGACCTTTGGCGCGTTCCCCCTGATCGACGTGAAGACAGCGCGGGAGAAGGCGCGGGCTGCTATCGACCTTGCCGACCGGGGAGATGATCCGGCGGACAAGCGCAAGGATGAGATGCGCCAGAAGGGTGAGCGGGTGTTCGAGGTGATCTGCGCCCGGTTCATTGAGCTGCACGCGAAGGCCCACACCCAGAAGTGGCGGGACACCGAGCGGCTGCTCAACACCTTTGCGGTCCCAGCGTGGAAGGGCAAGCCCATCGACACCATCGACCGGGCGGCGGCGCATGAGCTGCTGGACGACATTGCGATGGAGCACGGGACCGGCGCGGCGCGCGAGGTGCGCAAGCACGTCACCAAGCTGTTCAACTGGGCGGTGGACCGGGGCCTGTTGGCCGCGAGCCCGGTTGCCGGGATGCGCCGCCCCGAGCTGGGCTACACGCCCCGGGAGCGGGTGCTGTCGATGGACGAGTTGAAGGCGGTTTGGGCGGCGGCGGATGACATGGGCTATCCGTTCGGGCCGATGGTGCGCCTCCTGATCCTGACCGCGCAGCGAAGGGCGGAGGTCGCCAACCTTGAGCGGGGATGGCTGTTGCCCGAGCACCAGGCATTCGAGGTCCCCGCCAGCCACTACAAGACCGACCGACCGCAGGTGGTGCCGCTGTCGGCCCCCGCGCTGGCGATTGTTGAGGCCCTGCCCAAGTGGCACGGCGGCACCTTCATGCTGTCCACCACGGCGGGCAAGCGGCCCGTCTCGGGCTTCTCCAAGGCCAAGGCCCGGCTGGACCGGCTGTCGGGTGTCGAGGGCTGGACGCTGCACGACCTCCGCCGCTCCGCTGCCACGCACATGGCGCGCCTCGGGGTGGCGCAGGAACACATTGAGCGCGTCCTGGGCCACGCGATTGAGGGCGTGGCGGGGACCTACAACCGATACAGCTACCTGCCGGAGAAGCGGGCGGCGCTGGACGCATGGGGGGCGGAATGGACCTGATGCCGAAGATCACCCGCGCCGATGTGCTGCGCGCCCGTCAGGCGTTCCGCGCCGTGGCTGAAATCCCCGAGTGGGAGCGCATCGCCCGCGACACGTTCGGGGATGCCGAGGTTGACGCGCCCCACTCCACGGCCCGGCCAGCCGCGAAGATCGCGGCCATCTGGGCGAAGATGGACCCGGCGGAGCGCAGCGAGTTTCACCGCGTCCTTGCCGCACAGGTGGGTGAGACCACGGACACGCTGCCCGTGGACGTTGGCGCGGCTGCCCTTGAGATTGTCGAGGGGGCCAAGGGCCGCGCCGGTGCGCCGCGCGAGGTCCCCGGCCTGCGCGAGGCGGTGCACGAGCTGGTGCGCTGTTGGGATGAGCGCGGCGGGCCTGTCGAAATCGGCAACTACCACCGGACGGGCAGCGAGTGGCAGGCATCGCCGCTCCTCGTGTTCACATCGACCGGGGTGCGCCGTGCGGTTCCGTTCCGGTTCCGGGGCTTCACGCCCGAGGCGCGGCAGGAGCTGGCGCAGAAGGAGGTCTATGCGCAGCTCCGGGCGTTACGCAAATCAGGCCTGATTTAGCGCCTGATTCGCGCGACCGACTTCTGCGGGCGTCCCGCCGAATATCCCCCGAGATGAAGCCATATCCGGGGACGAGCCGATGCCTGAGAGCGACACACTGCTGACCATTGAGGAGGTTGCCGAGCGCACCCGCCTCTCCAAGCCCACCATCTACAAGCTTATCCGGCAGGGGGACTTCCCCCGCCAGCTCCGCCTCTGCGCCAACAAGGTCGCGTGGCTTGAGCGCGAGGTCAGCGCGTGGGTCGCGGCCCGAGCTGAGGCGAGGGCTGCCGGATGACGGACCATGAAATGGAAGCCCCCGGCGCTGGGCAGGGCACCGGGGGCGAGGGTCAGGACAGGGCAGCGGCTCATCACACCACTTCCGGGGATAGCGTAGCCGAAAACCCCACCGGAGCCGACAGAAATTCGTTGTTGTCCGCCGCGCAGGGCTACCTTGCGCGTGACATGACGCCGATCCGGCTTGGCCCCAAGAGCAAGAAGCCGCTCGGCAAGCACGACGCCAACACCATCACCCCCGACAACGCGGCGCGGCTGATCGACCACGGCGGCTACAACCTCGGGCTCCGCCTCGGGCCGGACCACGGCGGGCTGGTGGACTTTGACCTTGACTGGCCGGAGGCACGGCGGCTCGGGGGCCTGCTGCTGGACCGCTTCGCCCGGTTCGGGCGCGAGGGCGCGCGCGGCTCGCACTACTTGCTGCGCGGCTCAGATGCGGTGGCGTCCAAGAAGTTCGACATGCCGGAGCTGAAGGGCGTGGAGGGCCTGCCAGACGAACACGCCGTGTGCGTCTTGGAGGTCAGGGCCAGCGGGCACACGATGGCCCCGCCTTCGATCCACCCGAGCGGCGAGGCCGTGACGTGGGAGCGCGACAGTGCCCTGCTTGAGGACACGGCCAAGGGCATCTACCAGCGGGCCGGGCTGCTGGCGTTCCTGTCGGTGGCGGCGCGGTTCTACCCTGCGCAGGGCTCGCGCGATGACTTCTGCATGGCGCTCGCGGGCGCGCTGCTGGCGGCTGGCCTCTCCACCGAGGAGGCGGACAGGTGCGTTGTCCGGGTGGCCGAGGTGGCAGGCGACGAGGAGGCGGGCAAGCGCCGCAAGGCAGGCCAGACCGCCGCGAAGGTCGAGGCGGGCGAGGCCGCAACCGGCATCCCGCGCGTTGTCGAGATGCTGGACCTGCCCGAGGCAGTCGGAAAGCGGTTCCGGCTCTGGCTGGGCATCGCCGCGCGCGAGGACGGGCGGACCCGGGTGGAGCTGTCCGAAAACCGGCTGCACAAGACGCAGGACGCGGCGGAGGCCGCGATGCTCAGCGCCGGGCTGCCGATCTACCAGCAGATGGGGCGGCTGGTCCGGGCCGTCAGGCTCGACGTGTCCGAGCTAGATGGTGACGTGGCGCGGCAGGAGGGGGCGCTTGTCGTCCGTGACGTGCAGCCCCACAGCCTCCGAGACCTGATGACCCGCGTGGCAAACTTCGTGCGCGTGGTCGAGACCAAGGAGGGCACAGAGGACAAGCCTGTCGGCCCGCCCGTCTCGATGGCGCTGGCCTACATCCAGAGGGTGCGGGAGGGCGGCGGGCGGCTGCCGGTCCTGCGCGGCATCGTGGAGTGCCCGACGCTCCGGGCCGATGGGACCGTGCTGGCGCAGGAGGGGTATGACGCGGCCTCCGGCCTGATATTGGACACGGGCGGCGCGACCTTCGACGCCGTGCCTGACGCGCCGACGCAGGAGGATGCGGTTGCCGCGCTGGCAAAGCTCAAGTGGATCATCGAGGGCTTCCCGTTCGTAGAGGATGACGCGGGCCGCTCGCCCTCGCGATCCGTGGCCCTGTCCGCGATGCTCACGGCTGTGTGCCGCCGGTCCCTGCGCACGGCCCCGATGCACGGCTTCACGGCCCCGACCATGGGGACCGGAAAGAGCCTGCTGACCGACGCAGTTGCGTTGCTGGCGATGGGCCGCGCCGCGACGGTGCTGAACCAGTCGGGCGACGGGGACGGGGAGGAGGAGCGCAAGCGCCTCATGTCTGTCTTGATGCAGAGCGATCCCGTGGTGGTGATCGACAACGTGGACCGCCCGATGGGTGGCGCGCGCATGTGTTCGATCCTGACGCAGGAGACGTGGCAGGACCGGATGCTGGGCGGCAACGACCAGGGCCATGTCTCGACGCGGACGCTGTGGCTGGTGAACGGGAACAACCTTGAGTTCCGCGAGGACATGAGCCGCCGCGCGATCCTCTGCACGATGGACGCGGGGATGGAGCGGCCCGCCGAGCGGAAGTTTGACGTGGACCTCAAGGCGGAGGTGCCGAGGCGGCGGCATGAGCTGGTCCCGGCGGCGCTGACCGTCCTGCGCGCATTCATCGTGGCCGGACGCCCTGGGCTCGAAAAGCTGACCCCGTTCGGTGGCTTCGAGGACTGGTCCAACCTCGTGCGCGGCGCGCTGGTCTGGGCGGGCGAGCCTGACCCGCACGAAACGCAGGCCGATGTTGCTGCCGTCGATTCAGTCCGCGAGGAGCTTTCGAGCCTGATCGAGGCATGGGAGCAGATGATTGACATCGGCGCGGTGGTGACGGCGGGCGAGCTGGTCCGGCGGGCGGGCGAGGAGGCCGCAGGAGGCCCCGGACGTGATGGGCTGATGCTGGCGCTTGAAGCCGCCTGTCCGAGGGGCGCGAGCCCGAAGGCGGTGGCGTGGTATCTGAAGCGGGTGAAGGGCCGGATCGTGCGTGGCCGCAAGATCGTGGCTGTCCAAGGGGAGAACAACGCCCTCGCATACCGGCTGGTAAAGGTGTCGGCGTGATGGCCGCCGGGCATTCAGGGCTTCCGGGGCTTCTTCCCCCCAGCCGCGCGCGGCGGGCCGTTTGAAGCGTATCCGGGGGGCTCCGACGGTCTGCGTTACTTACGGATACCGGCCTTTACTGTTCCATTCTGTGAATCCTCCGCGCTGGGGAAGAAGAACCCCTGAAAACCCTGAATGCCCTGAGATGGGTGAATGACCCATTGGGGAAACATCGAAACCCGCGTTGTGCGCCGCTCCTAAAAGGCCACGCCCGATCCCGCACCCCGCCGTGCTGGTCTTGATGCTGCGATCCGCGATCCGCCGCGCCGATCCCCTTGGCCTGATCTTGCTGGGCAATGGTCACCCCGCAAGGGTCGCGCGAACTGGCCCCCTGAAAGCCCATATTCGCGGGTATCTATCCCCGCCCCGAAGGCCACCCCCAGACCGACCGGCACAGGGTGCTTTCGGATAGACGGCCCAACTGTGTTCGCGGTATGTTCTACCTATGGGTGAGCAAAGAAATGGAGCAACAACAATGGACT
>LJSY01000035.1 GCA_001314805.1 Rhodobacteraceae bacterium HLUCCO18 | reverse complement strand
GCGACAGCTTCGATGATCGCGAGGCCGCCCACGCCCTGCGCACGCCGGTCGCCGTCCTCACGGCGCGTCTCGATGCCCTGCCGCCCGGCGAGACGACCGACCGGCTGCGCGCCGATCTCGCGGCCCTGTCGCGCACGGTGCAGCAGGTGCTCGCCTCCTCCCGCGCGGAGGCGCTGACGGAGGCGCGCGCCATCGACCTGCGCTTGCCTGCCGAGACCGTGACCGCAACGCTCGCCCCTTTCGCCTACGGGCGGGGGATCGAACTTTCCCTCGACAGTCCCGAGACACCGGTCATGGCACTTGCCGATCCCGAAGGCGTGGAACTCGCGCTGTCCAATCTGGTGGAGAACGCCATCCTTCACGGCGGCAAGGGGCCCGTGGACATCACCGTCGGGCCGGGCGCGGTCCTGTCCGTGCGCGATCGCGGGCCCGGCCTGCCGGAGGACGCGGCGCGCAGCCTCTTCGATCCGTTCTGGCGCGGCCCCGGCGCGGCGCCCGGCGGCGCGGGTCTCGGTCTGGCAATCGTCGCACGCGTCCAGCGCGCGCAGGGCGGCACCGTGGAGGCGCGCAACGCGCAAGGCGGCGGTGCCGCTTTCGTGCTCGGCTGGCCGTCACCGGATCCCTGACGGTTCGTCAGGCTGTCGTCAGGCAGGGGTGGCACACCGCGCACGTCAGACCGATGGACGGTCTCCGAATGGAGCGAATCGAATGCAAGAACAGAAGCGGACCGATCTGGAGCGCGCCCGCGCTTGGTTGTCGGGCGATGTCCGGGTGTCCCGGAAGGCCCTCGTGCTGGGCGGGGTCATCATGCTCGTCCTTCTCGGCGTCGCGCTCGACTGACGCCGTCGCCGGGTTTTCAACAGATCTCATGGAAACACACCGATGAAACGCATTGCAGCCACGACGCTCGCCACCGTTCTCGCCACCGCCGCCTTCGCCAGCGGGCCGCTCACCCCCATCTCCGATCTTCAACGCGGCACGATGGTGAGTGTTGCCGGCACGGTCGAGCGCATCACCGACGAGGACGAATTCCGCCTCACCGACGCGGGCGGAACCGTTCGCGTCTATGTCGGTCCGAACTGGGTCCCCGCCAATGTCGGCGAGGCCGTGACCGTCGACGGGTTCGTCGATGACGATCTCGGGCCGCTCGAGATCTACGCGCGTAGTCTTACACGCGCGGACGGCACGGTCGTGACCTTCCGCCACAGCGACGACTGAGCTATCCTTTGCCCTTACCCGGTGCGCGCCGGGTGCCGGTCCCACCTCCGCAGGAAGGAGCGCGACACGCATGCGCAAGAGCCGCGGCATGACGGTGGCGATGGCCATCGCATGTCTCTTTGGCCCGGCGCCCGCCGCCGCTGGACCTCTCCCGCCCTGCGCCACCGCCGCCGGAACGCCCGAGCCCGTCTATGGCGCCCCGGGCGACCCGCCGTCTGTGGGCGTCTGGAGCGGCCTCGTTCTCGGTTTCGGCGGTGATTGCCCGGAGATCCTGAACGGTCCGGCCGGGTCGGTCGTGGCGATCTCGGGGCAATTCCGGCACGACGGTACGCTTGATGATCTCGTCGCGCGCGCCGGTGCAGTCTCGGCCATCGAGGGGGTGCGCTACTGGTCGGTCTCGGCGGGAGACTGGCGGCCGCTCGTCACCCTGTCGCGGGCTCTCGAGAGCCCCGGGTCCACGCAAACCCGGTCGGATTTCAGCGCGGCCGAGGTCCTTGCCGGGCGCACGCTCTACCTCGCGCAGAGGGATGGCCGGTCCCACGGGCTGAACGTCTATTCGATGACGGCGCATGCGCGGGACCGGGACCGGCTTACCCTCACCACGGTGAACGAGACGGGGATCCGGTTCCTGGTCGCGACCCTGTTCGAGCCGCGCAGCCTGATCAGCGTCGTCACCGTCACCCGGCTCGACGGTGACAGGTGGGGCTATTACGGCCTTCTGGTCGCGAAGAACGGCGCTGGACGGGGGCGGGAGGCCTCCCTCGTCAACCGCGCCGCCGCGTTCCAGAGGTATCTGACCGGGCAGCCATCGGACGGAGCCCCGCCGCTCGCGCCTTAGGGACTGTCCCGAACCACGACCATGGGATCGGTCCCCGGCCTCGGGTTGTGGGCGACGCCCCAGACCGCGATCCGGTTCGGCAGGACCCATGCGTCGGAACGGGCATAGGCGAGCGGCACGGCGGTCAGGTCGACATCGGGGTCGATGAAGGGCTGCATCGGGCGGCCGTTCAGGGACTTCATGATACGGGCATAGACCTCCACATCGCCATGGCCGGCCTCGTGCCAGACGTCTTCGAGATGGGTCGCGAACTGGTGGATCATGTCCGAGCGCACGATCATCTTGCCGGTCTGCCTTCGCGACAGGTAGTCGTTGGGGTCCACCTCCCAGACCTCGTCGCCGGAGCGCACGATGAACACGCCGTCCGCGTCGCGGTCGTAGATACGCATCCGCCATGAGAACCGGTGTCCGTCGCCGCTCCACCTGACCTCGGTCGGGAAGGCGCCGGCGCGGATCGGCAGGACGATCTGCACCGCGGTCCAGGCGGCGATGACTGCAAGCGCGGCCATGGGGATGAGCGACAGGCCGCCCGGGGCTGACGCGCGTGGGGCAGGCGCGGGCGTCGGGGCGGGTAGCACCTCGAACAGGCCATGGAACCAGCGCGCCAGCCGCAGCGGCCAGTCGGGCGCGAAGAAGATCGTCGTCGCCGCGATCGTGAGCCACGGGAAGATCCCGATGTTGAAGAACGCGGAATTCGAGGCATGGAAGGCGCAGTAGACGAGGAAAGTCGCAAGCCGCGTGCGGTGCCACAACAGGAGCGGCGCCCCCAGCACATGCAGCGCGACCGTGCCCCATGTCCCCAGCAGGATGAACCAGTCGTAGTGGAACAGGAAGCCGAAGGCGAAATCATCCGCCTGCGGGCGCAGCCACATGCCGAGCGGCTCGCCGGCAAGCCAGTCGGGCGTCAGCTTCACCAGCCCCGCGTAGATCAGCATGATCTCCATCTGCAGGCGCAGGATCGCGACGCCGGCATAGGGGATCGCCTCGGCCCGCACGCGCGCAAACAGCTTCGCGTCGAGTGACAGGGCCCGGTGCGCGGGCAGGAAACACAGCAGGATCAGGAACAGGATGACGAGGTAGAAGTGGTTCAGGTATTCCGCCTTGTCGAGCAGGAAGAAGTAGCTGAACAGAACCGTCAGCGCGACGATCGAGACGCGGTAGAAGAGCCCCACCATGACGAGAAGCGCGAAAAACCCCATGCCGAGCCATGCCACCCAGATCCACGGCTCCGGCAGGGGCTGGACCCAGTGAAAGCCCGGATAGGTGAAATGGAAATCCGGCGCGATCCAGTAGCGGTAGACGCGGTCATACTTGATGAAGCGCCAGCAGTCCCAGACCAGCATCGCGCCCACCGCCATGCGGAAGACGGCGAGCGATAGGGGCGAGACCGGTTGCGACAGGGCCTCGCGCAGGCCTTGTACCGCGCGGGTCGCGCGGCTCGATACTCCGCCGGGAAAATCGGCAATTCTCGTCATGTGACGTCTCCGGATTACCATGTTCGTATGGAATTACGGGCCCGGCCGCACGTTATTCCCGGAACAAGCGAACCATCGAGGAGCGTGGAGATGACCGGACCGGGGATCACGGTGATCTATGACGGCGACTGCCCGTTCTGCGCGTCCTACGTGTCGATGATGCGTCTGCGGGATGCCGTGGGCGAGGTGGAACTCGTCAATGCGCGCGAGGGCGACCCGCGCGTGCGCACGGTCCAGGAGGCAGGCCACGATCTCGATGAGGGAATGGTGGTTCTCTGGCGGGACGAGGTCTTTTTCGGGGACGGCGCGGTGCATCTGCTGGCGACCCTATCCTCGGAAAAGGGCGGCCTGTTCGATCGCATGCAGCGCGCGGCCTTCGCCAACCCGCGCCGCGCGGCCCGTCTCTATCCGGTCCTCGCAGCAGGGCGGCGTCTGTTCTTGCGGCTGGTCGGACGCAAGCCCATAGGCCGCCTTTCAGAGAAAAGATCGTCGGATCGGGAATAGATCGCCGGATCGTCCGTTCTCCTGTCGTGGTCCGATGTCGAGACCGCAACGAAAGGAGACGACAATGACGGTTCAAAAGACCCTTCTGGCGGCCACCGTTGCGGCGGTCGCCCTTGTTTCCGCGGCCGAGCCTGCCCAAGCCCAGACCGGCGACCCGGTGCTCCGGTTGCTGAACTCCATCTTCCCCAATGCCGATTTCCGCTCGGCCAGCGCGAGCCGCAATTGGAACGACGATGACGATAACGATGATGACGACGACGGCGGACGGAGCGGCCGCTACGACGACGATGACGACGATGGCGGCCGTGACGATGACGACGATGACGGCGGTCGCGATGACAACGACGATGACGACTGAACCGCTGATCCCGACAGCTAACCTTACGGAAAGGACCCGATCATGAAACACCGCAATCTTCTTCTCTCTGCCAGCGTCGCCGCGCTGGTGATGGCCGGATCGGCCGCCTCCGCGCAATCGATGCGCTTTTCCGATGTCGATGCCGATGGAAACGGCCTGCTCTCCTATGACGAGCTGCGCTCCGCCTTCGGCACGGCCGCTGCCAACCGTCTATGGAACCGTGGCGGTGGGGACGATCTGAGCGTCTCCGACATCCGCCGTCTCAATGCGTCGGATGACGACGACGATGACGGATCGCGCGACGACAACGACGATGACGACGATGGCGGATCGCGCGACGACAACGACGATGACGACGATGGCGGATCGCGCGACGACAACGATGATGATGACGACGACGGCGGCTCCGGCAGCAGCGACGACGACGATGACGACGACTGACCCATCGGTGCCACGCTGCCCCCGATCGTCCAAGACACGAACGCCCCGCTATGCGCGGGGCGTTTCCGTTTTCGGTGCAGATGGTGGGGGCTGGCCCGGCGCGCCGCGATCAGTCGCCGGCCGCAAGCCGCTCGGCTTCGTCCTCGGTCGATAGCGGCTGGCCCGCGCCGATCGTGGCAAGGAACGCGTCGAGCGTGGCGAGCGCGGAGGCGGGCGCGTAGCCCGGCGCGTTTGTGTCTTGCGTCACCACGGCGAAGCGCGCGGCCCAGGCTCCGTCTTCGCGGCAGGCGACGGAGACGATGCTGCCGTCGCCGGCACGGTCGTACTCGAACTCCCGGCAGAAGGCGCCCGTATCGGTCAGGAAGGAGGAAATGATCTGCACCTCGCCATCACCCGCATCCCCCCGCGATCCCGCCGGCAGGCTGTCGAGAGCGTCCCCGATCCCCGGCGCGTCGAGAAGGGCGAGGGAGGGCGCCGCCCCTTCGGGCGTCCGCAACGACAGGCTCGCCACGATACCGCCCACGGCGCCCACGATCAGCGCGACGCTGGCCGCCAGCGCCGCGGGACGCCATGCCGGGCCCGGCCTGCGCAGGGGCACGACCGTGTCCGCGTGCCGTGCGTCGGCCAGCGTTTGCTCTACCCTCCGGGCGAGGTCGTCGGGCAATGGAGCCTCCGGCCGCGCAGCGCCGAGCGCGCCCAGAAGCGCCCCGGTCTCGCGGAACATGTCGATCCGCGCGGCGATCGCGGGATCGGCCGCCGCCGCTTCTGCGACGCGCCGCGCCTCCTCGGGCTCCAGCGCGCCGTCGGCATGGGCCATCAGCGTGGCGTCGTCGAATTCGGTCGGGTTCATGCGTGGGTCTCCTTGCCCCGTGGGGACAACGCCCGGGCGCTCATTCTATTCCCATCTTCCCGGCAAGAGCCGCGCGGCCTCGTGCGAGCCGGCTCATGACGGTGCCTTTCGGGATGCCGAGAACCTCCGCGGCCTCGGCATAGGACATCTCTTCGAAACAGACGAGGACGATCACCTCGCGCTGGTCGGCGGGCAGCGTCGCCATCGCGGCCTCCGTCCTCTGCAGCATCAGCGCGGCCTCGGTCACGCGCGGCCCGTCCACCGTGGCCGCCTCGGGCGCGTCGGCCACGTCGATCTCCGTGCCCCGCGTGGCAGCCCTGCGAGTCTGGTCGATCCACGCGTTCCTCAGGATGCGGAACAGCCACGGGTCGAGCCGCGTGGCGGGATCGTAGCGGCCGCGCCCGGCCACGGCGCGTTCGACGGTCGTCTGCACCAGATCGTCCGCCACGTCGGGTCTGCGGCAGAGCGACAGGGCGAAGCGTCTGAGCCTCGGCAGCGCGTCTACCAGGTCCCTCTCGAAAGCGTCCCGCATTCCCGTTCCCGACCTTTCCCGTTCAGGCCGCGCGGAATAACCTCGGCGGCGAAGCGTAGTCCATGGACGATGCCAACCCACACGAAGGCGTGCAGCAATGACAAGGGCCTTTCTCGTCGCGATGCTTGCGGCGGTCCTCCTGATCCTCCAGCCGGCCGTGCCGCAACGGCTCGGTGACGGGGCATTCTCGGCGGCCGCCTGGGCGGATGACGACGATGACGACGGCGGAAGCGACGATGACGACGACGATGGCGGCGGGGCAGGACACTCCAGCCGCGACGACGATGATGACGACGACGACGGCGGCGGCGGCGGCGGCTCGCGGCCGTCCGGGTCGAGTGGCGGCGGCTTCCTCGACACTCTTTTCGGCACGCAGCGGCAACCCGCGGCCCCGCCACCCGCACCAGCGCCCCCGAGCGCCGTGCCCGACGAGATCGTGACACTTGCCCTCGACGCGGCCGATCTTGCCACCCTGCTCGCACAGGGCTTCACGGTGATCGAGGAACGGCCCCTGCCGGGGGTCGGCACCGTCTCCCGGCGTCTGCGCATCCCTTCGGACCTGACCCTCGCCGATGCGCGCACGGCCGCGCGCGCCCTGCCGAGCGGGCAGGATGCCGATTTCAACCATTTCTACCGCCCCGAACAGGTCGTGGAGGGGCAGGACGTCTGCCCCGGCCCTGACTGCCCCGACAGCGTCCTGCGCGACTGGCCCCACGGGCTGCCGCGCGACACCGTCTGCGGGCCCGGAGCGCCGATCGGGATGATCGATACCGGCATCAACGCGGATCACGAGGCCTTCGCGGGGGCGCGGCTCGAGGTGACGCGGCTGGGTCGCGACGTGCTCGAGCCCTCCCGCGCGATCCACGGCACGGCCGTGGCGGCGCTGCTGGTGGGCCAGCCGGGCACGCGCGCGCCGGGCCTTGTTCCGGGCACGCGCGTTGTCGCCATCGATGCGTTTCATCGCGTGGGCGGCGATGAGCGCGCCGATGTCTTCAGCCTGATCGAGGGCCTGGACATCCTTGCCTCCGAAGGCGTCTCGGTGATCAACCTCAGCCTCGCGGGCCCGCCCAACAGCGTGCTGGAGGAGGTGGTGGAGCGGCTTCTTTCCGAGAACGACATCCTGCTTGTCGCCTCCGTCGGCAATGCCGGTCCCGCCGCCGAACCCGCCTATCCGGCGGCCTTCCCCCCGGTCATCGCCGTCACCGCCATCGACCGGGAGGGCCGCGTCTATCGCCGGGCGGTGCGGGGGGCACATGTCGATCTGGCCGCGCCGGGGGTCGAGGTCTGGACCGCCGCATCCGTCAGCGGCGCGCGCTGGAAGACCGGGACCTCCTTCGCCGTCCCTTTCGTGAGCGCCGCCGCCGCACTTCTGCGCGCCGAACGCCCCGATCTCGGCGCGCCGCAGGTCGCGGAGGAGCTTCTTCTGCGCGCCCTCGATCTGGGCGATCCCGGCCGCGACGACGTCTTCGGCGCGGGGCTCGTCGACCTCGACGCGCTGTGCGGCGGACCGCTCTGAGCGCCGGCGGACGGCTTTCGCCCGCCACTCAGACACGGGTGCCGGCCGATCCTGATATCGTGCACGAGGTGCACAATTGTCCGCAAGGACTGCCCCCCGATGGCTCCCCTCCCGCGGGCGCTGGCCGGCCATATCTCCGGGCGCCGGATCGCCGAGGCGCTGACTTTTCCGTTCGAGACCGTCAGGCGCCACGTGGCCAGGATGACAGAGCGCGGATTGCGCGGCGCCGGCAAGAAAGGCCAGCTTTCCACGCCGGGCGGCACGCTCGCGCGGTTGGGGGAGCATGACAGCCCCATGGAATTCGCGCGGCGGTTCACATCGGTCGTCCGCGCAATGCAGTGCATGGGCGCGGTCTCGGACGCGTTCATTCTCCGTCGCCGCGCCGGTTCCGGGGCTCGCGTTCGTGCATCGCCGCCTCCGGATCGCTGCTGCGCCTCTGCGCGACAAGCGCCGGAAGCGCGCCGTGGTGTCGACCGCAAGAATCCTTCGAGACATCGTTTTTGCCGCAATTATCGTCTCGATTCTGCAGTACTGAGATTCCCGGGCGGTTTCGCCGGCATGACCCGGATCGGGTCATGCGGTTCGGCACGGCGGGCCGGTCGGGGGTATTCCGGCGCAACGGGCTTCGGCAGACGCAGGAAGGAGCAGGATCATGATGGCAATTTCCCGAACCCCGGCGCCGGTCGCGCAGGCGCGATCGTTCCTCGCACGGCGAGACGGCGGACCGCTTCGGTGGACCTTTCGCGTCTTTGCCCTGCTCTTCGTCATAGTGCCCGGCATCCCGGCGGCGACGGCGGAGACGCTGACCGGCACCGCCCATATCCGCGAGCGCATCGCCCTGCCGCCCGACGCGGTTTTCGAGGCGGTGATCGAGGACGTGGCCCGCGCGGATGCACCGGCCACGCGCCTTGCAGGAACCGTGATCGAAGGTCCCGGCCAGGCTCCCATCGGTTTTTCCATCGACTACGATCCCTCCGCGCTCGACGCGCGCGCGATCTATTCGCTGCGCGCCACGATCCGGCGCGAGGGGCGGCTTCTCTTTACCACCGACACCTTCACGCGCGTTCTGACCGGGGACGAGGCCGCGCCGGTCGAGGTCGACCTCGTGCTGGTGCAGGGCGACGGAGCGGATGCCCCCGTTCCGGCCCACGGCCTGCGTCTTCCGGCGTCATTCCGCGGCACGCTGCCTTGCGCCGACTGCGAGGGTATCCGCCATCATCTCGATCTCTGGCCGGACCAGTATTACCACCTGAGCCGGGAGTGGCTCGGCCGGGAGGACGGCACCGCGCGCCGCGACGAGATCGGGCGCTGGTATGCCGACCCGGGCCGCGGCGCGATCGTTCTTCACGGCGCCTCGGAGATGCCGCTCTTCTGGCAGGTGATGGCGCCGGACCGGCTGCGCCAGATGGACATGGCCGGCAATCCGATCGAGTCCGATCTGCCTTACGAGCTGACGAGCGAGGGCACTTTGGAGCCGACCGAACTGCACGACCTCTTTTTGCTCGGGCAGATGACCTACATGGCCGACAGCGCGCGTTTCGAGGAGTGTTTCTCGGGCGTGGGCTATCCGGTGGCGCAGGAGGGCGATTACCTTGCGCTGGAACGGGCCTATCTCGAGGCCGCGTCCGGCCCCGGCGCGCCCGTGATGGTGCATGTGGAAGGCGATCTCGCGCTGCGCCCACCCATGGAGGGGCCGCCGCGGATGAGCCTTGTCGTCGACCGTTTCATCGCCGTGCGGGACGCGGATGCCTGTGACCGGCCCGAGCCGCAGGCCTCGCTCAGCGATACCTACTGGCGCATCGGCACGCTGATGGGCGAGGCGGTGGAGTCCCAGCCCAACCGCCGCGAGCCGCATCTCGTCCTGCGGGGCGGCGAAGAGCGGCGTTTCCGCGCCACGGTCGGGTGCAACCAGATCATCGGCTCCTACGAGACGGATGGCGGAACGCTGAACTTCGGTGCGGCGGCAAGCACGATGATGGCCTGCCGGCCGCCCCTCGACCGGATGGAGCGCAGCCTGGGCGAGGTTCTGTCGCAGACCCGCGCCGTCCGGGTGGCGGGGCGGGGGCTCGAGCTTCTGGCCGAGGACGGCAGCACGCTCGCGCAGCTCCAGGCCGTCTATCTGCGCTGACCCCGTCGGAGCGCGGCGTCTTGCCGGCGGGCCATGCCATTGTGTGGGCGCTCCCGATCGAGGTCGCTCTGGCCGGGGTTGCCTGATCGTCATCGGCCTTGCGCCGACGCTGATCCACCTGATCTCGATCCCGATGACGACCACCTCGGTCAACCCCTTGCGCTCGACGGCGGTGGTGCCATTCGCCGAAACGGCGGCGCTGGATCACCCTTGGCTCTTCTGGGCCGCGCCGCTCTGGATGGCATTGTTGTCCGACAGGGCGGTCGAGGCGCCTCCGGCTCCGGGGCTCACACCGGCGGAATGAACCCGGATCCAGGGGCGAGCGGGCATTCGCTTGCATGCCGCTGCGCGATGGCGGACAGAGGGTGTCGACCGCGACCGACGCAGCTGCCCGGAGACACGCCATGACTGACGCCCCGAAGCTTTTCACGCCGCTCGCCCTGCGCGGGATCGAGACACGCAACCGCGTGGTGATCTCGCCCATGTGCCAGTACTCGGCCCATGAGGGTCATCTGGACGACTGGCATCTGGTGCATCTTGGCCGTTTCGCGATCGGCGGGGCGGGCATCATCTTTACCGAGGCGACGGCGGTGCAGAAGGGCGGGCGCATCACCCATGGCTGCGCGGGCCTCTGGGCCGACAGCCAGATCCCGGGCCATGCACGGCTCGCCCAGTTCGCCCTGCGCCATGGCGCGATCCCGGCGATCCAGCTGGGTCATGCCGGGCGCAAGGCCAGCATACAGCGGCCGTGGTTCGGCAACGGACCCCTGGATGAGGCGGATTTCGCGCGCGGCGACATGCCATGGACGCCGGTCGGACCCTCCGCGATCCCGGTGGCCGAGGGCTGGCCGGTGCCGCATGAGCTGACCCTGGCCGAGATCGGAGACCTCATCGCCGATTTCGTCGCCGCCAC
Organism: Rhodobacteraceae bacterium HLUCCO18; assembly: GCA_001314805.1. Taxonomy (GTDB): domain Bacteria; phylum Pseudomonadota; class Alphaproteobacteria; order Rhodobacterales; family Rhodobacteraceae; genus Roseibacterium. Next base: position 33,893 of record LJSY01000035.1, on the reverse strand, counting down.
CCGCCGCGCGCGGGAGGCGGGATACCGGATCGTCGAGATCCACGGCGCCCATGGCTACCTCGTGCACAGCTTCCTGTCGCCCCTGTCGAACAGGCGAAGCGACGCTTATGGGGGCGATCTGAACGGGCGGATGCGGCTCGCCCTCGAGATCGCCGAGGCGGTGCGCGCCGAGTGGCCCGAGGACCTGCCTCTGTTCTTCCGCACCTCCGCCGTCGATGGCGCCCCCGAGGGCTGGAGCCTCGACGACACCGTGGCGCTCGCCCGGGCGCTCAAGGAGATCGGGGTGGACGTGATCGACTGTTCCTCGGGAGGCATCGGCGGGTCGGCGACGGCCGCCGGCGGCGCGAAGCGTCAGCCGGGTTTCCAGGTGCCCTATGCAGACCGGGTCCGCCAGGAGGCGCAGATCACGACGATGGCCGTGGGCCTCATCACGCACCCGGTGCAGGCCGAGGCGATCCTGACAGAGGGGCGCGCCGATCTTGTCGCCATCGCGCGCGAGGCGCTGGTCGATCCGCAATGGGCGCTGCACGCCGCGCGGGACCTCGGCCACGACACCGACTTCTCCACATGGCCGGAACAGTCTGGCTGGTGGCTGGCGGGACGGGAAAAGACGGCCGATCTCTACGATCCCGAGACTCCCTGAGCCGGATCGGAGCGGCCTGTTTCAGGCCTTCGGTCGGCTCGCCGCGGTTGCTGTTCCGTCCTGGCGTCCACCCCAGCGGTTCAGCGCGAGGATCAGCAGGATCAACGCCGCACCCGCCCCCTCGACGGCGACGTCCGGCCAGAAGACCGCTATGACGCCCGGAACGATCAGCAGCCGTTGCCAAAGCGGCATGGGCCGCCACAGAAAGCCCTCGAGCGCCACGGCGAAGCCGGTGAGCGCCACGATCGCGATGGCGCCGTTCCAGATCACCACCGGCAGCGGCCCACCGAGGATGATCGCGTCGTTGAACACCATGAAGAGCGGAATGAGGTAGAGGCCCTTGGCGTATTTCCACGCCTGCAGGCTGGTCTCCATCGGTTTGGAGCCGGCTATTGCCGCGCCCGCGAAGCCCGCGAGCGCCACGGGCGGCGTGACGTTGCTGTCCTGCGAATACCAGAACACCACCAGATGGGCGATCAGGATCGGCAGGCCGAACTCCTGCGTAAGCGCGGGACCCACGAGGATGATCAGCACGATATAGGCCGCCGTCACCGGCAGCCCCATGCCGAGGATCAGGCTCGCGATCACCACCAGCAGCAGCGCGAGAACCAGATTGCCGCCCGAGAACGCGATCATCATGGCCGAGAATTTCAGGCCAAGGCCGGTGAGGCCAACGACGCCCACGATGATGCCGGCCACGGCGCAGGCCATGGAGACCGCGACGGCGTTGCGCGCGCCAAGCTCCAGCGCGTCAAGCGTCAGCGCGATCCCCCGGCGGCAGAGCGCGACGAAGCCCGAGGCCGTCGGCCGGCCGGTCAGGAAATCCCACAGCGCGCGGGCCACGGCGGCAGCGACGATCGACAGGATCGCGTAGAAGCCCACGCGCATCGGCGAGTAGCCCGCGACCAGCAGCGCCATCAGAGCCACGAGCGGCAGCAGGAAGTGCCATCCATCGGCCAGCACCGAGCGGACGCTGGGCAGCTCGTCCGCGCTCAGGCCGGTCATGCCCTGCTTGACCGCCGCGATGTGCACCAGCAGGTAGACGACCCCGAAATAGAGCAGCGCGGGGAAGATCGAGACCAGCACGATATCGACATAGGGCACCCGCGTGAATTCGGACATCAGGAAGGCGCCCGCGCCCATCAGGGGTGGCATGATCTGGCCGCCTGTCGAGGCCGCGGCCTCGATGCCCCCGGCCTGCGCGGGGCGGTAACCGAGCCGTTTCATGAGGGGAATGGTGAAGGCGCCCGTGGTGACCACGTTGGCGATGGCGCTGCCGCTGATCGACCCCATGCCGGCCGACGCGATGACGGCGGCCTTGGCCGGTCCTCCGCGCTGTCGCCCCGTGGCGGCATAGGCGAGGTCGATGAAGAACTTGCCCGCGCCGGTCACCTCGAGGAAGGCACCGAAGAGGACGAAAACGAAGATGAAGGTCGCGGCGACGCCCAGCGGGATGCCGAAGATGCCTTCGGCCCCCAGCGTCATCTGGCTTGCCACCCGGTCGATGGAATAGCCGCGGTGGTTCAGGATGCCGGGCATCCAGTCGGCGAGGAAAGGCAGCTCTCCCCGGCTTCCGGCGAAGGCGTAGAGCAGGAAGGCCGCGCCGATGATGGTCATGCCGAGGCCCACGGCGCGGCGGGCGCCCTCCAGCACCACGAGAACGGTCAGCACGCCGACCCAGACGTCGATGTCGCGAGGGAAGATCTGGTTGGCGATCGTGTCGATGTTGACCGGCAGCCACGCCCCCACCAGCACGGCGCAGGCGATCAGGGTGCCGTCGATGACCCAGCCGAGCACGCCGCGCGGCCGGGACCGGCCCCAGACGGGATAGATCAGGAAACACAGGACGAGGATGAAGCCGAGGTGAATGGGCCGCTGGTAGAACAGGCCAAGCGGTTGCACGCCCGCCGCGTAAAGCTGGAACAGCGACAGGGCGATGCCGATCACGGCGATCGCACGCAGCACGATCCAGGGCTGTGGCGGCTCGTTCCGCGGGACCTCGGTATCGACGACCATCAGTTTTCCTGCCCCGTCAATTCGATGCGAACGCGTTCGCGCGCCGCGGCCTGCGACAGGGATACCACGGTGTCACCGACCCTGAGCCGGTGATCCACCGGTTCCCCTCCCGGGCGCAGGACATAGGCGTTGCCGGGCACGGGTTCGTCGATGTCGATGATCCAGTAGCCGCCCGCCCCGTCCGAGACCTGCCGCCCGCGGCCCGGGATATGCCCCAGACCGGCCGCGAAGTCGGGTTGGCGCGAGCGCACCAGTACCATTTGGCCGTCCCGGTTCTCGTAGCAATCCGTGACCGGAAAGCCCTCGACCGAGTGGTTCCACAGCACGCACCAGCCCGCCCCCTCGGGAACGGGCAGGCGTGCGATCTCTGTGCCGTCCTCGGCGGTGGCGACAAGATCGCCCGCCGCAGCGGCGTTGAAGCCGGAGAGAAGGAGGAGGGCCGACAGCCCCCCTCCGAACCATCCGATCAAGAGGCCGCGCTCATTCGCGCAGGCGGTCCGGGACCGCGGCGCCGATCTCCTCGTAGTAGCGGATCGCGCCGGGATGCAGCGGGACCGGCGTGGCCGACATGGTGAACTCGACCGTGGTCTCGTTCGCCGCCGGGTGGACGGCCTGCAGGTCGGCGACGTTCTCGAACATCGCGCGAGTGATCGCATAGGCCACGTCGTCCGGCATCTCGGAGGAGACAGCGAGAACGTTCGGAATGCCGAGGACCGTGATGTCCTCGTCGATGCCCGTGTAGCTCCCACCCGGAAGCGTGGTGCGCGACATCACCGGGTCGGCGGCGATGGCGGCGGCCATTTCCTCGTCGGTCAGCGCGATGATGACGATGTCGTTCGTCGTCGAGAGGTTGAGGATCGAAGAGGTTGGCGCGCCGACCGACCAGAAACCCGCATCGATGTCGCCGTTGGCGAGCGCATCCGCGGTCTCGTTGAAGTTCAGACGCTGCTCTTCGATGTCGTCATAGGTGATGCCGTTGGCCTGAAGGATGGCGTTGGCGTTGACCTCTGTCCCCGAGCCGGGAGCCCCCACCGAGACACGCTTGCCGCGCAGGTCTTCAAGCGACGTGACCCCGCTGTCTTCAAGCGCCACGATGTGGATCATGTTGGCGTACATCGACGCGAGACCGCGCACCATGGGGAGCTGCTGCCCCTCGAAGCGGCCGGTGCCGTTGTAGGCCTGCTGCACCGTGTCGGCCAGCGCGAGCGCGAGATCCGCGTCGCCCGTGGCGATGAGGCCCATGTTCTCGACCGAAGCGCCGGTGACCTCGGCGGTCGCCGAGAAGCCGTCCACGTTGTTGTTGATGACTTCGGCCAGACCGCCGCCCATCGGGTAGTAGACCCCGCCGGTGCCGCCGGTGGCGATCGAAAGCTGCTCCTGCGCGACGGCGGGCGCCGCGGTGGCCAGAAGCGCTCCGGCAAGACAAATCTGCATGAACTTCATGACGTTCCTCCCTGAAACTGTTGTGTCGTTCCTTCTAAAGCAGATTGTATCACTCTCCAACACATCAGTAAGCCCGCCTGTGGCGGTCTCCCGAAGTGGCCGAGCGGCATCCCGTCGGCGGGGCGCATCGTGCGTCGGGAAGCGGCTATCCCGCGTTGCAGACCCTGAGCGTTGCCGCCTCCGACATGTCGTAGGGTGTGCCGGTCGGGTAGAGGATGTCGTGGAACCAAACGGATCGGTCGGCGTCACCGCCATGGGCGGCAACAAGCTCTTCCGGCCAGGGCAGCCATGTCTGCGTTCGTCCCTGCACGAGGCCCCACTGAACGCATCCGACACCGCGACGGCGGAACAATTCCAGCTGATCGGCGATCCTGCTGCCCACGGGGCGGGCCATCCATTCCGTACAGATCATCGGGCGGCGGTGCCTTTCGAGGGCCTTGATGATCCCGGCCACCTTCTCGGTCGAGAGGTAGGCATGAAAGGTCACGATGTCCGACAGTTCGAGCGCCGTCCTGTCGATCTCGGTTTCGTAGGCGGCACCGAGCGCGCCCGCGACGGGCGTGCTCCAGGCGCCCACGGTCAACGGTTGGCGGGGCCGCTGTTCGCGGGCCACGGCGAAGCTCGCCTGCATAAGCGCAAGGCTCTGATCGGAGAAATCCGGTTGATACATGTCTGCGCCGTCGCGCCCGAAGATCATCCGGTTGCCGGGCTCGTTGTAGAGGTCCCAGAACGCGATCCTCGGGTCGTTGCGGAACCGTCCGACGATATCGGCGACGTAGCGGGCGAGCCCTTCGGTTTCCGTCCCGGTGTGAAGCAGGGCGCGGCCGGGGCTGGCGACGGCGCGGCTGTTGTGGACCCCGGGGACCGGATCGGGCTGGGGCCCGTACTCGGGTTCCAGCCCGCCGAACCCGCAATCGTCGAAGAGAACTGGAATGGTGTCGATGCCCACGGAGGCCGCCATGCCCATCACCCGGTCGAGACGGTCGAGAAGGCCGTCGCGGTCATGCTTCCAGACAAGGTAATGCAGGTTGATGCGAAACACGTTGAACCCGAGGTCCGAGGCCCATCCCAGCTCGCGTTCGATCGTGGCCGCGTCAAAGCTGTCGGGGTGCCACATCTCGATGAAATTCACCGCCGTCGACGGCAGGAAGTTGAACCCGCAAAGCCAAGGACGGGCGTTCCACCATGCGTTCGCGTCCGCTTCGGTCCAACGGTCCATCTTCGCGCTCCGATGCTTGAGGGCTGTCGTGGCACCGGCCGACCTGCGCCGGCCGGTGCTTGAAAGGGGCGGCAGGGATCAGCCGTCGAGCAGATCCTGCACTTCGAGCTCGGCGTCGGAGAGCGCGTCGTCGATCGACTTTCCGGTGAGCCAGATCGCCTGAAGCTCGCGGTTCAGCACGTCCTGGATCGCGCCGTAATTCTCGGCGGCGGGCGTGTCGCGGGCGATGGCGGCGGTGCCGGCATACTCGTCGCGATGCGGCAGACCTGCATAGGCTTCCGACCCCAGGACCGAATTGCGCACGGCCATGTGGCCCGTCCGAGCCCAGTCGATATTGTGGTCGTTGATGAAGGCCAGCACCCGCAGCGCGGCGGCATAGGTCTCGGGGTCATCGCGCTTGAGCGAGGCGGGGATCGCCCACATGTGGCTGTCGGCCCATGTCGCGCCCTCGTCGAAGAGCGTCGGGAAATCCGCGACGTGGTAGTCCGACAGCGCCACATCGGAGTTCGCGGCCTCGGCGGCGTAGAAATCCACCACCCATGTGCCGTTCACCAGGACCGCCGCCTCGCCGTTGAGGAATGCCTGCTGGCTGTCGGCGTAGTTCAGCTGCGGGTCCGCATACCCTTCGTCGAAGAGCTGCGTGATCGTCGTCACGGCGTTCCGCGCGGCTTCGCTGTCGATCGTCGCGGTGCCGTCTTCGGTGAAGATGTTCTCGCCCTGCTGCCACATCAGCGACAGGACAAGCCGGACGCCGATGGGAAACTGCGCGAAATCGGCGGCGAGATAGTCATGGCCCGTGGCGTCCTCGACCATGGCGGCGTGTTCCAGAAGCTCCGCGGGCGAGGTCGGCAGGATCGGGCTGCCATCGTCGTTCACGAGGCCGGCTGCCTCCATGATCTCCATGTTCACGTGCCAGAGGTTGGCGTGGAAATCCATCGGAACGCCGTAGATGCCGCCATTGTGGCTGACGGCGTCCAATGCTGCGGGCGCCCAGTCCGACACGTCGATGCCGGCGGCCTCGAGGTCGCCCGACAGCTCGGCCAGCGCGCCCAGGCCCGCGAATTGCGGCACGCGGTGGCGGTGCATGACGTGGATGTCCGGCGGCTCGCCGCCGGCATAGGCCGCGACGATCTGGTCGTAGTAGTTGCCCCAGTCGGTCGGCAGGGTGTTGACGGTGATCCCGTCGAGTTCCGCATCGGCCGCGTTGATGATCGACTGGATGATGCAGGCCTCGCCGGTGCTCGTGGTCGTGTCCGTGCCCGCATCCTCGCAGGCGCCGAAGAACCGCCCGAGCGAGACCTCCTGCGCGGCGGCCCCGGTGACCGCCATGGCGGCCAGTGCGGTTCCCATGAGAACATGTTTCATGTCTTTCCTCCCTTTGGTTGGGGCGCTTCGGCCCCGGTTCAGCCCTTGGTCCCGCCGGCCGTCATGGCGCGGACCACGTAGCGTTGGAACATCAGGAACAGGATCACGACCGGCAGCGAGGCGATGACGCCCGACGCCATGACGCGGCCCAGTCCTTCGGATTGCGCGAAATTCGACTGGATCGACGCCAGGCCCAGCGTGATCGTGAAGCGGTCGGGCTCGCGGGCCGAGACCAGCGGCCAGAGATAGTCGTTCCAGGCGTAGAGAAACGTCAGGATCGCCAGCGTCATCATCGCGGGGCGCGCCAGCGGCAGCATGATGTACCAGAAGATCTGGAGCCACCCGACGCCGTCGATCCGAGCGGCCTCCTCGATGTCCTTCGGGATGGCGCGGAAGAACTGCATCATCAGGAAGACGCCGATGGGCACGGCCATGCGCGGCAGGATCAGCGCGTGGTAGCTGTTGTGCCACCCAAGGTCGGCGAACATCGTGTAGAGCGGGATGAAGACCGCCTGTTCCGGCACCATCAGCCCGACGAGGCAGAGAACCATGATCGACCGTTTCAGGGGAAACTCCAGCCGCGCCAGCGCGTAGCCTGCCGTCGTCGACACGGCGAGCACCCCGAGAGTCATGCCAAGCGCGACGATGGCCGAATTGAGAAACCAGAGCGGCGTCTGCCCGAAACCGAAGAGCGCCACGTAGTTGTCGGCGGTGAACGGGATCGGGATCAGCCCGAAGGCGGTGGTCGAGGTCGTGCGCGCCAGCACGTCATTTGGCTGGAAGGACAGCGACACCATCCAGATCGTCGGGATCAGCCACAGGAAGGCCGGGATCGAGAGCGCCGTGATCAGCCAGTAGTAGGACCGGTTGAGCATCACTCCTCCTCCCGGCCGACGATGAACTGAACGAGGGAAAACGCGCCCATGATCACGAAGAGGAACACCGCCATGGCGCTGGCCTTGCCCAGCTCGCTGTCGCGAAAGGCGGTCTGGTAGATGTAGCGCACAAGGACCTGCGTGCTGTCGTTTGGCCCGCCCTGTGTCATCAGGTGGGACTGCCCGAAGACCTGGAAATGCAGGATGATCTGCAGGACCACGACCAGCGTGATCGTCCGTTTCAGGTTGGGCAGCGTGATGTACCAGAACGCCTTGACCCCCGTCGCGTCGTCGATGGCAGCCGCCTCGTAGATGTCCTTCGAGATGTCCTGGATACCCGCGAGAAACAGGATCATCGCGATGCCCAGCGACCACCAGATCGTGGCGATGACGATCGCCGCCATGGCGAATTGCTGGTCGGTCAGCCAGACGATGGGCGAGCCGCCCAAGGCCTCGGTCAGGTTGGCGATCAGCCCCTGCCGGGGCGAGAACATGATCTGCCAGATCAACGTGACCACCGTCACCGACAGCACCTGGCTGAGGAAGAAGAGCGTGCGCAGCACGGCCTTGGCGCGTGTCTCGCCGTCGAGTGCCGCGGCGAGGATCAGCGCGGTGATCGTGACGCCCGGCACCGCCAGCGCGACGAAGGTGATCGTGTTGCCCACCGTGGGCCAGAACCGCCGGTCATACCAGCGCCCGTCCTCGCCCGGGTGAAACCCCGGCAGCAGGACGAACAGCGACCCCGCGATCCCCAGCGCGAGCGCCGTGGCCTTCGACAGCCGCCCCGCGCGAAACCCGAAAAAGGCCAGCCCGATCCCGAGGACACCAACGGTTTGCATGACCGGGCTGGCGAGTGGACCCCATTCGATGTTCCGCCCCCAGAGCGTGCGGATGTAATTCTCGGCCCCGACGAACTCGCGGGCATCCGGGTTGAAGGCGACGGCAAGCAGGTTCCAGTCGTGCAGGCTGATCCAGACGCCGTGAAAGAACGGGTAGACGAGGAACGCGCCATAGACCGCCAGAAACGGCACAAGCAGGATCGCCGCCGCCTGGGTCTGGGACAGACCTCTCCCCTTGCGCTGCTGATTCATGGCCATGTGGCACGCCCTCCCAAACGAGCCGATTCTGGAGCATTCTGGCTTGTGCTAAAAACTTTAGCAATATTTATTAGCGAGCGGAGGTGCAGGATGGGCAATCACGACGACGCTGGCGCGGCCCGTGTGACGATGAAGGACGTGGCGCTGGCGGCGGGTGTGTCGCAATCGACGGTGTCCTTCGTGCTCAACGGCAATGACGACATGCGCATCAGCGCCGAGACCCGCCGCCGTGTGCTCAGGGCCGTGGCCGATCTGGGCTATCGCCCCCGCGGGGCCGGGCGGCCGCCCAAGGCCGCGGGCACACGGGTCATCGGCGTGATGTTCGACGAGGTCGCCACCAGCCCCTTCGCCGCGATCTCGATCGAGGGCGTGCAGGAGGAGGCGTGGAATTCCGGCGTGCTCGTCGAGGTTGTGATGACCGGCGGCGACCGTAGCTACGAGGCGGCCGTGCTCCGCAAATGGGCCGCCGACCGGGTCGAGGGGGTGATCTATGCCTCGATCCTGACGCGGCGGGTCACCCCGCCCGACGCGCTTGCGCGGCACCGCGCGGTGCTCCTGAACTGTTACGATCCCGAGGAGAGCTACGCCTCGGTCGTGCCGGCCGAGCGCCGCGGCGGAGAGGCCGCCACTCGCGCCCTGCTGGAGGCCGGGCACCGGCGCGTCGCCTTCATTTCGGGCGAAACATGGATGGATGCCTCCGACCAGAGGATGGAGGGCTATGAGCGCGCATTGCGCGCCGCCGACCTGACCGTGGACCCGTCCCTGATCGAAACCGGGAATTTCCTGCCCTCCGGTGGCCACGCGGCCACCCATCGCCTTCTCGACCGCACGCGGCCCGACGCGATCTTCTGCGCCAACGACCTCATGGCCGTCGGCTGTTACGAAGCCCTGAAGGAACGCGGCGAGCGTATCGGCGAAACCATCGGCGTGATGGGCTACGACGACCAGGAGATCGCGCAGCATCTGAACCCGCCACTGTCCACGGTGCTTCTGCCGCATCGGGAGATGGCGCAATGGTGTGCGGCTCAAATCCTTGCAGAGGGTGACCTGACGACGGCGCGCAAGAGGATGGAATGCCCTCAGGTCATCCGGGCCTCCCACACGAGGCGGGCGCAAGAGGACAGGCTTGAAACCCCTCCGGTCTCATCCTGGACGGCATGACGGGACAAGCGGCACTCGCGATCGGCACGGCCCGCGCCCGTCTGATGCCCCCGCGTGGTGCGGCACCTTCGGAAACGCACCGTCGGATGACACGCGCGCCTAGCCTGTCACAAGGCGTTCGCGCAATAGTCCGACCGCTGACTGCGTGCCGTCCACCACTTTGACGGCGCAAGAGGGCGCGATCGTGCTGGCGAGACCCGCCAGCGGGCCGCCGCCCAGAACGATGCTCCGGGCGCCCTCCGCCTCGCAGTCATGGCAGAGTTCGAGCAGGGCGGGCAGCATCCTGTCGGCGACGTCGGCGGGATCGTGGGCAAGCGGAAGCGCGGGGCTTGCCACGCGCATCAGCGCGCCGGCCATGCCGTGTTCGGCGGCCTTCTCGGACAGCGGTCCGGCCACTTCCGGCGCAAAGGTCACGATGGCGAATGGGCCGCCGATGCGCCGGACTTCGGTGAAGGCCGCCTCGGCTATCCCGAGGACGGGGAGGTCCGGATACCTGCGCCGGACTTCCCGCGCGCCGGTATCGCCGAAGGAGGCCAGCACGATCCCGTCGATCGGTCCGTCACGGGCGGCGATCGCCTGCAGGACGCCGAGGGTGGCCGCCTCGGCATCGGCTTCGGTCACGATCAGGGCCGGGCCGGAAGCCGCCGAGACCGTCGTGAACCGGTCGCCCGGTTTTGCCACCGCCTGCGCCGCCGCATCGATCCGCGCCGTCACGCCCGGCGTCGTGTTCGGGTTGACGATGAGAAGCCGCATCACAGGATGACCGATGGCAGCCAGAGCACGATGGCCGGGAAGACGTTCACGAGGATCAGCGCCACAAGCATCGCGCCGATGAAGGCCAGCAGCGAGGGGATGATCCTGGCGATGGATATCTTTGCGATAGCGCAGGTGATCAGCACGACCGAGGCCACCGGCGGCGTCTGTTGCCCGATACCGAGGTTGATCGTCAGGATCAGCCCGAAATGCACCCGGTCGATGCCCAGCTGGTCGGCCAGCGGCAGGAAGATCGGCACCAGCATCAGGATCGCGGGCGTGCCGTGGATGATGGTGCCCGCCAGCAGGAAGAAGATGTTGATGGCGGCCAGCACGACCCAGTAATTCTCCGAGATGCCGAGGATCGCCTGCGCGATGTCCTGTGGAATGCGCTGGTTGGTGAGATACCAGCCCAGCAGTGTCGAGGTCGCGACGATGAACATCAGCATCGCGCTGCGCTTGCCCGCGATGCGGAAGGTATCCAGCAGGTTGCCCAGCTTGATCGTGCGGTAAAGGAACATGGCCAGCACGATCGACCAGAAGGCCGCGATGGCGCCCGCCTCGGTCGCGGTGAAGATGCCGCCGAGGATGCCGACGAGGATAAGGATCGGCAGGGTCAGCGGGATCGCGGCATCCTTGCCGGTTTCGAGCACGCGGGCGAAGCGGAACTCCCCCTCGGTCGGGTAGCCGCGTTTCACCGAGATGAAATAGGCCGTGGCCATGAGAAGTGCGCAGACCATGATGCCGGGCAGGATGCCTGCCGCGAAGAGCTCGGCGATCGAGGCGTTCGCGACATAGGCGTAGAGGATCAGGTTCAGCGACGGCGGCACGATGATCGCCATGGTGGCCGAGGTCGAGGTCACGGCGGCGGCGAAGGCCGCCGGGTAGCCGCGCTTCTTCATCTGCGGGATCATGACCGAGCCGATGGCGGCGGCATCCGAGGTGGCGGTGCCCGAAATCTCCGAGAAGAACAGCGATGTCAGAATGTTGACATGCGCCAGCCCGCCGCGGATATGGCCCACGAGGCTGGAGGCGAAGGCGATGAGCTTTTCCGCGATCCGGCCCTGGTTCATCACCTCGCCCGCGATCATGAACAATAGCGCCGCCACCAGCAGGTAGTTGTTGGCGCCCCCGAAGGGGATCAGCCCGATGATCTGCGGCACCACGGCCGGGTCCAGCAGGATCATCGTCGCGGCGGTCACGCCGAGCACGAAGGCGATGGGCAATCCCGCGATCAGCAGGGTGACGAGAAGGATCAGGATGATCCAGCCGGGATCGAGGAACATCACGCGTCGCTTTCGGGCAGGAGGTCATCGGGATGCACCCGGCCCGTCAGAAGACCGGCAAGGCGCGTGAGGCTGATGAGCGCGATCAGAGCGCCGCCTATGGGCATCGCCCAACGGAACAGGCCCATCGGCAGGTCGACGGAGATCAGCATCCGGGCACCGAAGCTTTGCGCAGCGATCCCGCCGTAATACGCTAGGAGCCCGCCGAAGCCCGCCATCAGGATGAGGTTACCCGCCATCACGGCGCGCTTCACGCCGGGCGACAGGATGCGCACCACGGAGTCGAAGCCCAGATGCTCCGAGGTGCGCGTCAGGTAGGCCGCGCCGATGAAGGTCAGGACGGCCAGCACATGGGCGGGCAGTTCCTCGGACCACGAGACGCTGTCGTTGAGGATGAAGCGGGTGAAGACCGCGTAGTTGAGCAGGCAGAAGAGCAGCCCCGCCAACCCGATCACCACCGCGTCCAGAAGGCGCGTGAGCCAGAGGTCGACGAACGCGACAAGGGCGGTGAGGCGGGCCATGGCGGGGCTGCTCCTTGGGGCAGGCGTTACTCGATGCCGAGGGCCGCGCGGGTGGCGGCGATCATGTCGGCGCCGATGACGTCCACGAAGGTCGGGCTCTCGTAGAGGGGTGCGGCCGCGGCCTGGAAGGCGGCGAAGTCGATCTCGTTGATCGCGATGCGGTCTGCCAGTTCTCCGATCACGCGGCTGTCTGTCTCGTCACCCCACGCGAAGGTCCAGGGTGCGACTTCGGCCGCGACGGTCATCACCGCCTCCCGCAGTTCGGGATCGAGGCTTGCGAGGAAGGGTTCACCGAAAACGAGGAAGGTCGGCAGATAGACGTGGTTCGACAGCGACATGTATTGCTGCACCTCGTAGAAGCGCCCGCTTTCGACGATCTCGGCGGGGTTTTCCTGGCCGTCGATCACGCCTTGATCCAGCCCGGAATAGACCTCGCCGAAGCTGAGCGGCGTGGCATTGGCGCCGAGCGTGTTGAACATCTCGACGCGCTGGCGGCTGGTGGGCGTGCGGATCTTGAGCCCGTCCAGATCGGCGGGCACCACGATGGGCCGCACACTGTTGGTGATCTGGCGGAAGCCGTTGTCCCACATCGCGGCCAGCACCATGCCGGTGCCCTCGAAGCCTTCGGCCAGCATCTCGCCCGCCGGGCTGGCGGCAAAGGCCTGCACGGCGTCGCGGTCCTCGAACAGATAGGGGAGATCGAAGATGGCGGTGCGGGTGTTGATCTGCGCGATGGCCGACGCGGAAAGCGATGCCTGATGCGTACCGAGACCGAGGCCCTGGAGGACGTCCTCCTCCGAGCCGAGCGTGTTCGACATGAAGATCTGCACGTCGATGGCGCCGTCGGTGGCGGCTTCGAGCCGGGTTTCGTATTCCTGCAGGAAGACATGCGCGAAGGAGCCTTCAGGCAGGGAGGAGTTGATCTGCAGCACGGACTGGGCGGCGGCCATGCCCGGCAGGGCGAGGCACGCGGTCGTGATGAAAAGGGATTTTCTCAGAAGGGTCATGTGGCGATCCTTTCCTATGGAGGTGGACGGGCAAGCGATGTCTTACGCAAGAGGTTTTTCACCAGCCACGTCGTGTGAAAAAGTTTTTTTATAACAACAAAGCGCTTCGGGATTCACGATCGCCCAAGACTTGGGCGGAAATTCCGCGCGGATGACCACGCAGGCCGCGCGCTTCGTGTGCGTCGGAGTTCAGAGTTCGTCGAGGGAATCGTGGATGTTCTCGATGGTGCGCAGCCGTTCCCGTCCGGCGGCGCCCGAGCCCTCGATGGCGCTCGAGGCCAGTATTCCGCAGACCGCCATGACGCCCACATGGTCGAAAAGCGGACCGGCACCCGTCGTGCTGCAGGGCAGGCGCCAGCGCGCCGGCATCGCCTCTAGACCGGTCAGATCGCCGATCAGTGCCGTCTGCGCCTCGCTTTCCTCCAGCACCGACAGAAGCGCGTCGAACTGCCGGGGCGGGCGGCGCAGGGCGAAGACGACCACGCAATCTCGCGGCCCGATGCCGGCAAGGCTTTCGGACAGTGTCTCCCCGTCGCGGGGCAGGGTGAAGACGTTGCCGCGGACCTGCATGATCTGCCACGACAGGTAGCGCGCAAAGGCCTGACCCGCCCGGAACCCGATCAGCCAGAGCCGGTCCGCCCCGATCATCGTTTCGACCAGCGCGCCGATCTCGGCGTCGTCGAGCCGCGCGAGGCTGCGTTCGAGATTGTCGTGGCTCCGGTCGAGGTGGCGGGCGATCTGCCCGTCGCGCGGCGCCCCCTCGCGATCCACCCGCAGAAGCGCCGTGCCGGCGGCCTGCTCGGCGCGCACGGCCTGCCGCGCCTCTTCGAAGGAGGCGTAGCCGATCTTGCGGACGAAACGCGTCACCGTGGCGTTGGACACGCCCGCCATCTGCGCGAGTTCAGTCGCGGTGTAGCTGGCGATCTGGCCGGGGAAATGCAGGATCGCCTCGGCCAGCCGCAATTCGCTCCGATGCATGCTCGGCGTCGCATCCCGGATGCGTGCGATGAAGGAGGTGCGGGTCGCTGACGCCATGCCCGTGAAAATAGGCTTTCACGGGATGGCAGCACAAGCCTGCAAGTTGAGCGCGCCCGGTGCAGCCCGACCCGTGGGTCGCGATTGGCACCGGGCGTTTCGCTCCGCCGGGCCGCCTCAGGCGACCGCGAGACGCTTCTTCGGATCGTAGAACGGCCGCTCCACCACGGTGGCGCGCGTCGGGCCGGACGGCGTGACCACCTCGAGCTCGAGGCCCAGATGGGCGACGTCCACCGACACCATCGCCAGCGCGATGTTCCGCTCAAGCCGTGGCGAATAGACCGCGGAGGTGACCTTGCCGACCGTCTCCCCGTCCCGGTTTATCGGCCAGAAGCTGGTATTCGGCCCCTTGAACGGATCGCAGTCGATGATCAGGCCCACCTGCCTGCGGCTGACACCCGCGTCGCGGATACGCCGCAGCGCCTGCTTGCCGATGAAGTCGGCCTCCATGTCGAGATCGACCAGCCGGTCGAGGCCGAGCTCGTAGGGGTTCGTGTGGATATCCGCATCGGCGTGATAGGACAGCATGCCGCCCTCGATGCGGCGGATGGACGAAGTGTGCCCGGGCTTGAGCCCGTAGGCCATGCCGGTCGCCATGATGCGTTCCCACAGCGCGTCGCCCTGCGTGCCGTCGCGCAGATAAAGTTCATAGCCCAGCTCGCTCGACCAGCCGGTGCGCGACACGATCAGCGGGATGCCGTCGAGATCGACCTCGCGCAGCCAGTAATACCGCAGGTCCATGATCTCCTCGCCGAAGAGCGCCTGCATGATCTGCCCCGATTTCGGGCCCTGCAGCTGGAGCGGCGAGACGTCCGGTTCCGTGATCGTCACGTCCATGCCGGAATGAACGGCCACGCCCTGCGCCCAGAGAAGGATGTCGCTGTCGGCGAGCGAGATCCAGAAATGGTTCTCGGCCAGCCGCAAGAGGATCGGATCGTTCAGGATGCCGCCTTCGGCATTGGTGATGAGGATGTACTTGCACTGTCCGACGGCCATCTTCGACAGGTCGCGCGGGGTCAGCATCTGCACGAAATGCGCGGCGTCCGGCCCGGTGATCTCCACCTGCCGCTCGACCGCCACGTCGCACAGGATCGCGTCGTTCACGAGGTTCCAGAAATTCTGCTCCGGGTCGCCGAAATCGCGCGGGATGTACATGTGGTTGTAGACCGAGAACGCCTTCGCACCCCATCGGACGGTGGCCTCGAAATAGGGTGATTTGCGGATCTGCGTGCCAAAGCCGAACGCGTCTGCGTGCATGGTTCCCTCCCAACCTGCCGCCGGCCTCCCTGCCGACGTATCCAAAGGAGACCTAGTGCCGAAGCCTCGAAAAGTCGGACCAAAGATTCGGCCGTGCCGGGCCGATCGGACCATTTTCGGGCAGCATGCGGACGATTCGGTCGCATTGCGTCATCGCGCTGCCGACGCCGCCAGCTTCGCGAGATTCGGTTGCGCGGTCTTGACGGTCCGTGTCGCGATGTAGGTCATGTACCTGTCGACGCCCAGTTCGGCATCGACCATCGCCTGCATCAACTCCTGGAACGCCGCGAGGTTCGGGCTGACGACCTTCATGACGTAATCCATTCCGCCGCCAGTCGCGATGCACTCGATTACCTCGTCATGCGCGTTCACGAAGGCTTCGAAGCGGTCGAAGTCGGATTTGCGGTGATGAGAAAGAGACACCGTGACCACGACGCGGGACACGTCGCAGATCCGCTCGAGCGCGATATCGGCGTGGTAGCTGCGGATGAATCCCGCCGCCTTCAGCCGGTCAAGGCGGGCCCAGCAGGGTGTCGGAGAGATGTTGGCGATCTCGGCAAGCCTCGTCTTGCTCAGCTGGCCATGCCGCTGAACGGCGCTGAGGATGCGAAGGTCCGTCGCATCCAGGCCCAGCCTTTTCATCTTCTCGAAACCTTCACCGCATCTCTTCCCAGGCAACCGTAGGTGTCCCGCGCCCCTTCGCAATTGTAGCGCCGAGGTCAGGCGTGGGCGGCAGATTTCCGACCAATTTGCGGCCAAACTCGCCGGCCCGTCGCGCGGCAGGAAGGCGGTCGCCCTACGCCGGGTAAAGATGCGCTGTCGCCCCGATGTCGACCTCGTCGTAGAGATCATTGATATGCGCCATCACCATGCGCACACAGCCGGAGCTTGCCCGCGTGCCGATGGTCCGTGGCTGCGGCGTGCCGTGGATGCGCAGATAGGTGTCGCGCTCGCCCTCGTAGAGATAGAGCGCGCGCGAGCCCAACGGGTTGGACGGACCTGGATCCATGCCGTCCGCCCATTGGCCGTAGACGTCCGGCTCACGCTCGATCATCGACTCGGTCGGTGTCCAGTGCGGCCATTGCTGCTTGCGTCCGATGCGGTATGTGCCGGGCTCGTAAAGGCCGTCGCGTCCGATCGCCACGCCATAGCGCATGGCGGTCTGGTCGGCGCCGATGTGGTAGAGAAAGCGCGCGACGGCATCGACATGAATGTCTCCGGGGACGAGGCCCGCGCGCGTCTCGACGCGGGTTGGCAGGTAGCTGGGCGCGAGGCCCCACGGGTTCGAGGTCGCCGGATCGTAATTCGTCGGCGTCACCTCCGCGTCCCACGCCGCCTGCTGCGCCTCGCTGGGCGATGTGCTCGCCAGTGCGGTTCCGGCAAGCGGACCCGAGAACAGGGCCGCACCCGTGATGATGAAATGGCGTCTCGTCAGCATTTTCGCCCTCTGTCCCGCGCGGCGTTCGACTCAATTCCAGAGCTGCCCGCAGCATCTTCCAGAGACAACGCCTGCCGCGCGATCCGGTTCCGCCACCCGGTCATGGGCCTGCTTTTCCGGCATTTCGGAATGATCCACGCAAACAGCCCGCATAGCTTTCGCAATGACCGCTTCGGCAGAGGATGCGGGGGGCAGAGGATGCGCGGATCGTTGCCGGGCTTCTTGGTTTCAGTTCAGCGTCGCGTCGAATTCGATCAGGCTTCTCGAGCCGTCGGTGGTCGGCGCCACGATGATCTTCGCGTTCACGATGTCCGGGCCGGTGAACTCGATGGATCGGTCCAGAAGCTCACCCGCTTCCTGCGTGACGGGATAGCCGTTCTCGGTCAGCTCCTCCTCCCAGTCGGCGAGGAGGGTGTCGACATCGGCTTCGGTCGAGATCGAGAACAACCGGATGCTGGAGCCCACGGCACGGTCGGTGACGACCTCGGCATCGTCGGGGAAGGTCAGCACATCGGGGATCCAGTCCGGTAGGTTCTCGTCGGCATGGACGACGACCGAGGCCGCAAGCACGATCGCGGCGGCGAGGATCAGATCGCGGATCGGCAAACGCCGGAAGGTCTCGATGATCGCATGGCAAGTCAGGGCCAGCGAGGCGCGGGGCGGGTGCAGGGTCAAGGTGCTCATCGGGTTTTACTTGTCTTCCTTGAAGTTTCGGTCAAGCGCGGTCATGCGCCGACGCCGAGGAATTCGCCCGCCGCAAGCTTTCGACCGGCGGGTCGCGCGGCCCGCCAGACGCCATATGTCCAGCGGTTCACTGGCCGTCCATGGTCCCGCCGGTTCCTGTCGTCCCGGTGCCTCCGGTGGTGCCACCGTCCAAGGCGCTGCCACCGGTGTCTCCGGTTCCAGCGCCGGCTTCCGGTTCGGGCGGCGGCGGATGGATGCGTTCCCGGAACGCGTGTTCAGGTGCGGCCCCGGCTTCCTCGCGGGTTATGCCGAGCGTGATTTCGTTACCGTCGTAAGTCATGTCCGGTTCGGACCAGTCCACGGCGATCTGCTTGGTGCCGAAGCCGAGAAAGCCGCCCACGGACACCACGGAGGCGTTTGCCGAACTGTCTTCCTTGTCAAGGATGAGATCTCCGATCGATCCGATCACGTCTCCGTCCGGCGTGGTCACCTGGGTGCCGAGCACCCAGTCTCCGTGAAGCTCGGAACCGTCCTGTCTTTCGACGATGACCTCATCGGCGCTTTGCCTGTAGGCGGGTTGAACGACGCGCGGGGCCGCGATGGTGACGCTCTTCAACATGGTTGCTACTTTCGCTGTCGGTGTGGGCGAACGCATCGTGTTGCGTGGGCTGTCGCACGGGGAACCGCGGGTGGTGGTCCGGCCTTGAAGCGGGTCCCACCTCCCGCGGTGGTGCGCCGCCGGGGAGAGGCGGCGACGCACTTCCATTCCCTTGTGCCGGGTCGTCCCGCGGCGTCAGGTGCTCAAATTGGCGATCGCCTCGTTGATGCGCTCGACGAGCGCCGGGTCATCGTTCGCAGCTTGGATCACGGCGTCGTACTCTTCCAACGTGATGTCTGGCGTCGCTTCGACGGCTGCGATCATCTCCTCGGTGGCCTCCTCGGAGACCTGCATGCGCTCTTCGTCGGTTTCCGCCGCTTCGAACTGAGCGGCGTAGAGCGCACGGATCTCCGCCACGCGCATCTGTGCTGCCGCGAAGGCGTCGATGGTCGCGTCGTCGAACTGCTCCTCGGCCTGAGCCTCGATCACCGGCGGCTGGTGTTGCCCTGCGTCATTGGCCGCCACCGCTGTCGGCATCACGCCGACGGCCGTCACGAGCGCGCAACTCCCGAGGATCGCGGTCAGTTTCTTCGAATGGATCATGGCTTCTGGTCCTCTGTTTGGATCACGGGCCACCGTGCGCTATGATGCGGGCGACCCTATGGATAGACAGGCGCGGGGTCCGGTTTGTTCCCGAACAGCAAAAAAAAATCTGGATGGAGGGGATCGAATGGAACTTTTCCGGCCGTGTGCCTGTCTCTCCCGAAAGGCCATGATCGACGAGGGCGGGCATGCAGGAAACCAAGTGGCTCATCGCGCGGGAGATCCCCCGTCTGCGGCGCTACGCGCTGGCATTGACGCGGGACCCTGTGGCCGCCGACGACCTCGTGCAGGACACGCTGGAGCGTGCGATCCGCAAACGCCACCTCTGGTCGCGCCATGGCAGTCTTAGGGCCTGGCTCTACAAGATGCTCTACCATGTCTTTCTGAACCAGGGTCCGCGCCGCAAGCGACGCGCAAACGAGGTGGACCTCGACGTCGCGCCCGATCCCATCGCCCCGGCGACGGCCGACGCCCGCCTCGTGCGTCGCGACATCGTCACCGCGATGCAGGAGCTTCCGGCCGAGCAGCGGGCGGCCATCGCGCTGACCGCAGTGGAGGGTCTGTCCTATGACGAGGCCGCCGCCGCGCTCGACATTCCCGTGGGCACGCTGCGCTCGCGCCTGTCGCGTGGCCGCGAGCGCCTGCGCGAGACCTTCGACGACTTCGAGCCGCAACTGCGCCAGGTGAAATGACATGATGGACCGCCCGTGCATCGACGACCTCGACCTCCTCGCGCTGGCCGACGGGTTTCTCGACGACGATCCCGCACGCAAGGCCGCGATCGAGGCGGCAATCGCCCGTGATCCGGAGGCCGCGTCCCGCCTGTCGGATTATCGCGCCCAGACGGCCGCCCTGCGCACCGCCTATGCAGGCGCGCTCGCGGCCCCCGTCCCCGAGCGGCTCCGCGCCATCGTCGAGGATGCCGAGCGGACACGGGCACGTCCCGTCCTGCGGCGCGCGGCGGCCGGCCTGGTGGTGGTCGCGGCGGGCCTTGGCGGCTGGCTCGTCGGGCACGGCGAGGACGATACGGCCCGGCGCGCTCTTCTGGACGAGAGCTACCGCCAGTTCGTCCTGCGCGGACCCGAGATGGCCCTGTCCGGCGAAGGGGGCGGCGCGCCCGAGCGTGCGATCAGCTGGATCGATGATGAAGTTGCGATCCGCCTGAGCGCGCCGGACCTTTCATCCGAGGGCTTTACCCTTGTCGGCAAACGGGGCGTGCGCCGCAGCGGCGACCAGCTTGTCGCGCTCGAATACCGGTCGCGGGACGGGCGCGCCTTCAGCCTCTTCATCGCGCCCCGCTGGATGGACAGCCCGGGACCCATCGTCGAGCGGGAGCGCGCCGGGATCGCGCTGGCCTACTGGCACGACGGCCCGCTGGCCGCATCGATCGCGACCCAATTGCCCCGGGCCGAGGCGCGGGTGCTGGCCGAGGCGGTGCGACGCGCGATGCGTGACGACACCACCGCCCCGCCGGCCGGCCTCGCGCCCGAGTTCCGGCCGCTCCGCAACCCTGTCGGAGATGTCATGGCCGACGGCCTCGCCACGATCCCCGGGAGCGAGACCCTTGACGCCGTCCCGGGCCTGGCGCCCACCACGTTCGGGTCAAACTGACCCTTGGCCGCATGGCCTGCACCCGCCACGGACACCACGGCGACGATCGCCTCGCGACTGCTCCCGGCCAGCCTGCGGGAGCAAAGCGGGCCGCGTTTCCCTCCGCCGCCAAACGTTGTGCCAACGGAAGCTCCGGCTGGGTGGCCGCCACCCTCGGTGCGATCGCGACCATCCACGTGCAAGGCCAGGTCGAAGAACTCCTGCCCCGGACCCATACCGGCAAAGGGGTGATCGGAACACAGGTTAGGGTTTGTCCGCTTCTCGGACCTTGATGCCGTTCGCTGCAGGGCCCCGGGAATAGGGACCGGACCCAGGGCGATTCAGCACGGCCGGCGATCGTGACCTCAGCCCTTGGTCGTCGATGTCTGGCTGGAAGTGACCGTCACGAAGCTGCCCGGTGCAGGCTCCAACGACGTGTAGCGTCCCCGTTTCGCAACCTTGCGAGGCGTCACCATCTCGCCGCTTTTCTCAGCGAGCCACCCCGCCCAATAGGGCCACCATGATCCTTCATGAGCCTCTGCTTCCGCCAGAAAGCCATCGGTCGTGGCGGGGTAACTGGCGCAGGTCATGTAGCCGTATTTCTGGCGTTTGCCCGGAGGATTAATCACGCCGGCGATGTGGCCCGAACCACCGAGAACGAACTCCACATCTCCCTCGATTATCTGCGTTGCGGGGTAAATCGACGTCCAAGGCGCGATGTGGTCATCCCGGGTCGCCAGGACAAACATCGGCGGCTCGATCTTTGAGATGTCAATCTTGACCCCGTCCATTTCCAGACCACCGGGCTGACGGAGCTTGTTCTGCAGGTACACCTCCTCAAGATACCAAAGCAGCATCGCTTTCGGCAGGCGCGTCGAGTCGGCGTTCCAATAGAGCAGGTCGAATGGCCTGGGCTTGTCGCCACGCAGATAGTTTGCTTCGTAGAACGACCAGATGAGGTCATTCTCGCGCAGCATCGAGAACATGTCCTGAAGGTGGTGCGCCTCGAGGTAACCCTTTTCTTCCATATGCGAGCGGAGAATCTCGAGCCGGTTGTCGTCAATGAAAACACCGATCTCCCCCACGTCGTTGAAATCCACCATCGTGGCGAGCGTCGTGGCGCTGTTGATCCGATCTTCGCCTTTGGCCGCGAGATAACCAAGCATCGCAGTGACGAGAATCCCGCCGATGCAGAATCCGAGGACATTTGCCTTCTCTTCACCCGTGATGTCGCGGATGACGTCGAGCGCGGCCAGAGGTCCAAGCTTCATGTAGTCGGAGAAATCTAGGTCCGCGTGTGCAGCGGTGGGATTGGCCCAGGAGATGACAAATACCGAATGGCCCTGCTCCAGCGTGTAGCGGATCAAGCTGTTCTGCGGCCGCATGTCCATTATGTAGAACTTGTTGATCCAGGCCGGCACAAACAAAATCGGAACCTTGTGTTGGCTTTCAGTGCGCGGATGATACTGGATCAACTGCATCAAATCGTTCTGAAAGATCACTTCACCTTCGGTGGTTGCCAGATCTACGCCGACTTCAAATGCGTTGGGGTCGTTGGTTGCAATGTCGAGACGACCGTCGCCTCGCTCAAGATCGCTCAGCAGGTTTTCGATCCCGTCCAGCACGCTTTCCCCGCCGGTTTCGATCATTCTGGCCCGCGCCTTGGCATTGGTCGCGAGGTAATTCGCGGGAGAAAGCGCGCTGACGGCCTGCCTTGTGAAAAACTTGACCCGCAGATCGTCGCGACCCTCTTCGGTAAGCGTTTCAAGCAGCTCTTCCACGGCTGCCTCGAACGCGAGGAACGTATCGCGGTAGCTGCGCGACACCGGGTCTTCGGACCAACTCTCATCCTTGAAACGTCGGTCTGTCACCTCGCCATCCCGTGGCGCGAGCATGGCGCTCCAGATCTTGGCTATGCTCGTACCGGCCTGGATTTGGGCTGTCCAAAACTCCTGCGGATTGGTCATCAGGCGGCTCCAGACATTGCCGTAAGCGCGCGCAAGTGTAGCGGAATCCATCAACGAGTATTCAGACCCCGTGACCTGAGCCGTGGATCGGGACTGGATTTTGGCCGCCGCAGAAACGGATCGCTGCGCCAGCGACATCATGCGCTGTGCTGTCTCGGTCATCTCTTGCGATCTTGGGTCTGGTGTTGTGTCAGCCACGGCGGTTTCCTCCCCGATTTGCCGGGGCGCCCGTTGCGGGCGCCCCGTCCCATTGTCCTTCAGTTCAAACGCTCGAAGGCAAGAGCAATACCCTGGCCGCCCCCGATGCACATCGTGACGAGGCCATACTGGCCGCCGATGCGTTCGAGCTCATAAAGCGTCTTGATCGAAATGATCGCGCCGGTGGCACCGATCGGGTGTCCCAGAGCAATGGCGCCGCCATTTGGGTTTACCTTGTCGGTGTCGAGCCCGAGAGCCGCGTTCACAGCACACGCCTGTGCGGCGAAGGCCTCGTTTGATTCTATCACGTCGAACTGGTCGGGCGTCATATCAATCTTGTTGAGCAGTTGGGTCACCGCCGGGATTGGACCCATGCCCATCACTTCGTGGCGCACACCGGCAATGGCGTAACCAAGAAGACGGGCCCGTGGCTTGAGCCCCGCGGCTTCCGCGGCATCGGCGGAGGCCAGTGCCATGCGTTGCCCAACGGCCTAATCCTACGGCGTGCTAGGCGTCGAGGACTGAACGTGTTACAATGTGAAGGTTTACAAAATGCAAATTATTATATGCGAAAATGTGAATGACCGACAATCTTCGGAAAATCTTTGCGGGCGCACGCGTCCGACATCTGCGCCAAAGTCACAACCTGACCCAGGCAGAATTCGCTAGAAAACTCGCCATTTCAACCAGCTACCTGAATCAGATCGAAAACAATCACAGGTCTTTGTCGGCCTCGGTGATACTCGCGCTGTTCAACGGCTTCGGGTTCGATCTTTCCGAACTCGCCCTCGATGAATCCGGCAAGATCGCGGTCGATCTTGGTGGAATTCTTGCTGATCCTGTCTTCGCAGACACCCGCATCATGCCGCAGGAATTGAAGATCGCGGCTTCGAACACGCCGAACATGGTCCGGGCATTCCTTGGCCTCTATCAAGTTTTTCAGAAGACGCGTGAGCAACTGGGTCAACTCGACACCACGCTCTCGGAAACCGAGGCCGCCGTTGCGCCTCTGCCTTATGAAGAGGTGCGGGACTACTTTCACTACAAGGACAACTATATCGACGAGCTCGACCGTGAGGCCGAGAGCTTTGCTCGCACGATCACCCAAAGCGATAAACAGCGTTACGTTCTGCTCGCCGACTATTTGATGGATGCACATGGCGTCCGCGTAGTGGAAACCAAAAGCGCGGCGGAAGCAGGCGCAATTCGCCGCTATGACCCGGTGTCTCATACGCTCCACCTCAGCGTCACATCGAGCGCGGCCACAAACCTATTCCAGATGGCCTACCAGGTCGGCCTGCTTGAACAAGGCCCATTGATCGAGAACCTGTTGGATGAAGCCGGCTTTCACTCCGATAGCGCCCGTGAAGTATATCGCATGACGTTTGCGAACTACTTTGCCGGTGGCGTCGTGCTGCCCTACAGTGAATTTCTGGAGGCGGCGGCTGAAACACGGCACGACCTCGACAGGCTGGCCTTCCGCTTCGACGCGAGCCGCGAACAGGTCTGCCATCGGCTCAGCATGCTCCAAAGGCCGGGAAACAAGGGTGTGCCGTTCTACTTCCTTCGCATCGACCGTGCGGGCAACATCACGAAGCGGCATAGCGCCACCAGCCTGCAGTTCACACGCTTTGGGGGATCCTGTCCGCTATGGAATATTCACAGTGCCTTCGAGAGCCATGGTGAGATCCTGCGGCAGCTGGCCGGCACGCCCGACGGCCTCCGGTATCTTTGCCTTGCCTTCAGTAAAACCATCCACAGCGCGGATTTCCGAAAGGCTTCCCGGAAGTATGCGATCGGCCTCGGGTGCGAGGCCAAATATGCAGACCAGCTTGTCTATGCCGACGATCTTGACGTGACTGACGCCGATCGGTTCGAACCCATTGGTACAGGGTGTCGCATTTGTGAGCGTTCGGACTGTGCCCACCGCTCCGTGCCCCCACTTGCACGCGACATCAAGGTCGACCACCACGCCAGAAACGTCGTGCCGTTTCAAGTCGACTGACCGCAGGCATCCAGGAGTTCCGGTTCCCCGGCAGGTTCCACGGCTCGCCACACATCTCTACGGTAAACATCCGGCGAAGACCGCAGTCAGGCGCCTTGGCGGATGCCGGTTGATTTCCAGGTCCAGGGAAGCAGGTCCGGCACCTGTGAGGGGGGCATGTAGGGCAACCGTTGACCAAGATCAGGGAGCCATCGTGCATGCCCAGGTAGCGTTGCCGCGCCGGACAAGTGGGAGGCAGGTGACGGCTCGCGAGGGGCTTTCAGCCTTGGGATCTGAAGCGCATCGTCGGAGGTGCGATCCGGTTTCGGTGCGTTGCGGTGAGACCCATGCGCCGACGAACGTCATTTTCGGGCAGGACCCCGCGTTGGACGCCCTGGGCCTGTCGATGTCGATCCGGCACAGCGATCTTTCGATCCGTTATCCCACGGCCGCCCCCAACCTCAGATGAAATCGCGCGGGATCGAGACGTTCCAGGTGCGGCAGAACACGCGCTCGTCGCTCTCGTAGGCGTCGAGATCGGCCGAGATGTGGAACTCCGTCGCGTTGCAGGTCAGTCTCGTGCGCGTCTCCGTCCGAATGCGCCAGTCGCCGCGGGTCAGGCCGCGCACGGTCCGGGTCTCTCCCACCGGCGAGAGGAAGTCGTCGGCCCGAACCGTGTACCATTCGTTCGTCCGGCTCTCGATCTCCAGTCCGATCTCGTCGAGGGCGAAGATGCCCCGGTCGTTGATGACCTCGAGCGTCGAGACATCGCTGGCGAGGTCGCGATGGACGAGCCAGGTGTGCCGGCCCGCCTCGATCATCCGCTGCGGGATCTCCGGCGCGCCCTCGGGCGGGTCGAATTCGCGCAGGGTGGCATCCTCCGGCCTCGGTGCTCGGACCGGCAGCTCGATCGCGCTCTGCCCGGGATGAATGGTCAGGCGCACCGGCTCCGGCGAGGGCCATGCCAGCGGCCAGTAGGAGGTCGAGACCGCGAGCCGCAGGCGATGCCCGGACGGAAAGCTCTGCGCGATGTCGTTCATCTTGATGCGCACGCGGTAACGCTGCCCGGGCTCGAGGTGTTCGGGATGCTCGCGGGAGTCGCGATGGGTCAGGTTCAGCATCCCGTAGGTGACGCGAGTGGCCTTGCCATCGGGCGCGACGTCCGAGAGGCGTACGGCGACCATCGCCAGCGGCCTGTCGGCCGAAAGCTCCAGTTCGACGCAGACTATGCCCAAGATCTCCATCGGTTCCGCCAACGGAGCGCTGTCGAAGACCAGCGCGCCGCCATCCTCCTGCCGCTGGTCGTGGGCGAGATCGGGGCCGGCGGCGTAGGAACACCACTTGCCGGCGAACAACCCCACCGTTAACGGCGACTGGATCGGCAGCGGGTCGGTCCGCGCCACCTCGCCATCGCCGAGAATACGGCCCGGGCCCAGCCCGATGCGGCGTTGGCTGACGTTCCCGGAGGGCCAGACCGGCTCTGCCACCCAGCGCCCGGGGCGCGTGTCGTAGCTGGCGCTCGGCGGAACGCTGTCCTGCATCCAGACGCGCAGCATCGGGTCTTCCATGACGCCCGTATCCCAGCCCTTGAGCCACTGGTCCCACCAGCGCACGCATTCCTGCAGGAACCCGATGGCAGGGCCCGGAACCCCGATATGGGGATACTTGTGGCTCCATGGACCGATGAGCCCTCGGCGGGGTACGTCGAGATGGGCCAGAAGCCTGAAGACGGCGTTGGAATAACCGTCGGCCCAGCCGCTGACGGCCATGATGGGGCATTGCACGGCGGCATAATCCTCCGCGATGGAACCATGCCGCCAATAACCGTCGCGCCGCTGGTGGCGCAGCCATGTCTCGAGCCAGAGGCCGCTGCCGTCGAGACGCTCGAACCACATGTCGCGCCAGCGCGCGCCCACCACCTCCGGGTCGGGCGGCAGGCTGTTGTAGGCGAACATGACCGAAGCCCAGGAGAGATTGTCGCCCAGCAGGCAGCCGCCCATGTGGTGGATGTCGTCGGCATAGCGGTCGTCGGTCGAACACAGGCTGATGACGGCCTTGAGCGGCTCGGGCTGGCGCGCGGCGATCTGGAGCCCGTTGAACCCGCCCCAGGAGATGCCGATCATGCCCACCGCGCCGTTGCACCATGGCTGGGCGGCCAGCCAGTCGATCACGTCGCATCCGTCCTGCAGTTCCTGCTCCTGATACTCGTCGCGCAAGATCCCGTCGGAGTCGCCGCTGCCGCGCAGGTCTACACGGATGCAGGCGTAACCGTGGCCGGCGACGTAGGGATGGATCACCGCGTCGCGCGGTCGGGTGAAATCGCGCCGTCGGTAGGGGATGTATTCCAGAACCGCCGGAACCGGGTCCGCCTCGGCATCCTCGGGCAGCCAGAGCCGCGCGGCGAGCCTTGCGCCATCGCGCATCGGGATCCAGACCGTCTCCTCGCTGCGCACCTTCCGGGGAAACTCGGTCACGGTCGCAATCTGGGACATCAGCTGTCCTCTTCGAATGTCAGGCCGACCGCGTCCCACAGCCTGTCGAAGTCGCGCCTGAGCCCCGCGCGCGACTGCGCCCCGATGAAGATCGCACCTAGCTCGTAGCTGTAAGCATCGCTGTGGCTCGATTCCGATAGTTGCATGCCCTCTTCGACATGAAGCTGGATCTCGCTCCCCGGAAAGGCTTCTTCGACCTCGCGCAGGCGCGTCTCGTCCGGGACGTTGCGCACGCGGCAGTCGCCGTGGTCGCCATAGACCCGCGGCATGAACTTCGCGGCATAGCGGAACCGGCCGCGCCGCGCCGGGAAGTCAGGCTTCCTGCCCAGCGCGACATCCAGCATGACCTCATTGTGCGGCACGCCCTCGACCTTGTCGAAAAGCGGGCTGTGCGATTTGGATATGCGCACGTTGACCTCCAGCAGCGAAATCTCGTTGCGGCCCTCGTGATAGAAAAATTCCATGTTGAACGGCGTGTCGTCGAGCCCCGCCTGTACCACGACCTTGCTGGCCGAGGCGATCATGCGGTCCTTGATCTCTTGCGGCAGGGCCGAGGGGTATTCGTAACGCTCCAGGCTCGACCGGTTCCGCCCACGGATCGAGTCGACGATACCGTAGACCTGCAACTTACCCTCGAAGACATAGCCCTCCAGCATGCATTGCTGCCCGTCCGAGATGATGGCCTCGGCGATGCAATGCGCCCCGCCGATGGCGCGGATGTCGTTGGGCAGGTCGGCATATCCCATGATCACGTCCATCGGCTCGGCGAAGCGGTGGATGCCGCGGCGCGTCACCTCCAGCGCATGATCGAGATCGGCGCGGGATGCCACGCGGAAGCCCAGCAGGGACGAGTGCGCTTTGATCGGTTTGAGCCAGAAGGGATAGGACAGGTCCAGCTTGTCGGCCGCCTCGGGGTCGAACGGATCGACCAGCCTGAACTCCGGTACCTCATCGGGCACGGTCCCGGCCTGAAGCTGCCGGGCCCAGAACTTGTGTTCGCAGCGCAGGACGCTTTCGAGCGTCGGACCCCGCAGCCCGAATTCGCGCCGTAGGATCGGCATCATCAGGACGGTCGGGAAATCCCAATACCCCACGATGGCGTCGATCGGGCCGTCGAACCCGCGCAGGATGGCGCGCGCCTTGTCGAGAAGCGCCTCGAGATCGAAACGCGCGGCGGCAGAGATCTCCGCGTGGCTCAGCAGGCCGAAAAACGCATAACGCTCGGAGTTCCGGACGGACCGAAGAAGCCGGAGGTTGAAACGCTCCAGCCCGACGACGAACACGTTTAGTTTGCGTGTGTCCATAGTTGCAAAGTGCATATG
Organism: Rhodobacteraceae bacterium HLUCCO18; assembly: GCA_001314805.1. GTDB lineage: Bacteria > Pseudomonadota > Alphaproteobacteria > Rhodobacterales > Rhodobacteraceae > Roseibacterium. The sequence continues at coordinate 5,339 of LJSY01000035.1, read as the reverse complement.
ATCTTGCACCACCGCAAGCGTGATCAATGCGGGGCTTTTGAATTCAAGGTAATGTCAGTCGGTTCGAATGATCGGCCGAGTAGTCAAGATGGGCAGATAGTGAATGGATACGCACCCTTTTGATCAGACCCGGCGCCAATGATTGTGCTCGGGAGGGCGGCCTTGGGCTCCGAACCGGCGCGGCGGTCGGCGCCAGCAGCTCAAATCATCCCTTGCGCAAACGGGGCCGTCCACACATGAGACCACCCGCCAGCCCACTTGAACGCCGTCTTGCTTCAGACACCGAACGGCCAGGTGTCGGGCACGCCTTCGCGGCGACGGTCGAGCGGCAGTGGCGTGATGGCCCGCGTCTCATCGAACCAGACCCAGCCGTCGAACTGCCGCGGCAGGACCGCGTTCGCATAGTGGCTCGTCAGTTCGGTCTCGGGCCGGTAGATCACGCCGATGAAGCGCTCCAGCCGCTGTTCCATCAGTCGCCGCCGCAGCGCCTCGTCGCGTGTCATGTCCAGCAGGAAGTTCGGCACTCCCGTATCGTGGCAGATCCGCTCATGGCTTTCCACGCGCGAGGGGTGCACACGCTTGATCTCCATCTCGCCGCCCCACTCGTTGGCCGCAGCGACGGTGCCGGTGTGGGTGCCGAAGCCGATCAGCGCGACCTGGTCGCCGAACCGCTCGCGGCAGAGCTGTCCGATGTTGTGTTCGCCGCGGACCGCGCCCATCTCGGTTGCCCGAGCATCGCCGATATGGCTGTTATGCGCCCAGACAACCGCCTTCGCGTCCGGGCCGCGCGCCTGCAGAAGTTGTTCGAGCGTCTCGAACATGTGGCTGTCGCGCAGGTTCCAGCTTTCGGCGCCGCCGTAATACATGATGCGGTAATACTGCTCGGCCGACCGTATGAGACGCGCGTTCTGCGTCGCATCGAGGAAGCTCGCGCCGTCCCGCGCTTCGTAGTCGAGCCGCTGCGCGAGCAGGTCGCGGAGTTGTGCCACCACCTCGTCCTCGCAGTCGCGATAGCGCCGGCTCAGAACCGCCCGGCCGTAGGTGGCGGGATCCTTCTGCCAGGGCGTCAGGCAACCGTAGCGCTCGCGGGCGATACGCGCGGCCTCCGGGTCGATCTCATCGAGATAATCGAGCACGGCGGCGATCGAACTGCGCATGTTGTAGATGTCGAGCCCGTAGAAGCCTGCCCGCCGATCCGGCGCCGCAACGGTCCCGTTATGCGCGCGCAGCCACTCGGCCAGACCCTCGATGACGGTGTTGCGCCACATCCATGTCGGGAAGCGGGTGAAGGCGGGATCCTCGAAATCGCGCGCCGCCTGATGCGTGACGTAGCGATTGACGGCAGCGGCGTCGGGCCAGTCGGCCTCCACGGCGACGATGGTGAAGCCGTGGTTCTCGATCAGATGTCGCGTGATCGCGGCGCGGGCGCGGTAGAACTCCGAGGTGCCGTGGCTGGCCTCCCCCAGGAGCACCACCCGGCGATCGGCATAACGGTCGAACAGCGCGCCGAAGGCCGGATCCTCGAGATCAGGCAGCGGTTCTGCTGCGTCCGCGATCATCTGCGGAAGTGTCCTGCCGCTGTTCTGGCCGGGCCCATGGCTGGAGGCTGCGCGGCGCCCGTTTGCGGTCCAGCCCTGGACACCGATCAGGGGCACGAAGCGAACTCCGCCGATATCGCTCTCGTCACGGCTGTCGGGGCCGGTGCGGGTGATCCGGCGCAACGACTGGCCCAGCGCTGCCTTGCCCAACGGGATGACCATGCGAAAATCATGGCAACGCATAACGAAATGAGAAACCAGAAGTAGAAGTCTGCCATTTTTCTTGTCTTCCTTGTTCAGGGGGCGAGTGAGTGCTTCGACTGGACGGCCGTTCTCAGGACCGGTCGGCGTCCTTCACCTCGCCGAAGGCCTTCTCGACATCGGCCATGTCGCCGTAGCGGCGATCCGGAAGGCGAGAGACGAGATCCATTTCCCGATTGCTGGCGTTCCCGCGCGCCTGGGTTTTCAGGTCCTCGACAGAGGCTGGGAACTCCATGCCCGAAAAGAGGCTCGCGAAACGTGCCGCCGAAAGCGACTTGGCCTGCATTGCCGCTTCGCCACCGCGTTGGCTCGGCTGGTCGGTCGGTTTTTTCTCGTGCGCGCGGATCCCACCGAAGGCCCGCGCCACGTCGGCGGCGTCCAGGTACTCACGGTCAGGCAGTTCCTTCAGAATATCCGCGATTTCGTCCTCGCCGTTGTCGCGCGCATGCCGGACCAGCGTGCCGCGGGGCGCCGGGTAGGCGATACCGGACAAGGCCTGTTCCAGATCGGCCGCCGACGGCGCGCGCTCCGGATGTGACGTCTGCATATGGCGACGGTATCCCGAGAGCGTGTCGAACTCTGCGCCGCACATTTCACAATGATATTGGGCCATCAGCGCACCTCCCCGACCGCTTTGCTCACATCCGCCATCGTCTCGAATTCGCGATCCGGCAGGTTTCCGATCAGGCTTATCACCTCGTCGGGCGCGTCGTTGTCCCGGGCCTGCCGAACGAGCGCGGCGCGGTCGGACGGAAGCGAGACGCCCTTCAGCGCGGATGCCACGCCGGCCGCGGAATCCGTGCTTGCCGCCGCTGGGCCGCCGCGCCGGCCGCCCTTGCCGCGGTCGGCCTCGGACTCCACCGGCTCGGCTTCGCCTGTCGCTTCGGCGAAAGCGCCGTTTCTCAGTGGATCGTCGGGCCAGTCACCGCGATCGAGCTCGAAGGTCGCAAAGGGGTCCGCCTCGCCGCCCGACCCGATGTCCAGCGGCTCCGCGTCTTCCTCGGCGCCGATCAGGACGAGCTGTGCGTTCTCGTAATCCAGCAGGCGGGAGCCCGACACGTCGATCCAGCGCTTGTCCGCGAACTTTTGGGCGACATCCTTCGGATAATCCGGTTGCGCCTCCGGAAATCCCGGCACCTCGATCGACGGATTTCGCACGGCGATCACATAGCGCGCCTCTTTCTCGATATTCAGAGCCTTCTGTGGCTGGCCGAGGGTCTTCGGCTGACCCAGGCTGTAGGCGGGCTGCGTGGCGTCGTCGCGCGACGCGATCACGAAGCGGCCCGATCCGACGAGGATCGCTTGTTGCGTCTGTCTTTCCCCCCGCGTCTCGGTCTGGTAGCGCACCGGATGCAGGGCCTTGCCAATCTCTGCCGGTGCGCCGACCTCGGACAACAGTAGCCAGTGCCGCTCTGACGGATCGGCCTCCCCAGGGAGGATATCCGGCATCTGCTTGCGCCCGACGATGAACAATCGCGCGCGCTTGCGATCGTCGGGCACCAGCGCAAGGAACATGCGCTGCAGATCGTCCACGCCCGAGGGCTGACCCACGTAGATCTTCGATCTGTAGAAGAAATGTACCTCGCCCGTCTCGATAGTCCGGGTCATTGCGGATCCTCCCTTGCAACAGTACGGCGCGCCAGCCCGATGCCGTCGCGCCGCATGGAACAATCAACGCCCGGCCGCGCCTTGTATGGCGTTGGCTGCGGGCGCCCCTGGGGAAGCGGGCATGCATCAATCGGGATCGACTCAATCGCGAAACACTTCGCAAACACGTCACAAGATTGGAGTCCGCGCAGGTGGCCTGCGACACAGATCATTGAACCGGGGCCGGCGGTGGGGTCGGTACGGGCGCCCACGGCACGGCGATGACAATCAGGCCAAGCCAGAACAAGAGCAGAATCAGAAACGCAACGAGGCCCGCACCCGCGCTCGGGTAGTATCTGTAGGCACCGCCATAGCGATACGGCCAACGCGCGCGGGTGTACCCCCAGGGCGCCGCGGCGACGGCGAAGATGATGAGGATGAAGAGAATCCAGAACCAGAACACTTCCATCTCGGATTTCCTTTTCGCACTTGTGCGCGGATGAAGGCGCGTCGGCGCGTTCCAGCCGCTTCGCGTCGACGCTTAAGCCCGTGGGTCGGGCATGCTCTCGGACACCTGTTTCAGCGCGTCTCCGACGGCACCATCTCGCGCGAGATCAGCCATCGCGACGATGCCGACCAGGCGCTTTTCCCGGTTCAGAACGGGAAGCCGGCGCACCTTGTGTTCGGCCATCACGTCGCTGGCGCGCTGCGCATCCTCATCCTCGAAACAGTAGTAGACGCCCTCTGACATGACATCGCGAACCGTGCATTCGCTGGGCGCACGATCGGAGGCGACACCGCGGGCGACGATGTCACGATCGGTGACCATGCCGACGAGGCGGTCGTTTTCGCCGACCGGCAAGGCACCGATGTCCTCGTCGCGCATGCGCTGTGCGGCGGCCCGCAGGTTTGTGCCCGGGTCGATCAACTCGACATTCTTCGTCATCAAGTCATGGATGTTCATGCCCGTTCTCCATTCATTGTCATAAAGCGATTTCCCGAAACGGTACTTGCTGGGAACGCCTCGGTTCCGGGCCATCACTTTCCAAGGAACGTCACGGGCCACCGCAAAGTTCCGAGCAATCGGGGCGTCGCTTTAGTCCGAGGAACGCGTCCCATGCGAGGGCATTCCTTGCGGGGCGTGCATCGCGTCGCGACGGCTCATGGCCTATTTGGCCCGCACGCGATCCGGCTGGAACAATGAGCGGGGCAGTATCGTTCGGCTTTTGGACATCAATGCCGCAAGCGAGAACGTCATGATGCCCACCAATGCCCTCAAGATCGTAACGAGGGTATTCGCCGTGGTCGTTACCATGCCAGGCTCGGCGCAGGAGCAGGAACAAGACTACCAGCAGGATGGCGTTCGGGGGCTATCTTCTTGGACCTACGATCCGCTTTATGCCGAAGGCTGGAGCGTCGAGATCATGTTCGCCATGACCATAGTGGTCGACGCCAGCGGCGATGATAACGGCGATATTGAGAACGTCATTTTCGCCAATGACGGTGAGGTGGTCGGGATCATCGCCGAGGTCTGCGGGTTCTGGGACATTCTCGACACACGCGTGCATGCTCCCTGGAACGAAGTGACACTGGAAGGCGGCATTCAGCGGATGCGGAGTCCGGTGACGGAAGAGACGATCGACGATTACGACGTATTCGCCGCATATATGACGTTCCCGCGGGAACACTGGACACAGATCGTCTCGACCAATCCGCGCGAACGGGTAAACCGCGAGGTGAAGCGACGCTCGGACGTGATCGGTATCTTCCCGAACGACGAGGCCATCATCCGCCTCGTCGGTGCGCTGATGCTGGAGACCAACGACGAATGGGCGGTCGCACGGCGCTACATGAGCCGAGACTGTCAGATATTTTGTGCTCTGACGTCATTTGTCAGGCCATTGGGAAGCGGTCTTCGAACATGATGGCGAGCTGAGATCTGACAGCGTGCCA
>LJSY01000034.1 GCA_001314805.1 Rhodobacteraceae bacterium HLUCCO18 | reverse complement strand
CACCTCCAGTCCCCGCGCCAGATCGCCCAGCACGGCCACGGCACGCGCGGATGCGGCGACGAGCGGCGGCAGGGAGAGCCATTCGGCGAACCATGCCGCGCCGTCCCGCGCCTCGGCATGGACGGCCGCGCCCTGCAGCACCGCCGCCTGCGCGGGAGCGAACCGTGCGAGCGCCACCAGCAGCGACGGCGCCACCGGGTTCTGCTTCTGCGGCATGGTGGAGGATGCGCCCGCGCCGGGCAGGCCGACCTCCCCGATGTCCGAACGGGTCAGGAGCGTCAGGTCCGCGCCCATCTTGCCGCAGGCCGTGGTCAGGTCCGCGAGCCAGCCCGCGAGTTCCCCGATCCGGTCGCGGTTCGCGTGCCAGCTGTCGCCGGGGTCGCAGAGACCCAGGGCCTCCGCCAGCGCCGAACGCAGGCCGTCCGGGTCCGGCCCCAGCATGGAGGCCGTCCCCGCCGCCCCCGACAGCGACACGCAAAGCACGCGCGGTCGCAGCGCCTCCAGCCGGTCATGCAGGCGCAGAAGCGGCGCGCCCCAGCTTGCGACCTGCGCCCCGAAGCTCGACGGCGTCGCGATCTGCCCATAGGTGCGTGCGGCCTGCGGCGTCTCGGCATGGGCCTCGGCCAGATCGGCCAGCCCGGACAGCGCCGCGCCCAGCCGCGCCTCGATCAGCATCAGCGCCTGCCTTAACCGCAGCATCAGCGCGGTATCCTGGATGTCCTGGCTGGTGGCACCCCAATGCAGGTATTGCACATGCTCCGGCGCCTCGAGCGCGCTGCGCAGCGCGGCTACCAGCCCCGGCACCGTCACGCCGTTCCGCCCCGTCGCGGCGGCAAGCCCGGCGGGGTCGACCTGCGCCTCCATCATCGCACGATGGAGAAAGGCCCCGCTCACCTCGGGGATCTGCCCGCGCGCGCCTTGTGCCTTCGCCAAGGCGCCAAGGGTCAGCATCATCGCCCGCACATCGGCCGTATCGGAGAACAGCCGCGCGATCCCGGCGTCGCCGAAGAGGTCGCGGTAAAGCGCGCTGTCGAAGGGAGAGACGCTCACGACGCGGCCTCGGGCAGATGGCCGATCTCGTCCAGAAACCGCCTGAGAATGGCGGCGTAGTCGTCGGGCTTTTCCACGCAGGGCAGGTGGCCCGCGCCCCGGATCAGGTCGTAGCGCGCGCCGGGGATAAGCTCCGCCATCTCCTGCACGAGATCCGGCGGGGTGGAGCCGTCGGCATCGCCCGCGATCACTTGGGCAGGCAGGCGAAGTGCGGCGGTCGTGGTGTAGAAATCCGTCCCGGCGATCGCGGCGCAGCATCCGGCGTAGCCTTCGGCCGGGGTGGTCTCAACCATGCGCCGCCAGGGCGTCACGGCGGGGCTTTCGCGGAAGGGTCTGGAAAACCACCGCTCCATGATCGTGCCCGACATGGCCGACAGACCCCTGGTCTCGACGGTCGCGATCCGCTCCTCCCACATCTGGCGCGTGCCGATCTTGGGGGCGGTGTTCGACAGCACCACCGCCCGCACGAGGTCGAGCCGCTTGGCCGCGAGCCCCTGCGCGATCATGCCGCCGATGGACAGGCCCACGAAGACCACGTCGAGAAGCTCCAGCGCCTCGATCAGCCGTTCCGCGTCGCGGATCAGCGCCCCCATCGCGTAGGGCGCCGGCGGTGCGGTCGACAACCCATGTCCCCGCTTGTCGTAGCGCACCAGATGCAAGCCTTCGGGCAGGCGCGACACCACCTCGTCCCAGAGCCGCAGGTCGGTGCCGAGCGAATTGGCGAAGACGACAGGCGGCCCGCCGGGGCGGCCGTCCTGCCTTACATGCAGCGTCACGTCGTCCAGATCGATTGCGTCCATTTGCTCCTCCCCGCGCCTGCTCCGTTCTCCGCGAGAATGCGCCGGTCTGCAACCTTGCGGCAGGTGCGTCGCCCCCGGTCTGCCGAATGGCGAAATCGGGCTTGCGGGCGCAATCGCCTGACGACAGTGTGGCGCGAAATGCGCATCGCGGAGGGACAGATGCCGAGCGAAATCCGTGCCGCGGTCTGCCATGAATTCGGCAGCCCGCTCAGTGTCGAAACGGTGATCCTGCGCGACCCCGGTCCGGGCGAGGTCGAGGTCACGCTTGAGGCGGTGGCGATCTGCCATTCCGACATTTCCTATATCGAAGGCGGCTGGGGCGGTGCCCTGCCATCGGTCTACGGCCATGAGGCGGCGGGGCGCGTGACGGCGGTGGGTGCGGGCGTGACCAACGTGGCGGAGGGCCAGCGCGTGATCGTCACGCTGATCCGGTCCTGCGGCACCTGCCCCTCCTGCGTGACGGCCAAGCCAGTGCATTGCATGGGGAACCAGCCCCTGCCACCGGAGCTGAGCTTTGCCGACGGGCGCGAGGTCAACAAGGGCCTGAAATGTGGCGCTTTCGCCGAGAAGGTGGTGGTCCACGCGAGCCAGGTGGCCTTCGTGGGGGATGACGTGCCTGCCGAAAGCGCCTGCCTTCTGGCCTGCGGCGTGCCGACCGGGCTGGGGGCCGCGGTCAACACGGCCCGCGTGCGCCCGGGAGAGACGGTCGCGGTGATCGGGCTGGGCGGTGTCGGCCTGAACGCGGTCCAGGGCGCGCGGCTGGCAGGTGCTTCGCGGATCATCGCGATGGACCTCGAACCCTCCAAGCTTGAGGACGCCAAAGTCTTTGGAGCGACCGACGGCGTGCTGGTCAGCGAGGAAACCCCCTGGCGCACCGTCAAGGCGCTGACGGGCGGGCGCGGAGCGGATCATGTCTTCGTCTCGGTCGGTGTCATTCCCGCCTATGACCTCGCGCCGCGTCTTCTGGCGCGCGGCGGCACGGTCTACGCGGTCGGCATGCCGCATAACAGCGAGACCACCGCCGTGGCGCCCGACATGATGGCCGCCACGGGGCAGGGCATGCGCGGCAGCCTGATGGGCGACGTGGTGCTCGCCCGCGACGTGCCGTGGATGGTGGACCTCTACACGCAGGGGCGGCTGGAGCTCGACGCGCTGATCTCGGGGCGCTGGAGCCTCGACCAGATCAACGAGGCCATCGCCGACACGAGCGCCGGCAAGGCGCGGCGCAACGTCATCGTATTCTGAAGGGAGAGGGCTATGCGCCTGATCGGGCTCGAGTTCTTCGCCGTCGCCCCGCCGCCGCCCGGATGGGGCGGGCGGCACTGGCAGATCGTGCGGCTGACCACCGATGACGGGATCACCGGGCTGGGCGAGGTCTATGCCAGCGCCGTGGGCGTCAGGGCCATGCAAGCGGTGATCGAGGATGTCTTCGCCCGCCACATGGAGGGCGAGAGCCCCGAGAATATCGAGCTGATGTTCCGCCGCGTCTATTCCTCGGGCTTCACCCAGCGTCCCGACCCCACGGTCATCGGCGCCTTCGCGGGGCTGGAAATGGCCTGCTGGGATATCCTCGGCAAGGCGCGCGACCGGCCGGTCTGGGCGCTTCTGGGCGGGCGGATGAACGATGAGGTGCGGGCCTATACCTACCTCTATCCCGAGCCGCATCACGATCCGGACCTCTTCTGGATCGACCCCGACATGGCGGGCGAGGCGGCGGCCGCGCGGGTGGCCGCGGGCTGGACCGCGGTCAAGTTCGACCCCGCGGGCCCCTACACGATCCGTGGCGGGCATATGCCGGGGCGGCGGGACATCGCGCTGTCGGCCGCGTTCTGCACCGCGATCCGTGCCGCCGTGGGGGATGCGGCCGACCTGCTGTTCGGCACCCATGGCCAGTTCATCCCAGGCGGCGCGATCCGGCTGGCCAAGGCCATCGAACCTGCCGATCCGCTCTGGTTCGAGGAACCTGTCCCGCCGGACGATTTCCCTGCGCTGGCGGCTGTGGCGCGGGCCACCTCGATCCCCGTGGCGACGGGCGAACGGCTGACCACCAAGGCCGAATTCGCCGCCGCACTGGCCCATGGCGCGCGCATCCTGCAGCCGGCGCTGGGCCGCGCGGGCGGCATCTGGGAGGCCAAGAAGATCGCCGTTCTGGCGGAGGCCGCGGGCGCGCAGATCGCCCCGCATCTCTACGCCGGGCCGGTGGAATGGGCCGCGAACCTGCATCTCGCGGTCAGTTGCCCCAACATCCTGATGGTCGAGGCGATCGAATCCGGCTTCCATGACGCGCTGGTCACGGGGCGGCCCCGGGTCGAGGCCGGTTTCGTCGCCGCGCCGGCGGGGCCGGGACTGGGGATCGAGCTGAACGACGCCGTGGCCGCCGCCCATCCGGTCACCGCAGACCGGCTGCACCTCGAGATGCAGGAGGCCCCCTGCGACTGGGTGAACGGCAACCGTTTCGCGGGCGGTTCCGCCGATTGAACGGCGCAGCCTGCGGCTGCATTCCTTTTTCCGGTTTTCGCGTATTTCGGGAAAGATGAAGGGGATCAGCGGTCCTGTTCCTGGGCGTATCGCAGTTGCGCGACGGCCTCGTTGGCTTCGGCTTTCTTCTGCGATTGAAGGGCTTGTTCGATGAAGCTCAGGTGGGTGACCACCGCCTCACGCGCGGCGTCCGGGTCGCGGGCCTGCAGCGCATCGTTGATGGCGCGGTGATGTTCCAGCAGCAGATCGCGCGTGGTGCGGTTCTTGAACATGATCTGGCGGTTGAAGAACACGCCTTCGCGCAGGAGGTCGAAGGTGGAGCGCATCATGTGCAGCAGGATGACGTTGTGGCTGGCCTCGATGATGGCGAGATGGAATTCGGCGTCGAGCTCGGCCTCGTCGGCGGGGTTTCGCTTGGAATGGGCGGTCTCCATCTTTTCGAAGACCGCGTCGATGACCTTGAGATCGGTGTCCGAGCCGTAGGTCGCCGCACGCGCGGCGGCGATGCTTTCGAGATCGCGGCGGAAGGCGATGTAATCGAAGACGGCCTCGGGGTGGGCCGCGAAGAGCCGGATGAGCGCGGGCGAAAAGGCCGAGCCCAGCACGTTGGCCACGTAGATGCCAGCGCCGGCGCGCGTCGCCAGAAGCCCGCGCGATTGCAGTTCCGAGACCGCTTCCCGCAGGCTGGGGCGGGAGACGCCGAGACGTTCGCTGAGCTCGCGTTCCGAGGGTAGCCGCTCGCCCGGGCGCAGGATGCCGCGCAGGATCAGCTGCTCTATCTGCCGCACGACGGAATGCGACAGTTTCTCGGCCTCGATGCGTTGAAACGGCATCGCCACCTCCCTCCCCGGATTGGTAAGGGAGTATGACCGCTTCACCGCGCAAGTCCAGACTCGCGCGGTGAAAATCCGGATTGCGGATCAGGTGACGGGGCGGATGATGACCTCGACCCGGCGGTTCTGCGCGCGGCCCTCGGGCGTCAGGTTGGTCGCCACGGGCTGTTCCTCTCCGCGGCCGAAGCTGCGCACGCGACCGGGCGACACCCCTTCCTCCAGCAGGACCCCGGCCACGGCGGCGGCGCGGCGCGAGGACAGGTCCATGTTGTATTCGGGCGAGCCTTCGGCATCGGTGTGGCCGATCACGTCGACGGTGGTGTCGGGATAGGTCTGCAGGTTCCGGGCCAGCGCGCGCAGGTCGGATTGCAGGCTGGCGCGGATCGCGGCGCTGTCGAAGTCGAAGAGGATGCCGTCGGGCAGGGTGACGACCAGTTCTTCCCCGGTGTTGCGGATCAGGATGTCGTCATTGTCCATGGAGGCGCGCAGATCCTGCGCCTGCCGGTCGAGCGCCGCACCGATGGCGCCGCCGGCGATGGCACCCGCTGCCGCGCCGAAGACGGCGTTGCGGCCGCGGTTGTCGTCATTCGAGGCGGCGCCGAGGAAGCCCCCCAGCATGCCGCCCAGGATCGCGCCGTCGCGGGTGCGGTTGGCGTTCGGGTCGGCGGTGTTGGACACGCATCCCGTCAGCGCCAGCGCGCTGGCCACGGTGACGGCGGTAAGCTTCATGGAGATGGTCATGGTTCGGGCCCTTTGCTTTCTCGGTCGGCGCAGCCCGCGGGCCGCCGTCTTCCGGGCGGGCCTCGCGCGGGCCGGTATTGTCCGGGGCTCTATAACACCCCGCGCCGCGCCGCGCAGGGGGGAATATTCGCCGCGCGGAAACCCGCTGATCAAAACCGCATGATTTGAAGGCCCTGACCTTGCGTCAACCCGTTGCGTCCAGCGCGGCGGCTTCCCGCGCGAGAATGGCGCGTTTGACCGGCAGGCCCCAGTGATAGCCGCCCAGCCCGCCGGATTTGCGCACCGCCCGATGGCAGGGAATGAGCCACGAGATCGGGTTGCGGCCCACGGCCGTGCCCACGGCGCGGACGGCGCCCGGGTGGCCGATGGCCTGTGCGATCTCGGAATAGGTCGTCACATGGCCCGAGGGGATCGCCAGAAGCGCCTCCCACACCTTGAGCTGGAAGGGCGCCCCGATCAGTGCGAGGCGCACCGGCGTCCTTTCATTCTGCCCGAAGGCCGCATCGACCATGGGCCGGAGCGTGTCCGGGTCCTCCACGAAGGCCGCCTCGGGCCAGCGGGATCTCAGGTCGGCCATGGTGGCCTCCGCCCCGGTTTCCTCGGCGAGGCCCAGGCCGCAGATGCCCCGCTCCGTCGCCATCACCAATGCTGCGCCGAAGGGGGAGTCGAACCATCCCCAGCGGATGGTCAGGCCGCTCCCGCCGCTGGCATAGGCGCCGGGGCTCATCGCCTCCCAGGTCAGGAACAGGTCGTGCAGCCGTCCCGGGCCCGACAGTCCGACGGCATCGGCAGTGGCCAGCGTGGTGAAGCGCTCGCGCAGGAGCGTGCGGGCGTGGTCGAGCGCGAGATACTGCTGGTAGCGCTTGGGGCTGACGCCGACCCAGGCCGTGAAGACGCGCTGGAAATGCGCGGAACTCATGGACATGCGCGCGGCCAGCGCCTCGAGCGACAGTGGCGCCCCTGCGGCGTCGATCTCGTCGATGGCGCGGCGGATGACGTGGTAGTGGTATTTCTGATCCTCGGTCATGGGGAAACACTACCGCGCTGCGATGCCGACCTGCGACCCGATTCCTGCGCATCCTGACACTGTGACGATTTGCGCGGTCAACAATGGCCCTTGCCCCGCGTTCTCTGCGGGTGCCGCGCCTGCCTCGCGGCCGAATGGATCAGAAGCAAAGGATCGAACGCATGTTTCGCAAGACCACAACCGCCCTACTGCTCACCCTGGGGCTCGCCGCTCCGGCTTTCGCACAGGATGCACCTGACCTCGTGACCGTGGTGACCTCGGACCAGCCACAGGTGCAACTCATGTCGATGGTTCTGACGATGCAGGCGGTGGAACAGGGGCAGAGCGCCCATATGCTGCTCTGCGGGGCGGGTGGCGATCTCGCGCTGGCCGATGCGCCGGACAGCGCCACTGCGCCGCAGCCGCCGCTCGACATGAGCCCGCAGGGCCTGATGACCGCCCTGATCGGCAGGGGCGTGACGGTGGAGGTCTGCGCGATCTACCTGCCCGGCCTCGGCGCGGACGCGAGCGTCCTGATCGACGGGGTCGGCGTGGCGCAGCCGCCGGCGATGGCGGGCGCCATGCTGGGCGACGGGACCACGGTCTGGTCGTTCTGAACCGGCAGCGATGACACGGGCGTCCCGGCCTTGCGGTCGGGGCGCTTGCCCCCGGGAGCGCCGATGGGCATACCGGGCCCATGGCCCGGCAATTGCCCTATACCACGATGGTGGAGATCTTCCGCCGGTTCCGCGCGGCGGAGCCCGAGCCCAAGGGCGAGCTCGAGCATGTGAACGCCTATACGCTCGTCGTGGCCGTGGCGCTGAGCGCGCAGGCGACCGATGTGGGCGTCAACAAGGCCACGCGGGCGCTGTTTCAGGTCGCCGACACGCCGCAGAAGATGCTGGAGCTGGGCGAGGAAAACCTGATCGGGCACATCAAGACGATCGGGCTTTTCCGCAACAAGGCGAAGAACGTCATGAAGCTTTCGCGCATCCTCGTCGAGGACTACGGCGGCGAGGTTCCATCCTCGCGCGCAGCCCTTCAGTCGCTGCCAGGCGTGGGGCGCAAGACCGCGAATGTGGTGCTCAACATGTGGTGGGGCCATCCCGCGCAGGCCGTGGACACGCATATCTTCCGCGTGGGAAACCGCGCCGGCATCGCTCCGGGCAAGGACGTGGACGCGGTCGAGCGCGCCATCGAGGACAACGTACCCGTGGAGTATCAGCGCCACGCCCATCACTGGCTGATCCTGCACGGCCGCTACACCTGCGTCGCGCGCAAGCCGAAATGCCCCGCCTGCCTGATCCGGGACCTCTGCGCCTACGAGGACAAGACGCAAGAGACCCCGCCGAAACCCGCGAAAAGGACCCCCGCATGAGCGATCCCTACGACGTCGTCGGCATCGGCAACGCCATCGTCGATGTCATCTCCCACGGCGATGACAGTTTCCTGGAGAACATGGGCATCACCAAGGGCATCATGCAGCTGGTGGAGCGGGAGCGGGCGGAACTCCTCTATGCCGCGATGTCCGACCGTGTACAGACGGCCGGCGGTTCCGTGGCCAACACCATCGCGGGCGTGGGATCTCTGGGGCTGTCCACGGCGTTTCTGGGCAAGGTGAAGGATGACGCGCTGGGCCGGTTCTACGCCGCCGGCATGGTCGAGCAGGGCACCGATTTCCCCAATCCACCGGTGCCGGGGGACCTGCCGCCCACGTCGAGGTCGATGATCTTCGTCTCGCCCGACGGGGAGCGGTCGATGAACACCTATCTCGGCGCGGGCGCGGATTTCGACGAGGACGACGTGGACGCGGATGTGGCCGCGCGCGCGCGCTGGCTGTTTCTCGAGGGCTATCTTTATGACAAGCCAGAGGGCAAGGCCGCCTTCACCGCCGCGGCAAGGGCGTGCCGGGCGGGTGGCGGCAAGGTGGGCATCACGCTGTCCGATCCGTTCTGCGTCGACCGGCACCGGGCGGATTTCCTGCGGCTGATCACCGATGAAATGGACTACACCATCGGCAACCACGAGGAATGGCTCGCACTCTACCAGACGCACGACCTCGAGGCGGCGCTCGATCAGGCGGCGAGGGTTTGCGAGCTTGTCGTCTGCACCCATTCGGGCGATCCGGTGAAACTGATCCGGGGGACCGAGCGCGCCGAGGTTCCGGTCGAGAGGATCACGCCGGTCGACGCCACAGGCGCGGGCGACCAGTTCGCTGCGGGTTTCCTTTACGGCATGGCGACGGATCGTGATCTCGAGACCGCTGGCCGCATGGGCGTCGCGGCGGCGTCCGAGGTGATCCGGCATATCGGCCCGCGCCCGAAACGCCCGTTGAGCGCGCTTTTTGCCGAGCAGGGCCTGATCTGAGCCTGATCCGAGGAATGCGGACGGCCTGAGCAGCGGACGCCGCACTCCCGACGACCGGGGTTCTTTCCCATGTCCCATCGCAGGGCGGTGATGCACGGTTTCGGCTCCGTTCTGCCCCATTCCTGGCGGATTGCCGCGTTAACGGTCTGTTGACGATGTGGAACCACGGCGCGCTCGGACCGCTGCGAAGGGCACCGCGTTCGGGCGCGCCGAACGCAACAGGAGACAGGATGATGTCGCCCCTCAGGGTACTCCATGTGGACGATTGCGATGATGTCCGGACGGTCGTGGGACTGACGCTCAGCGGTGTGGGCGGCATGAAGGTCACGCAATCCGCCTCCGGGCCGGAGGCGATCGCGTCCATCGCGGGAACCGAGGCCGATATCCTTCTGCTCGACGTGATGATGCCGGAAATCTCCGGGCCCGAACTGCTGTGCTACCTGCGATCCATCGAGAAATTCCGCGACACGCCGGCCGTCTTCCTGACCGCCAAGGCGTCGCCCGAAGAGGTGGAGACGCTCATGAAGGCGGGCGCGGCGGCGGTCATCGCCAAACCCTTCGACGCCATGCGACTGCCCGAGCATCTCTGGCAGATCCTCGAGGATTGGCACGCCGACCGGGGCACCGACATCGCGGCGGAATAGGCACGCTCGGCCTTGTTGGCGAGCGTCGCGGCAAGCGAGGCAGGCCGGCGCGGATGAGCGGCCGGTGCCTCCGCGTGTGCGGCCCTGGCCTTTGGCGCAATCAGGGAAAATCCCGCTTTGGATTGGCGGATTGCTCCGATAGGAAGGAGCGATGATCTTCCTCGCATGGGTTTTCAAGCCGCCGTTTCGATGACCGACCCCATTCTCATCACCAGTATCCTCTTCGTGGGGCTCGTTTTCAAATTCGCCGGTTTCGCAGTCCGCGACGAGCTGTGGCTCCGTATCCTGGTGACGACGGGGCTGATGTGCGACGTGATCTTCTACGCCCTCCGCTCGGAACCCGTGCCGCAGTCTGTCGCGGCCAGCGTGTTGCTCGTGTCGGTGAACTTCGTGCTGCTCCTGTTGATCCTGACCGAGCGCACCACGTGGCGGATGTCGGCGGAGGATCGCACGCTCTACGCGAGCTTTCCGACACTCACGCCGGGACAGTTCCGGCGGCTTCGGAAGATCATGCGCCGCGAAACCGTCGGCCCGGGCACGCCGCTTGCGCTGGAGGGCAAGCCCGTCGATGACCTGATGCTGGTCTATTCCGAACGGATCGAGATCGAGAAATCGGGCGCGAGCTTTCCCATCGCGGGGCCCGCCTTCGTCGGCGAAATCGCACTTCTGACCGGCAATCCCTCGAGCGCGAGCGTGCGCCTGCCCGAGGGCGGGACGGTGGTGCGCATCCCGCTCGAGGTTCTCAGTGCGCGCATGGCACGCGCGCCGGCACTGTCGAACGCGATGGTCGCGCTTTTCGGGCAGGAACTCGCCCGCAAGGTGGCCGACAGCGTGCCGATGGACCGCGCCGCGATGGCGCGCGACGTCACGCGGACGGAGACGGCCGGGATGCGGGGATGAGCCCGACGTTGCCGGTCGCGTTCATTACCATGAGCTTGCGCTGAACCTCGGCCTGAAGCGCGTGGCCCATGGCCAGCGCGATATCGGGCGCGGCGTCGATTTCCGTCAGGACCTGCGCGCGCGGCAGGTAAAGGACGCGCACCGGTCCCTCGGCTGTCACATCCGCAGTCGCTCCCCCGCCATGGATCAGCGTCATCTCCCCGATCAGCGCGCCGGGATGCAGCGTGGCGACCGGCCGGCCGTCCACCTCGACCGAAGCCTTGCCCTCTGCCAGATAGATGAGCGCATCCACGCTCTGCCCCTGCCGCGCCAGCGCGGTGCCCGAAGGATGGTCGCGCCATGATGCGTGTCGCATCAGCCGGTGCGCTTCGAACAGCGGCAGGGTTGGCAGGTGAAGCCTGAGGAACGCCATCGTCTCGTCATCGAAGGAACGGCGCGACCGCAGCCAGAGCCTGCGGCCGATCCCCATGATGGAGATCGCGATCCAGAACCCCTGGATCAGCGCCGAATAGAGGTTCCACGTCTCCATGAGGCTGAACAGGACCGAAGCGGCGGCGCAGAGGTTCAGGAGCGTGTAGGTCAGCGAACTGCCGCGGATCAGCCCGGCCTGCAACGCCCCGTATGCGCCGAGGTAAAGGATCACGCCGAGCGTGCCGAACGCGCCATATGCCGTGAAATCGGTCATGCCCGTCTCCGACGCCGCCTTGCCAAGCGTAAGACCCCCTCCTAGCCCGTCGCTTCGCCGCGCGTCAAACCCCAAGGGTTTGCCATCCAAGGGTCTTTCGCCCATGCTTCACTGCGGTTGATACCGTTTCAGGGCCGGAAGGAGACGCGCGTGCCGACAGGGGCGAAGCCCGATGTGAGACCCGAAGCCGGAGCGCGCGCGCCATGCGGCGGCTGATCCTCGGCCTCGGCCTGACGCTGACGGCGCTGATGCTGGGTCTTGCCGTCCTGTCGCCGCCGATCCTGTCGCAGGCCCGCGATCTCGTCTTCGACGGCTACCAGAGGGCCAGCCCACGCCCCTACGATCCCGCAGCGCCCGTGCACATCATCGATATCGACGAGGCGGCACTCGACGCCTACGGGCAATGGCCATGGCCGCGCAGCTACATGGCCGCGATGACCGACCGGCTCTTCGCGCACGGGGCGGCGGCCATCGGCTATGACGTGCTGTTCGCCGAACCCGACCGCACCTCGCCCGAGCGCATCGCCGAAAGCTGGTCGCGCTTCCGCGAGGGGATACCGCCCGTGCTGCCCGATCTGGGCCTGCCGCCCCATGACCAGGTTTTCGCCGGGTCCATCGCCGGACGTCCCGTCGTCCTGTCGGTGGCGGGCGGGCAGGAGGGGGAGGTGCCGCAGCCGCTGGCGGGCGTGGCCGTGACCGGCGAGGTGCCGCCGGGTCTTGCGCGCTACCCCGCCGCGGTGGTGAACCTGCCCGAGCTGACGGCGGAGGCGGCGGGGCTCGGCACCATCAGCCTCGGACGCACGAGCGACGGCGTCACGCGCACGGTGCCGCTGGTCAGTGTCGTGGGCGATGTCCTGATGCCCGCGCTTTCGGTCGAGCTTCTGCGCGTGGCGCAAGGGGCGGGGGGGCATATCCTGCGCACCACCGAAGGCTCGGGCGAGGTTTCGGGCGGGACGGTCGCCGCCGTGGCCATGCGCACGGGCGCGCTGTCCTTCCCGGTGGAGGCCGACGGCGCCTTTCGCATCCATTTCGCGGGCTACCAGCCGGAGCGCGTCACGCCCGCCGCGCGGGTGCTGGAGGCCGAGGGCATCGACCCGGAGCTTCAGGCGCGGGTGGCGGGGCGCATCGTTCTGGTGGGCTCGTCGGCGCAGGGGCTTTTCGACATCCGCACCACGCCGATCGACCCCGCCATCGCGGGCGTCACGCTCCATGCGGAAATCATCGAGCAGATCGTCGCCGGCGAATTTCTCGGTCGTCC
Organism: Rhodobacteraceae bacterium HLUCCO18; assembly: GCA_001314805.1. Classification (GTDB taxonomy): domain Bacteria; phylum Pseudomonadota; class Alphaproteobacteria; order Rhodobacterales; family Rhodobacteraceae; genus Roseibacterium. The sequence continues at coordinate 32,684 of LJSY01000034.1, read as the reverse complement.
CGACTGGATGCCGGGGCTGGAGCTGTTGCTCGTGGTGCTCGCGGGGCTGGTCCTCACGGGCCTGCAGCTGCGCGAGCGGCCGGTTCTGGGCCTCGCCGCGGCGCTGGTGCTGATCACCGCGCCCGTGCTGGGCGGGATCCTGGCCTTCGGGCGGGCCGGTCTGCTCTTCGATCCGGTTCTGCCCACGCTCACGGCGCTGGCGGTGTTCCTGCCGGGGACGGCCATCGGCTTTCTGGCCAAGGAACGCGCCCGGCGGGCGATCCGCGCGCGCTTCGCCTATTTCCTGCCGCCCGCGCTGATCGGGCAGATCGAGGCCAATCCCGAGGCCGCGCTGACGCCCGCAGGCGCCGAGCGGGAGCTGAGCGTGATGTTCGTGGACATGCGCGGCTTTTCCTCGGTGACCGAGGGCATGCCGCCCGACCGCGTGGTGCAACTGGTGAACACCTACCTTTCCGCCGTGGCCGAGACGCTGGTCGACCGGGGCGCCACGATCGACAAGTTCATGGGCGACGCGGTGATGGCCTTCTGGAACGCGCCCATCGCGCAGGAGGGTCACGCCGCGACCGCGCTTGCCGCGATTGGCGATGTGGAGGCGGCGGCGGCCAAGGCGTCGGAGGACCTGGAGGCCGAGGGCTATCCGCCGGTGCGCGTCGCCATCGGGCTCAACACCGGCAAGGCCTATGTCGGGCTCATGGGGTCCCGCGACCGGCTGAGCTACACCTGCGTGGGCGACACGGTGACGCTGGCCGCGCGGCTGGAGGGGCTGACGCGCAGCTATGGCGTGTCGAATTGCGTGGGGCCGGAGGCGGCGGCGGCCTGTCCGCCGGGGCTGAGGGCCATCGTGCTCGACCGGATCGCGGCCAAGGGCTTCGCGCAGGCCGTCGACGTGTCGCTGATCGTGCCGGCGGGCGCGGAGGCTGTCGCGGATTTCGCCGAGGTGCTCAGCCGGGCGCGCATGGCCTATCTGGGCCGCGACTGGGACGTGGCGGAGGCGGCTTTCACCGAACTCGCCCAACAGACGCCGCCCTTCTGCGAGACGCCGCTTGTCGCGCGGACCTATCTCGACCGCATCGCCTTGCACCGCACGAGCCCGCCCGCACCGGACTGGGACGGCGCGGCGGTGGCGCTTTCCAAACGGTGAGATGGCTTTCTGGCTGCCCGGAGGCAGGAGAGGTCGAACCGAGACGGGTAGCGCGTTGCTATCCGTCAGCCGGGCGGTTGTGCATCCGGCGGGGGCGGAGGATCGTCTTCGATTATCTCGTCGCCCCCTTCGTCGATAATGATTTCCTCGCCACCCTCTTCCTCCTCCTCCTCCTCCTCCGGTGGTGGTGGCGGCGGCGTGTCGGACAGCTCGTCGATGAGACCGATCAGCGTCTCGGCGTTCAAACCGTCCTCGAAGATGCGCTCATCGTATTGCGCGCCATCGGGTGAGGACGGCTCGCTGCCCGGCGGCACGGCGCCGATGACGCCGGAGCCGAAGCCGCCCTGCGCGGCCGTCACCGGCTGTCCGTCGATCAGGCCGAGGATGAAGGCGAGAAACTCGGGCGCGACCCGGCCCTGATAGCCGTCCTCGGTCACCACGCCGCCGGGACGCGAAGTGCAGCTGCGCCCGCCATCCACGGCGACGCACAGCCGGTTGCCCGCGATGAAGATCGCAATGGTCCGTCCGCCTGAATACAGGATCAGCGCCGAGGAGCCGCGGATGCCGATTGTCGAGGTCGGCGTCTGGATCACCGCGTCCTGCTGTCGGCTGAGTGTGCCGCCGATGAAGCGCAGCGCGCCCTCGGTCAGCTGCAGGCCGATCTCGCCGGTGCCGCGCTCGGGGTCGAAGACGAACCGGTCGAGCACGATGGTGGTGTTCGGCGCCAGCGACAGCGTCGTCTGGTCGAGGAACAGAAGTTGCCCGCGTCCGGTGGCGGAGCTTTGCACGGTCTCGTCCCGCAGAAGGTCGGTGCCCAGCGCCAGCGTGCGCGTGCCTGCCCCGGGCGGCGTGCCGCGGAGCGTGGGTTCGCTGGAGGCGACGGTGCCGATCTGCTGGGCCGCGACCGGAAGGGCGAGCGCGCTGGACAGAAGGACGGAGAGGAGGATGGACCGGGTGCGCATCTCAGAACTCCAATCCAAGCTGCATCGACAAGATGGTCTCGTCCGCCGCCGTGCCGCCGTCCCGCGCCACATGCGTGCCGCGCGTCTCGAGATAGATGTCATCGTTGAGATAGGCCCGAAGCGACAGGCCCGCCGCGCGAACCGTCTCGTCGCGGGGCACGCCCGTGTCGGTGATGTCGAGCCAGTCGACCGAAGCGAAGGCGCCTGCGCGCCAGTCCGGACCCGGCAGCAACGCGGGCGCGTCGAGATCCTGGCCGTAATCGAGGCGCAGGCCGCGCTGATCCTCGTCACGGGTCGCCGTGTCCTCGCTGCCCATCGACAGGGTCAGCCGGTAGAAGGCCTCGCGCGAGGGGCGGTAGGTCAGCCCGAGCGCGATGTCGTGGAAATCGATATCGGCGCCGGATGCGTTCAGCTCCCCCCAGCCGATGGAGGCGTCGGCGAAACTGATCAAGGCCGCGCTGTGGGCGTTCTGGTAGGCGAGGCCGAGGGAGGCCGCGTCGTAATCCGAGGCCGTGGCATCGGGGTAGCGGACCGATTCAAGCTCCAGATAGGGTTGCAGGCGTGGTCCGAAGGCCTCGCCGGTCAGCTGGAAACGCGGGCCGCTGCGCAGGCGGAGGGACTGCCGGTCCGAGGTCGAGGCGCCGGGACCCGCCCCGATCTGGTAGGTGCTCACCCCGATCTGTGTGACCCAGTGCGTCGCGTTCGCGTCGCCCAGGTCGATCGACCAGTTGAGCGATCCGCTCCCCAGAAATCCCGTCTCGCCGTCGGCCGACACGATCCCGGCGGCGACGGAGCCCGAAAACCGGCTGGGGTCGTCCCGCGTCTCGGCGGCCGTGCGATAAGCTTCGGCCGAGGCCAGCTGTTCGGCCGAAAGCGCGCCCGAGGCCGCGGCGGCGTTCAGGTGAAACTCGGCGAGGGGATAGTTGCCGAGCGCGAAATAGGCCGTGGCCAGTTCCAGCCGCGCGGTGGCGTTGGCGGGCTCCAGGTCGATCAGCCGCTCCAGAGTGGCGGCGGCGGCCTCGAAATCTCTCAATTCGATCGACAGGCGCGCGTATCGGGCCATCAAGTCCCTGTCGGCGGGCGCGTCGAGCATGCTTGCGAAGACGGCAGCGCGCTCCGCCTCGAGCGCGGATGCGGTCTGTGCCATGCCTGCGGTGCCAAACCCGGATGCTGCACTTGCCATGCAGACTGCCATGAACGCCTGTTTCAGCGTCCCTGGAATGCGAACTCCTGCCATCGTTACCCCGCGTGGAATCACCCCGATTCAATACGTTGACCCTAGAAGCGGCGACGAATCGAATCAATCTGGACGGAGCCACGAGACAGAGTTTCCGACGCTGCGCGGCATGGCGGCCACGCGCCGCCTGTCGGCTGGGACGGGCGGACCCTAGTCGCCAAGCTTGGCGTGCACCTCGTCGAGATCGATCTCGCCCGTGGGCATCTTGTTCGACGGGTCCTCGAAATCGTAGCGGAAGAGCTCGAAATCCGGTTTGTAGATCTCGTAGACGAGGTGCATCGACAGGTCGTCGAAATAATCCTCGACGGCATGCGCGCGCTTCGGCCCGTGCCCGGCGCTTTCGTTGAACCGCGGCACCTTTGCGAGGTCGACGGGATGGGTCATCTCGATATTGTCGAGCACGGTCTGCATGCCGGCGTTGAAATCCTCGGTCCAGAAGATGTTGTCGTAGCGCCCGCCATTGACCACGAAGGTCGAGACATGGCCGGATATGGACGACCAGTGTATGTCCGGGTCCATCGGGCGGCGCCAGCGGATCGAGTCGCGCGCGAAGAGCAGGAACCGCCGGAAACTGCGGATCTGGTCGAATTCCTCGGTGCCGTCGGGACCGCCGACCTCGATGCCGTATTTCTGGACCAGGAGCGGGACGAGATTGCCGCGATAGCGCTTGCCGTTGCGCTGGATGCCGCAGATCTTGTCGAAAAAGCTGGACAGGATGCGGGTGTAGGGGTTTCTCACGCAGGTGAAGGCGTAGGACTTGTGCGCCTTCACATTGGCCTTGATCAGCGGCTGGCTGGCATCGAAGGCCCATTTGTGCATGCCGTCCTTCGCGTCGTGGATGTCGCCGTCGAAGAACGTTCCGTTGTCGCTGTAGTACATGATCTGGCCGATGGTGGAGCAGGCGCATTTCGGCACCACGCGGTAGACCACGCTTTCACTCGACGTCATCCATGTGCCGGGAAACCCCATTTCTCTCCGCCTCGAACCCGCTCGATTCTTCTCGTCTTGCGCCCTTTCGGACGTGTTATCGGATAAAGAAGCAAAGAAGTCGTGTTTCTTCAATCTCCCTGCGGTATGCCTGATGCAATAAAAATCGAGATCAGAGCAGACCCCGGTTCCGCATGGCAAAGATCGCCTTCATTCTTCTGTGCCACAAGAACCCCGACGCCGTCATCCGGCAGGCCGAGCGTCTGACGGCGACAGGTGACTATGTCGCGATCCATTTCGACGCCCGTGCCCCGGCGGAGGCCTTCGCCCGCATCCGGGACGCGCTCAAGGATCGCCCCGGCGTCACCTTCGCCACGAAACGCGTGAAATGCGGCTGGGGGGAGTGGAGCCTCGTGCGTGCCTCGCTGAACGGGCTTGAGGCCGCGGTGGAGGCGTTTCCGAGGGCCACGCATTTCTACATGCTCTCGGGCGATTGCGCGGCTGTGAAATCTGCCGACTACGCCCATGCCTTTCTCGATCGCGCCGATGTCGACCATATCGAAAGCTTCGATTTCCTCGCCTCGGACTGGATCAAGACCGGCCTCAAGCGCGAACGGCTGATCTATCGCCATGTGTTCAACGAACGCACGCAAAAACGCCTGTTCTACGCGATGATGAACCTCCAGCGCCGCCTCAAGCTGGAGCGCAGGGTGCCCTCCGACATCCAGGTGATGATCGGCAGCCAGTGGTGGTGCCTGCGCCGCCGCACGGTCGAGGCGGTGCTCGATTTCATCAAGACCCGGCCCGACGTGGTGCGCTTTTTCCGCACCACATGGATACCCGACGAGACCTTCTTCCAGACGCTGGTGCGCCATCTCGTGCCCGACCGGGAGATCGTCAGCCGCTCGCTGACCTTCAAGATGTTCAGCGATTACGGCATGCCGGTCACCTTCTACAATGACCAGTACGACCTGCTGATCAGCCAGGACTATCTGTTTGCCCGCAAGATCAGCCCCGAGGCGCGGGGGCTCGAGGAACGGCTGGGTGCGCTCTGGATGTCGGGGCACAAGGATTTCACCGTCAGCCAGGAGGGACCTCGGCTCTATGCGTTCCTCACCGGGCGCGGACGCATCGGCCGGCGCTTCGGCACGCGGTTCTGGGAACGCGAAAGCACGCTCGGCCCCGACCGGGAGTTGTTCATGCTGGTGTGCAAGAAATGGCACGTGGCCAAGCGCATGCTGCATGCCGCCGAGGACCGCCTGCAGGTGCGCGGCGTCGAGTATCTCTTCGACGAGGCCACGTGCCCCGTGCCGCATCTGGGCGGCATCGAACGGACGCTGGAGAAACGCAATCGCCACAGGCGGGCGCTCTTGCGGATGCTTTTCGACTATTACGACACGGATCGGCTGATGATCTGTCTCGACCCGGCCAATATCGACCTGATGCGCGATTTCATGTCCGACCGGGCGAATGCGCGCATACTGGAACTGCAATGCGTTTTCGACGACCAGTATCTCGTGGGCCACGCGCGGCGGGTGGGCCTCGCCACCGAGCGGACGCCGGACGAGGTGATCCAGCGGATGCTTCCCACGCTGCGCCACGAGTTCGCCGACCAGAGCGTGCGCATCCGCGAGGCGGAGTTCCAGCATCACTGGCGGCTGAGGGAGGATCGCGGGCCGGGGGAAAACGCCGCAGTGCTCAGCGACTACTTCAATGTGGATGCCGAGACGGGCTATGCCTTGGCCGAGACGCCCTATCTTTTTGCCGACTGAAGGAGGCCGGTTTCATGGCTTATGCGTATGACGACCAGAACATCTTCGCCAAGATCCTCAGGGGCGAGATCCCCAACGACACGGTCATGGAGACCGAGCACACGCTGGCCTTCAACGACATCCGGCCGCAGGCGCCGGTGCATGTACTGGTCATCCCAAAAGGCGCCTACGTGACCTTCGATCATTTCGCGGCGGACGCGAGCGAGGCCGAGATCGCCGATTTCCACCGGGTCGCGGCGCGCATCGTCGCCGAGGCCGGGATCGGCCCGGGCGAGGGCGGGGCGGGGTACCGGACGCTCTCGAACGCGGGCGAGGACGCGGTGCAGGAAGTGCCGCATTATCACATGCACATTCTCGCCGGTCGCCCGCTGGGCCGGATGCTGCAGCCTGCCTGACCGTGAACGGAACGGCGCAGCCTGCGGCTGCACGCCTCCTGTCTCGCCTGACGGCTCGGATCGGGGGCTCTGCCCCCGGCCTTCGGCCTCCCCCGGAGGTTTCTTGCCAGGATGAAGGGGTCTGACGAGCGGGATGGCACACTTGCCGGCCCGCCTGCGATTTGTCATATCGGCGCGTGACGACAGCCGAAGGACACGTGCCTCATGCCGATTGAACCGCCCGAGACCGAGATCGTGACGACATGGCGCGTGGCGTGCGACGGGGGGGAGGGCGCGCTGGGCCATCCGCGCGTCTGGCTGTCCGTGGACCGGGACACGGGTTACGTGGAATGCGGCTATTGCGACAAGAAATTCGTCCATGCCGATTTCGCCGAGGCGCATGGGCTGACGCCCGGTGACGACACCTGATCTTCCCGTCAGAGCCGCGAGGTATATCGGTTCGGGGACCGCCGATGCGGGCGGGTCGCCCGGGCCGGCCGGGCGGGCGCGAAAACACGGGTCGCGCCGGTGAGGGCCGCAAGGTAGAACCGGGGCAGGACAGCGCGGAGGGCGGCATGACATTCGGCAAGGGCCATCATCTTCACCTCGTGGACGGATCGGCGTTCATCTTCCGCGCCTACCATGCTCTGCCGCCGCTGACGCGGAAATCCGACGGTCTTCCGATCGGCGCGGTGGCCGGCTTCTGTAACATGCTGTGGAACCAGATCGTCAAGGATCACGGGGCCGATGCGCCGACCCATGCGGCGGTGATCTTCGACAAGGGCTCGCACACATTCCGCAACAATCTCTACGATCTCTACAAGGCCAATCGCGACGAGATGCCGGAGGAACTGCGCCCGCAGATCCCGCTGACGCGGGAGGCGACGCGGGCGTTCAACGTCGCCTGCCTGGAGCTGGAGGGTTACGAGGCCGACGACATCATCGCGACGCTGGCGAAACAGGCGCGCGAGGCCGGGGGGCGGGTGACGATCATCTCGTCGGACAAGGACCTGATGCAGCTGGTGGGCGGCGGCGTCGAGATGTTCGACGCGATGAAGAACATCCGCATCGATGCCGAAGGGGTCGAGGCGAAATTCGGCGTCGGCCCCGACCGCGTGATCGACGTGCAGGCACTGGCGGGCGACAGCGTCGACAACATCCCCGGCGCGCCGGGGATCGGGGTGAAGACGGCGGCGCTTCTGATCAATGAATACGGCGATCTCGACACGCTTCTGGAGCGCGCGGGCGAGATCAGGCAGCCCAAGCGCCGCCAGACGCTGATCGAGCATGCCGACCAGATCCGCCTGTCGCGGCAACTGGTGACGCTCGACGACGCGGTGCCGATGGCGGAGACGCTCGACGATCTCGAGGTGAAGGAACCCGACGCCGGGAGCCTCATGGCCTTCCTCGCCGAGATGGAGTTCCGCACGCTGACCAAGCGGGTTGCCGAGGCGATGGGCGTGGCGGCGCCCGCGATCGCCGACACCGACCCCCGGGGCGCGGAACCCGAGAGCGTCACCGAGGCCGCGCCGGAATTCCCTCCCATCGACCACGGTGCCTACGAGATCGTGCGGGACCTCGCCGCCCTGCAGCCCTGGATCGACGCGGCCCATGCGCGGGGCGTGGTGGCGCTCGACACCGAGACCACGTCGCTTGACGAGATGCGGGCGGAGCTGGTGGGCGTGTCGCTGGCGGTGGAGCCGGGGCACGCCTGCTACATCCCCGTGGGCCATTCAAGCGGCGGGGGAGAGGACCTGTTCGCCGAGGGGGCGGCGCTGGTGGAGGGGCAGATCGGGCTGGAGGATCTGCTGGCCACCCTGAAGCCGCTTCTGGAGGACGACGCGGTCCTGAAGGTTCTTCAGAACGCGAAATACGACGTGAAGGTGCTGGCGCGCTACGGGATCGACGTCTCTCCCATCGACGACACGATGCTGATGTCCTACGCGATGAATGCGGGCCTTCACGGGCACGGGATGGACGCGCTGGCCGAGCGGTATCTCGGCCACAACCCGATCCCGATCAAGGAGCTGATCGGGGCGGGCAAGTCCCAGATCACCTTCGACCGGGTCGAGATCGAGAAAGCGGCGCCCTATGCCGCCGAGGATGCGGATGTCACGCTGCGGCTTTGGCACCTGTTCCGGCCGCAGCTGCATCGCGCGCAGGTCACGACGGTCTACGAGACGCTGGAACGCCCGCTGGTGCCGGTGCTGGCGCGGATGGAACGCTCCGGCATCAGGGTGGATCGCGACACGCTTTCGCGGATGTCCAACGCCTTCGCCCAGAAGATGGCGGGGCTGGAGGCGGAGATCCACGCGCTTGCGGGCGAGACGTTCAACGTGGGATCGCCCGCGCAGCTGGGTGAGATCCTCTTCGAGAAGATGGGCCTCGAGGGCGGCAAGACGGGCAAGACGGGCAAGTATTCGACGCCGGCGGACGTGCTGGAGGACCTTGCCACGCTCCATGACCTGCCCGCGCGGGTGCTGGACTGGCGGCAGCTGTCGAAACTGAAATCGACCTATACCGACGCGCTGCAGGACCATATCAACCCCGAGACGGGGCGCGTGCACACGAGCTACGTGATCGCGGGGGCGAACACGGGGCGGCTCGCCTCCACCGATCCGAACCTGCAGAACATCCCCGTCCGTTCCGAGGAGGGGCGGCGCATCCGCGAGGCCTTCGTGGCCGAGAGGGGCAAGGTTCTGGTCTCGCTCGACTACAGCCAGATCGAGCTGCGCATTCTCGCCCATATCGCGGGGATCGACGCGCTGAAACAGGCCTTCCGGGAGGGGCAGGACATTCACGCCGCGACCGCGTCGGAGATGTTCGGCGTGCCCTTGGACCAGATGACGCCGGATGTGCGACGGCAGGCCAAGGCGATCAATTTCGGCGTGATCTACGGGATATCCGGCTTCGGCCTTGCGCGGAACCTGCGCATCCCAAGGGCGGAGGCGCAGGGCTTCATCGACCGCTATTTCGAGCGGTTTCCCGGCATCAGGGATTACATGGAGGCCACCAAGGGTTTCGCGAAATCGAACGGTTACGTCCAGACGCTTTTCGGGCGCAAGATCCACACGCCCGAGATCAACGCCAAGGGCCCCGGCGCGGGTTTCGCCTATCGCGCGGCGATCAACGCACCGATCCAGGGCACGGCGGCGGATGTGATCCGGCGCGCGATGATCCGGATGGAGGCGGCCATCGAAGGCCTGCCCGCGCGGATGCTGTTGCAGGTCCATGACGAATTGCTGTTCGAGGTCGAGGAAGGGGCGGTCGACGCGCTCGTCTCGGCCGCCCGCGAGGTCATGGAGGGCGCGGCGGAACCGGCGGTGAAGCTCGCCGTTCCGCTGGTCGTGGATGCGGGGCAGGGGGCGAACTGGGCGGAGGCGCATTGATGGGCGCCATCGCGACATGGGAGGCGTTGCGGGACGTCGCCCTGTCGCTCGGCCTGCCGCAGGTCGAGGACGCGGTCAGCTGGGGCAACCCCAACCTCAAGGCCCATGGCAAGATGTGGTGCTGGTGGTCGCCTTACGTCGATGCCGCCTGCTTCAAGGGTAGCATCGCCGAACGCGAGATGCTGCATGCGGCGGAGCCCGCGACCTTCCTTATCCATCCGCATTACGCCAATCACGGCATCCTCCTGGTCGCCGCGGGCCGGATCGAGCGCGACTGGACCGAGGCGCGGCTGCGCCGGACGTGGGAAGAGATGGCTCCGAAGCGCTGGCTGGAGACGTGGAAGGCCAAGGGCCCGTGAGCCGTCCGCGGCCGAGACCGAGGGGCGACCGGGGTGCGACACGCCTTGTCGCCTTCAACAAGCCGATGAACATGCTGAGCCAGTTCACCGATGACGGAAACTGGCCCGGGCTGGGGCGCGTCCTCGACATGCCGGGGCTGTATCCGGCGGGGCGGCTCGATCGCGACAGCGAGGGGCTCTTGCTGCTGACCAATGATGGCGGGCTGCAGGCGCGGCTGACGAGCCCGAAGACCAGGACGCCCAAGACCTATGTCGCGCTGGTGGAGGGGGTGGCGGGCGCCGCGGCGCTCGCGGCCCTTCGGGACGGCGTGACGCTGAAGGACGGGCCGACGCGGCCCGCGGAGGTCGAGGAGGTGGCGGCGCCCGGCTGGCTCTGGCCGCGCGATCCGCCGGTGCGTTTTCGCAAGTCCGTGCCCGAAGCGTGGCTCAGGCTCACCATCACCGAGGGCCGCAACCGGCAGGTGCGGCGCATGTGCGCCCATGTGGGCTTGCCGGTCCTGCGGCTGATCCGTTGGTCGGTGGGGCCACACACGCTGGAGGGGCTGCCGCCCGGCGGCTGGAAGGAGCAGCAACCCTGAGCGATGGGCCCGGGGGACGGATCGCGGGCCGAGGCTCACGCCGCGCGGCCATCATCCGCGCGCCCTCGCGCCGCCTTCGGCAGCGGTCGGACGCGCGGGGTTGGCGTATTTTTGGAAAGATGAAGGGGGGCAGGGCGGGTCGCCGCGCTCAGCTGGTGAGCTGGTCCCAGGCCTCCAGCGCCTTGGCGCCGTACATGAAGGCCGGCCCGCCGCCCATCATCATCGCCACGCCCACGGTTTCGGCCACCTGCGCGCGCGTGGCGCCTGCCTTGTGCGCGGCCTGCACGTGAAAGCCGATGCAATCGGTGCACTGCTTGACGATACCGATGGCGAGCGCCTGGAGTTCCTTCTCCCGGACCGAGAGCGCGCCCTCGGCCAGCGTGCCATGGTGGAGCGCGGTGAAGCCCTTTGCTGCATCCGGATGCGCCTTGCGGAAGGCGTCGAGCGTGGTGCTCTGGTGGGTGAGGTGGGCTTTCCAGTCCATGGCGCGCGGGCTCCGGGCGATTGCTGTCCGGACCCCGGTTAAGGCGTTGGCGGGAAAGGAGCCTTGTTCTGGATCAAGCCGGTTCTAAGCCAGCATCACCATCGGGTTCTCGAGGTTGTCCACAATGGCCTGCAGAAGCTCCGCGCCGAGCGCGCCGTCGATGACGCGGTGATCGACGCTGAGCGTGACCGACATGACGGTGGCGACTGCGAGCTCGCCGTCCTCGCCCACCACGGGTTTCTTCACGCCTGCGCCGACCGCGAGGATCGCGCCATGGGGCGGGTTGATGACCGCGTCGAAATTGTCGATGCCGAACATGCCGAGGTTGGAGATCGCGAAGGAGCCGCCGACATATTCATGAGGGGCGAGCTTGCGATCGCGGGCGCGCGTGGCAAGGTCCTTCATCTCGGCGGAGAGTGCGGAGAGGGACTTCTGGTGCGCGTCCTTCAGCACGGGCGTGAAGAGGCCGCCGTCGACGGCCACGGCCACGGCCACGTCGGAGGGTTTCAGCCGCAGCATCCGGTCGCCGGCCCAGACGGCATTCGCCGCGGGAACGGCCTGCAGCGCGTTGGCGCAGGCCTTGATGATGAAGTCGTTGACGCTGAGCTTCACGCCGCGCCCTTCCAGCTGCTTGTTGAGCTGGGAGCGGAATTTCAAGAGCGCGTCGAGGCGGATGTCCCGGCGCAGGTAGAAATGCGGGATGGTCTGCTTGGCCTCGGTAAGGCGGGCGGCGACGGTGCGGCGCATGCCGTCGAGCTTGACCTCCTCGTAGTCGCGGCCCTCGTACATCTTCGCGACCTGCTCGGCGCCCATGCCCGCGGGCATGGCAGGCCTGGCGGTTTCGGTCGCGGGTTTGGGCGCCTCGGTGGCGGTGGCGGCTGCAGGCTTGGCGGTGGCGCCCTCCACATCCGCCTTGACGATGCGTCCATGGGGGCCGGAGCCCTTGATCTGGCCGAGGTCGAGACCCTTGTCCCTGGCGATGCGGCGCGCAAGCGGGGAGGCGAAAACGCGGCTGCCATCCGATGCGGCGGGCGCGGCAGGTGTGGGTGTCGCGGCGGCTGCGGCCGCAGGGGCCGGCGGCTCGGAGCCTCCGTCGGAGGCCGCCTCGGCGCCGGCGTCAGCGGCCTTCGGCGCTTCCGGGGCGGGGTCCGACGGGGCCGCGATGTCGTCGGCGCTTTCGCCTTCTTCCAGAAGAACGGCGATGGGCGCGTTGACCTTCACGCCCTCCGTGCCTTCCTCTACAAGGATCTTTCCGATCACGCCCTCGTCGACCGCTTCGAATTCCATCGTGGCCTTGTCGGTCTCGATCTCGGCGAGGATGTCGCCGGCGCTCACGGTGTCGCCTTCCTTGACGAGCCACTTGGCGAGCGTGCCGTCCTCCATGGTCGGGCTGAGCGCGGGCATCAGGATTTCGGTGGGCATTCTCGGGGCTCTCCCTTGTCTCCGGCACTCAGGGTGCGGGTTCGAGCGTGATCTGGTCGAAGGGCGCCCGGGGGCGGGCGCCGGAGTTCAGCGTTTCAATGGCGCGGACGAGCTGCGCCGCCTTCGCCTCGATCCATTCATAGGCCGCCTGGTGCGGCACGCGGGCCTCTTGCCCATGCTCGGCCGACAGGAGCGCCTCGGGGATCAGCGCGACGACCTCTGTCCCGCCGATCTCGAGGCCGAGGCGATAGGCCTCCTGCCGCTTGTCCTTGCCCAGCACGCGCATCACTGACCCTATCGATAGGTCACGGCATGCACCGCCTCGATCACCTCTTTCACCGAGGTCAGCGCGAGCTTTTCGAGGTTGGCCGCATAGGGCATGGGCACGTCTTTCCCGGTGCAGTTCAACACCGGCGCGTCGAGGTAATCGAAGGCATGCGTCATGATGTAGGCCGAGAGGTGGTTGCCGATGGAGCAGACGGGAAAGCCTTCCTCCACGGTCACGCAGCGGTTGGTCTTCTGCACGCTGGCGATCACCGTGTCGTAGTCGAGCGGGCGCAGCGTGCGCAGGTCGATCACCTCCGCCTCGATGCCGTCCTTGGCCAGTTGCTCGGCGGCCTCCAGCGTGTAGGTCATGCCGATGCCGCAGCTGACGAGGGTCACGTCCGTGCCTTCGCGCCAGATCCGCGCCTTGCCGAAGGGAATGGTCAGGTCATCGACCTTCGGCACCTCGAAGGAGCGGCCGTAGAGGATCTCGTTTTCGAGGAAGATGACCGGGTTGGGATCGCGGATCGCGGTTTTCAGGAGGCCCTTGGCATCGGCGGCGGAATAGGGCTGCACGACCTTGAGGCCGGGGATCGAGGAATACCACGCCGCATAGTCCTGGCTGTGCTGGGCGCCGACGCGGGCGGCGGCGCCGTTGGGGCCGCGGAACACCATGGGCGCGCCCATCTGGCCGCCGGACATGTAGAGCGTCTTGGCCGCGGAATTCACGATCTGGTCCATCGCCTGCATGGCGAAGTTGAAGGTCATGAACTCGACGATGGGGCGCAGACCGCCGAAAGCCGCGCCGACGCCGAGACCCGCGAAACCGTGCTCGGTGATCGGCGTGTCGATGACGCGGCGGGCGCCGAATTCGTCCAGCAACCCCTGGGTCACCTTGTAGGCGCCCTGGTACTCGGCGACCTCCTCGCCCATGACAAAGACGCTGTCATCGCGGCGCATTTCCTCGGCCATGGCGTCGCGCAGTGCCTCGCGGACGGTCGTCTTGACCATCTCGGCATCCTCGGGCCAGTCGGGCGAGGCGTTGGATTTCGCAGTGGCGGGCGCGGGCTGTGCCGTTGCGGGCGCGGGGTCCGCCTTGCCTTCGGAGGTCTCCAGCGCGACGGGGGCAGGGGCGGTTTCGCCGTTGCCCTCCGCACCGGCCTCCGGCACGTCCTCACCTTCTTCGACAAGAATGGCGATGGGGCTGTTGACCTTCACGCCCTCGGTGCCCTCGGCGATCAGGATCTTGCCCATGATGCCTTCGTCGACGGCCTCGAATTCCATCGTGGCCTTGTCGGTCTCGATCTCCGCGAGGATGTCGCCGGCCGAGACCGTGTCGCCCTCCTTCACCAGCCACTTGGCCAGCGTGCCCTCCTCCATCGTGGGGGAGAGCGCGGGCATGAGAATTTCGGTTGCCATGTCTGTCGTCTCCCTCAGGCGTCCTGCGGCGCCACATCGGCGTAGATGTCGGTCCAGAGTTCTTCCAGTGCGGGCTCGGGGCTTTCCTTGGAGAACTCGGCAGCCTCGTTCACGATGTCCTTGATCTCCTTGTCGATCTTCTTGAGATCCTCGTCGGAGGCATGGCCGCCCGTCAGCAGAAGCTGGCGCACGTGTTCGATGGCGTCACGTTTTTCGCGCATCTCCTGCACTTCCTCGCGGGTCCGGTATTTCGCGGGGTCCGACATGGAATGGCCGCGGTAGCGATAGGTCATGACCTCGAGGATGTAGGGGCCCTTGCCCGCGCGGCAGTGCGCGACGGCCTTCTCGCCCGCCGCCTTCACGGCGAGCACGTCCATGCCGTCGACCGCCTCGCCGGCGATGCCGTAGGCGGCACCGCGTTCCCAGAAATCCGGGGACTTGGTGGCGCGCTTCACGCTCGTGCCCATGGCGTACTGGTTGTTCTCGATCACAAAGATGCAGGGCAGGGCCCAGAGTTCGGCCATGTTGTAGGTTTCGGCCACCTGGCCCTGGTTGGCCGCGCCGTCGCCGAAATAGGTGAAGGTGACGCGGTCGTTGCCCTTGTACATGTCCGAGAAGGCGAGGCCCGCGCCGATCGGCACCTGAGCGGCAACAATCCCGTGGCCGCCGTAGAAATGTTTCTCTTTCGAGAACATGTGCATCGAGCCGCCCTTGCCCTTGGAATAGCCGCCTTCGCGGCCCGTGAGCTCGGCCATCACGCCCTTGGGGTCCATGCCGCAGGCCAGCATGTGGCCGTGGTCGCGGTAGGAGGTGACGCGCTTGTCGCCCTCTTCGGCGGCAGCCTCGAGACCCACGACGACGGCCTCCTGCCCGATATAGAGGTGACAGAACCCGCCGATCAGGCCCATGCCATAAAGCTGGCCGGCCTTTTCCTCGAATCGGCGGATAAGGAGCATGTCGCGATAGTAGGCCTTGAGCTCGTCGGCCGAGACATTCGGCTTGGCGCTCGCTCTGGAAGCGGTTTTCCGGGTCGCCATATGGGTCAAGTCCTCCCCGTGGCCTGGGTGTTCAAAGATAGTTTAACGTTGAACAATCCATAGCAAAGCTCGGTGAGCCTGGCACCCCCCAAGGCGCGGAAAAGGTGACGCAGGGCTACAGACCCGCCATGCGGGGACTGCAGATGTGCCTGCATCGGGTTTTCAGGGAAGGACCAGCTCGTCCGGGCGCTTGTAGCCGAGCACGTTGCGCGCCCGCTCGTCCAGCAGATCGAGGTCGAGATAGTCGTCCGACAACCGGCGCGTCAGGATCTCCATCCGCTCGGTTTCGGCACGAAGTTCGGCAAGCTGTATCGACAGGCGGTCGGCCTCGGCCTCGACCTGGATGCGCTTGAAGAGGCCATAGTTGCCCTGCACGGCGGTGAAGGTGAAATAGGCGCCCACTGCCATCAGGATCACGGTCAGACCAAGACCGGTCAGGGAAACACTGCGGAACATCGTGACTGCCTCGGTTGCGGGCCGCCTCTCACGGGCTGCTCGATAACGAGAGTCGCACACCCCGGGTCAAAAGGGAATCCCCCGCGACCGATTGATTCGCACGGCCCAACCGGTTGGGCGGGACATGTTGCAATGGAGCAAAGATCGGCATGAACGGGACGCTCGGTGACGAATCGGCCACGGGTCGCGCGCCGGAAAAGGGGCGCGGGAAAGCGCCCCCGCCGGGCTTCAGGTGATCGAGGCCGCGTAGATCCCGCCGATCGTCGCCGCAATGGTCGCGTTGAACGCCTCGTCCGACTGCTGCGCCGACAGCCCCTCGGTAAGTGCGCGGCTGAAGCTCGCGATCATGCCGTGGTTCTCGGCCAGTTTCGCGTTCGCCTCGTCGCGGGCATAGCCACCCGACAGCGCGACGACCCGCAGCACCTTGGGATGCGCGATCAGGGGCGCATAGAGATTGGCCTTGGTGGGCAGGCTGAGTTTCAGCATGACCGGCTGGTCCAGCGTGTCGAGATGCCTCTGGATCGAGGCCAGCAGCATGTCCTCGGCCTCCGCCTTGTCGGGGATCGAGATCGTGACTTCCGGCTCGAGGATCGGCACGAGGCCCTTCGCAAGAACCTCGGCCCCCAGTTCGAACTGCTGGGCGACGATGGCCTCGATCCCCTCCGCGTTCGCCGCCGAGATCACCGAGCGCTCCTTGGTCCCGAAGATGCCATGGGCCACGGCCCGGTCCAGCAGGTCCGACAGCCCCGGGATGGGCTTCATCAGCTGCACGTCGTTCTCCTCGGCCTCCAGTCCCTTGTCGATCTTGAGAAACGGCACCACCCGGCGCTCTTCCCAGAGATATTTCGCCGAAGGCTTGCCGCCGATCTCGCGGTCCATGGTCATTTCGAACAGGATCGCGCCGATCACCTTGTCTCCGGTAAAGGCCGGCGCCGTGGCGATCCGGGTCCGCATGTCATGGATGAGATCGAACATCTCGTCTTCGGAGGAATAGGCGTCCTCCTCGATCCCGTAGAGCCTCAGCGCCTTCGGCGTGGAGCCGCCCGACTGATCGAGCGCGGCGATGAAGCCCTTTCCCGTGGCCATCTGGGCGCGCATTGCATCGTTCGTCATGTCACTGGTCCTCGAATGTCATTGGTCAAAAACGGTCGGCCAGAAGCATTAGGCGCCCGGGGGGAACCTGTCCATAATGGTGGCGCAAACAGTCGGTGTCTCAGTCCCGTTCCAGTGCTGCGACCCCCGGCAGCGTCTTGCCCTCCATCCATTCGAGGAAGGCGCCGCCCGCGGTGGAGATGTAGCTGAAGCGCTCCGCCGCGCCGGCGCGGTTGAGCGCGGACACCGTGTCGCCGCCGCCCGCGACCGAGACGAGGTCCCCGGCGGCGCTGCGCTGCGCGGCGTGCTCGGCGGCGGCATTGGTGGCGGCATCGAAGGGTTCGATCTCGAACGCGCCGAGCGGGCCGTTCCAGATCAGCGTCTTCGCCCGGTCGATGGCCTCCCGCACCCGGGCCACGCTGTCGGGGCCGGCATCGAGTATCATGGTGCCCTCGGGCACCTCGGTCACGGGGACGGTACTGTTCCCGGCATGCGCCGCGAATTCTTTGGCGACGACCACATCCGTGGGCAGGATGACCTCGCAGCCGGTGTCCTCGGCCTTGGCGAGGATCTCCCGCGCGGTGTCGCCAAGATCGTGCTCGCACAGCGAGGCGGCCACGTCGATCCCCTGTGCCGCGAGAAACGTGTTGGCCATGCCGCCGCCGATCACCAGCATGTCGACCTTGCCGGTCAGGTTGCCGAGCAGGTCAAGCTTGGTGGAGACCTTGGCCCCCCCGACAACGGCCAGAACGGGACGTTCCGGATGGCCCAGCGCCTTCTCCAGCGCGGTCAGTTCGGCCTCCATCAGCCGCCCGGCGCAGGAGGGCAGGAGATGGGCGACCCCCTCGGTCGAGGCATGCGCCCTGTGCGCGGCCGAAAAGGCATCGTTGCAGTAGACATCGCCCAGCGAGGCGAGAAATCGTGCCAACTTCGGATCGTTCTCGGTTTCCATCGGGTTGAACCGCGTGTTCTCCAGCAGGACCACGCTGCCCTGCGGCAGGGCCTCCAGGCCGGCGCGATCCGGCGTCTCGACAAAGGTCACGGGCATGCCGAGCGCGTCCTCCAGCGCGGGCAACACGTGACGCAGCGACATCTCGGGAACCACCTTGCCCTTGGGCCGCCCGAAATGCGCCAGCAGGACCGGCGTGCCGCCTTTCGCGAGGATGTCCCTGACCGTCGGCACGATGCGCTCGATCCGCGTGGCGTCGGTGACGCGGCCGTCTTCCACCGGCACGTTGATGTCGACCCGCGTCAGGACGATCTTTCCGGCAAGGTCCATATCATCGAGGATTTTCCACGCCATCGCGGCCTCCATCGTTCACGTTGGCGCCACCATATCAGACCTGCGCGCCCGCCGCAGCAGCAGGACCGCCTCCGGCGGGCGTATTTTTGGAAAGATGAAGGGGAAAGCGCGGCTTCGATCCCTTCATCTTTCTCCAAATACGCAAATGCCGACGGCAGCCGCCCTTTACAGGTATTTGCCCATTTCGACCGCCGTGTCGGCCATGCGGTTCGAAAAGCCCCATTCGTTGTCGTACCAGGTCAGGATGCGGCACATGTTGCCGTCCATGACCTTGGTCTGATCGGTGTGGAAGATCGAGGAATGGGCGTCGTGGTTGAAATCCATCGAGACGAGCGGCTCATCCGTGTAGCCCAGCACGCCCTTGAGGGGCCCGTGGGAGGCGGCGGCGCGGATCGCGTCGTTAATCTCCTCGACGGTGGTGTCGCGGCCGGTCTCGAAGGTCAGGTCCACGACCGAAACATTCGGCGTGGGCACGCGGATCGACACGCCGTCGAGCTTGCCCTTGAGTTCCGGCAGCACGAGACCCACGGCCCGCGCGGCACCGGTGGAGGTGGGGATCATGCTCATCGCTGCCGCGCGGGCGCGGTAGAGGTCCGAATGCATCGTGTCGAGCGTCGGCTGATCGCCGGTATAGGAATGCACGGTGGTCATGAAACCGCGCCTGATGCCGATGGCCTGGTTCAGGACATGGGCCACGGGCGCGAGGCAGTTGGTGGTGCAGGATGCGTTGGAGACATGGACATCGCTTGCGCTCAGCGTGCCGTGGTTCACGCCGTAGACGATGGTCTTGTCCGCCCCGTCGGAGGGGGCAGAGACCAGCACCCGGCTCGCGCCGTTCTCGAGGTGCACCTTGGCCTTGTCGCCCTTGAAGATGCCGGTGCACTCCAGGACGATATCGACGTCGCCCCAGGGCAGGTCCTTGGGATCGCGGATCGCGGTGACGGCGATGGGCCCGCGGCCCACGTCGATGGAGGTCTCGGTCGTGGTCACCGTCGCGGGGAAGCGACCGTGCACGCTATCGTAGCGCAGGAGGTGCGCGTTGGTCTCCACCGGGCCGAGATCGTTGATCGCCACCACCTCGATATCGGTGCGGCCGTTTTCGACAATGGCGCGCAGAATGTTGCGGCCGATGCGTCCGAACCCGTTGATTGCAACCTTGACTGCCATGTTCCCTCCGAATTTTGAACGCTTTGGCCGGGGTATTGTTCCAGGCCACATGTTACCGCTAACAGCCCTAGCAGCGGGGCCGTGCCGCTGCAAACGACAATGCGGCGACAAAGGCCATGACACAAGGGTGCACCGCCGGGGCGCTAACGCCAGAAGGCCATCCACTCCATCAAATCGACCAGCTTCAGCGCAAGGAAGAACAGGACTTGCCCGTCATTGAGCACCATGTCTGCGCCGCAACCCAGAAGGATCAGGCCCGCCATCCATGCGGCCACGGTGTTCGTCATCCTTCGCCCTCGTGTTCTCGCCCCCGGCCCGGGGCGCAGAGTTGCACGGAGGTCTCGGCGGGGCCAAGTCCGATTCAGCCAGGATTGTCGGGATTCCACCGGGCTGCCGAAAACGAAACCCCGGCGCGGGGGCCGGGGCTTCGGTCGCTGCAGAAGAAACCGAAGAGGATCAGTGCAGGAGGCGGCCCATCGCGCCTGCCACATCGGCCATACGCGCCGAAAAGCCCCATTCGTTGTCGTACCATGCGAGCACGCGCACCGTGCGGCCGCCCACCACTTTGGTCTGGTCGGGCGCGAAGATCGAGGAATGCACCGTGTGGTTGAAGTCGATGGAGACCTTGGGTTCCGGGTCGTAGGCCAGAACCGAGCCCATATGGCCGGATGCGGCCTCGCGCACCACCTCGTTCACATCCTCGACGGTGACGTGCTTTGCGGCCTCGAAGGTCAGGTCGACGGCCGAGACGTTGGGGGTGGGCACCCGCAGCGCGGTGCCGTCGAGCTTGCCCTCGAGCTCCGGCAGAACCTCCTTCAGCGCCTTGGCTGCACCGGTGGAGGTCGGGATCATCGCCATTGCGGCGGCGCGGGCGCGGTAGAGGTCCTTGTGGCGGCGGTCGAGCGTCGGCTGGTCGCCCGTGTAGCTGTGGATCGTGGTCATGATCCCGCGCTCGATGCCGATGGCGTCGTTCAGAACCTTGGCCAGCGGCGCGAGGCAATTCGTCGTGCAGGAGCCGTTGGAGACCACGTGGTGGCTGTCGAGAAGCTCGCGGTGGTTCACGCCGTAGACGATGGTCTTGTCGGCGTTCCTGGCGGGCGCCGAGACCAGCACGCGCCTGGCGCCGCGGCCGAGATGGACCGACGCCGCCTCGCGGTTGTTGAACTTGCCGGTGCATTCCAGCACCACGTCGCAGCCGTCCCAGTCGAGCTCTTCGGGGTCGTAGGTGGAAAAGACCTTCATCGGACCGCGGCCGAGATCCATGGTGTCGCCCGAAACGCGCACATCGGCGCCGAAGCGGCCATGGATGCTGTCGTAGCGCAGCAGGTGGGCGTTGGTTTCGATGGGGCCGGTGGCGTTGATCTTGACCACCTGAACGTCGTTGCGCCCGGCCTCGGTGATATGCGCCAGCGTACAGCGCCCGATGCGTCCGAACCCGTTGATGCCAATCGTGACCGTCATGAAACGCGCCTTTCCCTCAAACCGAATTTACCCCTGCCAATGGGGATCGCATACAAAAGCATGCTGCATTGCGGAAGAGAAAAGTCACCATTTTTCGGCATGTTAGCGAAAACAATTCCAGTTTGCGCTAACATCCAAGCCCTGCCGTTCACGAAACGCGTCAAAAGCCCTGCACCGGGCCGGAACCGTTTCCACCGCTTCGCGGCCGGTTCCCGGGTTGTCTCGTGCCGGGCGGACGATATGGTCTGGCCAAGCGAGACAGGTGGAGAGAACATGAGCGGATTGCTGGCGCTTCTCGACGACGTGGCGGCCATTGCCAAGGTCGCGGCGGCGTCCGTCGACGACGTGGTGGCGCAGGCGACCAAGGCGGGCACCAAGGCGGCGGGCGCGGTGATCGACGACGCCGCCGTGACGCCGAAATACGTGCACGGCTTCTCCGCCGCGCGCGAATTGCCCATCGTCTGGAAGATCGCGCGCGGGTCGATCTTCAACAAGCTCGTGATCCTGCTTCCCGCCGCGCTGCTCCTGTCCGCCTTCGCGCCCTGGGCCATCGCGCCGCTCCTGATGCTGGGCGGGGCGTATCTGTGTTTCGAGGGGGCGGAGAAGGTGGCCCATTGGCTGTCGCCCGCCCATGACGACGTTGCCGAGGCCACGGCGAAGAAGATGTCGTCGGAGGAAAGCGCGCATCTGGAAGAGACGAAGGTCAAGGGCGCCATCAAGACCGATTTCATCCTCTCCGCCGAGATCATGACCATCGCGCTGGCGGCCATCGAGACGGACTCTTTCCTGCTCGAGGCGTTCGCGCTGGCGGTGGCGGGCATCGGTGTCACGATCCTCGTCTATGGCTCCGTCGCGCTGATCGTGAAGGCCGACGATATTGGCCTGCACATGGCCGCCGAGGGGCGGACCCACAGCGGCCGGGCGCTGGGCCGCTTCATCGTGGCGGGTATGCCCACCTTCCTGCGGACCCTGACGCTCGTCGGCACGCTGGCGATGCTCTGGGTGGGCGGGTCGATCATCACCCATGCGCTGGCCGGCATGGGCTGGTCCGGACCCGAAGAGGTCGTGCACACCATCGCCCATGCCTTCGAGGCGCTGGGCGGGGCGCTGGAATGGCTGGCCGGGGCGGTGCTGCACGGGGTGCTCGGGTTGGCAATCGGCATGGCGCTGATGCCCGTGGTCGATCGCGTGCTCACACCGGCGCTGAGGGCCGTGGGTCTCGACGGCGGAGAAAGCGGTCACTGACACCTGTTGTCAGGGGAAATCATTTCTGATTTGGGTCAATGCGCCCCTGCCGAAGATATGCTGCCCTTCGCTCCGGATGCATGCCGGCATCCGGCTGACGAGGAGGGGAAGCCATGAGTGCCTTGGGTCTCAAGATCATCGACGAATCCGTCCAGCGGGCGAATATCTGGTTCAACGAGGTGGATTACCGGACAGGCTGGGCCAACAAGCAACGGTCCTACCGCTTGTTGCGTGCCGTGCTCCATGCCTTGCGCGACCACCTGAACCCGGACGAGGCCGCGCAGCTTTCGGCGCAGCTGCCGATCCTGATCCGTGGCATCTATTACGAGGGCTACGACCCGTCGAAGACCCCGGTGACCGAGCGCAGCCGCGAGGGTTTCGTGGCGCGGGTGCAATCGGCGTTCGACACCGATCCCATGGGCGACGCGGAGGACGCCATCGGCGCGGTCTTCGACGTGCTCGACGCCCATGTCTCGGGCGGCGAGATGGCCCATGTCCGGGCCACCTTCACCAAGGAGATGCGCGCGCTCTTCGCCGAACGGTCCTGAGGGGGAGGCGCGTCCTCGGGCCCCCGTGCCGGGAGCCACTCGGCCGCGCCTGGTGCCTCCGGCGGGGAATATTTGAAACCAGAGGAAGGGGCGGCCTCTTCCCCTGGCTGAAGTCTACTCGGCGCAGCCCCCTATTTCAGAAGCGACTTCACCTTTTCGGCCACGGCCTCGGCGGTGATGCCAAAATGCGCGTAAAGGTCGCTTTCCGGGGCCGAGGCGCCGAAGCCGTGCATCCCCACGAAGCCCGATTTCTCGCGCTTGCCCCGCTCGCCATAGAGCCAGCGGTCCCAGCCGAAGCGGACCGCGGCCTCCACGGCCACGCGGACGGGGCCGGCCGGAAGGACGCGGCGGCGATAGGCTTCGTCCTGCTCCTCGAAGATCTCCCAGCAGGGCATGGAGACGACGCGGGTGCCGATGCCCTCGGCCTGCAACAGGTCGCGCGCGGCCAGCGCGATGGCGACCTCCGAGCCGGTGGCCATCAACAGAGCCTGGCGCTTGCCCTCGGCCTCGGCCAGCACGTAAGCGCCCTGCGCGGTGAGGTTCTTGGTCTTGTGCTCCGTGCGCACGGTGGGCAGGTTCTGGCGGCTGAGCGCGAGGACCGCGGGCGCCGATGTCTGCTGAAGCGCGATCTCCCAGGCCTCGGCGGTTTCCACCGCATCGGCCGGGCGGAAGACCAGCATGTTGGGCGTGGCGCGCAGCATGGCGAGATGCTCGACGGGCTGGTGGGTCGGACCGTCCTCGCCCAGGCCGATCGAGTCATGCGTCATCACGTATTGCACC
This sequence comes from Rhodobacteraceae bacterium HLUCCO18, assembly GCA_001314805.1. GTDB lineage: Bacteria > Pseudomonadota > Alphaproteobacteria > Rhodobacterales > Rhodobacteraceae > Roseibacterium. The sequence continues at coordinate 9,267 of LJSY01000034.1, read as the reverse complement.
GGCACGCCCATCAGTGCCGAAAGCCGCATCGAGGGTCGCGCGTAATCGGCGAAACACAAGAAGGTGCCGCCATAGGGCCGCACGCCGCCGTGAAGCGCCATGCCGTTCATCGCCGCCGCCATCGCGTGCTCGCGGATGCCGTAATGGATGTAGCGGCCCTTGCGGTTCTCCGGCTCGAAGATCCCCAGATCGGCGGTCTGGGTGTTGTTCGAGCCCGTCAGGTCTGCCGACCCGCCGATGGTCTCTGGCAGGATCGGGTTGATGACCTCGAGCGCCATTTCCGACGCCTTGCGGGTGGCGACCTTGGGACGGCTGGTGGAGATCTGTTTCTTCAGCGCGCGGATCGTGGCCGAGAGCCGCTTGGGGCTTTCGCCGGCGAAGGCGCGCTCGAACTCCGCCTGCTTGCCGTCGGACAGGAGCGCGAAGCGCGTCTCCCACTCCTCGCGGTCCGCCCGGCCGCGGGCGCCGATGGCCTCCCACTCGGCCTTGATGTCGGCGGGCACCTCGAATGCGCCATGGGGCCAGCCATAGGCCTCCTTCGTGGCCGCAAGCTGCTCGGCATCGGTCAGCGCGCCATGGCCCTTGGCGGTGTCCTGCGCGGCGTGACCGAGCGCGATATGCGTCTTGCAGGCGATCATCGCCGGGCGCGGTGAGGCCTTGGCCGCGGTCAGGGCGCGGTCGATATCCTCGGGGTCGTGGCCGTCGCAGTCGAACACGTCCCAGCCCGCGGCCGCGAAACGCGCCATCTGGTCGGTGCGGTCGGCGAGGCCGACCTTGCCGTCGATGGTGATGCCGTTGTTGTCCCAGATCACGGTCAGGCGGCTCAGTTCCTGCCGGCCGGCAAGCGCGATCGCCTCGTGGCTGACGCCTTCCATTAGGCAGCCGTCGCCGGCGAAGACCCATGTGCGGTGATCGATGATCTTCCGGCCCCACTTGGCGCGCAGGAATTCCTCGGCGATGGCGAAGCCCACGGCATTGGCCAGCCCCTGGCCCAGCGGGCCGGTGGTGGTCTCGATCCCCTTGGCGTGCCCGTATTCCGGATGGCCCGCGGTGTTCGAGCCAAGCTGACGGAAGTTCCTGATCTGCTCCAGCGTCATGTCCGGCGAGCCGGTCAGATAGAGCAGCGCATAAAGCAGCATCGAGCCATGGCCATTGGACAGGATGAACCGGTCGCGGTCGGGCCAGTCGGGGGCGGCCGCGTCGAAGCGCAGGTGCTTTTCAAACAGCACGGTGGCGATGTCGGCCATGCCCATCGGCATGCCGGAATGCCCGGAACTGGCGGCGGCCACGGCGTCCAGCGCCAGGGTGCGAATGGGCGCGGCGCGGCGCCAATGGTCGGGATGTGCGGTGGCGAGGGCGGCGGTGTCCATGCGGAACGGTCCTTCGATCGGGAGGGCCATCCTTCGCGATGGCCGGAACCTGGCCGCGCGGCCATGGCGCGGCGTCCGCGTGATAGCAGGTGACCGGCGAAGTGCAAGGCGCCGACGGCGCCGCGGTCCGGGCCGGTGGTCGCTGCCGGGCGCAAGGTCGCGCGGCAAGCGGGTGCGATTGCCGGAAAAACTTGCAAATCCGCCCGGATTGGGATTGCCTGAGGCAACAGGCGGCTTGAGGCGGTCGCCATCTTGCGTATGAGGCCTCGCAGAGGACCGAAATGGCCCCGCGAAAGGCGAAAAGGGCGTCTCACCAGAGATGTACGCAGTGACGGAGCAGGACCGGGGCGGCAACGATATCATGAGCGACAGCGAGGAATTCGAGAAACTTGGCGCGCTCGAGGCGCGCCTCGCCGCGGCCATGGATCGCATCGCGAAGGGCCTCGCGGCCCGCGGCGCGGATACCGGTGGCGATGCGCGCGCCCTGGCCGCGGAGACCGCGGCAAGGGAGGCGGAGGCACGCGCAAGCGAGCTTTCCGAACGCGTGAGCGCGCTCGAGGCGCGGCTGTCGGAGGCGCAGGAGGCGCTCGCCCGGGCCGAAGGCAAACTCGCGGAGAGCACTTCCGCCAACCAGGCGACGCTTGAAAAGGCGCGCGCCGAGCTTGCCGAACGTGAGGCGGAGCGCGACGCCGCGCTCGCGGCGCAAAAGGCGCTCGAGGCGCGCGTGGCGGAACTCGAGGCTGCAGCTGCCGAGGCCCCTGAGGCCGCCGATCCCGCCGAGCTTGCCGTCCTGAAGCGCCGGGTGGAGCGTGCCCGCGCCGAACGCGACGACGCCATCGAGGCGCGCGACCGGGCGCAGGACACCGCCGACGAACTTGCCGAGGCGGCGGGTGCGGCGCCGGACGAACGGGTCCTGGCGCTCAGGGCCGAGTTGCGCGGATTGCGCGGCGCGGTTGACCGGATGTCGTCGGGACTCGACGAGTTGCGCTCGGTGGCCATGGGCAGCGGCGACGGCGCCGAGGGGATCAACCGCGTGCTGGAGGCACAGGTCGCCGCGCTGACCGAAGCACGCAAGGCCGAGGCGGCCGAGCTTGGCCGCATCCTGTCGGACCTGATGGCGGCCGAGACCGTCCGGGAGGAGGAAGCGCGCAATGCCTGAGGTGCAGATCGAGATCGGCGGACGCAGCTACACCGTCGCTTGCCAGGACGGCGAGGAGACGTTCCTGCGCGCCGCGGCACGGATGCTGGACACCGAGGCCACCGTGGTGCTGGGCCAGATCGGGCGCATGCCGTCGGACCGCATGCTGTTGATGGCGGGGCTGATGCTGGCCGACAAGACCGCGGCGCAGGAGGATGAACTCAAGAACCTGCAGGCCAAGATCGCGGCGCAGGACAAGGCGCTGCGCTCGGCCGAGGAACGGCTGGCCGACCGGGCGCGCCGGATCGCGGAGCTGCAGGAGGCGGGACCCCGCACGGAACTGCCGGACCGCGTCACCGACGGGCTGGCCGAGCTTGCCGCGCGCGCCGAGGCGCTGGCCGATGCGCTCGAGGGCGGGGCGGATCCGGGGCCGGAGCCGGCGGCGACCTGACCGACCGGCAGGCCCCTCATCTTTCCAAAAATACGCAATCCCTGCGCCCGCAAGGGGCACCGGCCTCCGCCGTTCAGGCGCCTTCGAAAAGCGGCCCGAGCAGCCGCGCGGCTTCCTCGCGCGGGTGGACCAGCGCGGAGCGGTCCTCGCCGGGGTAGAAGCGCGCGCGCGTCGCCGTGGGCATGGGGCCCGGGCGCAGCAGATGCACCCTGGGCCCGTGCTTCGCCGTCTCCGCCGCCCATGTCCTGACCAGCGCGCGTTGGGCAGCCTTGGACATGGCGTAGGTCCCGGCGAATTTCTCGTCCCAGTCGTCGTCGAAGAAGACCGCACTGGGCGCGTCGGAGGGCGCGATCAGCGGGTCGACATTGGCGATCAGCCGCGAAAGCATGCGGATGTTCGTCGCGATGCAACGGTCGAGATCCTTGGCCTGGATATGCGGCGCGGGCGTCAGCGCCGAGACATGGATCGCGGCATGCACCCAGATATCCGCGCGGCCCCAGCGATCATGGATCGACCGGCACAGATGGGCGATCGCGTTATCGTCCGTCAGGTCCATGGGCGCGAGCGTCGCGTGCCCGCCCGCGGCCTGGATCCGGTCGTCCAGTTCTTCCAGCCCGCCAACCGTGCGCGCGACGGCGACCACGTGGGCGCCCTTCGACGCCAGCCATTCGGCCGAGGCCGCGCCAAGACCGCGCGAGGCGCCCGTGACCAGCGCCACGCGATCTTCGAGGGGTTTTCTCTGCATATCGGTCATGGAGCGGCGACATGCCCTTCCGTGGCGCGAATGGCAAGGGGCTGTGGAGCGGGGTGGGGCACCTGCGCCGCTTGACACTGGCGGGTCGGGGCGGAATACCCTGACGGTAACAACGGGATATCACTGACAACCGGAGGGTTCACATGAGCCGCGACACCACCCTTGCCCAAGCCGTCTTCGGCGATCTGAGCCTTGCCCGGAAGGGCGCGCTGGTGCTGGCCGGCACCGTGCTGATCGCCATCGCGGCGCAGTTCTCCATCTTCATCGGCCCGGTGCCGCTGTCGTTGCAGAGCCTCGCGGTCCTGACCGTGGGCTTCGCACTGGGCGCGCGGCTCGGGGTGGCGACGCTGCTGGTTTACCTCGCGCAGGGCGCGATGGGCCTGCCGGTCTTTTCCGGCGGCGGCGCGGGTCTGCCCTACATGATGGGGCCGACGGGCGGGTTCCTGCTGGGCTTCGTCGCCATGGCGTGGCTGGCCGGATGGGCCTCGGACACGGGCCTCGCGCGGCGCGTGGTGCCGGCCATCGGGATGGCGCTGCTCGCCTCGGCCATCATCTATATCCCCGGTCTGCTCTGGCCCGCGCTGGTCTTCGGCACCGAATGGGCCTCGCTCTGGGCGCACTGGATGGCGCCGTTCATCGCCGGCGACGTGCTGAAGTCGGCCGTCGCGGCACTCGCGGTCTCGGGCGGCCTGGCCTGGCTCGGCCGCCGCTGAGCACAGGGGAAAGCGGGTTTCGGAAACGCCGTCCTTCGGGGCGGCGTTTTCCTTTTCGCGAGAGAAAAGAGGCACGGAGCGCTCCCGCCCGGAGCCTGCGGCCTTCGGCCTTGTCCCCGGTTGGGCCCGGCGCGGCTGCGCCGCGCGGTCGGTTCGGAGATGGGGCGTCGGGCGCCCGGCTCCCGCAGACGGCTCCTGCAGAACGGCCCCTTGCCAAAGGGGCCTGCCTCGACAGGCCTTCCCGGGCGCGGCCTCTTCGGTCGTCGCCCGCGTCAAGGGCGCCTGCGGCGGTCTTCGGCCCCTGACCCGGGTGCCGGCTCATGGCGCCGGCACTCTACTCGGCGGCCTCCTGCATCTCGAAGCCCCGCTTGAGCATGTCGGTGGGGCGCACCGGGTATTCGCCCGAGAAACACGCGTCGCAGTATTGCGGGGCGTTCGGGTCGCGGCCCTGCGCCTCTCCCACCGCGCGGTAGAGCCCATCGAGCGAGATGAATCTCAGGGAGGCGACGCCGAGATGGCGGCGCATCTCCTCCTCGGACATGGTCGCGGCCAGCAGCTTTTCCCGCTCCGGCGTGTCGACGCCGTAGAAGCAGGGCCATGCAGTGGGCGGCGAGGCGATACGGAAATGCACCTCGGCAGCACCCGCATCGAGGATCATTTCCTTGATCTTGCGCGAGGTCGTGCCGCGCACAACGCTGTCATCGACAAGGATCACGCGCTTGCCGCGGATCAGCGCGCGGTTGACGTTGAGCTTCAGCCGCACGCCCATGTTGCGGATCTGCTCGGTCGGTTCGATGAAGGTGCGGCCCATGTACTGGTTGCGGATGATCCCCATCGCGTAGGGAATGCCGCTTTCCTGGCTGTAGCCGATGGCCGCGGGTGTCCCCGAGTCGGGGACGGGGCAGACGAGGTCGGCATCGACCGGCGCCTCTCGGGCCAGTTCCACGCCGATGCGGCGGCGTGTCTCGTAGACCGACTCGCCGCCGATGATGCTGTCGGGGCGCGAGAAATAGACATGCTCGAAGATGCAGAAACGAGGTTTGCGCGCCTCGAAGGGGCGGAAGCTTTCGACGCCGTTTCCGTTGATGACGACCATTTCGCCCGGTTCGATCTCGCGGATGAACTCGGCGCCCACGATGTCGAGCGCGCAGGTCTCGGAACTCAGCGCCCAGGCCCCGTTTTCCTCGTCCCCGATCCGGCCCAGCACCAGCGGGCGGACGCCCAGCGGATCGCGCACGCCGATGAGCTTGGTGCGGGTCATGGCGACGATGGAAAACGCGCCCTCCACCCGGCGGAGCGCGTCCTTCATCCGCTCGGGGATGGTGCGTTGCAGGGAGCGCGCCATGAGGTGGATGATGCACTCGCTGTCCGAGGAGGACTGGAAGATCGAGCCGCGCTCGATCAGTTCACGGCGCAATTCGTCGGCATTCACGATGTTGCCGTTATGGGCGATCGCCGCCCCGCCCATGGCGAACTCGCCGAAGAAGGGCTGCACGTCGCGGATCTGGGTCGCGCCCTTGGAGCCGGCGGTGGAATAGCGCACATGGCCGATGCCGATCTCGCCCGGCAGCGTCTCCATCAGCGACTGGCTGGTGAAATTGTCGCGCACGTAGCCGAAGCGGCGGGCGGAGTTGAAGCCCAGCTCGGGGTCGTGGGTGACGATGCCGCCGGCCTCCTGCCCGCGATGCTGGAGCGCATGCAGACCGAGCGCCACGAAACTCGCCGCGTCGGCCACGCCGGTCACGCCGAAGACGCCGCACTCCTCGCGGAGCTTGTCGTCGTCGAGCGGATCGAAGGGATGGCGGAAAGGTTGGGTTTCGGCATCGCGCATCGGCAGGGTCCCCGGCAGCTGGCGAAGACCCCGACACCCCGTCCGGGCCCTTCCGCTCTCACATAGGGCAGCAGATGCGCCATGTCACCCGCCCTGTCACCGCGATGTCATGAAATCTCGCCCGCTTGCTGTTGCGATCCGCCGCCCGACGTCACGTGTGGCGGAGGCGCGGCCTCGGGCCCCCGTGCCGGGAGCCTCTCGGCCGCGCCTGATGCCTCCGGCGGGGAATATTTCAGACCAGAGGAAGGGGGGTGCGGTCCTCGCGGCGCCTTCCAACGTCCTGAGAGGGCGGGGCCGTCTTGGTCCCACATTGTCCGGGGACGGATTGCCCGTGACGATCCGGTTCGGGCCTATTGATCGGCGCAGGTGCCGGTCAGCTGCTCGTAGCGCTGCATGATCCAGTCGGGCGCCTCGGTCGGGATCTGGCCCTCGATGCCGGCCTGGGCGTCGGCGAAGATCGCGGCCGAGCGGCTGTCGGAGACGGCGGGGATGGGCTCGTCGCCCGCGATGCGCTCATAGGCGATCAGCGCCACCACCACGAGAAGCACGCCGCGCGCGACCCCGAAGAGAAAGCCGAGCCCGGCATCCAGACCACCCAGCGGCGAATTCTTGATCGCCGAGGAAAAGACCGGCGTGAAGAAGGAGATCACCACGAGCGCCACGACGAAAACGGCGGTGAAGGCGGCGAGGATGCCCAGCTCGCAGCTGGTGCCGATGAAATCACCGAGGTAGGGCACTTCGTTGATCAGCGGCACCACGTCGGGGGCGAACATGAACGCGACCACGGCCGCCGCGACCCAGGCTGCGATCGACATCGTCTCGCGCACGAAGCCGCGCGAAAACGCGAGCACCGCCGAGATCAGGATGACGCCCGCGACGACGCCGTCGAAGATGGTGAAGCCTTCCATTGCCGCTCTCTCGCCTCTTGCCGTTTTTTTATCGCCGCGCATCTGCCGTGGCGGCGGATCCTGCATCTTGGTCCGCTCAGCCTGCCCCGAAAACCTCCCCGACGAAACGGGGCATGTCCTCCATGGTGCGAACCGACACGCCGCTGTTGGCAGGAATACTACACCCTTTGGGCAGGATTGCGGCGGAAAAACCGAGTTTCACCGCCTCTTTCAGGCGATTTTCGGCTTGTGTGACCGGCCGGAGCGCGCCCGACAGCGACAGCTCTCCGAAGACCACCGTGTCGCGGGGCAGCGCCGCGTCCTCGCGCGCCGACAATAGGGCCGCGGCCACGGCCAGATCGGCGGCGGGCTCAGAGATGCGCAGGCCGCCCGCCACGTTGAGATAGACGTCGAGGCCCTGGAAGGAGATGCCGGCGCGCGCCTCGAGCACGGCAAGGACCATCGACAGGCGCGCGCCGTCCCAGCCCACCACCGCGCGGCGCGGCTGGCTGAGTGAAGATGGCGCCACAAGGGCCTGGAATTCCACCAGAACGGGGCGCGTGCCCTCGATGCCCGCGAAGACGACCGACCCCGGCGCGGGGGTGTCGCGATCCGACAGGAACAGCGCCGAGGGGTTGGCGACCTCGGCCAGCCCCGCGCCGGTCATCTCGAAGACGCCGATCTCGTCGGCGGGGCCGAAGCGGTTCTTGACCGAGCGCAGGATGCGGAACTGGTGGCCGCGCTCACCCTCGAAATAGAGCACCGTGTCGACCATGTGCTCGACCACGCGGGGGCCGGCGATCTGGCCGTCCTTGGTGACATGACCGACCAGCATCACCGCCACGCCGCGGCGCTTGGCGAAGGTGGTCAGCTCATGGGCCGAGGCGCGGACCTGGGCGACGGAACCGGGCGCGCTGTCGACGGTGTCGAGCCACATGGTCTGGATCGAGTCGACGATGACGAGGTCGGGCGCCTCGGCGTCGAGCGTCGTCAGGATGTCGCGCAGGTTGGTCTCGGCGGCCAGTTGCACCGCGCTGTCGGTGAGGCCGAGGCGGCTTGCGCGCAGCCGGACCTGCGCCGTGGCCTCCTCGCCGGAGACGTAGATCACCCGCGCGCCGGACCGCGCGAAGCTGGCGGCGGCCTGCAGCAGAAGGGTGGACTTGCCGATGCCGGGATCGCCGCCCACCAGCGTGGCGGAGGCGGGCACGAGGCCGCCGCCGAGGACGCGGTCGAGCTCCGCCAGGCCCGACGAGCGGCGCGGCGGCGGCGCCTCCTGCGTGCGCAGATCGGTCAGGCCCATGCGCTTGCCCTTGGCCGCGCCGAGGCCCCTGGAGGAGGGGCCCTGGCTGAGCGGCGTTTCCTCGGAAATGGCGTTCCACTCGCCGCAGGCCTCGCAGCGCCCGGCCCATTTCTGGGTGACGGCGCCGCAGGCGGAACAGACGAAACGGGTGACGGGCTTGGCCATGGCGCGGGTGTAGCGAAGCGGGCGGGGAAGGCAAGCGGCGCGGGCGTTTTGGAGGGGGTCGGTCCTGTGACAAGCGCGCCACGTCTATGATCCAGTTGGAAAATCTTTCGGCATCTTCGTTGAAGCTTTGGAGCGGTCGCTGATACGGAAGGGCTAGGTGTTTGATCCCACGGTTTGATGGTGTGATGCTTTCGCAGAAATGGAAGGAAGCACTATGGGACAAGTTCGTCACGGCTGCGCCACGACCACGCACGCCGTCAGAGCTGCAATACAGCGATCGCAAGCTTCGCTCTCGGAACTGAGCCGGGAGTTGGGGATCAATCCCAAGACAGTTGCGAAATGGAGGAAGCGGGCGACGGTCGAGGATCTGAAGACCGGCCCGAAGGAGCCACGCTCCACGGTCTTGACCGAGGCGGAGGAGGCTATGATCGTCGCTTTTCGGCGCCACACGCTGCTGCCGCTGGATGATTGCCTTTACGCCCTGCAGCCTTCGATCCCGCACCTCACGCGATCAGCCCTTCACCGCTGCCTGCAACGGCATGGCATCTCGCGCCTGCCGGACGTCGGCGGCGACAAGCCGAAGCGCCAGAAGTTCAAGCGCTACCCGATCGGCTTCTTCCACATCGACATCGCCGAGGTGCAGACCGCCGAGGGCAAG
>LJSY01000031.1 GCA_001314805.1 Rhodobacteraceae bacterium HLUCCO18 | reverse complement strand
CCTGCCGGAGGTCATCAGCGGGGTTGAGTTCCGCGACGGTGTCCGCCAACTTCAAGCTGCCGCCTGATCATGCGTCACCAACTTCTGCGCATATCTCGATGAAGGCGCCCGATCTGCAGAAATTCGACGCACCGGCCGAAGGCTGAACCCGGGGGCACGCATTGCGATCTTGTTCGCGCCGCGCCCGTCTGCCAAGACCGGGCAGCCCCAGCAGGACATGGCCCGATGCGTCTGATCGATCCCTCGCACCCGTTCTTCCGCCCCGCATGGCGGCGCTATGTCATCGTGGCGCTGCCCTTCCTCTGGGCGGGCGTCGAGTTCAGCTACGGCAGCGAGGTCTGGGCCTACCTCTCGGCGGCCATCGGTGGTTACCTCGCCTGGAACCTCATCTGGGCGTGGAAGGACGATGACGCGGACTAGGTCGCCAGATCCACCGGCTGGCCGGTTTGCAGCGACAGCGCGGCGGCATCGGCGAGGATCTGGGCCTGAAGCCCGTCGCGGATGCCGGGATCGGCGGGCTTGCCCGTGCGAACCGCCTCCACGAAGGCGCGCATCTCGGCGAGATAGGCGGCCTCGTAGCGTTCGAGGAAAAAGTGTTGCGCGGGCGCCCGCGCGAAGCCTCCCTCCGTGGCAAGCTCCACCGTGGTCTCCAGCTGATTCTCGGCGCGCAGCATGCCCTTTGCCCCGTGCACCTCGATCCGCTGGTCATAGCCATAGGCCGCCCGGCGCGAGTTCGAGATCTGGCAGATGCGTCCCGTCGCGGTGGTCAGGATCACGGCCGCCGTGTCCACGTCGCCGGCCGCCCCGATGGCAGGATCGACCAGCGCGGAGCCGACCGCGTGGAGGCGCACGAACTCCTCGCCCATCAGGAAACGCGCCATGTCGAAATCGTGGATCATCATGTCCCGGAACAGCCCGCCCGACCGCTCGATATAGGAAATCGGCGGCGGCGCAGGATCGCGCGAAGTGATCGTCACAAGCTCAACCGCGCCGATATCGCCCGAACCGATCCGCGCGCGCAACGCCGCGAAATTCGGGTCGAAGCGGCGGTTGAAGCCGGTCAGGAACGGCACGCCCGCGCCCTCCACGACCTCGATACAGGCGCGGATGTTGTCGACCGACATGTCGATGGGCTTTTCGCAGAAGATCGCCTTGCCCGCGCGGGCCGCCCCCTGGATCAGGTCGAAATGGGTATCGGTGGGCGTGCCGATGACCACCGCGTCGATATCGGGCGCCTCGAGGATCGCCTCCGCGCTGCGCATGTCGGCGCCCTGGTCCTCGGCCAGCCGCTCCGCGGCCTCGGGCACGGCATCGGCCACGGCCTGAACGCAGGCCTCGTCCATCCCCTTGATCGTGCGGGCATGAACCTGCCCTATGCGGCCGCAGCCCAGAAGTCCGATCCGTAGCATCTCAGGCCCTCCCGGCCGCGCCGAGCCCTTTGATCACGGCGCGCGCGGCCGCCATCACGGGCTCATGGGTTTCCTTCAGTATCTGCACCCGGTCGAAGCGCGCCGGGTCCTTTTCCACCGCCGCGCGCAAGGCGGCGCCAAAGGCCATCCTCAGCTCGGTTCCGATGTTGAACTTGCAGATGCGCGAACCGGCGGCCAGTGACGCGCGCTGCGCCATCGGCACGCCCGAGCCGCCATGGATCACCAGCGGCACCTCCGTCACGGCCTCGATCGCGCGGATGCGCGCCTCGTCGAGCCCACCCTCGCGGTCCTGCTGCAGATGGACGTTGCCGACCGAGATCGCCATTGCGTCCACGCCGCTTTCGCGGGCGAAGAGCGCCGCCTCCTCCGGGTCCGTCCCGGCCGAGGCCTCGCCCCCCGAGTAACCCACGAAGCCGATCTCCCCCTCGCAGGAAATCCCGGCGGCGTGCGCCATCTCCGCGATGGCCCGCGTCTCGGCGATGTTCTGAGCCAAGGGCTTGCGCGAGCCGTCGAACATCAGCGAGGTAAAGCCGCTGTCCAGCGCCTCGCGGCATTCGTCGTAGGTGTAGCCGTGGTCGAGATGCGCCACGACGGGCACGTCCACATCCGCCGCTAGGTGCCGCATCATCCGGCCCAGGATCGGCAATGGCGTATGCTCCCGGCAGGACGGGCCCGCCTGCAGGATCACCGGCGCGCGCTCGGCCTGCGCGGCCATGGCATAGGCGCGCATGTCCTCCCAGCCGAGGCAGACGAGACCGGGCACCGCGTATCCGTCCCGCAGCGCGGGTTGCAGCACCTCCGAGAGGGTCGCCAGCGTCATTTGAACTTCGCCACCATGTCCATGATCCCGGGGATCGTGTTCAGCTGCTCGGCATGGGTGGGCTGGAAATACTGCTTCAGCGACCGCTGCGAGAGCCCGCCGAGGATGGTGAAATAATACATCTCGTAGCCCGGCAGCACGCAGCAGGGGTGATAGCCCTTGTCGATCAGCACCGTGGAGCCATCCATGATGTGATAGGCGTCGCCCGGTTCGTTGTCGACGCGCTGGAGCATCTGCAGCCCCGAGCCGTAATTCGGCCTGAAGCGGAAATTGTAGCATTCGTCATGCCGGGTTTCTTCCGGGAGCCGGTCGGTGTCGTGCTTGTGGCTGGGAAAACCCGACCAGCCCCCCGCGCCCACGGTGAAAAGTTCCGACACCAGAAGCCGCCCCACCCTGTCGTGATGGCCCGCGCCGAGGATATGCTTGATCTTGCGATGCGTCTTGGTGTCGTCCGAGCCGTATTGCACGAGGTCGAGGTCATCCTTCTGCACGGCGAAGGGTTTCAGCGTCTCGGCGAATTTCGCGCCCGCCACGAAGGTCTCGGTATCCGTCTGCGCCGTGATCCGGCAGCCGGTGTCCGTGGGCACATAGACACCCTCTGGCTCGCCGTCCCAGACATCGGCGCCCCGGTTGCCGATCTCGGCGAATGTCTCGCCGCCCGTCTCCACTGTCACCGTTCCCGTCGCGGGGACGACGCAGGTCTCGTAGCCCGGAATGCGGTAGTCGAAATGCTCTCCTGCCTTGAGCTTCACGATGTTGAAATAGGTCAGCGGAACATGGGCGTCGTCCACATCGACGATGGCCTTGTTGCGGTTGTCATGGGGCGGGATATGCATCGCTGATGTCCTTTCAGGCCGCGCTCGGCCCCTTGTGCGACTTGATGAATTCGTCGAGCTCGGCGCGGCCGGGCATTGCCGGGGCGCAACCCACGCGCGCCACGACCATCGCCGCGGCGGCGGAGCCCTGCAGCACCGCGTCGCGCACGCTCAGGCCATCGGCGAGGCCGCTGACGAAACCGCCCATGAAACTGTCGCCCGCGCCCGTGGGTTTCAGCGCCTCCGTCCGGTAGATGCCAGTCCGAACCTCGCCCTCGGGCGTGATGGTGATCGCGCCCTGCTCGCCCATCTTGTAGACGGCGAGCTTGGCACCTTCGGCCACGAGCGACCGCGCCTTGTCGAGACCGCGGTCGTAGTCGCCGGCCATGAAGCCGAATTCCACGTCATTGCCCACGATCACGTCGCACATGGCGCCGGCGCGGGAATAGACCTCGGCCGCGACCTCCGCCGAGGGCCAGGAATAGGGGCGGTAGTCGATGTCGAAGATCAGAGGCAGGCCGGCGGCGCGCGCACGCTCGAACCCTGCGAAGGCGGCACTCCGCGACGGCTCGGCGGCGAAGACGGTGCCGGTGGTTATCAGCGCGTCATAGGCCGCGTAGTCGACGGCGGCGACATCGGCCTCGGTCATCTCGAAATCCGCGGCGCCGTTGCGGTAGATCACCGACTGGTGATCCTCGATGGTGGTCTCCACCACCGCCAGCGAATTGCGCGCTTCACCCCCCACGGAGCGCACATGGCGCCGCCCGATCCCGTAATGGTCGAGCTGGTTCAGCGCGAAACGCCCGATCGCGTCGTCCGAGACGCAGGTCACGAGATCGGCCGTGCCGCCCAGCTTGCAGATCGCCACGCCGATATTGGCCGAGGACCCGCCCAGACAGGCGAAGAAATGCGTCGCGTTCTCGGTCTTGGTGCCGGGTGGGTCGGGGTAGAAATCCATCCCCGCGCGGCCGATGATGACGAAGCGGTTTCCCGAAAGCCGCATCTCAGACCCCCTGCCGCTGCTTGGCGCGCTCGGCCTCGATCTCGGCGTGTTTTTCGCGGACATCGGGGTTGTCGGAGACCTCGGGCGTTCCGACCTCCCACCATGCGTGGCCTTCGGTCGTCCAGCCCTCGTAGGGGTCGACCTGCATGACGATGACGCTGGTCTTGTCGGAGGCCTTGGCGCGCTTGAACGCCTCGGCCAGTTCGGCGGCGTTGGCCACCGTGACGGCATCCGCGCCCATGGACCGCGCATGCGACTCGAAATCGACGGCGTAGGCCTCGGGCACGGTGGGGCAGTCGGCGATGAGGTTGTTGAAGCTCTTGTTGCCAGTGTTGTTCTGCAGCTTGTTGATGACCGCGAAGCCGCCATTGTCGAGCACCAGCACGATCATCTTCTTTCGTGTGAGTACCGACGAATAGATATCGGAATTCATCAAGAGGTACGATCCGTCGCCGGTGAAAACGATCGTATCCTGCCCGGGCTCACGTTCGGATTGTGCAATGCGCGCGCCCCAGCCACCGGCGATTTCATAGCCCATGCAGGAGAAGCCGAACTCCACGTCGACCGTCCCGATCTCGAGCGTGCGCCAATTGGCCGTGACCTCGGCGGGAAGCCCGCCTGCGGCGGCGACGATCCGGTCGCGTGGGTCGCAAAGGTCGTTCACCACGCCGATGGCCTGCGCATAGGAATTCGGCCGGTTTCCGGGCGCGACGTTCTCGGCCACGTAGGCGTCCCAGGCCTTGCGCTCGGCCCTCGCCTTGTCGGTCCACTGCGCCGGCGCGACATAGCCCGACAGCGCCGCGCCTAGCGCCTCGAGCCCCAGTTTCGCGTCGCCCACCACGGGCTGCGACAGGTGCTTGGACGCGTCGTGCCGACCGACATTGAGGCCGATGAACCGCGCGTCCTTCGCGAAGGCCGTCCAGGAGCCGGTGGTGAAATCCTGCAGCCGCGTGCCGACCGCGAGGATCACGTCGGCCGCCTCGGCGATGGCGTTGGCGCTGTCCGATCCGGTCACGCCGATGGGCCCGGTGTTCAGGTCATGGGTGGCCAGCATGTTGGCGCGGCCCGCGATGGTCTCCACCACGGGAATGCCGTGGCGTTCGGCGAATGCGGTCAACTCCGCCACCGCGCCGGAATACTGCACACCGCCGCCCGCGATGATCATCGGACGCTCTGCGCCCCGGAGCATGTCGGCTGCGGCCGCGACCTCGTCCGCATCGGGGGCCTGGCGGCGGATGCGATGCGTGCGCGGCGCGAAGAAGCTTTCGGGGTAGTCGTAGGCCCAGCCCTGCACATCCTGCGGCAGCGCGATGAAGGCCGGTCCGCAATCGGCGGGGTCGAGCATGGTGGCGAGTGCGGCGGGCAGCGTCTGGATGACCTGCGCGGGATGCGTGATCCGGTCCCAGTAGCGCGTGACGGCCTTGAACGCATCGTTGAGACCCAGCGCGGGATTGCCGAAATGCTCCAGCTGCTGAAGCACGGGGTCCGGCAGGCGCGTCAGGAACGTGTCGCCGCAGAGCATCAGCATCGGCAGCCGGTTGGCATGCGCCAGCGCCGCGGCCGTCAGCAGGTTCGCCGTGCCCGGCCCGGCGCTGGCCGTGCAGAACATGAAGCGGCGGCGCAGATGGTACTTGGCGTAGGCCGCCGCGGCAAAACCCATGCTCTGCTCGTTCTGCCCGCGGTAAAGCGGCATCTCGTCCTGCACGGGATAAAGCGCCTCGCCGAGACAGGGCACGTTGCCATGGCCGAAAATCCCGAAACCGCCGCCGCAGATGCGCGTCCGCGTGCCGTCGATCTCGACATACTGGTTCATCAGGTAGCGCACGATCGCCTGCGCCACCGTCAGCCGGATGGTCGTCTCCGCACTGGCCATACTTCCCTCCCCCTTGCCGCAGGACGCGCCCTCTCCTTCGCGCGGAGGGCCTCGCCTTTGCGTGTTGCGTCTCGCCGGGACTCAAGATACGAGTTTTGCAACCGGTTGCAACCGGCAAGGGCAGGTGCAGGGAGGACGGCATGACCGGGATCGGAATCGGCCTCGTCGGCGGTGGCTACATGGGCAAGGCGCATGCGGTCGCCATGTCCTCGGTCGGCGCGGTGTTCGACACGGATTTGCGCCCACGGCTCGAGGTNNNTGCGCCTCGAGCCCCGCCTCGGCCGAGGGCTACCGCAAGGCCTATGGCTTCGCGCGCGCCACCTCGGACTGGCAGGACCTCGTCGCCGATCCCGAGGTCGAGGCCGTCGTCATCGCCTCGCCCCAGCACACCCACCGCGCCATCGCCGAAGCGGCCTTTGCACGCGGCAAACCCGTGTTCTGCGAAAAGCCGCTGGGCGCCTCGCTGGAGGACGCGCGCGCGCTCACCGCCGCCGCCGAAGCCGCGGGGGTCGTGCACATGATCGGCTTCAACTATGTCCGCACGCCCGCCACGCAATTCGTCCGCCGCCTGGTCGCCGAGGGCGCCATCGGCGAGGTCACGTGGTTTCGCGGCGAACACACCGAGGATTTCCTGGCCGATCCCGAAACGCCCGCGAACTGGCGCACCAGCGGGCGGCCGAACGGCACGATGGGCGATCTGGCGCCGCACATGATCAACTGCGCGCGCGCCATCATGGGCCCCATCGCGGAGCTTTCGGCGCGGATCGAGACGCTGCATCCGACGCGCCCCGGCCCGGACGGCCCGGCCGCGGTCGACAATGACGACCACGCGCAGATGATGGTGCGCTTCGCCTCGGGCACCATGGGGCATCTCTATTTCAGCCGCGCCGCCACGGGCCGCAAGATGGGCTATGCCTACGAGATCCACGGCACGAAAGGCGCGATCCGCTTCGATCAGGAAGATCAGAACGCCGTCCAACTCTACCGGGCCGAGGGGCCGGAGGCGACGCGCGGCTTCACGCGCATCCTGACGGGACCGGCGCATCCGGACTACCTTGCCTTCTGTCAGGGGCCGGGGCATGGCACCGGTTACCAGGACCAGATCATCATAGAGGCGCGCGACTTCCTTCAGGCCATCGCCACGGATGTTCCGGCATGGCCCAGCTTCCACGAGGGCCTCGCCGTGGCGCAGGTGATCGAAACCGCATTCCTGTCCAACGACACAGGCGCATGGCAGCCTGTCCCGCACGACTGAAAGGGACCCGTTCATGACAATTCAAATCGGCAATGCGCCCTGTTCATGGGGTGTGGAATTCGCGGACGACCCGCGCAATCCGCAATGGCGCTCGGTCCTCAAGGACTGCGCCGAGGCGGGCTATACCGGCATCGAGCTGGGGCCCGTGGGCTTCATGCCCGAGGATCCCGCGATCCTGTCGGAGGCGCTGGACGAGCACGGGCTCGAGCTGATCGGCGGCGTGGTGTTCCGCGCCTTTCACGATCCCGAACAGTGGGAGGATGTGCTGGACGGTGCGGTGCGCACCTGCAAGGCGCTGTGCGCCCATGGCGCGCGGCATCTGGTGCTGATCGACTCGATCTCGCCCCGCCGCGCGCCCACCGCCGGACGCCCCGACGATGCCGAGCAGATGGGCCCCGAGGAATGGGCGGCCTTCCGCGACCGCATCGCCCATGTGGCAAAGATGGGCGCGGAGGAGTACGGCCTGACCGTCGGCATCCACGCCCATGCGGCAGGCTTCATGGATTTCGAGCCGGAGCTGGAGCGCCTGCTTGAAGAGGTGCCCGAGGAGATCCTGAAGATCTGCTTCGATACCGGCCACCATTCCTACGCGGGCTTCGACCCCGTGGCCTTCATGAAGCGGCATATGGGGCGGATTTCCTACATGCATTTCAAGGACATCGACCCGAAGGTGAAGGCCGACGTCATCGCCAATGGCACCGGCTTCTACGAGGCCTGCGGACAGGGTATCTTCTGCAATCTTGGGCAGGGCGACGTGGATTTCCCCGCCGTCCGGCAAATCCTGCTCGATGCCGGGTTCGAGGGCTGGTGCACGGTCGAGCAGGATTGCGACCCGACGCTCGACGTCTCGCCCATCGACGATGCGCGCGCCAACCGCGCCTATCTGCACTCCATCGGCTTCTGAGGGGCAGGCCATGGCACGACTGAACTGGGGAATGGTCGGCGGCGGCGAAGGCAGCCAGATCGGCCCGGCGCACCGGCTGGGCGCGCAGGCGGACGGGAATTTCGTGCTGGCCGCCGGGGCGCTTGACGTGGACGCGGACAAGGGTCGGGCCTATGCCGAACGTCTCGGCGTGGCCCCCGACCGGGCCTATGGCGACTGGCGCGAGATGCTGGAGGGGGAGCGGGGCCGAGAGGATCGCGTCGACCTCGTGACCGTGGCCACGCCCAACTCCACCCATTTCGAGATCACCAAGGCCTTCCTCGAGGCGGGCTTCAACGTGCTGTGCGAAAAGCCGATGACCATGACCGTCGAGGAAGGCGAGGAGATCGTGCGCGTCGCCCTCGAAAGCGGCAAGATCTGCGCGGTGAACTATTGCTACTCGGCCTATCCGATGGTCCGCGAGATGCGGCAGATGGTGCGCACGGGCGCGCTGGGAAAGATCCGACTGATCGTCACGAATTTCAGCCACGGCCACCACGGCGACGCCACGGACGCGGACAATCCGCGCGTGCGCTGGCGCTACGATCCGACCATGGCGGGTGTCTCGGGCCAGTTCGCCGATTGCGGCATCCACGCGCTGCACATGGCCAGTTTCATCGCCGGGGATCAGGTGGACAGGGTCTCGGCCGACTTCGCCTCGACGATCCCCTCCCGCGTTCTGGAAGACGATGCGATGGTGAATTTCCGCATGTCGGGCGGAACGGTTGGAAGGCTCTGGACATCATCGGTGGCCATCGGCCGGCAGCACGGGTTCGACATCCAGGTCTTCGGGGAAACCGGCGGGCTGCGCTGGGCCTCGGAACAGCCGAACCAGGTGTTCTACACGCCCGTGGGCGGGCGCACGCAGATCATGGAAAAGGGCGAGGCGGGGCTGTCGGACGAGGCCGCGCGGCTGAGCCGGGTGGCCATCGCGCATCCCGAGGGCTTTCCGCTGGCGGTCGCCAACATCTACGTCGACCTCGCCGCCGCGATCCGGGGGGAGGCACGGGACGGTCTGCCCACGGCGGAGGATGGCGTGCGGTCGATGGCGGCGGTCTATGCCGCTGTCGCCTCGGCCAAGGCCGATGGCGCATGGACCGACGCGCGCCCGCCGATGTTCCGCTAGATCACGCCGGGTCACGGGGGCGCAGTGTCCTCCGCTCGATCACGCGGCAGGGAAAGAGCCGCGTTTCGGGATAGCGGTTCGGCGCCTCGATCGTGCTCACCACAAGGTCGATCGAGGCCTCGATGATCTCGGCGATGGGCTGGCGGATGGTGGTCAGGTCGATGTTCTGCCAGCCCGCCATCTCCATGTCGTTCAGCCCGATGAGGCCGATATCGCCGGGCACGCTCAGGCCCGCCTCCTGCACCGCGCTGAGCGCGCCGATGGACAGCACGTCGTCGCCGCAGAAATAGGCCTCGGCCGGGCCCTGCATCAGCAGCTTGGTCATCTCGACCCGGCCTGCATCGAAGGAATAGGCGCTGGCGTAGCTGACGGTGGCCGTGACCTCGGGGTGTTCGGCCAGCGCGCTGAAAAAGCCCAGCGCCCGGTCCTGCGTGGAGGTGGCCTTTTCCGGCCCGCCGAGAAACGCCACGCGGCTGTAGCCCCGGGCGACCAGCGCCTCGGCGGCCATGCGCCCGCAGGCGATGTTGTCGATGCCCACGACATGCACGTAAGGCGCGGTCGTGTAGCGCCCGAAGGAATGAACGACGGGCACGCCCGCGTTTCGGAAGGCCTCGGCAAAGCTCGGTGGCAGGGTCGAGGAGGCGACGATCACCCCGTCGACCGAATATTGCCGGAGCATGTGCACAGAATTCGCGGGATCGGTCTCGTCGCTGAGATTGACCAGAAGCGGGCGCAGGCCCCGATCCTGCAGGCCCCGGGTGAAGAGGTCGAACACCTCCAGGAACAGCGGGTTGTGGAAGTTGTTGGACACCAGACCGATGAGCTTGGTGCGCCCGGTCGTCAGCGAGGAGGCCAGCGCGTTGGGGCTGTAGCCCAGTTCCAGCGCGGCCTTTTCCACCTTGGCGCGGGTCTTGCCCGAGACCGAGGCCCCCAGCGTGAAGGTGCGCGACACCGCCGAGCGTGACACCCCGGCGCGTTCGGCAACGTCTTTCAGTGTGATCGCCATCGTACTGCGTCTGAACCTGTAACTCTCGGCCCATCCTAACCCATCGCGCGGCCAAGGCCATCGTGCCTTGCGCCATGCCGATTTGCAACCGGTTGCAAAAATCTCGAATCGCAGCTACCGTTTTTCCATGCGGCGGGCAGGACATGCTCCGGAACGGCCGTTGTCAGATATTGGGAGGTATCAATGAACGCATTCTTCAAGACCGTGGCGGTCACGGCCGTCGCGGCCACAGCCCTCATGGCAGGAACCGCGGCGCAGGCCGAGGGCGAGCGCTATGTCCTCGTCAGCCACGCGCCCGACAGCGACAGCTGGTGGAACACCATCAAGAACGGCCTCGCGCTGGCCGGCGAACAGATGAACGTCGAGGTCGAGTATCGCAATCCGCCCACGGGCGACCTTGCCGACATGGCGCGGATCATCGAACAGGCGGCAGCCTCCGGCCCCGACGGCATCATCACCACGCTTGCGGACCCCGACGTTCTGTCCGGCCCGATCCAGGCGGCGGTCGATGCCGGCATCGACGTGGTCATCATCAACTCCGGCACGCCCGATCAGGCGCGTGAGGTCGGCGCCCTGATGTATGTGGGCCAGCCCGAATACGACGCGGGCTTCGCCGCAGGCCAGCGCGCGGCGGGTGACGGGATCGAAAGCTTCCTGTGCGTGAACCACTACATCTCCAGCCCCTCCTCGACCGAACGCTGCCAGGGCTTCGCCGACGGTCTCGGGGTCGATCTGGGCAACCAGATGATCGACAGCGGACAGGACCCGTCCGAGGTCCAGAACCGGGTGATGGCCTATCTCAACGCCAATCCCGACACCGATGCAGTCCTGACGCTGGGGCCGAATTCGGCCGATCCCACGATCCTGGCGCTGGAAGAGATGGGCCTTGCCGGTGACATCTACTTCGGCACCTTCGATCTGGGCGACAACATCGTGCAGGGCCTGCGCGACGGCGTCATCCAGTGGGGCATCGACCAGCAGCCTTTCCTCCAAGCCTACATGCCGGTGATCGTCCTGACGAACTACCACCGCTATGGCGTGCTGCCGGGCAACAACATCAACTCGGGCCCCGGTTTCGTGACCGCCGACGGCCTCGAGATGGTGGAACAGTTCGCCGGCGAGTACCGCTGAGCCGCCGGAACGACCGGTTCGAAAAACGGGGGGCGGATAGCGGACGTGCTGTCCGCCCCCCTTTTCAGTTGCGCGACGCTTGAGGGGAGGCAATCGAAGCAATGACCGAAGAGGCACAACCGGCCGGTGGGCCGACCAAGGCGAAATCCGACGAACGGGTCAAGGAGATCGGCGGGTTCCGCCGCTGGCTGATCCGCCCCGAACTGGGGGGTATCATCGGAACCATCGCGGTTTTTCTGTTCTTCATCATCTTCGCCGGCGACAGCGGCATGTTCAAAGCGCAAGGCATCATGAACTGGAGCCAGGTCAGCGCGCAGTTCATGATCATCGCCGTGGGTGCCTGCATGCTCATGGTGGCGGGGGAATTCGACCTGTCGGTCGGCTCCATGATCGGCTTCGCGGGCATGTCGATCGCCATCCTCGGCGTGACGCTGGGATGGCCGATCTGGATCGCGATCCTCTTGACCTTCGCGCTGTGCATCGCCATCGGCGCGATCAACGGGCTGATCGTGGTCAGGACGGGCCTGCCGAGCTTCATCGTGACGCTTGCGTTCCTCTTCATCCTGCGCGGCTTCACCATCTTCTTCCCGCAGATCATCGAGCGTCGCACGATCATCGGCGGCATCGATACGGCGGCCGAGGGCGACTGGCTCGCGCCGCTTTTCGGGGGCGAGATCCTCGGCTTCGTATTCCAGTGGCTTTCGAATATCGGCCTGATCGAGGTGTTCGAGCGCGGCAACCGCGCGGGGGAGCCCGTGATCGACGGGTTGCCGATGCTGATCGTCTGGGCCCTCGGCCTCGTGGTGTTCGGCCATTTCGTCCTGACGCGCACGCGCTTCGGCAACTGGATCTTCGCCGCCGGCGGCGACGCGCAGGCCGCGCGCTACGTCGGCGTGCCGGTGGAGCGCGTGAAGATCTCCATGTTCATGTTCACCGCCTTCTGTGCCTGCGTCTTCGCCACCTGCCAGGTGATGGAATTCGGCTCGGCCGGCGCGGACCGGGGCCTTCTCAAGGAATTCGAGGCGATCATCGCCGTGGTGATCGGCGGCGCGCTCCTGACGGGGGGCTACGGCTCGGTCGTGGGCGCCGCCCTCGGCGCGCTGATCTTCGGCGTGGTGCAGCAGGGCCTGTTCTTCGCGGGCGTTGAAAGCAGCCTCTTCCGGGTCTTCCTCGGGGTCATCCTGCTCTTCGCGGTGATCCTGAACACCTACATCCGGCGAATCATCACGGGGGAGAGGTGATATGAGCAGCTATGACCACAATCCCATCGTCGAGATGTCCGATATCACCAAGCATTTCGGCCCGGTGATCGCGCTCAACGGCGTCAGCTTCGACGTCCGGCCCGGCGAATGCCATTGCCTTCTGGGCGACAACGGCGCGGGCAAGTCGACCTTCATCAAGACCATGTCGGGCGTGCACAAGCCCAGCTCCGGCAAGATCCTGTTCGAGGGGCGCGAGATGAGTTTCGCCAGCCCCCGCGACGCGATGGAGGCGGGCATCGCCACGGTCTACCAGGACCTTGCGATGATCCCGCTGATGAGCGTGACACGGAATTTCTGGATGGGCCGCGAGCCGATCAAGAGGCTCGGGCCGCTCAAGATGATCGACTTCGACAAGGCCAACACCGTCACCATGGAAGAGATGCGCAAGATGGGCATCAACCTCCGCTCGCCGGACCAGGCCGTTGGCACTTTATCCGGCGGCGAACGGCAGACGGTGGCCATCGCGCGCGCGGTCCATTTCGGCGCCAAGGTGCTGATCCTCGACGAGCCCACATCGGCGCTCGGCGTGCGACAGACGGCCAATGTCCTGTCGACCATCGACAAGGTCCGCAAGACGGGCATCGGCATCGTGTTCATCACCCATAACGTGCGCCACGCTCTGGCGGTGGGCGACCGCTTCACGGTGCTCAACCGGGGCAAGACGCTGGGCACCGCGCAGCGCGGCCAGATCACGCCCGAGGAATTGCAGGACATGATGGCCGGCGGGCAGGAGATGGTGGCGCTCGAAGGCTCGCTCGGCGGCACGGTGTAAAGGGAGGGCAAACCATGAAGGACCACATGTTCTACGAACGCGAAAGCGGCCGGCTGGAGGCCTTCGCCGCGCTGACCGCTCAGACGCTGGACCCGGCCGAGGTGCCCTTCGCTGCCGAGGTGGAGAAAAACGTCCCCGTCTACGACATGGCCGCGCTGTCGGGCGCGCTGTCCGATCCGGCGGAGCGGCGCGCGCTGATGGCCGAATGGGCCTGGGTGCTTGGGCAGTCTTCGGGCGTTCTCGTCCTCAGGACGGCCTATGCCGACACCGCGCCCATCGACGCGGCCACCCGGCTTTTCGAGCAGATCATCGCGCGCGAGAAGGCCCAGGCCGGCGAGAAGGCCGACCATTTCGCCGCCGCCGGCGCGAATGACCGGATCTGGAACGCGCTGCAGAAGCTTTGCGAGGCCGACCCGCAGGTCTTCGCCCTCTATTTCGCCAACCCCGCGATTGCGGCGGTCTGCGAGGCGTGGCTCGGCCCGGGCTACCAGATGACGGCGCAGGTCAACCTCGTCCGGCCCGGAGGACAGGCGCAGGAGGCGCATCGCGACTATCACCTCGGCTTCCAGACGGCGGATATCGCGGCGCGCTTCCCGGCCCATGTTCATGCGCTTTCGTCGGTGATGACGCTGCAGGGCGCGGTCGCCCATTGCGACATGCCCATCGAAAGCGGGCCGACGCAGCTTCTGCCCTTCTCGCAGCTCTTCCCCGAGGGCTACATGGCCTATCGCCGGGCGGAGTTCCGGGAGTTCTTCGCGGATCACGCGATCCAGCTGCCGCTGGCCAAGGGCGACGCGGTCTTTTTCAACCCCGCGCTGTTTCACGCGGCGGGCGAGAATCGTTCGGAGGATATTCACCGCATGGCGAACCTGTTGCAGGTCTCTTCCGCCTTCGGGCGGGCGATGGAAAGCGTCGACCGCGAGGGGATGTCCAAGGCGCTCTACCCTGCCCTGCAGGCGCTGCGCGGCGCGGGCGCGCTGGACGCCGCCGGGACGCAGGCCGCCATCGCCGCCGCAGCCGAGGGCTATTCCTTCCCGACCAACCTCGACACCGACCCGCCCGCAGGCGGCCTCGCGCCCGAGACGCAGGCGCAGCTGATGCACCGGGCACTGGCCGAGGGCATGTCGGCGGACGCCTTCGCCGATGCGCTCGACGCGCAGACCCGCCGCCGCCGCGCCTGAGGAGAGAAGATGACCGACCTTCTGAGAAAACCCGACGGCACGCGGGGCCAGACCCACGCCATCACGCCGGAAAGCGCCGGCTGGGGTTACGTGGGCTTCGACCTCTGGCGGCTTTCCCCCGGCGATGTGGCCGAGGCGCAGACGGGCGGGCGCGAGGCGATCCTCGTGCTGGTGGAGGGACACGCGCGCCTTGCGGCGGGCGGCGAGGATTTCGGCCTGATGGGCGACCGGATGACGGTCTTCGACCGCAAGCCGCCTCATTGCCTTTACGTGCCGCCCGGCAGCGACTGGCGCACCGTGGCCGAGACCGATTGCACGCTGGCCGTCTGCACGGCTCCGGGCCAGGGCGGCCGTCCGGCGCGGCGGCTGGGCCCCGAGGGGATCGAGCTTGAGGAACGCGGCACCGGCACCAACACGCGCTACATCCACAACATCGCGATGGAAGCCCGCGACGTGGCCGACAGCCTGCTGGTGACGGAGGTCTACACGCCCGGCGGGCATTGGTCCTCCTACCCGCCGCATCGCCATGACGAGGACGATTTCCCGCGCATCACCCATCTCGAGGAGACGTATTATCACAGGCTGGACCCGGCGCGCGGCTTCGGCCTGCAGAGGGTCTTCACCGAGGATGGCAGCCTCGACGAGACGATGGCGGTGGCCGACCATGACGTGGTGCTTGTGCCGAAGGGCCATCACCCCTGCGCGGCGCCCCACGGGATCGACATGTATTACCTCAACGTCATGGCGGGCCCCCGGCGCAACTGGCGGTTCCAGGCGCATCCGGATTTCGACTTCCTGTCGGCGTGAGGGGCCGCGCCACGGGCCTTTCTTGCGCCGGGCTTCTCCGTTAACACAGGGGCCATGTCCTGGTCATTCTCCATCGGAACGCTTCTGGGCTCGGAGCTTCGGGTTCACGCGACATTCCTGCTGCTTCTGGCCTGGATCGGGACCGCCGCATGGGTGGCGGGCGGCCCCATGGCGGCGCTGGTCAACGTGGCCTTCATTCTCGCACTCTTCGCCTGCGTCGTCGCGCATGAATTCGGTCACGCGCTGATGGCGCGCCGCTTCGGCGTGCGCACGCCGGACATCACGCTTCTGCCCATCGGCGGCATGGCGCGGCTGGAGAGGATCCCCGAAGACCCGGGTCAGGAGATCGCCGTGGCGCTGGCCGGGCCCGCGGTCAATGTCGCGATCTGGGCCGTGCTGAGCCTGTTTCTGGGGGTCAGCGCCGACATCACGGCGCTGGTCGCGATCGACGACACGGGCCAGGGATTTCTCGAACGGCTCGCGGCAATCAACCTGTTCCTCGTCCTCTTCAACATGATCCCGGCCTTCCCGATGGATGGCGGCCGGGTGCTGCGCGCCCTGCTCGCGACGCGGATGGACCGGGTGCGCGCCACGCGGATCGCGGCCTATGCGGGACAGGGGATCGCGTTTCTCTTCGGTTTTCTCGGGCTGACCACGGGCAATCCGCTCCTGATGCTGATCGCGGTCTTCGTGTTCCTCGCCGCCATGGCCGAAAGCTCGGACGTGGCGCTGCACGATCTGGCGAAGGGCTACCTCGCGCGCGACGCGATCATCACCTCCTACGAGCCACTTGGCCCGGACGACCCGATGCAGTCGGCCGAGGCCGCGCTCCTCAGGACCACGCAGGCCGAGTTCCCTGTGCTCGACGCCCAGCGGCAGCTTGTCGGGGTTCTGACGAAAGCCGCCATCGTGGCGGACGCACAGGACCGCGACGCCAAGAAGCGAGTGTCGGACGCAATGACGACAGACATCGCCACGGTCCCCCTTTCCGCACCGCTCGAGGATGTGCTGGACCTGCTGCAGCAGGCGGAGACGGCCTTTGTGGCGGTCACCGACCGCAGCGGCCATTTCGTCGGCTACATCACGCGCGAGAATATCGGCGAGTGGATGGTGCTCAACCAGGGCCGGCGCGGGACCTAGCCCTGGCACTCCGTCACGAACGCGGCGAGATCGGCGGCGAAACGGTCGGGGTCTTCCAGAAACGGCGCGTGCCCGACGCCGTCATAGGGCAGATAACGTCCCTGCTTCATGAGCCGGGCCGCGGCCTCCCCCGTCGCAGGTGAGACGACCCTATCGCCGGTGCCGTGCATCACGAGCCCGGGGCGCGAGAACGCCGCGTAGACGGGCCGGAAATCCACGGTGGCGTCGAAAAGCGCGCGCCGCACATGAGCGGGACAGAGCATGTTGGCGCCGACAAGCCGCGCATAGGTCGCGCGGTCGAGCGGTTGCGCCGTGCAGGCCTCGACGAAGCGCGCCGTGGCCACAAGACGGCGCGGCACGTCGTCGGTGTAGAGATCGCGGTCGAGGCCGGGGCTTGCGGGACCGACCATCCAGCTTTCGCGGGCCTCGCCGATGGCGAGGATACCGCCGGCCAGCGCTACGCCGGCCACCCGGTCCTCGCCGGAACTCTCCAGATAGGCGGCGATGACGCGCGAGCCGTAGGACCAGCCGACAAGAACCGGGCGGTCGAGACCGGCGGCGTCCATCACCGCCCGCACGTCATCGGCCCAAAGGGTCGTGTCCGTGTAGGCGGCGCGGTCCCCCGGCTTTTCCGAGGCACCATGCCCGCGCAGGTCCATGGCCACGAGGTGCAAGCGGTCGCTCAGCCGGTCGAGGATCGGCGCCCAGCAGGTGAACTGCTGCGCCCAGCCGTGGATCAGCAGAACCGGCGGCGCGGTCGGGTCGCCCGCCGAGACGAAGGCGATTTCGGTGCCGTCGGTCGAGGTCGCGAAGGATGTCGTCACTGTCCGCCTCCCGGCCGGTTCGCTGGATCGCGAGCCCCCTCCCTGTATCGGAGGCGTGCCGCGCGACCTGCCTTCAAGCAGGTTTTCGCGTCCCCGTCGATGGGAGGCGCCTGCAGGGCATAGCACGGCGCAGCCCAGCCGGCATGCGCAAGGAAGCACAGGACCTGTGCTGTCCCGGGGGTATTCCGGCGCGCTCCGATCCTGCAGATACCCCTCGCGGCAGGCCGAGCGTTGCCCGCCGGCAAACAGAATTCACCGCGCGCCGGACGCGCGCCACATCAAGGGAACGAACGGAATGACCGACAGATTCGCCAACCTCGCGCCGATCGGGCGCGCGCTTCTCGCCCTCATCTTCATCATGGCGGGGCTTCAGAAGATCACCGGCTACGCGGGCACGCAGGGCTACATGGAGATGATGGGCGTCCCCGGCGGGCTCTTGCCGCTGGTGATCGCGGTCGAATTGCTGGGCGGCCTTGCCCTTCTGGTGGGCTTTCAGACGCGCATCGCGGCCTTCCTGCTCGCCGGCTTCACGGTTGTCGCGGGTACGCTCTTCCACCTTGTCCCCAGCTTCGGGATGGAGGGCCTCGCGGCCCAGGGCGAGATGATCCATTTCATGAAGAACCTCTCCATCACGGGCGGGCTGGCGATGGTCATCGCCTTCGGCCCCGGCGCATGGGCGCTGGACAACCGCCGTTCTGCGAGCGCCGTCGCCGCCGAGTGACGGTCCGATCCCGAACCGAGCGCCCGCCCCCGGTGGCGGGCGCTTTCTTTCTTTTCCGGTCGGGCCCGCGTCAGCGGTTCTGCACGACGACGGGGGTTTCGAAATACTGAAAGCGCGGTTTGCTGCCGAAGGTCCCGGCGACACGGGCGAGGAACGCCGCGCCATGGGCCTCCTGCGCGTCGGCCACGCTGTCCCACGTGTAGACGCCCCCCGCGATCCCCTGTTCGGGGTCGTAGAGATAGTTCTTGCGATGAAGCTTCGGATGCGCGCGCCAGATCTCGGCGCTTTCCTCGAACAGTGCGACGACGCGGTCGCGGTCCATACCCTCGGGAATGTCGAAGGTGACGATCTCGGTGATCATGGGAAGGACTCCGGGGTTCGCTGGCTTTGGTGGGACGATACCCTCAGAGCGACGCCCAGGCCAGACGCCGATGCGCGAAGCGAAGGGCGCCTTCGATATCGGAGACGACCGCATCGACGCGGGCCTTCGGGCCGCTCGTCGAAAAAGCTTGCGCGGCATGGCCCCCGAGGAGGATGGGGCCGCAGGAGGGCAGGTCCTTCAGCCGTCCGGCAAGCTCCGTGATGTCCTGCAGGCGTTCGTGACGGCCCGCCGTCAGACCGATCACGTCGGGCCGCCTGGTCTTTGTATAGTCGACGATCTCATCGGCGGACGCGTGCAGGAGCAGTTTGACCGCCCAGCCATCCTGCCGGAACGCCTCGGCAGCGAGCGTCAGGCCAAGGGTATGCGACTGGGTGGGAAGGGCCGCGAAAAGCGCGGTTGCGCCGCGCCCGTCGACGGTGGCGACCACATCCGCCTCGGACAGGGCGTGCCTCAGCCGCAGCAGGTTGCCCACAACCAGGGTCACATCGGCAAAGGAAACCTCGTCGGCCTCCCAGCGCTCGCCGGCCGAACGCGCCACGCCGGCCAGCAGCGAGTCGGCGATCTCGATATAGGATTTGCGCCCGGCGCAAAGACGCAGCAGCAGCCGTTCGGCCACGTCATATCGGTCCTCGAGCAGCAGCGCCGCGAAGGCCCTCACGAAGTTGACGGAAAAGCTGGCCTCGCTGCGTTGGAACCCGAAATCCGCCGTTTTCAGACGTGCCGCGACCTCGACGGCCAGGGCGTCGACATGAAGTCCGAGCGCGGGCCTTGGCTTGGCGTCGACCTCCCCGATCTCGGGGGCCCCCATCGCGCAAGCCGGAGCGACCGGCGGCGCTGCCAACTGATCTTCTGCAAGAACTTGGGGGTCGTCGTCTGGCATGCGATCAGCTTCGCCACATTTTCGGGGGAAACTTTGACAAGGATCAATTGTTGCAGATTCGTGGTGGGAAAGAACATCCGATTCGCGCCGGCGCGCGCGGCCGCGGCAAGCCACTTCTTTTTCGGTCCACGCACCGAGAGGCTTAACCCCGATCAATGGCCATGGTGCAAAGCCCGCTATTCTGGGCCAAGCGTCGGCGTTTACCCGCCGCGCAGGGATTGAGGCAGTGACGAAAGGGACCGACACGTGACAAGACACATCCTCGTCGCGACCGACGGATCGGACACGGCGCAGAAGGCCGTCACGCTGGCCGCCGAACTGGCAGCGAAATTCGACGTGCCGCTGACCGTCGGGCATGTGCTTCAATACGGCCGCCGCGCAGACGAGATGGCGCGCATGGCCGAGGTGGAACACATCGTCGATGCGGTGAAGGGCAATGCCAACGCGGATTTCGCGTTTCTCAACAGATCGGGCGGCGGCCTGATCAACACCGGAACGGGCCCCTCGCAGCAGACCATGCGCGCGATCTCGCTGATCGGTGAGGAGATCGTGAAGCGCGGCGCCCAGCACGCCCGGGACCTCGGCGCGAAAACCGTCGACACCCGCGTGGTCATGGACGATCCCGCAGACGGCATCCTGGATATGGCCGAGGAGGCCGGCGCCGACATGATCGTCGTCGGCCATCGCGGCCTCGGCCGGGTCAGATCCCTTCTCGCCGGCAGCGTGGCGCAGAAGGTCAACCACAACGCAGAGTGCACCGTGGTGATCGCCCGCTAGCGCGAGGCGACCAGACGGTCCATGCACCTAGACGGGCACGTCGTCATACCCGCGGGAATGGCCGGATTTCAGATCCTCGGCGATGTCCTGCGAGGCCTTCATGGTCATGTCGAGCATGCGCGCGGCCTCGTCGGAATATTGCTCCATCGCCGTGGTCAGGAACTCCGCCTGAACCTCCACAAGCTCGGCAGGCGTCTTACAGGCCATGAACGCCTTCTGCGTCTCCATGTCGGTGCGCAGCCTTTCGGTCATGAAGCGCGCGCTTTCGGACATCATGTCCATCCAGGCCTTCGCGAGAACGGGATTGGCGGAGATCATCGTCATCATCGCGGCGGGGGCTGCAAATCCGGTGTCGGCCCCGGTGTCGGCCTGCGGCTTTTTCGTCTTTGCCATGTTCGGTCTCCCTGTCTGGGGTTGCGGCGAAGGGTCGGAGAGTCCCGCAAAAGATGCGGCCCTCGACCCGTTCCCTCCAGTGCATCTTATGTCACCCGGGGCGCGGGCTCCTTGATTTCCCGCAATCGCGGACGGCTTGCGCCTTGCTGCATCGCCAATGCAGGTTGCATCCTGCAGAACGACGTGGATCGTCACCTCCGCCCGGCCCCCTACGCAGGCTTGCCGCCATGCGCATCGCGACCTTCAACGTACAGAACCTGCGGCTGCGGCAGGACGCCGCCGGCAAGCGGCTGGACGGTGCACGCGACCGGGATTCCCACCTGCCGGAGGATCGGCGGCTCGACGTCATGGACCGCAGGCTGACCGCCGGGATCATCGCGCGGATCGACGCCGATATCCTGTGCCTGCAGGAGGTCTTCGATCCGGCCACGCTCGACCATTTCCACGACGCGTTCCTGATGCGGACGGGCACCCGCCCCTATCCGCACCGGATATGCGAGCCGGGAAACGACGGGCATGGCCTGAACGTCGCGGTGATGGCGCGCATGGCCCCGGACCGCGTGCGAAGCCATGCGCAGGCGACGGCCGCCGATCTCGGGCTCGACGACCCGGGCGACCTTCTGCATGGCGGGCCGGTCTTTCGCCGCGACTGCCTCGAGGTGGGTTTCGGCGCGCTCACCCTTTTCGTCTGCCACCTCAAGGCGCCCTACCCCGACCGCGACCGTGCGGCGGCGATCCGGGCGCTGGAGGCGCAGGCGATCCGGCGCGTGATCGAGGCCGCGCTGCCCGACCCCGCGACGCAACCGTGGATGATCCTCGGCGATCTCAACTCGCCCGTCGGCACCGATGCGGGAAAGGACGCGGCGCTCAGGCCGCTTCTGGACGGGTTCGCCACCGACCTGATGGACCGGATACCCGCGAGCGAGGACTGGACCTTCGCCATGCCCGACACGGGCGAACGCCTGCGCCCGGATGCCATGCTGGCCTCGCCCGCGCTTGCGCGGCGCGCCGGAGACACCGTCCCTCGGGTCGAACGACGCGGCATGGACAGCGCCCGGCCGGAGGTCGGGTCGCCCCGCCCCCACGCAAGCGATCACGCCGCGATCTGGATCGACCTGCCCGACGACCTGACAAGGGACGGCGTGGCCTAGCCCAGCCACACGTCGAGAAAGAGCATCAGCACCAGCCCGATCGCCAGACCGAAGGTCGCCTTGTCCTGCTGGCCGCAGCGATGCGTCTCGGGGATGATCTCGTGACTGATGACATAGAGCATCGCGCCCGCCGCGAAGACGAGGCCCCATGGCAGAAAAGGCTCGGATACCGAGACGAGGGCGGCGCCGATGAACCCGCCGACGGGTTCGATCAGTCCCGTGAGCGCGGCGATGCCCCACGCCTTGAACCGGCCATAGCCCTCGCCCAGCAGGGCGACGGCGACGGCAAGCCCCTCGGGCATGTTCTGCAGACCGATCCCGATCGCAAGCGGCATCCCGCCCGACGGGCCGTGTCCGCCGAAGCCCACGCCGACGGCGAGGCCTTCGGGGAAATTGTGGATCGTGATGGCGATGATGAACAGCCAGATCCGTCGCAAGGCAGGGTTCTCAGGCCCTTCGCGCCCGGAGGTGAAATGTTCATGCGGGAGAAGTTCATTCAGCCATGCGATCGCCCCCATCCCCAACAGGATGCCGATGACGGCGATCAGCGCCGGGATCGCGCCGCCGCCGTACTGATCCTCGGCGGCCTCGAGCGCGGGGATGATCAGCGAAAAGAACGAGGCCGACAGCATCACGCCCGCCGCGAAGCCCAGCGACAGGTCCCGGACGGCACGGCCGGGCTCGCGACCGAAAAGAACGGGCACAGCCCCCAGCGCCGTCATGAGGCCCGCGATCAGGCTGCCCAGAACCCCGAGCGCTATCGGCGAAAGAGACTCCACGGGCTCCTCCGCGGGCGGTGTGCCGGATCAGGCCCTGCCTGACGGCGCACCACGCGCGGTCCTAGCTTTCGTGCGCGCCGCGGATTTCGCGGATCGCGGCCCGGATGGCGCGCCAGTCCGCTGCCTCCTTCTCCTCGCCGGCCTCTTCGTGCTGTTTCGCCTTCTGCGCCGCTTCGGCCTCGGCCTTGTCGCCGTGCGAATTGTAGAGCGCGCGGGCGTATTCCGTGATCTTGGACACTTCCATCGAATGAACCCTCCGAATGATGTGCGGCTGCCGATCGGGGCAATCCGTTCCGATGGCAAGCCGAACATATTTGCGACTGCAAGGGTTTGACCTGCGTCAAGTCGAAGGACATCTGTCCGTCATCCTCGTGGCCCAAGGGCCCGGCGCACCGCGTTTTCCCGCGTGCAGCGATCCCGTTTTCTGGTAGGCTCCGCCCATGGTCCGCGACTATTCCGCCTTCCTTCCCGGCGCCGGGATCGCCCGGCGAGAGCCCACCGCGCTGGAGCGGCTGGGCTGGGGCCCGGTCTTCGCCCGACAGATCGACACCGGCGCGCTGACCGACACTCCGCCCGTGCGCGTGACGGCCGTCCATCGCAGCGGCCTGCAAGTCGCGGGTGACGGGATCGACGAGACCATTCCGCCGGGACCCGAGGCGACGGTGGGCGACTGGCTGCTGCTGGACCCCGCGCGCCCCCGGTCGAGCCGCGTGCTGGACCGCAAGAGCCTCATCCGGCGGCGCGCCCCCGGCACCGGCCGCGAGATGCAGCTGATCGCGGCCAATATCGACACCGTATTCGTCGTCACCTCCTGCAACGAGGACTTCAACGTGGCAAGGCTGGAGCGTTACGTGGCGCTGGCCCTGGAGGCCGGGATCGATCCGGTGATCGTGCTGACCAAGGCCGACCTCGCGGAGGACCCCGCGCACTTTGTCGAGAAGGCGCAGGCCATATCGGACCGGGTGCCGGTGCTGGCCCTCGATGCGCGCGGCACGCAACCGGTCGAGGCGCTGGCCGGCTGGTGCAAACCGGGTCGGACGGTGGCCTTCCTCGGCTCGTCCGGTGTCGGCAAGTCCACCCTGACGAACGCGCTTCTGGGCGCGCAATCCGTCGCCACGCAGGGTATCCGCGAGGACGACGCGAAGGGCCGGCACACCACGACGCGGCGCGAACTTCACGCGGTGCCCGGCGGCTGCCTCGTCCTCGACACGCCGGGCATGCGCGAGTTGCAGCTGACCGACGCCGCCTCGGGCATCGCCGACCTGTTCGACGATCTCGAGACGCTGGCGGGACAGTGCCGCTTTTCCGACTGCCGGCACGAGACCGAGCCGGGCTGCGCCATCCGCGCGGCACTCGAGGACGGTCGTCTCGATCCTGCGCGGCTGGCCCGCTGGCGCAAGCTGCAGGCCGAGGACGCGTTCAACTCCGCCACTCTGGCAGAGCGCCGGGAGAAAGACCGCGCCTTCGGCAAGCGGGTGCGCGACGCCCTGCGGGCGAAGTCGGATCGCGAGCGCTAGGCCGAGGTCGTGGGCCGCCTGCCGGCGCGACGCCATCCGGGCCGTTCGGATGGGAACCTTGCGCCGCATGTTCATTCACCGACCGACGCGGTAGTGCGATTTCCGGAGGAGTGGCGATGAATTCCGACTGGTTTCGCGTTGCGCGACTGAGGCATGTCTTTCTGATCTATGCGGGTGCGCTGGTCTGCGGCGCGGTCGGCAACCTGATCAACCTGCCGCTGCCCTGGATGATCGGGGCGATGGCCTTCGCGACGGCCCTGCGCCTGTCCGACCGCGAGGTCCGGGTGCCGCCCGTCACGCGGCCGATCGGGCAGATGATCGTGGCCTCTTCGGTCGGCATCTCCTTCACGCCCGCCGCCGTCGCGGCGCTTTCCGTGCTGTTCGTGCCGATGGTCGGCGGCGCGCTTCTGACCATCGCCGCGGGCTTTCTCGTCGCCGCCTGCCTCATGCGCATGGCCCATGTGGACGTGGTCACAGCGGCGCTGTCCTCGATCCCGATGGGACCGGTGGAGAGCGCGCATCTCGCCGCCCGGCACGGCGTCACGCCCGGCCCCGTGGTCTTCGCCCAGACGCTCCGCATCATGATGCTGGTGGTCTTCATTCCGCCCGCCCTCGTCGCGTTCTCCGACAGCACCGAGGCCGCCAACGACGTCCTGCGCGCGATCCCATGGACGCCGACGGGCGCCCTGCTGCTGGCCGCCTTCGGCGCCGTGGGCGCGGTGATCGCGCGCGCCGTGCGCCTGGGCAATCCGTTCTTCGTGGGCTCGATCGGCGGCGCCGCGCTGGCCGCGGCGCTGAGCCTGCCGGTGACCGCCTACCCCTACCCGGTCCTCGTCGCCGCGCAGGTCTTTCTGGGCGTCTGGCTGGGCGCGGTCTTCGACCGGGCGCTTCTGCGCAACGCGGGCGGGTTCATCCGGGCCGCGGTGGTGTCCTCGCTCCTTCTGATCGGCCTGTGCATCGCGATGGCGCTGGGGCTGGCCCGGATCACCGGCGAGGCCTGGCAGGTCATGGTGCTGGCCATGGCGCCCGGCAGCGTCACCGAAATGGCCCTGACCGCGAAGGTCCTGCAGGAGGGCATCGCCGTCGTCACCGCGTTCCACCTCGTCAGGATCTTCATCATCCTGCCCTTCGCCCCGCTGATCATCAGCGTGACCGCCCGCCTCGCCAGAAACGGGCGGCGCGACGACGGGCAGGGCAAGGACGGGTGACTAAACCGCGCCGACCGAAGCCCGCCCGAGAGAACGGATGAGGGTCGTCAGGTCCGTCCGGCATCGGCGGGTGCTGCCGTCCGATCCGGCCATCGCCGCAACGGCCTTGGGCCACCGTCAGGGGGCGGCCCCGTTTCCCTGATCCCTCAGCCGCAGAAAGAAGCCGATCACCTCCTCGGGGGTCGATCGCTCCACCGCGCCCCCGGCGATCTCCTCCCGCGACCAGATCCATGTCGCGGCCGGATCGTGAAGCATGGCCCAGTCGCCGAAGACACGCTCCGCGACGGGTTCGGCGACCTGAAGCATCATCTCGACATGTCGGTCGTCGCGACCGATGCGCGCCAGCGTGTCCCGGACCTTGTCCTCCGGACCCTCCAGCCACTGGAGGTAGATGTCGGCCCGACAGATCAGGGCGCCCGATACCCCGTCCCGGTCGTTGCAACGTCGCGCATCGACCAGGATTCCGCTCAGGATCGCTGAGTCGAAGCCGAAGGGACGGGAAGAATATACCGCTCGAAACAGGGTCATGGTCGCACGTCTCCGTCTGAAATCCATCCGGGCGATGCCGTCGTCTTGCCATCGCACGCGCAGGCCGCGTGATCCCGTTCCTCCACGATGGCAGCGCCGCGAGTGCGCTGCGCGCAAGCGGCCCGGTCAGCGCTGCCAGACGACGGTGCGAACGAGACCGGCGCATGTGGTGCGAGCATCGTGGAACGCGAGGTCGATGTCGACAGGTTTCGCGCCGCGCGCCGCCGTCCAAGCGCGTCCGGCCGCCCACGCGGTCCGGGCTCAGCGCATGAGTTCCGACCGAACGGGTCCCGCTTCCGCGCCGAGGCCGGCCGCGGCAAGCCACAATCGGTCCAGTTCGTCGACCTCGTCGGTCCTGTAGGCGTCCGACGCTTCCCAGTACCGTCCCGAGGGCGTGTGGTATCCCAGGCTGTCTTCCCGTTCCTTGGCCTGATCGAACAGAATGCGCTGCGTTCCGGCATCGACGTGGCGCCGGTCCTTGAGGTCCTCGAGGCGCATGTGCGGGAACACCAGTCGACTGTCGCCGAAGGAGAGCCGAACGCAGGCGCATCCCAGTCGTTGCGCATGGAGCATCAGGCGCGCGGATTTGGCCTCGAGACTGCGGAGGCTGGGATCGCGGCGCAGCGGGTCGGGACGCCCGCTGCCGTAGAAATGCGTCGCGCCCGGCCGGGTGTAGACCATGTCGCAGCCGAGGAAGGCCATTACGGTCGGCCGCAGCGTGGCAAGCGCCCAGTATCCGGCGGTGAACGCCATCGTGCCACCGGCATAGAACACGCCGCCGAAACGATTGTTGGCCGGAACATAGTCGGCCGAGGTGATGAGGTGCTGGTTCGCGGTTCGGGTCTCCGGGAACCGATCGGGCGGAAAATCGTCGGGCGCGATCAGGTAGTCCCAGTCACTGCGCAACCGCCATGCGTTGTTGATGGCCACGATGTCCGACACGGCGTTTCTCGGCCAATCCCGGCAAAGAACCGCATCGGGCGCGCTGCCCAGGATGAGCACTATCCGGTGCTCGGCTTCGATAGACATGCCTTGGCTACTCCATTCTGGCTGCGGGCGGCGCTCGGCCAAAGCGAAGCGTTGCCAAGACAGAAAACATTCCAAAGTGTTAAGGCGACGCGACAAATCCCCGAACGAAGCTGTCCAGGCGGGCCCGCAGAAGGCCCGCGTTGAACGAGAAGGTCCGCAGGCTTCCGGATACTCCGAGTATCGTGGTCATTGTCCGATCCCCACCGTCACACACCGCCTCTGCCCGTTCCGGATGACGACCGGCGTGCGCGCATGGACAGGTTCTAGCGGGCCGGTTTCCCATTTCCACACGAAAGGTGGTCTTGCGGAAACAGGAGCCGCCCATGCATGAACGGGCCGCTCCGCGTCGCACCTCGGGTCTCCCGCCTCATCCGTTCAGGAGAGCGTAGAGGAACCGCAGGCACACGATGAAGAGGAAAGCCCCGAACGCAAGCTCGAGCGTGCGCGCGGAAAGCCCATGCGCGATGCGAACCCCGAGACCGGCGGTCAGGATCGTTGTCGGCACGAACAACGCGAGACCCAGAAGCGAAACGAAGCCGATCGCGTCCACGGGAAGACCGGGCTGTCCCCATCCCGCCAGCACGTAGCCGATCGCGCCCGGTACCGAGATCAGAATGCCCACCCCCGCCGAGGTCGCCACGGCCTGGTGGATCGGGCGGCCATGCAGGGTCATGATCATGTTGGTGATCTGTCCGCCCCCGATCCCCATCAGCGAAGACAGCAGCCCGATGATCCATCCATAGACGCGCAGACCGATGCCCGTCGGCAGGTCGGTCGCAAGATTCCACCGCTTCGTGCCCGAAACGAGCTTGATCGCGTTCACGCCCGCGACACCGATGAACACCGCCTGGAAGACCTCGGCCGGTGCGACGCGTGCAACCACCGCGCCGACCAACACCCCAAGGACGATCGGCAGCGCCCAGACCTTCAGCAGGGCGTCGTCGACGGCACCCCGCGTGCGGTGGCCGCGCCAGGAGCGGACGGAGGTCGGGATGATGATGGCCAGCGACGTCCCGACGGCAAGCGGCATGCGCGTGTCCTCGGGCACGTCGACCGCGCCGAAGACCTCGTAGAGCACTGGAACGATGAGCGCACCGCCTCCGACACCAAAAGCGCCCGCGAGGACGCCGGTGAGCGCGCCGGCCACCAGCAAGATGGCTGCAATGGTGTAGAATTCGGCGGAGAGAAACGCCATTCCGGCCTGCCTTTTCGTGTCTGGACCTGATCCGGGCTGCGCGACGTGGCTTCCTTGCGGCCTCCGCTTCAGACGATGTGGCTGCGCAGGGTTCCGATGCCGGAAATCTCGATCGCCACCTCGTCGCCGGGCTTGAGGAATTTCGGCGGATTGAACCCGAGCGCCACCCCGACCGGCGTACCGGTCGCGATGACGTCGCCCGGCTCCAGCGTGATGGCACGCGAGATCGTCGCGATGATGGTGGGAATATCGAAGATGAGATCGCGCACCACCGCATCCTGCCGAAGCTCTCCGTTGACGCGGGTCGTCAGGTGCAGCTCCGTCACATCCGCGACGGCATCGGCGGTCACGATGGCCGGCCCCATCGGACAGAACGTGTCGCAGGACTTGCCCAGGAACCACTGCTTGTGGGCGTTCTGCGCCTGACGCGCGGTGATGTCGTTGATGACGGTGTACCCGAAGACGTGGTCATAGGCGTCGTCCTTCGTGATTCCGCGGCCACCGGTGCCGATCACGACACCCAGCTCGCCCTCGTAATCGAGCGTGCCGTCGGCGTCATGGGCGGACACCACCTCGGCATCCGGCCCGACAACGGAGGTCGGCGCCTTGGTAAAGACGATGGGCAGATCCGGAACGTCCTGGCCGCCCGAGCTCTGGTCGAACCCCGAGTCCTGGAACTCCTTCGCGTGCTCGACATAGTTCTTGCCGACGCAGAAGATGTTCTTGGCCGGACGCGGTATCGGCGCGAGCAGCCGGTAGCTTCCCGCCTCGAGCGGCCGGGCGCTCCCAGCTTCGAGGGCCGCCGCGATCCGCCGCAGCGCCCCCGCCCCGCCCCGCACCACCTCCAGGACCGAGGCGGGCAGATCCTTCGCCAGGTCGGCCAGTGCGATGATGCCTTCAGCCGTTTCGACCGCCGCAAGCTGCCGGTCGCCCACCTCAACGGTGACAAGACGCATGTTCAGTACTCCCGATTTGTTCAATAGATATCGCCCTTGCGCCGCATTCGGCGCAACAGGCTGATGGAAGGCGACGCCAGCAGCGTCACGGCGAGGAGCGCCCAGAGGATGTTGCCGATCGCGGACGAGAAGAAGACCGTCCAGTCTCCGCCCGATATCCGCATGGACAACAGGAACGAGCGCTCGAGAAGCGGGCCGAGGATCACGCCGATCAGGATCGCCGCGACGTTGTAGCCGGTCTTTCGCGCGACGTAGCCGATCAGGCCGAAGACCACCGCGATGGTCAGGTCGGCCATGAAGTTCCGCGGCACGAAGGCGCCCACCAACGTGAAGGCCACGATCATCGGCGCCATGTAGTAGTTCGCGACCACCGTGATCCGCGACAGGTAGCGCGTGAGCGGAAAGAGCGTCACGAGCATGAACACATAGGCCACGAACATCGACATGATGACGCCATAGGCCAGCAGAGGGTCCTGCACGAAGAGACGCGGCCCGAAGGGCACGCCGTGGAATTGCAGCACGACCATCATGACGGCCGCCGTGCTTCCGCCCGGCACGCCGATGGCCAGAAGCGGGACCAGCGTGCCCGTGGTCACGCCGTTATTGGCCGCCTCTGGCGCAACCACGCCCTGTTCATGGCCCGTGCCGAACTTTTCCGGCGTTCTGGAGAACACCCGCGCCTGCTGGTAGGCGACGAAGGCCGCGATCGAGGCGCCTGCCCCCGGCAGCACGCCGATGACCAACCCCAGCAGCGAGGTCCAGATCATCAGCACCCAGTGGCGGAAGGCGCCAGCGATCTCGCGGAAGGTCTGGGTCCAGGTCGGCATGGACCGGGCCGCACCGGCCGGGGCGACCGTGCGCGTCTCCAGCATGATGAGCGCCTCGGAGATCGCGAACAGCCCGATCAGCGCCGGCACCAGCGGCACGCCGTCGAAAAGCTCGAGGATGCCGAACGTGCCGCGCGGCGTGGCATAGATATGGTCGGCCCCCATCGCGCCGAGCATCAGGCCGAGCGCGCCCGCGATGAGACCCTTGATCATGTCCTTCGCGGCGATGGCGGCGATCAGCGCGAGGCCGAAAAGCATGACGACGACCATCTCGACCGAACGGATGTAGAAGCCGACCTGCGAGAGGTATTGCAGCATGAAGAGCGTGACCGCCGACGTGAGCAGACCCGCGGAAATCGACGCGACGAAGCTCAGAGCCAGCGCTTTCGACGCCTTGCCCTGCTGGGACATCGGATAGCCGTCGAGCGTCGTCGCGGCAGCCCCCCCGGTGCCGGGGATGTTGAGCAGGATCGCCGGTATGCCGCCGCCCAGATGGCTGGCGCAGTAGAGCGCGACCATGAAGGTCAGCGCCACATCGACGTCGACGGCCAGCGTCAGCGGCAGAAGCATGATGATCGTGTTGTGCGCCGCGAAGCCGGGGATCGCGCCCATCAGGATGCCGATGAAGACGGCGGGGATGATCACCCACCACATCGACGCCGAGTAGAAGAAGAGCTCGGCGAGGCCCGTGGCGTTCATCTCCATGACGACGTCACCATGTTCACCAGCGCTTCGAACGGGCCGAGCGGGAAGCGTGTTCCGAGCAGGACGATGAAGAAGAGCCAGCCGGCGAGCGACGCGGTCGCCGCGAAAATGGCCGCGCGGCGGATCGACTTCAGACCGGCGAGCAGCGAGCCGATGAAGAGGAAGGAAAAGGTCGTGAGCGTGAAGCCGAGCGTTCCGACCGTGAGCAGGTAGGCCCCGATCAGCGCCACGAAGCCAAGCCGCCCGAGGCGGCCGCGCGGCGGTCCGAGAAGGGCGTCGAACTCAAGCTCGACACGTCCCCGGGCGGCGAGGATGCCGATCCTGACGAAGAAGATCAGGCACAGGGCGACGAGCAAGCCCGCGAGGAAAAAGCCGCTGCGCTGCGCCTCGGGCGGGAAGTCCCAGACCGAGTATACGTAGTAGACGGCATAGGCGATGCCGGCGACAGGAATGATCAGGTCGGAGCCGACCTGCCTCCTGCCCGACGGAGTATCGTCAGACATTTTCTGGACTCGCTTGTTTTTTGTCGGCAGGGCGGCCGGCGCCGCCCTGCCCCTTCCGCCGATCAGGAACCGGTCAGCAGATCGCGGTAGCGGCGGGCCATTTCGATGGTGGCCTGGGCCGATGCCATCGCCTGCGCCTCGTCGCCCGGATCGATGAAGACGGAGGGCACGCCCGCGCCTTCCACGGCCTCGACATAGGCCGGATCGGCGAGCGTCGCCGCCATGCTCTCCTTCAGGCGGGTGACCCGCTCGGGATAGGCGTCGTAGGCCGCGCGGTGGATGCCCCATGCGCGCGACGAGGTCAGCGCCGGGATCGAGGTGCCGAGCGCCGCGTTCACCGTGGGTGCGTTGTCGGTCCCATCGGGTGCGACGTTCTCGTCCGCGAAGATGCCGAGCACCAGCGACTGGTCGTCCAGCACGATCGAGTTGGTGACCGGCAGGGCTGCGCAGTCGACCTCCAACGTGATCGCGGCCATCGCGGTCGGATTGCCGCCGCCATAGGGCACCAGCACGATCTCGATTCCCAGCGCCTCTCCAAGCGCCAGCATGCCGATGGAGGCCGGGTGCGGCAGACGGCTCACGGCGACGGTGAGCGGACGGCGGCGGCCTTCCTCGACGAGCTCTTCGAGCGTGCGGAACGGGCTGCTGGGACCGACCCAGACGGCCATCGGTTCGGACAGTGTCTGCTGGATGTAGACGATATCCTCGCCGACGCTGATGCCCGTGTCTTGAAGCGCCAGCATGATGACCTCGGGGCCGAGATTGGCGAAGATCAGCGAATGGGCATCGGGCTCGCGGCTCATGTAGAACTCGTAGCCGACCTGCCCGGCGGCGCCGGGATAGTAGCCGAACTGGAAGTTCGTCGGCAGATGGTTGCCCCAGACCGAGGCGAAGGCGCGCGCGTCACGATCCGCGCCGCCGCCCTCGCCGGTCGGAATGATGATGTCGATGTTGCGCGAGGGAAATTCCTGCGCAAGGGCGCGCCCCGGCGCGAAAAGGCCGCCCGTGCCCGCGGCGGCCGCGACAGCACCCGCCGCACCCAGAAACCCGCGCCGGCCGATGAGCGCAGGGGTTCTCTTGGTGAATTTCGTCATGATGGTCCTCCCTCTGGTCAGATGAAAGGCGGCCCTTCTGTTCACCGCCCTTGCCCAAGGATTGGTCGCGTTCACCAATATGTCAACCATTTTCCCATTGGTCGCATAATGGACGCCCAACCGGCCGCCTGCTCCATCACGCCCCGGTGTAGACCGGCGCGGGCTGTTCGAAGAAACTCTGCAGGATCTGGTAGACCATCATGTAGTTCTTCTGCTGAAACGACGCGTGCGAGATGCCCTGCATCACGGTGAACTGCTTGTTCGGATGGGGCAGCAGCGAGAAGAACTTGAGCAGGTCGTCCATCGCCGCGATCCCGTCATACTCGCCACGCATGACGATGGTCGGCATGGTGAGCTTGGCCGGATCGTTGACCGGCAGGCGCGAGCACATGTCGACATAGGTGCCGGTCGGCATCGAATCGTCCAGCGCGAGTATCGCGTCGGCGAAGGCCTCGATGACCTTGTCCTCGGCGGTGCCGGGATGGTCGCGGTTGAAGATCGAGAAGACGAAGTCGCGATCGATCGGGCGGCGCTTCATCGCCTTGAACTGATCGAGTTTCTTGCTGCGTTCGATCAGCGTGGGCGCCCCTTCCCCGGTCCAGACATAAGCGTCCAAGGCAAGTTTCGCGACGCGTTCCGGATGGCGCTCGGCGAAGGCGGCGGCGCGCAGAGCGCCCGAGGAAATGCCGTAGACGTAGAAGCTCTCCGCGCCCGTCGTCTCCATGATGTAGGCCGAGGCGGCACTCAGGTCATCGGCGCCATCGGCGATGTTGGAGGTGATGTCGCGATGCTTGTCGGAGCGACCGTAGCCCTCCATATCGACGCACCAGGTGTCGTAGCCCTGCGCCACGAACCAATCCATAACCGAGGAGAACGGACGTCCGGGCACCTGAAGATCGAAGGTCGGCTGCGCCGCCATCGACGAGCCGTGCACGAAGAGCATCGTCCCCTTCGGCGTCGTTTCGGGCGCCTTGTTCCAGAGGAACAGGTTTACGTCCCCCTTCCTCGTCCAGTGTTCGGTGCCCGGGAATGCCGCCTGTGCCTCGGGTTGCGCCATCTTCGTCTCCTCCTCTGCCGCGATGAGCCGGTATTCAAACTGCGACCAATACCTGGTCGAATCCGTTTTATTGGTTGCCCAATGTCTGGCTTATAGAATATTGGTTTCTCAGGTTGCAACATGGAATGCGCCTGCGGGGCTATTGGTTGACAGGCCCAAAGAGAAAACGTGCTATGGCGCCAAGGAAACACCTCCCATGGGAAACATGCAGCATCTGGATGCGACAGAGCGGAACACGATGGACCCGGTCGAGCTTCGCCTGACGGATCTTCTGTCGCGGTCCGAGATGCGCCCGGGCACCCGCCTGCCCACGGAACGCGCGCTGGCCGAGGAGCTGCAGGTCTCCCGCAGCGCGGTGCGCCGCGCCATGGCCAGGCTCGAGGCGCAGGGCAAGGTGGTGCGCG
This sequence comes from Rhodobacteraceae bacterium HLUCCO18, assembly GCA_001314805.1. GTDB lineage: Bacteria > Pseudomonadota > Alphaproteobacteria > Rhodobacterales > Rhodobacteraceae > Roseibacterium. The sequence continues at coordinate 18,187 of LJSY01000031.1, read as the reverse complement.
TCATCGGCAGCGGCACCTATGTCGCCGACGCAAGCGCGCCGGGCGATCCGGAGGTCGCGGTTCTGGAACGCGAAGACTACAGCCCGCGCGAGATCATGGATGCACGGATGCTGCTCGAGCCGCGCTTCGCGTCCCTGATCGTGATCCATGCCAACAAGGCCGACATCGAGGCGATCCGGAAATCCCTTCTCGAAGCCGAGCGCGCGACCGACTTCGTGACCTTCGAACACTGGGACGGTCAGTTTCACCAGATGCTCGCCGAAGCCACGCATAACCGCCTGATCATCGATCTTTTCCGGATCGTGACGCAGTCGCGGGACACCGCTGCGTGGGGTGACTTGAAAAAGGGCAGCATCACCGTCGAACGTCGCGAAACCTATTGTCAGGAACACGCCCGCATCTTCGAGGCGCTCCAAGCGCGCAACGCCCGTCTGGCCGAGAAGGCGATCGAGGCGCATCTCGTGACGGTCCGGCAGAACCTTCTCGGAGCCTGATACCGGATGACCGCGCCTGTCGTGGCGTTCTTCGCCGTTCTGGTCCTGTGCACCTCATTCATCGCAGGCGTCTTCGGGATGGCCGGGGGCATGATCCTCATGGGTGGGCTCCTGCTCATCCTGCCGGTGGCGAACGCGATGGTCCTGCACGGGATCACGCAACTCGCCTCGAACGGCTGGCGCGCGGTGTTGTGGCGGGCCCATGTCCGATGGCGCATCGTCCTGCGATACGCGGCCGGCCTGCTCGCGTCGGCGGGCCTGTTCTCTCTCGTCAGCTTCGTTCCCGATCAGAGGCTGGTCTTCGTCTTTCTCGGTCTGGTCCCGTTCATTCCGTTTCTCGTCCCCGACCGGCATGTGCCGCGTGCCACGGCGCGCGGCGGCGCCGAAAGCTGCGGCTTCATCTGCACGTCCATGCAATTCGTTTCGGGCGTGTCGGGGCCGACGCTGGATCTCTATTTCGTCAACACCGACATCGGGCGAAGATCGATCGTCGCGACCAAGGCATGCTGTCAGGTCGTGACGCACATTGCCAAGATCGTCTACTTCGGCGCCGTGCTTACGGCCACCGAGGCCGAGGGCCTTTCGATGACGGTCGTCGCGGTCGCGATCGCGGCGGCCATCACCGGCACGACCCTTGCGAGACCCGTTCTGGAGCGCCTCAGCGATCACGGTTTCCGGAACTACACGCGCTACATCATCATGGCCATCGGGATCGTCTACCTTGTGAAAGGCGCCTCGGGCTATCTTTGAGCGGCCCCGCAAAACCCGGTCGATCCCGTCTTTCGACGCGCGCGCCCTCCCTCACCGTGTCGCGAAGGCCGCCGCCACCGCCTGCGCGGCTTCGGGCGGGTCTGTCACGAATCCCGACACCTGGTCGGGTGTGCCGAGCATGCCCACATCTTCCAGCCGCAGCTCGGCGATGCGGACCGGCAGGCCCTCGGCGATCAGCTGGTTGTAGATCGGTGCGACGTAGCGTTCGCCCTTCTCCTCCCGCCCCGGCACGGAATAGTAGGCCCGGTAAGTATCGACGTAGCGCGCGGCGCTGTCGAACCAGTAGAGGCCGACCGTGGCATGATCGGAGATGCGGACCTTCTCGCGCAGGTCCACAACGTTGCCGTTTTCGTCGCAGCGGGCAAAGGACCAGCCATCGCCCGGCGCCGGAAAGCAAGGCACCCAGCCCGCGCAGGATGCCGGGTCGGGCGGCACCATGGCGTCCGGCCGCACGAAGGTGTCGATGTTGTAGATCGCGAAAGGTTCATCGGCGGGCGCGGTCTGCGCGAGGAAAAGCGCTGTGGTGGCCTGTCCGTCGGTCAGCGCCGCGATCGTCAGGACGTCGCAATCCCCGATCCCGCGTGCCGCGCAACGGGCGCGGATAAAGGCCTCGGCGTCGGGTTCGCGCGCGGCGAAGCGGAACCGCCAGCCCCGGGTGCGGAAAGCCTCGAGGCTCAGCATGGACCAGTCGAAGAGCGGCAGGCCCAGCGCTTCGATCTCGTATTTCGGGCGCGTGTAACCGGCCTTGGCGAAGCGGCTGCCGAGGCCCGCCATGGTTATCGCGACGGTCCCCGTCACGCCCGGCCACCCGGCACCGCGATCCGGTCACGCTCGACCAGCGCGTTCAGGTCGTCGAGGCCAAGATCCACGAACTCCCTCGGACGGACGGCGCGGTCGTCGACATAGAACCCCTGCCGCCCGGGCCATGGCTTGCCGAGATGCAACTCGTCGAAAGGGATGCCATGCGCATCGAGCCAGCGCAAAAGACCCGGCGCCACGTTCCGCGCGATCCTGCCGGCGTTGCCGTTATTGCTGCGCATGCCGCGGGCGGAATGCAGGATGATCACCCAGCCCTCGGCGTGAAGCGCGCGCAGGCGTGCCAGCATCCGCGGCTCGGGGATCATGTCATCGTAGCTTTCGCCGTCTTGCCTGATCGGGCAGAGCGTTCCGTCGACGTCCACAACAAGCGCCTTTTCGGTTTCGATCATCGGTCTTCCAGTTCTTTGAGGATGCGCCGGACGATCAGGCAGAAGCCCAGCGGCTTGCGTTCATGGTCGAGATGCAGCGGCAGCATCGACAGGAACAGCGAGGCCTCGACCGCGCGAATGTCGCGCATGTCCCACCCTTCCCGCGCCACGCGATCGCGGAACGCCGCCTGCACCCAGTCCGGGGGACCACCGCGGTGGAACTGCAACTCGAGCCCGAGGTCCGGGCCCACCTCGATCCCGAAGAGGTCGTTGTTCACGAAATCGTAACCGCCGAGAACCGAGTGGGAAAACTTCGCCAGATCGTAGAGCGGATGCATCATCGCGTCGGCGCGGGCCGAGGCGCCGCGCGGGTCGATGAGGCGGAAGAGACCGATGCGACCGTCGAACAGGATGTTGGACAGGCAGGGGTCGCCATGGCTGAAGGCGAGGAAGTCGGACGGATGGCGCGCCAGAGCGGCCTCGATCAGCGGCACGGCCCGTTCGGCAAGCCCGATCACACCGCCCGCCACGCCGCCCGCGACCAGCATGGCCTCGATCCGGCGGCCGGCCTCGGAATGTGCCAGGCGGTCCATGCGCTGGTAGAGCTTTTCAAGGATTTGCGTCCGGCCGGCGTCTGCCACCGGTTTTCGTCCGACCGTCTCGCGTTCGCGGGCCGCGATGAAGGCGAAGAACTGATCGAGGAGTTGATCGAACTGCGTCTCGGTGAAGGCGCCCAGCACGAACTGAAGCGCGGCATCGGGGACACGCAGGTTCTCCATCCGGTAGCTGGCGGTCCGTCCGTCTTGCTCGAACCCGAATGTCGGCAGCAGGAAGCGTTGCATCTCGGGCCGGGCCAGCGCGTAAAAGTCGTGCTCGGCGCGCATCTTTTCGATGTCGGTCGAGCTTTTGACGAAGACATCCTTTTCGGCGGACAGCGAGTTGAACGCGCGCGGTTCGGTGGCCCCGGACAGAAACCGGCCCAGCGCGGCGGCGTCGCGCAGATCCACGAAAGGCACGTCATGGTGGACCTGAGTCGCCTCTTCCGCGATCTGGTAGACCCGCGCACGCCGGGCCTTGGTGCTTTCGGCCCGCAGAATGGCGATGGCCTGAGCGGGGAAAAGCACCATGGGCGCGTCGTCTTCCGACACGGGCGCCAGCATCATGGGCTCAAGCGCATAGCGCATCTTGCCGATCTGGACGCGCAGCCCGGCAAGGTCGAGCGGCGCGATGCTTGTCGGCAGCCGGAGCCACAGCGCCTCGCCGCGGGCCGCCTCCATCCTGCGCGCCAGCTGTTCGGCCTCCTCGTCGGTGCGCAGAACGGTGACGTCATCGGCATCGACGGCGGTGGCCACCAGTTCGTCGAGATAGCGGCGGCGGCGGCGCAGGAGGTTGCCGAAATGAACGTCCCCGCTCAGGCGCTGCACCTCCGCGGGCGGCGCCTCGCGGTCGTCGACGATGACGTGATAGCCCCGGTTCACCACCCGACCCTCTCCTGTCGTTTCGGACCGGCCGTCCGCGCCCCGGTCGCCGCCAGTCGCCGGCCGAAGTAGAGCGCGATCGCCAGCGGCCATGGCAGAAGCGTCGCGATCAGCGTCAGCGCGATCACGGCCTGAACCAGCGGGTCGGAGCCCTCGGTCCACCATGTCGCGGTCAACCGGCTGCCAAGGAGATCGAAGGCGCTTTCCGCCGCGGCACCGATGGCGCTCACGAGGATCAGGCAGACCAGCACCTCCAGTAGCCAGATGAGCAGCGACAGGACGACGAGCGTCGGCGCCTGCTGGCGCGCCACGCGCGCGGCGTGGGTCACGACGCGGCGGACGGCGTCGATGCCCCGCAACGTGCCGAGCGTGCCGGCATCGTTATGATGGGCGACGACGTAGCGTTGCACCTCGGTCATCAACCGAGGTCCCACCACGATGACGGCAAGCGGCACGAAGGCGGCCACGCAGGTCAGTACGATCAGGGCGGGGGACGCATCGTTCTGCAGAAGCAGAATGGCCAGAAGCGGAACCAGAAAGAGTGAATCATACATCCGGTCGACCAGCAGGACGACGACCGAGTAGACCAGCGTTCCGCTGAGCCGCCAAAGCTCGTAAAGCCGGGTCAGCTCGCCAAGCTTGAGCGGCAAGGCAAGCGAGATCGGCGCCGTCGCGAAATGCACCAGCACCGTCGTCCGGCCCGACACGCCAAGCATCTCGACCGAAAGGATCGCCAGCCGGAACGCCCTGAGCAGGTGACTGACCAGATAGAGAAGCCCCGCCGCCAGCGCGCTGACGAGGGGCAAGGGACCGGTCAGCGGCAAAAGCGCGAGCGTCGCGATCACCACGAAGACCGCCGCGCCGGCAACGAAGGCCGTCCGCGCCGCATCGGTCCGCTTCGCAGGCCGCGACATGGCAACCGGGTTGGCGCTGCCTTGCATTCCTACACCTCCCACCGCGCGATTTCGGTCGAGGGATAGCCCGCCCGCGGATGCGCCCTGTGATCGTCCCCGAAAAACCGGCGCGGGGAGATGACCCGCCGCCCGAGAAGCCCGAGGATCTGGAAGCCCATGCGCGTGAGGCGGGCGTTGGAGATCTGATCATCCTCGCGCCATTCCAGCGGAAAGAACCGCAGCCGCGCCTTGCGGTGCGCCACGGCGAGAATGAGGTAGTAGTTGAACGTCAGATCGTCGGCGAACCGGGTGTGGAACCCGTCCGCGAACGCGTCCACGCGCATCAGGTTCAGGCCCGATCCGAGATCGTGGAGGCGCGTTCCCGACACCGCCGAGAAGACGAGATTGAACGCCCTGTTGGCCAGGGTCCTGAGGGTCGAATACCCCTCCAGCCGGGAGCCGGGCATGAACCGCGCGCCCATCAGGAAATCGGCGTCGGCATGCGCGCCCTCCTCGAGCACGCCGACGAGATCGGTAATCGACCCCTGATCGTCGCCGTGCAGCACCGTCAGCATGTCGTAGCCATGGGCCCTCGCGAATTCGATGGCGACCTTGTGCGATCCGCCGAGGCCGTAATTGTCGTCGTTGCGCAAGAGAACCCGGGTCGGCACGGGGCAGTGCTCCAGCGCCGAGCGCGCCGCGTCGAGCGTGCCGTCGGTGGAGCGGTTGTCGATGCACAGCACCGTATCGACCCAGGGCCGGACCGACGGGTCGTCGAACTGGGCCAGGACACGAGGGATCTGGGCGGCGCAATTGTACATCGGGATGAAGACGAGATTGCGCATCGTTATCGCGTGCCCCGCGCGCCGGCCGAGACCATGCGCGCCCCATGGCCGGTCAGCCATCCGAGGAACAGGAAATTGGCAATCAGCGTCAGCGGCGTGACCAGCGCCTTGGCCAGACCCGAGGCGATCGTGATCGTGTTGAAGCCGGCGACTGGAGACGCCCGGCCCGCGCCCACCGCAGCAATGGCGGGGTCCAGAAGATAGGCGATAACGGCGACCAGTGCGGAGGCCGCCGAGATCGCGAAGACCTGCCACAGCACGTAGATGCCGAAATCCTGCGCCCGTCCGATCCTGCGATCGGCCAGAAGCATCAGGCGCGAGACCACGTAGACGAAACTCACGGCCGTTGCCGCGCCGGCAAGGCTGCCCGCGAAGGGAGACAGGCCGAGCTGCACCAGCCCCATGGTCAGGCACAGATCGAGCACCCAGCCGATGCCGGAGACCAGGGCGAATGCCCGAAAGCCGCCTCTCAGTCGTCGCCGCATGTGAAATCACGCCCGCTCACGGTTCCTCGCCCCGTTTTTTGTGCCTCGATGTGCCGTTCGCACGGCTCTGCCATCACGCCGCGGCGTTTTTTGGGCAAACCGTGGTGCGCATGATGACATGCGTCAACCGTGACCGCCGCGCCACGCCCATCTCGCGCCGGATCGTTGCCCCGCCGCAGCAAATCCCGTTGGATGACGGGGCTCAGTTCAACCGTTCGCGGGCTCTCCGGACCACGGCCTGCGCGGTGGCGGCGACCGGGTCACTCTCCGCGCCGTAGGACCGGATCGTGTTCCCGGCGCGTTCCGCGAACCGCTCCAGATCGTCGTCCGTCATCCTGAAATGGCCATCCGCGTCCGCCGAGAGGCGTTCCGCGTCGTCGTTCCGGGTGACGAGAACACCGATGGGATCGAGGGCAAAGCGCCGGTCGTCCGGCACGCTCCGCAGACAGTCCGCGCCATGGGCGACGTAGAGCGACGCCGAGGTCAGCACCCAGTTCCGGAGAAAGGGGATATGCATGCGGACGAGATGCACCCTCGCGCCATCGGGGTGGGACCAGAGCTCGGCCACCGGTGCGCAGGCGGTGCCGGTCTCCTCCAGCGGTTCGAAGCCTTGCGCCGCCAGGACGTTCTGCAGGCGGCGGTCTTCGTTCCAGCCGGCTGCCACGACGGCCGCCTCCGCCTGTTGAGCGATCAGGGTTTCGACAAGCCTCTCGGCCGCCCGGTCGTGCTGATGAAACTCCCGCTCCTGCCAGTCGCGCCATGCGCCGCCGTACCAGATCCGCCCGGTCATGGTGGGCGGCGCATTTTCGGTCTCTGCTGGCAACGGGAGCACTGCCGGCAGGATCGGCACGCCCGGCACGAAGACGGGCAGCAGGAGCAATGCAGCCATCAGGGCGGTCCACGTGCTCCGACCGGCTGCCGGCGCCGCGCGGGGAGCCCGCCGCAGCGGTCCGATCACCCATCGGTCGAGGCCGATTGCCGCCAGCGGCGCGAGCATGGGCAGCATGGTGATGAAGCCGCGCGGATCGTAGTACTTGCCGACGGTCAGCCCGTAGATGACGAACGGATAGCCGATCAGCAGGAGCGGCATGGCCCATATCCGCAAACCGTCGACCGACCCCGATGCGTGCCGTGCGGCAGACCTTGCGCGGGCATAAAGCACCACGGCGCCGGCGATGATGGCGGGCAATCCGAGCCCGAAGGCCATCAGGGCGGCCGCCGCATCGCGCAGGATCATCAGGGCAAGCGTGACCGTGTCCCGGGACCACATGCCGTCGGCCTCGGTCACCACGGCGATCCTGAAAAGGAGGTTCGCCGCCTGCGGATCGAGCAGCGCGAAGAGACCGTGGACGATGCCGAAGCCCACCGCCATGGCCGCCCACCGGGCTACCGCCCAACGGAGCGACGGCGCAGGCAGGATCGCCAGCACGGCGAAGAACGGCGCCAGCAGGACCTGGTCGAGCCGGCACAGCACGGCCAGGGAATATAGACTACCCGCCAGCACGGCGAACGCCATGCCACGCCGTCCAAGGATCACGGCCATCGTCCAGAGCGACAGGCCGCCGGCGATCAGATTGTCGTTGGTGAAGAAATTTGCCTCCACTGCGATCGGCAGAAGCAGCAGGGCCGCGACAGAAGCCAGCCAGGATGCACCACCCGCGAGGCGGCCGGCGAGGATGACCCCCGACAGGAATACCGGCATCGCCAGCCACATCAGGAGGTCATAGGCATTCCCGGGCGACAGGTCGGACAGCGGCGCCATCGCCCAGATCACGCCGGGCCGCGACATGTAGAAGAAATCCCGAGTGAGCGACCAAAGCGGATCCGCGCGCGACAGATCGGGCAACAGGATCGACAATGTCTCGGTGAAATAGGTGAACCCCTCGACATGCGAGCGCGTGAGAACGGGTGAAACGGCAAGGGCCAGAAGGGCGGTGACGGCGACCCAGAGCGCGATCTCGCGCCGGGGCAGCGTGGGTGCCACCGCGGATGTGCCGGTGTTGGGCATCAGACGTCCCGTCCCCGATCGCCTGCGCTGACCGGATCAACGGAATGCATCATCTCGGGGGCATCGAGGCGAGGTGTCATTCGTCCACGGCTCCGGTTCGGGGGTCGGTGACGGGCGCGCAGCTCGACACAACGTCATCCATGTGACGCCGAAGGACCGGCCTTGCCGGATCGATCCGGGGTGCTGTCATCTCCATGCGCTCGGCTCCTTCATCTCTTGGCCGTCACAGAGCAACAACAGGGCACAGTGCGATGCCGTCGGGGTGGAGCCGTCCCGACATCAAACCAATTCGAACCGGTCTGCGCAAGGACGGTGGCGCCGGCAGATCCGCCGCGTGGATCCTTCCCGTACCGTCGATCGGGGGCTGGTCCGACCTGTGGACGGACACCGGAGCAAGGATGGGTCACGGTCGGGAACTATGCGGCGGGCAGGTTTTCGCGAAAGATGACCCGGAGGCTCGGTTGAATGAAGGTGTATCTGAACCGGCGGACCCTCGACACCAGGGACGCCAGGGCTTCGCGCACCTGTTGTGTCGGATCCTGGTCGAAAATCGCGTCGACCGTGCCATTCAGCAGGTAGGCCCGCTTGGCCTCCGACAGATCGTGGGCGAAAAGAAAGACGTTTTTCGACCGCCCGGTTTCTTCGAGAGCCTCGCATACGCCGATCGTGCCGCCACCGATGTTGTAGATCGCGGCAAGGTCGGGGTGCCGGGCCAGGAGCGTACCGACGGCCGATCGCGCAAGGGCACGATCTTCGTTGATTTCTCGGACTTCCACCAGCTGCAGGTTGGGGAACTCCTCGTTCAGGATCTGCCGGAATCCCATTTCGCGCTCCTGGTGCCCGCGATAGGCCAGCGATCCCGAAAGAAGCGCGACCTTCGAGCTGGCCGCCGCCCCCAGAAAACGTCCCGCGAGCAATCCCGCCAGCCGGCCGGCGTGCGAATTGTCGATGCCCACATACTGACGCCCCGGCACATGCTGGACATCAGATGCGATGGTCAGCACGGGGACGCCCCTTGCGGAGATGCCGCGCAGGGCTTCACGGACCGCAGGATGGTCCAGCCCGACCAGCGCGATACCATCACTCGCCCCCCTGAGCGACGCGATGCGATCCGCCAGCGCGAGGGGCGCGAGTTTCGGCAGTCGTTCGACGATCACCGACACATGGCCGAGGGTCTCAGACTGCCGTTGGAACTGGGCTTCCAGTTCGTCGATATAGGCGTTCGTCCCTTCGGGCAGGAGGACATGCAGGGTGACGGGGCGTCCGACGGGGACGATCGGCCCCCCATCGTCGAGGTATCCCAGCTGCGCCGCGACCGTCATTACGGTCTGCCGCGTCTTTTCCCGCACGCCGCCACGGGCATTCAGGACACGGTCGACGGTCGCCGTGGAAACCTGAGCGGCCCGTGCAATATCGGCAATCGTCGCGCGCATGTAACACTCATGTCTCTGCCGTAGCCGTCAGGCGCGTTGCGGCCGACGCCCAGTGATGCATCGAAGTGAATGATGCAAAATGATTGCTTTTGCAATACCCACTCCGTCACTCAATTTTCTTGTGAACATGTATTGAAATGATACATTTAAAAATCATTGCTAAGTGACTGAAGACTAATGATGCAAATTGATGGCCCGCGCCGCCGAGTGAGCTGATGGCAAGACACGAACCGCCGCCTGCGCCGGCCAGGCGTGGCCCAAGGGAGGACACCTGACGTGACGGCAGTCGATGCGCACAGCCCGTATCCGCGCGACTATTCACTGACCGGCCCCGAGGGGCGGCACGCGGTCGAGATCGGCCTCGCCTCGGCCGACTGGTATCATTCCGACGTACCCCGCAAGGTCATGAAGGACCTGATGCGCCGCAGGGACGGCCCGGCGATCCGTGACACCCTGCTTTGGCTGGTGCTGCTTGTCTTGAGCGGCGCGGGCGGCGTCCTGTTGTGGGGAAGCTGGTGGAGCGTGCCGTTCTGGATCGTCTACGGGGTGCTCTACGGATCGGCCTGCGACTCGCGCTGGCATGAATGCGGGCACGGAACCGCGTTTCGCACCGAATGGATGAACGACGCGGTCTACCACATCGCGTCCTTCATGGTGATGCGCAACCCGGTAAGCTGGCGCTGGAGCCATGCGCGACACCACACCGACACGATCATCGTGGGCCGGGACCCCGAGATCCCGTTCATGCGGCCGCCGGACCTCGTGATGGGAGTGCTGCATTTCATCGGGCTGCCCGACGTGATCTTCTGGATGCGCACCCTCATCCGAAACGCTCTGGGGCGGATCAGCGCCGAGGAGGCCGAGTACATTCCGGAAAGCGAACGCCCGAAGGCCGTGTTCTGGGCGCGGGTGCATGTCGCCATCTACGCGCTGGCCATTGGCTCCGCCGTCGCCTGGTGGTCGATCATTCCCCTCATGCTGATCGGCGGGCCGAGGATCTACGGCGCGTGGCACATGTTTCTGACGGGGCTGTTGCAGCACGGGGGCCTCGCGGAAGACGTGGTCGACCACCGCTTGAACAGCCGCACGGTGCTGATGAACCCGGTCAGCCGCTGGATCTACTGGAACATGAACTACCACGTCGAACACCACATGTTCCCCATGGTGCCCTACCACGCGCTGCCGAGGCTTCACGACCTGATCAAGCACGATCTTCCACCGCCCAACACTTCGTTTATCGACGCCTATTGCGAGATGATCCCGGCGCTCATCCGGCAAAGGCGGGAGCCGGGCCATTACATCCGCAAGACACTTCCCGCGACGGCGCGACCCTACCGGGAAGAATTCCACAACGCCGTCGGGCAGCGCTGAGGCCGACACATCACCAAAGGGAGACCTGTTCCATGGCAGAATGGACCGACGTTTGCGCATTGGACGACATCGAGGAAGAGGACGTTGTCCGCTTCGATCATGGCGAACGCACCTTTGCCGTCTACAGATCGCCTGACGGCGAGGTCTTTGCGACCGACGGGTTGTGTACCCACGAACAGGTGCATCTGGCCGACGGTCTGGTGCTCGACGACACGATCGAATGTCCCATGCACAACGGACGGTTCAACTACAAGACGGGCGCCGCCCTGCGCACACCGGCCTGTGTCGCTCTCGGTACGTACCCGGCGCGGATCGTGGGCGGACGCGTCCAGATCGAGCTGTGATCCTGGCTGCCCCTTCGCATGGCGCAAGGCGCACGGTCGCCGACCTTTCCCAGAGACGCCGACCGAATGGCGGCGTGACGGTCATGTCCCACCATGCGCTGGAAGGGCAACTCAGGGGCGGCATAGCGCAGGGGATCGCGGGGGCGCTGATGGACGGGCACCGGTTCGACCCGGACGGCCAGGTCCTGACGGGGACGCTGATGGATTACACCTTGCCGAGAGCCGGGGACATGCCGCCGATGCAGGTTCTTGCTCATGACGTACCGTCGCCCACCAACCCCCTGGGCGTGAAGGGCGCGGGCGAAGCCGGCACGACGGGGGCACTCGCGGCGACCAGCAATGCCGTCGCCCATGCGCTGCGCCGCGTGGAGGTCCGCCTGCCGGACATTCCGCTCACGTCAGCGGCGATATGGCAGGCCCTGTACGCCGATGGCGCGTCCCTGTGCCTGCCGGAAGGTTCCGGGACGGGTCGTGCGCCCCGACCTGCCGACGGGAAGAGATCGTGACGCCGGACGGCGATGCGGACCCGGAGTTCGGCGAACTGACGGTCGGAGTCCCGTGCCGCGAGCCGCTGACCCCGCAGTTTCACGCAGTGCATCTTGGTCTCGACGCGGTTTCGGCGGTGGTATCCGCTTCAACCATTGCCCGGCATGCGATTGCGCAGCAATCTGCCGAGAGGGACCGCCGCAGGACGTGCCCAAGGTATTTGGCGTCCCGCAGGGCCTCGTTTCGGGCCATGTCTCGCGCGGCCAGCATACCGTCGTCGCGGCCGCGATCCGGCAAGCCTTCGACCAACCCGACCGCGCGCACGCCGGCGAGAATGAGCCATTGACCGCCATTGGTCCGAGGACAATGGCGAATGCGCAAGGTGTCCGAACAGCTGCGCCCGTGCTGGCCCAAGCTGGCCGACCTGATGGACGCCAGCGAGCACGACCTGTTGGCGGATATTTGGCTCGGCCCGTTCTTGATTCAGGCTGTCCACTTGTCAGTCTGCCGCCTGCGGCGGACCGGCGCGACCTCCCCCCCGCCAGCACCGCACAAAACTGCACAGCACGAACCCGATCGAGCGTCTGAACAAGGAAGTGAAACGCCGCGCCGATGTCGTGCGGATCTTCCCGAACGAGGCCTCCATCATGCGCCGGATCGGTGCGGTGCCGTTCGATAAGGTTGACGAATGGCAGACCTCGGGCCGCTACATGATGGTCGAGGCCTTCGCCCGGATCGACACCGAGGAGATCGACCCCAGTCTCAGCATCACAACGAAAGCCGCCTGACATGCCCTCAGGCCATCCGGGAAATTACACCACCTTGACGGACACTACCCATGCAAAACCGGGGCTGTCCACACAGGCAAGGCCAGTTGACCGGCTGGACCCACTCCCTTGCATTCGACAGCTTCCGCTTCCCGCCCCGTCGCGGCGCACTACCCCGTCGGATACCATCGGTTCCGGTCATTCCTGCGGTCTATACAATGGCAGCCAACACGCTTAATGGCGAGGTCTTCCCTCCTTCCAGGTGATGCATGCAGGATTTCTCCGGACAGCCCGAAACGCTGTCGAAGACATTGGCCGCCAAGGGCTACCGCAAACCGACGCCGGTTCAAGTGGCGGTGACGCAGCCGGAATTGGCCGGGCTTGACCTTTTGGTATCGGCGCAAACCGGTTCCGGGAAGACGGTCGGCTTCGCGCTGGCCCTTGCACATGATCTGCTGGACAGGGATGGACGATTTGAGCGTCCGGCGACACCGCTGGCTCTGATCATTGCGCCCACGCGCGAATTGGCCATGCAGGTGCAGCGGGAGTTCGACTGGCTATTCGCGGAGGCCGGGATCGTCACCGCCTCCGCTGTCGGGGGCATGGATGCCCGGACCGAACGCAGGGCGATCGAGCGCGGCGCCCATGTCATTGTCGCCACGCCCGGCCGTCTCAGAGACCATGTGTCCCGTGGGGTGATCGATCTGAGCGACCTGAAGGCCGTCGTCCTCGACGAAGCGGATGAAATGCTCGACATGGGGTTCTCCGAGGATCTCGAATTCATTCTCGACCACACACCGGAGAGCCGCCGCACGCTGCTGTTCTCGGCGACGGTGCCGCGCGCCATCGCCAAGCTTGCGCAAACCTACCAGAAAGCGGACGCCCGGCGGATCGAGGTTGGCGACAAGGGCGCTCAGCATAGCGACATCGCCTATGTTGCGCTGACCGTGGCCCCGTCGGATATCGAAAAGGCGATCATCAACCTGTTGCGGTATCATGACCCGCAAACGGCGATCATCTTTGCCAACACCCGCTCCATGGTGGCCCGGCTGACGGCAAAGTTCTCGAACAGAGGGTTTTCGGTCGTGGCGCTGTCCGGCGAATTGAGCCAGTCCGAGCGCACCCATGCCTTGCAGGCCCTGCGGGATGGTCGAGCGCGCGTGTGCATCGCGACCGATGTGGCGGCGCGCGGCATCGACCTGCCCGGTCTCGAGCTGGTCATCCATGCGGACCTGCCGACCAATTCGGAATCGCTCCTGCACCGTTCGGGCCGCACGGGGCGCGCCGGGCGCAAGGGGACCTCGGTGCTTATCGTGCCGGTGCGTCAAAAGCCAAAGGCGCAGCGCCTCTTGAAATTCGCCAACCTGGAGGCCGAGTGGGGCACGCCGCCCTCGGCCGAAGCGGTGCTTGCCCGCGACGAGGAGAGGCTGATGTCCGATCCCGCATGGGACAGAGCGCTCAGCCCCGAGGAACAGACCTTCGCCGACCGACTCTTGCAGGCGCACTCAGCCGAAAAGGTCGCGGCCGCCTATCTGCGGCTCTATCGCGACCGCAACTCGGCGCCCGAGATCCTCGGCGACACGCCCGAGCCCGGCATGCGCACGACGCGCGAGCCCTCCGCCTTCGGGCCGAGCACCTGGTTTTCGCTGTCGGTCGGTCGCAAGCAGCGCGCCGAGCCGCGCTGGCTGCTTCCCATGCTGTGCCGCAATGCGGGGCTGTCGAAGGACGCGATCGGGGCCATTCGTGTCCAATATCAGGAGACCTTCATCGAGATCCTGACCGATGCCGTTTCCGCCATGAAGACCGAGCTGGGCCCCGAACTCGAGATCGAACAGGGCGCGCGTCTGACGGAACTGCCGGGCCCGCCGGAATTCGACGCCTCGCCCAAGGGTCCGCCGGCCACACCGAAGGTTCCGCAAGACGTGCCTCGCCAGGATGAGGAAAAGCACAGACCCTCCGCCGGGACCCGGAAGGCCGTTGAGGTGAAACGCGCTGCGACCGATCCGACCGAACGGCGCAGGGGAAAACCCGATGCGCGCCAGGACAGGGCGGACAAATACACGGCGAAAAAGCCCAAGCACGGAAAGCCGAACCCAGGACAGGCTAAGGATCGGGACGCCATGGAGAAGGGGCAATCCGGCACGGGCGCCGCGATGGGCCCCCAGACGCGCAAGGATGCCGCCGATCCGTCCAAACCCATCGGGCCGGGTCGCGAACGCGGCAAGGGCCGAAAGGATGGCGACAAGCCGAAACGGTTCAAGGCGCGCGTCACAAAGGGTCCGGAAGCGCGCCCGACGAGGAAGCCAACGCAGAAATCGTGATACCGCCGGGCTCGGAGCGGATTTTTAGCCGATTGACCGGCGGTGCCTGACAAATTCGAACCGGCCCCAGCCGGGGCAGTCGAACGGCTCGTTATACGGCTCGTTATCTCGCGTAAAGGCCGTGCGCTCGGTCAGAGCGGCCGTCCGGTTCACCGTGGCAGACATCAACATGACCGAGATCATGCGCTACTCCACCGGCCAAGGCAGCTTGATCTCGGAATACCCTGCGACCCAAACCTGGCTCAAGCCGCTTCACGCGCGCCCGGCGTGCCAGCGGATATGGGCCATGCGCGAGGCCGAAACCATTTCCCAGTGAAGCACCGACTGTGTTGCCCGGGGCGGTATCAGACACATGTGCACTCGTCACGGCCTATCGGCAGCCACGTTGTCCCTGATGTGCCTCAAGAATTATGCAAACGGCGAAATTTTGTGCAAACGGCTGCATTCCGCCCCCGGATACCAGAAAGCCCGGGAGCTTGGCTTGCCGTCCCGACCTCCCACCCTGATGGTGAGTTGTGTAATACCTAATACGTGGGCGTCGACGGTGCGTGCCGATCCTGACCCGGCCCGGAAATGCTGAAGGGGGGCAACTTGCAAAACCGAATGAACGGCGCGCAGGCGATGGTGCGCAGTCTGGAAGCTCACGGCGTCAGTCACATCTTCGGGCTTTGCGGCGATACCACCCTGCCGTTCTATGACGCGATGCGCCAACTCGACCATTCGATCACGCATGTGCTGACCCGCGACGAACGAAGTGCAGCCTACATGGCGGACGCGTATTCGCGCGTCACCGGTCGGGTCGGGGTCTGCGAAGGGCCTTCGGGGGGCGGCGCGACCTATATCCTTCCCGGCCTCATCGAGGCGAATGAAAGCTCATACGCGGTACTCGGGATCACGACGGACGTCTCGGTTTCGTCCTACGGGCGGTATCCGCTGACCGAGGTGGACCAGAACGCCCTGATGGCGCCGCTGACCAAATGGAACACGGTGATTACACGCGCGGACCACATTCCGCGGATGGTACGAAAGGCGTTTCGTGCCATGACGACCGGGCGATCCGGCGCGGCCCATCTCGGACTGCCCTACGATATCCAGTACGACCCGGTGCCGGCGGACGAGATCTGGGCCGACCCCGAGCTGGCACGGTATCCGGCCTACCGGACGGGGCCTGATCCCGAGTCGGTCAGGGCGGCGGCGGAGGCCATCCTGTCGGCCCGCGCGCCCCTGATCGTCTGCGGCGGCGGCGTCGTGATCTCCGGGGCGACCGATGCGCTCGACCGGTTGGCGACCCTGCTCGACATTCCCGTGGCGACATCGATTTCCGGGCAGGGCAGCCTTCCCGAGACGCATCCGAACTGCGTCGGGGTGGTCGGATCCAATGGTGGCACGGACGAGACCTGGGAGGCGATGGCCGGTGCGGATCTGGTAATCTTCATGGGCTGCCGCGCAGGATCGACCACGACATCGCGCTGGGAGGCACCACGGCCCGGAACCCGGATCGTGCATTTCGACATAGACCCGATGGTCGTCGGTGCCGTGCTCCCGACAGAGGTCGGCGTCGTGGGCGATCTGCGGCTGGCGCTGGATGCGCTGAACGAGGAACTGGCCCGGATGGGGCAGGAGACGGCGTTTGGCGGGGCCGGCACGGCCGCCGACATCCGGCGGCGCAAGTTCGAACGCTTCGACGCGATCGCGCAGTCGGACGCGTACCCGATACGGCCAGAGCGCGTGATCGCCACCCTGAAGCGATGCCTTCCGGAGGACGCGACGATCGTGTCGGACCCGGGAACCTCCTGTCCCTATCTTTCGGCATACTACACGCTTCCCCGGGCCGGCCGGCATTTCATCACCAACCGGGCGCACGGAGCGCTGGGCTATTCCCTGTCAGCCGCGCTGGGCGCATGGTTCGGCGCGCCGCACCGCAAGACGGTTGCGCTCATGGGGGACGGGTCGTTCGGGTTCACCTGCGGAGAACTGGAAACGGTGACGCGCGTACGCGCGCCGATCACCTACATCGTGCTGTCGAATTCAAGCTTCGGGTGGATCAAGGCCAGCCAGCGCGACGACTGCGACGCCCGCTACTACAATGTGGATTTCCAACGCAGCGATCACGCGGCCGTTGCCGCCGGCTTCGGTGTGAAGTCCTGGAGCGTGGCCGATCCGCACAAGCTGGAAGGCGTCCTGCGCGAGGCCATCGCCCACGACGGTCCGACGCTGATCGATGTCGCCTGCCAGCCGCTCGAAGAGGCTCAAGCCCCCGTCCGCCGCTGGATGGGATAATCGACGCGCCTCATGAAGGGGCGCACGACACCACAGGGAAAGGAGTTCATCATGATCACGCGCAGGACAGGGCTGGCGCTTGCCGGTTTTCTTCTCACACTGCCCATGGCGGGTGCGGTATCCGCACAGGGATACCCGGAAAACGATATCACGCACATCATGCCGTGGAGCGCGGGCGGAGGCACCGACACGGTGATGCGGACCTTCATGAACTTCGCCGAACAGCAACTCGGCGTCGGCATAAACACCCAGAACATCACCGGCGCGCAAAGCGGGGTCGGCACGATGCGCCTGATGCGATCCCGCGCCGACGGCTACACGATCGGCTCGCTGACCTGGGACAGCGTGATCACAGTGCCCTACTACAACCTGGTGCCGGGCTACGACACCAGCGATCTGACCTACATCGCGTCGGTCACGATCCACCCCACCGTGCTCGCCGTCGCGGCGGACTCGCCCTTCCAGACGCTGGGAGATTTCGTCGCCGCCGCCGCAGAAGCGCCCGGTGAGCTGTCGATCTCGAATGTCGGACTGGGTGGTGTGTGGCACCTGCCGGCATTGGACTTCGCCGCCGCGTCGGGGATCGAGGTCAACCACGTGCCGTATCCCGAAGGGTCCGGACCCCAGCGCGAGGCCCTGCTCTCGGGCGAGACCGATGCAGCATCGGTCAACCTGGCGGCGGTGTTCCCGGCTGTGCAGGCGGGGCAAGCGCGTGTCCTCGGCGTGATGGACAGCCAACGCAGCCCGTTTCTTCCTGACGTGCCCACGCTCCAGGAGGAAGGCTATGATGTCGTCTGGGGAAGCTTCCGGGTGGTCGCGGCACCTGCCGGGATCGAAGAGGAACAGGTCCAGGCACTGGAGAGCGCCTTCGCCGCCGTTTTCGAGATGGAGGAGTTCCAGCAGCGGGCCGAGGAAACCGCCATGGGCGAGACTGTCAGATATTTTGTGCTCTGACGTCATTTGTCAGGCCATTGGGAAGCGGTCTTCGAACATGATGGCGAGCTGAGATCTGACAGCGTGCCAT
>LJSY01000023.1 GCA_001314805.1 Rhodobacteraceae bacterium HLUCCO18 | reverse complement strand
TCCGACGCGCCATAAAGGCCCCATAGTGTCCACTATCCCATGGTGGACACTATCGATCACCCTCTACGTGAGGCAGTGCAGCGACGCCGGACGCTTACCAACAACGCAACGCTCCCTTCGGTCGACAGCCCGGACAGGCAAAACGGCGGCCCGGTGTCAGCGCGGCCGCCGCTTCGCCTTGTCCGGTCCTGCCCCACTACCTGGGCGGCTGGCCCCGCACGGCGCGCGCCACAAGCGCGATGACGAAAAGGGCGATGAAGATGAAAAACAGGATCTGCGCGATGCCGGCAGATGCAGTCGCGATGCCGCCGAAGCCGAACAGTGCGGCCACCAGCGCGATGATGAGAAAGGCGATTGCCCATCCAAGCATGGTTCCTACTCCTTTGTGGTTGCAGTGGAGAAACCGCCACTTGCCTCGATTGTTCCAAGTCCGGAGCGACGGTGGGACAGATCGCGGGCCAGTTCATGCACGGCGACAAGAAAGGGGGCTCGCCAGTGCGAACCCCCTTTGCGTGGCATATCCTGCGGGCTTGTCGTCAGGTCCGCCGACCGTCGGCGCGCGGGCCGCCGATCAGCCAGGCGATGAAGCCGAGGATGGGCAGAAGGATCACGGCAAGGCACCATAACACCTTCTTTCCGGTGGTCGCAGCCGACCCGATGATGGAAATGATCGCCCAGAGATCGAGGATCAGGATGACAAGGCCGCCAAGGCCGGTGATCTCCACCATGGTGCTCTCCTCACGCTGTCCGAAGGTCAGTGCCGGGCATGCCCGTTTCGGCAACAGTGTCCGGCCGCGTCATTGGGTTTCTTCCTCAACCGTATTGGCCTCGTTGTCGATAATGATCGACGGGCCGCCGGTCACGGCATCGCCGTCGGTGGTTTCGGTGGGAACGCCGTCCGGCGCCGCCTGCTCGTCCAACGGAATGCCCGGCCATACAAGCGCGGCAAGCGCCAGGAGCGCCACGAAGACCAGCCCGCCGACGATGCCCACGATGGGGCCGCGATGGCGTTTGGCTTGGGTTTCGATATCGGTGCGTGGTGCTGACATGGTGTGCCTCCTTGATGGCAACACAACGCGCGGCCGCAACTCAGGTTCCCCCCGGCGGATTCTCTTCCACCTCGGCCTTCACCTGCCCCCAGGCGAGGAAGGCGAAAATTGCCGTGCCGCCCGCGACATTGCCCGCCAGCACCGGCAGGAAGAATTCGAACGCCGCCGCCCCCGGCGCAAGATCGCCCGACAGGAGAAGCACCCACATCTCGACGCTGCCCGCGATGATATGGGTGAAGTCGCCCGCCGCGATCAGCCATGTGATCAGGACGATGAGCAGCACCTCGTTGCCCTGCTGCGCGGGGATCATCCAGACGATGGCGGCGACAAGGATACCCGCCGGGATCGCCTTGAGAAACGCCATGCCGGGTGGAAAGCCCGTGGCGTGGTGCGACAGCTCGAAGATCGCGGCCAGAAGCGGCTCGGCCACGGTGCCCGAATACAAGATGAAGGCCGAAGCGACGGCGGCGCCGGCCACGTTGGCGGCCAGCACGAGCCCCCAGAGACGCAGCACCAGCACCAGGCGGGAAACATCCGGCGTCGCCACCAGCGGCAGGATCGTCGTGATCGTGTTCTCGGTGAAAAGCTGCATCCGGCCAAGGATGATCAGCAGGAAGCCGAAGCTGTAGCCCAGGTTCTCGACGAGGTATGCCCATTCCGCATCGGGCAGAAAGGTGCGAAAGATCGCTTCGCCCAGCACCGAGAACGAGATCAGCAGACCGGCGGACATCCCGGAGCACAGAAGCGACGCGGTGCGGCGATGCAGTTCCTCCTCGCCGTCGCGGCGGACGACCTCGTAGATCATCCTGGCCGTCAGGCGACCCGCGTCCTGAATGGCTTTTTCTTCCTTCTCTTCCCGCATGACATCCCCCGCGCCCGCGCAAAGGGGGTGCGATCCCTGTTCGGTGGAAAAGGGCCTAGCCGGTTTCCAACAGGCTTTCGGTAGAGGCGAAGAACATCGCCTGGCTGACGGCGGTGCGCACTTGTTCCTCGGTATAGGGCTTGGCGATCAGGAAGGCGGGCTCGGGGCGTTCGCCGGTGAGCAGCCGTTCGGGAAAGGCGGTGATGAAGATCACCGGCACGTCACCCAGTTCGGCCAGAAGATCGTTGACCGCGTCGATACCCGAGGATTTGTCGGCCAGCTGGATGTCGGCGAGGATCAGGTCGGGCGAATTGCGCAGGCCGATCTCGCTTGCGCCCTCGCGCGTGCGCGCGATGCCCAGCACCTTGTGACCCATACCTTCCACGATGGCCTCCAGATCGAGCGCGATGATCGCCTCGTCCTCGATGATCAGCACGTCGCCGGTGACCATCCGGCCCATCTCGTCGCGGGCGCGGTCGACGAGCGCTGTGGCCTCCTCGCGGTCGACGGACAGAATCTCGCCGATGGCCCCGAAGGCGAAGCCCTCGATCGTTTCCAGCAGAAGCGCCTCGCGCGAGTTGGGGCTGAGCCCCTGCAGACGCCACTGCGCACGTCGCTCCAGCGGGCTTTCGGCGGTGTCGGCATCCTCGACGATGGCGCCGGAGGAGGCCCATATCCGGTGGAACACGCCGAACAGGCCGGTCTTGACCGACGAATAGGCGCGTACTGTTTCGGGATCGGCGACAATCGCCTCCAGAGTGGCCATCGCATAGCGGTCGCCTGTGGCCTGCGCGCCCGTGAGCGCGCGCGCATAGCGGCGCAGATAGGGCAGGTTTTCCGCGATCAAACCGTCCAGACCACCCCCGGATTCGTCCGTCGAATGATCCGGTACCTTATCGTCTGACGTCATATTCCGTAACCTCATGATTTTTTATGGAACCATTCGCGCTAGAGTTTGTTCCATCTTTGCACAGGAAAAGTGGTCATCACCGGAACATGCCAGCAAAACGGACCAAATCCAAAGTGGATCAGCAAATCGACGAAAACCTGAAGCGCGTCTACGACGATGCGCTCAAAGCGGAGGTTCCCGATAGGTTCATCGCTCTGATCCAGCAACTGAAGAATTCCGACGGCTCCCAGAGACCCGACGGGACTGACAGCGATGACGCATGATCCGAGAGACGAAATCGTCGATCACCTGCCCTCGCTGCGCGCCTTCGCGATGTCGCTGACGCGCAACAGCGCGACAGCCGACGACATCGTGCAGGATACCATCGTCAAGGCGTGGTCGAACATCGAGAAGTTCGAGCCGGGGACCAACATGCGTGCGTGGCTCTTCACGATCCTGCGCAACACCTACTACTCGCTGCACCGCAAGCGCGCGCGCGAGGTGGCCGATATCGATGGCGAATACGCCGCGCGGATGTCCGAAAAGCCCGAGCATGACGGACGGCTGTCGATGAACGATTTCCGCGAGGCCTTCGCCCAACTGCCCGACGACCAGCGCGAGGTGCTGATCCTCGTGGGCGCCTCGGGCTTTTCCTACGAGGAAGCCGCCCAGATGTGCGGTTGCGCGGTCGGCACGATCAAGAGCCGCGCCAACCGCGGCCGCAAGCGGCTCGCCGAACTGATGCAGCTCGACGATGGCGAGAGCATGGAAATGACCGACGCCGCGACGCTCGGCGTGGTCAACGCGTCGCATTTCGGATGACGCCGGATGGTGTCGGGCCGCGACACTGGACGCGGTCGCTCAAGACCCGCCTGATCGCGTTTCTGACCGTGGCACTCCTGCCGTTGGGCGTGATCGCGGTGCTGCAGACCGCGCAGGTGACGCGCGAGGCGGTCCGGCTGGCAGAACGCGACGTCCTGGCGAGAACCGATCGGGCGGCGGCCGAACAGGGCGCGTCCCTGCGCCGCGCGATCGGCGCGGCCGACGCGCTGGGCATCGCCGCCGCGGAACTGAGCGACGACGTGCCCACCTGTTCGCGGATCATGTCAGCATTCGTCGAGACGCAACCGGAGTTCATCTTCGCGGGCTTCATCGCGGCCGACGGCCTGATGGAATGCAACAGCGCGGACATGGTCATCAATTATTCCGACACGCATGACTGGGACGGCTTCGTGGCCGACCCGGCGCCCCGCATAGAGGTGGACCCCGACGGCGACGCCTCGGGCCAATCCGTGTTCGTCTCGCTCAACCCGATCTTCGACGAGGACACCGGCACGCTTCTGGGGGCCCAGGCGGTGTCGATCCCGCATGCGCTCTTCCGGGCGCTCATGACGGCCGCGGATGAAAAAGTCGAACTGGCGCTTGTGGATGCCGACGGTGGCGTCCTGGCCACGAGCATGAGCATGGAGGACGTGAGCGCGTTCGAAACGCGGGGCGTCGTGCCCTCCGAGATGGATATCCCGCGCGAGGGTGTTCTGACCGTGGGCCAGACCATGGATGGCACCATGGGCCAGCCCGCCGCTGTCGTGCCGCTGATCCCGGAGCGCATCTACGTGATCGGTCTCTGGACGGCGGAAGAGGAAACGCGCGTCCTGTCGCTCTTCGGGCGCGCGATCCCCGCCTTTCCGATCCTCATGTGGCTCGCGAGCCTGCTGGTGGCCTACATCACCGTCAACACCCTTGTGCTGCGCCACCTGTCGCGCCTTTCGGCCCGGATGGAGGATTATCGCTCGGGCGGATCCCTGCCCGATTTCAAGCTGGGCCCGGAGGCGCCCGCCGAACTGCGCGAGATGGCCGACAGCTATAACGACCTCGTCACGCGCGTGACCAGGGACCAGGCGTCGCTGGAAGACAGCATCCGGGAGCAGAAACTCCTTCTGCGCGAGGTGCATCACCGGGTGAAGAACAACCTCCAGCTCATCGCCTCCATCCTGAACATGCAGATGCGCGGCGTGGAGGATCCCGCCGCGAAACGCGCGCTGGGGCGCGTGCATGACCGGGTGATGAGTCTGTCCTCGATCCACCGCGCGCTTTACACCGGCAGCCGGCTCGACCGGGTGCGCGTGGATCACCTGCTGGCCGAGATCGTGGCGGGTCTCGAGGATGTCGCCCTGCCGCGTGAAGCGAAGGTCGCCGTCCGGACGGATCTCGCGCCGTGCTGGCTCGACCCGGACCGGGCCGTGCCGCTTCTGTTGCTGGCCACCGAGGCGGTGACGAACGCGGCGAAATATGTCGGCACGCCCGAAAACGGCGACGCCGACATCACCGTCACGTTGCAGCAACGGGAGGGTGGCGAGGTCGTCCTGCGCGTGCGCAACACGGTGGATCCGGACAGGTCGGCCGTCCTCCGGGACGGGGCCGAAGCCGAAGGAACCGGCCTCGGTTCGAAACTGATCCGCGCCTTTGCCTCGCAACTGGGCGGGCAGGTCGAGACCGAGATCAGCGCACAGGCCCACGATCTGACCGCGACCTTCCGGGCCGATCCGGAAACCTGATCAGCGGCGGTCGGGGTCGCCATGGTCGGGCCCGTCCTTTGCCAGATTCGACTTGGGCGCGTTGTCGTCTTCCATGCGCTCGATGGTGCTTTTTCGCGACCAGTACGCCAAGACGATGACCGCACCGATCGTGCCGAGCGACAGAAGCGCCGGGATGAGAAACGAGGTGTCCATTGTGATGTCCTCCGAATGGCTTGGATTGGTGTCGTGCAGGCCGCGCAGATGCAGCGCCGCCCTCGCTGCAACAACGTCACCTCATCCAGCCTGTTCCGATCTGCTCGGAAAAAAAGGCCGAGAGCGCGATGCTCTCGGCCTTCGACAAGGGACACTGCCGGGACAGTCTGGGGACACGAAGAACTGCCCCGGCGCGCAGAGGCGGATATTTCCGCTCTGACATCTGGCCAACTGCGCGATGCGCGACCGGTTCCCCGACTTGCCCGGATTTTTTCGATCGGCATCGAACAGGGTGCGCCCCGGGGCATGTGACTGCGGGAACCCGAGGCTCCACTCCCCGGTTGTCCTCCAAGTCGCCCGAAAGGAGGAACCCCATGCCTGTCGACACCCATGACACCACCGCCGCGCTGTCGCAGCTGGCCACCGACATCGTGGACATCATCAAGGGCTACGAGGTGATGGAGAAGCGTGCCGACGGCGATCTGCGCCCCATCGCCCAGCGCCTCCACGCCCTGCACGAGGCCCATGCCGCGGAGCTCATGACCGTGATGGAAGAGATGGGCGGCCGCCCCGAGGATACGGGCTCCATGATGGGCGCGGTCAATCAGGCCGTCGCCGCGGGACGCGGCTGGTTCGACGCGCTCGACCACTCCACACTGCCCTGGATCCTGACCGGAGAACAGCGGCTCCTGCACTCCTATGACGGCGCGCTCGCCGCGGCCGAGACGCGGCCGGAACTGCAGGAGATCCTGCTGGACC
Source organism: Rhodobacteraceae bacterium HLUCCO18 (assembly GCA_001314805.1). Classification (GTDB taxonomy): domain Bacteria; phylum Pseudomonadota; class Alphaproteobacteria; order Rhodobacterales; family Rhodobacteraceae; genus Roseibacterium. The sequence goes on along the minus strand of LJSY01000023.1, from coordinate 56,583 downwards.
AGCGCGCCGCGCTGGAGGCGCAGATCCACGCCCTGCGCAAGGGCTGAGGGAACCCGCAAGCGGCACGGGCGTTGCCTGAAAGGACGTAAGGGCCGTCGCCTGCAATGGCGGCGGCGCGAAAACCGAACGCTGGAGGATGCCGTCATGAAAAGGCCTGAAGACACCGCAACCGTTGCCAAGATCAACGATCCCACGCCGAAAGCCACCAGCCCCCGCGCCGGCAGATCCTCGGCAGAGCGCCGCACCGTCGCACCCACGCCGACCGCCGCGGCGAAGGAGGCCGAGGGAAAACGCGGGGCGCGGGAACAGTCCGACGAGGAGTCCGACCCGGAAAGCCGGGCCGGTGCCGTCGCCGAGCAGGTCGCCCGCAGTCTCGACGAGGCCGCGCAATCGATCCGCAACGCCGAGCCGGGCGCGCTGGCCGACGACCTTGCCGCCTTCGCACGGCGCCAGCCGGTGGTTTGCTTCGGCGCCGCCGCGCTGTTCGGTTTCGCCGCCGGCCATTTTCTGAAGAGCTTCGGACGGGACGGGCGGGACCGGTCCGACCGGTCGTGATGCGCGCGTCTGCCCGGATCCGCCGATGCTCGGGTGATGCTTGGGTCACGCTCCGGAACGTTCCGGAACTTCCGCCACAGCAGAACGTTGACCACGCACAACGCAACACAAGGATAGGGAGATCGAGATGAAATTCCTGACAACAAGCACCATTGCCCTGCTCATCGCCACGCCGATGGCCTTCGCGCAGAGCGAAGGGGACAGCACGGAAAGCGGCACCCTGGCCGTGACGGATCGCATGGAAGAGATGGATATGAGCGATCCCGCGCTGCTGATCCGCACGCGCGACATCACCGGCGGGCCGGTCTACACCATGGACCCAGCCGACGACGAGGGCTGGGACCCCGGCTTGATGTTCGAAGAGGTCAACGACGACTGGCAACAGGTCGGGACGATCGAGGACCTCGTCCTGTCGATGGATGGTGAACTGATCGGCATCGTGGCCGAGGTCGGCGGGTTCCTCGATATCGGCGACAAGCACGTGGTGCTCGGGATCGGCGACCTCAATCTCGTGGCCGTGGACGACGCGAGTTACAGCTATGTCACGCGCCACACCGAGGAAGAACTCATGGAAATGACCGACGTGGACGAAGGCTTCTGGAACTGACTCCATCCTTTCGTCGGCATGGCGAAGGGGCCGCCCGAGCGGCCCCTTTTCGCTGCGGTAGCGGCGGACGCGGAAGGATGAGTCACCCGCCAGGGACGCGCCGCGCGACCTGCGCGAGAGTCGTGTGCGTCGGATGCCGTTCCGGGGACCTCCTCCCTTGTCCCGTTCCGGACACTTGGCCAAATACTGCGGGTCCGCCGAGACAACGCGCAGGCCGTCGATCGCCGGTCCAGGCCGGTCACCGCTTTGCCTTGCCAAGGTCCGAACGGCCGGGACGGCCCGGTCATGAGCGTCAAGCGCGCAGCCGCGTTTCGCGGCGGGTCCGACCCGCTGATCCGGCGCGCGCGCGTTGCGGTCGCGCGCGCGTCGCGGTCGTGGCGCTGACACTGGCCAAGCACGCCCCGATCTTCGTGGTGCTGCTCGGGCCTCCCGCGCTCTGGGCGCTGGTGGAAGGGGCGCTGCCGCTCGCGCTCAGCCTCGCCGTCCCGGCCGTTCTGCCGCTCGCGGTCTTCGCCGCCGTCTGGCGCCATCCGCTGCCCGCAGACCTGCGCGGGATCGAGGCGATCGCCTCCATCGCGCTGGTCTTCGCCCTCAGCGCGATCCTGACGATGCCGGCGCTCATGACGCTCGGCATGCCGCCCATCGACGCCTTCTTCGAAGCGATGAGCGCGGCCACGACCACCGGCCTCTCCGTCGCCGCCGACCCCGACAGCTGGCCTTTCGCGGCGCATATCCTGCGCGCCTGGATCCAGTGGTGCGGCGGGCTGGTCATCGCCACCGCCGTGCTGGCGCTGCTGCTGCCCTCGGGCATGCCCGCGCAAAAGCTGGGACAGGCGGGCATCGACCAGGGCGACCGCATCGCCTCGACCCGCAGGCAGGCACAGCAACTGCTGGCCGTCTATCTGGGGCTGACGGTCGTGATGACGGCCCTCGCCGTCCTCGTCATTCCCGACTGGCGCGAGGCCGTGGCGCTGATCCTCGCGGCGGTCTCGACCGGGGGCTTCGCGCCCAGATCCGACAGTCTCGCCAGCTACGGCGCCATGGGACAAGGGATCGTGGTGCTGGCCGGCGTCCTCGGCGCGGTTTCGCTTCTGACCTACGTGCTGATCCTGCAGGGCAAGCCTCGCGACGCGTGGAGGCTTGGCTCGGTCCGGCGAGTGCTTCTGGCGCTCCTCACGGTAGGCACGCTTTACGCGATCATGCTCTACATCGGCGGTTTGCGCGACATTTCAGACATTTATGGCGCGATCCTCAACGTGATCTTGGCCCTGACAACGGCCGGGTTCTCGACCGGGCCCCTCCCCCCGGCAGGCGCGGCGCTCTTGGTCCTCGTCATCGCGATGGCGGCGGGTGGCGATATCGGATCGACGGCGGGGGGACTGAAACTTCTCCGGCTGGGCATCGTGCTGCGCGCGATCTTGCATGACGGGCAGAAACAGCGCCTGCCGGCCGGCGCGCTTGCCCCATTGCGCCACGCGGGCGAGCCGGTGGAGGCCGACACGCTGACCGCCATCCTCGCGCTTGTCGGCATCTATCTTATCGCGATGGCCGTGCTCTGGCTGCACATGCTGGGCCATGGCCACCCCGCCCTGCCCGCGCTGTTCGAGGTCGTCTCGGCCCTGTCCACGGCGGGCCTTTCGACCGGGATCGTCGGCGCGGATCTGAGCGACGATCTGAAACTGTCGCTCGGGTTCGGAATGTGGCTGGGGCGGCTGGAATTCTTCGCGGTGCTGCTTCTGCTTGCTCCGCGCACATGGATGTCACGGAGGTAGGAACCCATGCGCATCGTCGTCCTCGGCGCGTCCCGCTTCGGCGAGGCCATCGCCGGAACCCTGATCGAACACGAGCACGAGGTCGTCGTCATCGACCAGAGCCGCGAGAAGCTGGAGGCCCTCGCCCAACGGCTCGACTGCGGGATGCTCCATGGCGACGGCACCATGCCCACCACCCTGCGGGAGGTTTACAGGGGCGAGAACGACGTCTTCGTCGCCGTCACCAACGCGTCCGAGGACAATATCCTCGCAAGTCTCGTCGCGCGTTCCATCGGCTTCGGGCGCGTGATCCCTCAGATCGTGTCCTCGGAGCTGATGGATGTCTGCGAGGAACTGAAACTGCACGACGCGATCAATCCCCATGCGACCGTCGCGCAGGAACTGGCCGAGGCGTTGGAGGATCGCACCGAACTGGCCCACGAAAGCGCGCTGACCAACCAGCTGGCGCTCAAGCGTCTGGAGGTGCCCGAGCAGCTCTCGGGCTCGGCGCTGGGCGAGCTGGACCTGCCCGAAAATGCCCGCGTGGTGGCCATCATCCGTGGCGTGGACGAGCATCTGGCCGGGGATGATGTCAGCCTCGAGACGGGCGACGATCTGCTGATCGTCACGGCAAGGGATGATCTCGACGCCCTCGTCGCGGTGTTCGAGGCGGACTGATCCCCCGACGCACGCACCCGACGCACGCACCCGCCGTTTGGAACCCAGCCGCCCGCTCTCGGGTTGTCTCCGCGCAACGAAACCCGAACCACGGAGGCACACATGCCAACGAATTTCGCCGCAGGTCTCAATCAGGACACGCGCGCGCAGGTCGTCGACCTGCTGAACGCCAATCTGGTCAACACGATCAACCTGACGCTGGCCGTCAAGCAGGCGCACTGGAACCTCAAGGGCAAGGGCTTCATCGGCGTGCACGAGCTGCTCGACGACGTGGCCGACCGCCTGCGCGACAGCGCCGACACCATGGCCGAACGCGCCGTGATCCTCGGCGGGAATGCCACGGGCACGGTCGAGATCGTGGCCGACAAGTCCACGCTCGTCGCCTATCCGCTCGAGCTGTCGGACATCCAGGAGCATGTGACCCATCTCAAGGAACGATTCATGGAACTGGGCGCCGCCATCCGCGAGGCCGCCGAGGTGGCCGAGGAGGCCGGCGACACGGACACCGCCGACCTTTTCACCGCGGTCAGTCGCACGGTGGACAAGGACGCGTGGTTCATCGGGGCGAATGCCGAGGCCGCGTAGACGTCGCATGACCTGGACCCGGAAAGGGCCGCCCCGGTGATCGGGCGGCCCTTTTTTTCGGACTGCGCGGTGCGTCAGTTCCCGGCCGGGGCTTCGCTCAGATCAACGGTCAGAAAGCCGTAGTTCCCGCCCCGGTAGATACGAAGGAGCAACAGCCCCTCCTCCTCCGCAACCGCCGCGATCGCGTCGCGCAGGGTTTCGACCCGGCCCAGCTGCGCGCCCGCCGCCGAGACCAGGACGTCGCCCTGGCGCAGGCCCGCCGCCTCTGCCGCACTGCCCGGCGCCACCTGCTGGACCAGAAGGCCGCGCACATCGCTGGGAATGCCCTCCTGCTCGCGCAGATCGCCCGAAAGCGGCGTGACCGAAACGCCCATGCGCGGGCCCTCGTCTTCGTCCGGGATCGCGGTGGCCGGCGGAATGTCCTCGGCGAGGATCGCGGCGGACCTCAGGCCGATGGTCACCTCCACCTCGTCGGCCTCGCCCTCGCGCGTGTAGGCGATGTCGATCTCGTCGCCCACGGGCAGGTCCGCGATGGCGAATGTCAGGTCGCGCGGCGTGTCCACCTCCGTGCCCGCGACCTCCAGGATCACGTCCCCCGGTTCCAGCCCGGCGCGGGCGGCGGGGCTGTCCTCGACGACGTCGGCGATCAGAACGCCCCGGGTGTCGTCGAGACCCAGCGCGCCGGCCAGATTTTCGTCGAGCGCCTGCACCTGCACGCCGAGCCAGCCACGCTCGACCCGGCCGTCATCGCGCAGGTCGGCCACGACCCTCTCGGCGACCGAGGAGGGCACGGCGAAGCCGATCCCCACATTGCCGCCGGTGGGCGAGAAGATCGCGGTGTTCACCCCCACGACGTCGCCCGTGGCATCGAAGAGCGGCCCGCCCGAATTGCCCCGGTTGATCGCGGCGTCGGTCTGGATGAAGTCGTCATAGGGCCCCGCATCGATGTCGCGCGACCGGGCCGAGACGATCCCGGCCGTCACGGTTCCGCCGAGGCCGAAGGGATTGCCGATGGCCACCACCCATTCGCCGATGGTCAGATCGTCGGAGGACCCCCACGAGACCGCGGGCAGATCCTCGGCGCCGTCGATCCTGAGCAGGGCTATGTCAGTGGCCGGGTCGGTGCCCACCAGCGTGGCGTCGAAGCGGCGTTCGTCGTTCAGCACGACCTCGATCCGCTCGGCGCCCTCGATGACATGGTTGTTCGTCACCACGAGCCCGTCTCCGGAGACGATGAAGCCCGAGCCCTGGCTGCGCATGGGACCGGGCGGGCGCATCTGCGGACCCGGCTGGCCGAAGAACTCGCGCAACTCGGGCGGCAGCTGAGGTATGGTCGCGGGCGGGCCCTCGGGGGTCGGTCCGGTGGACAGGATGCCGACGACCGAAGGCAACCGCTCGGCCACCATCTCGGAGAAATCCTGCGGCGTGTCGAAACCGGCCTCCTGCGCCGGCGCGGGCGCGACAGGCAGGGCCACGGCCAGCATCGCGGCCACGGCCACGCCGAGGAGAAGATTGCGGTTCGGGTGGGACACGGACGTCATCATGGCGATCCTTTCGGTGTCGATGCGGTCAAATTCTGGGAACGCATCGACCGGTCGATGGGTTCCCACGGGACGTCTCGCGGGGGTGCCGTACGGGAACAACGAAGGCCCGCGCGCATTGATCCCACAGGACAACCGAGTTGGAGGATGAGATGACTAGGAAGGATGCCGAGTGGACCCCCGATATCGGGAAGGCCCCCGTCACCGCGCCCAAGAACCGCGATCAGCTGGTGCAGGAAAACCGCGCCCGCCGGATCGAGGAACCGGCCGCCGCACCGCTGGAAACCGACAGCGAAAGCGGCACACCCGGCACGGAGGCGCGTGCCCCTCGCGCGGAGCCGCCCAGAACGCAGGCCGAGACCGTCGCCGGGACGGAAAAGCGCGACGTGCGCGCCGGCCCCGGCGATGCGGGCGCGGCCGACACGCCCACACGCAGCCCCGAACGGCTGCGCGGCACCAGGGACAACTGGCGCGGGGCGCTGGTGATCCTCGTGGTCGTCGCCGTCATCTGGGTGCTGCTGGGCCTCGTGTTCTAGGGGCAACGGACGCGCCATTCCTCCACGGGGTCAGGCCACGGCGCCCGCTGCCAGCATCTCCCGGGCGTCCCGGATGGCCGTGGCTGCCTCGAGAAGCCCGTCGGGTCGTCCGCAATCGTAGCGCACACCCTCGAAGCGGAAGGCTGTCACGGTCTTGCGCTGCAGGTCGCGCGCGATGGCATCGGTCAGCTGGATCTCTCCACCCAGTCCCCGCCCCGTCGTCAGCAGCGTGTCGAAGATGCCCGGCGCGAGGATATAGCGGCCCACGGCGGCCAGCGTCGAAGGCGCCTCTTGCGGCTCGGGTTTCTCGACCACACCGCGCACCGTCACCTGCCCGCCCGGCACAGGCGGCTCGGCGTCGAAGATGCCATAGGCGCCGGTGTCCTCGGGGCGAACCTCCATCGCCGCGATCATGTGATGGGCAAAGCCCGCCTCGTAGGCCCGGCACATTTGCGCCAGCGCGGGCGGCGAGGCGAAGATCACGTCATCGGGCAGGATGACGGCGAAGGGTTCGTTTCGCACCGCGGCACTGGCAATCAGGATCGCATGGCCCAGCCCCAGCGGCGCCTCCTGCGTCACGAAAAGGGTGTCGATATCGGCATGCTGGGAGCGGACATAGGTCTCGATCCCGGGCTTGTCGGGGCTGGTGACGAAAACGAACCGTTCGATCCCGGCGTCGCGCGCCTCGTCGATGGCGAACTGCAAGAGCGGCGTGTCGTAGACCGGCAAAAGCTCCTTCGGGACGGCATTGGTTGCCGGCTGCATGCGCGAGCCACGGCCAGCGACGGGAAAGACGGCGGTCCGGATCATTTTCGGGAACTCCTTGCTGATGGCCACGCCCACCGGGGCCATATCCGTCAGGCAACGCCGGTTCTGGCCTTTCGGTTCCGGGTTTCGGTTCCGGATTTCGGGCGGAACCTCTGCGCAATCCAGGACGTCCTGCCTCGCGCATCGCCACGCGCGCATGCATTCTCACCGACGCGTGATCGGAACCGCGGAATTTTGTGGGAACCCATCGCGTCCCGATGCGTGGACTCCCCGAGCCGCCCGGGACCGTGAAGGGTTCCGAAGGCGGTGCAAGGCAACGCAAGAGAAAGGATATCACCATGATCTCCCGAACGCTTCTCGCCGCCACGACGGCGCTCTCTCTGACCATTCCGGCGGCAGCATTCGCCCAGACGGACGCGCGCGAGACCGTGCGCGGCGTGCTTGAGAACTACGGCTACGACGTCTCCGAGATGGACCGCCTCAGCACTTCGCAGGTCGCCGAGATCTACCTCGTGTCCACCAGCGAAGACCCCGCAGACGTCCGTGCCCTGCTCAGCGGCATGGACCTGACCGATGCCGACATGATGCCGGCCGATTTCGAACGCACCACGATGATCGACGACGAGGTGCGCGCCATTCTCGAGGCCAACGGCTACGAGCCATCCGCCATCGAGTCCATGTCGGACAACGAGGTGGCGCAGATCTACCTCGCGGCGACAACTGGCGAGACCAACGATCTGGGCCAACAGCTCGACGTCATGAATCTTTCGCCCATGGGCGAAATGACCGACGCGGCCGAGGTGATGGCGGAGACCCGATCCAATATCGACCAAGTGGTGGCCACACAACTGACCAGCATCGGCTACACGCAGGAGCAGATCGACGACCTGAGCGATGAGGAAACCGCAGAAGTCTATCTCGCCCTGACCTCCGAGGACGCCTCGGCCGTGGAATCGGCTGTCGAAGGCGCACTTGGGTCGTAACCCGCAGCCGCAGCGAGACCCCCCGGCCGGGCCCGTTCCATGGATGGGCCCGGCCTTTTTCGTGAGGTCCGCCCTGCGTGGCATGTTTCGAGCGGGCGCCGTGTTCCCCGCCTCGCTCACGAAACGCTAACCAATTTGCCGCATAAAGGCCCGCGACAGATCCCCGAGCTTGCGGCAAGCCCCCATGCGGCTCGGGGTCGCCCATCCAGCGGAACACGGCCCTTCCATGCCCGAGAACCGGCTCGCCCTTCGACGCCCCGTCGCCCTCGCCGCGGGGTTCAGCGTCTTTACCAACCTGCTGATGCTGACGGGTCCGCTTTTCATGCTGCAGATCTACGAGCGGGTGCTGTCGTCGCGCTCGCAGGAGACGTTGCTCGCGCTCACGATGCTGGTTTCGGGGCTTTACCTGCTCTACTGGCTACTGGATTTCGCCCGCGCCCGGGTCATGTCGCGCGTGGGCACGCGGGTGCAGGCCGCACTGAACAGAGGCACCTTCGAAAGGGTGCTGGAACGCGCGGCGCTCGGCAACGGGCCTCGCGGCGGCGGCCTTGCCGATATCGAGGCCATCCGCGGCTTCTACGCCTCGCCGCTGTGCCTGGCGCTGATGGATGCGCCATGGACCCCGGTTTTCATCGCCGCGATCTTCATCTTTCACCCGCTTCTGGGCTGGGTCGGTGTGGCGGGCGGAACGGTCCTCGTGACCGCCGCGATCCTCAATCAGGTCCTGTCCGCACGCCGGATGCGCGACGGCGGCGCCCTGCAGGCAGAGGCGCAGGGTTTCGCGCGTCGGGCCGAAGACGCGGGTGATTTCATCCGCGCGCAGGGCATGACGGAGGCCGTGGCGAATCGCTGGATCGCGATGCAGGACGTGGCCGAGGCCCGGCTGACGCGCGCGAGCGACTGGACCGGGGCCTTCGGCGCCTTCACCCGTGCCTTCCGGCTCTTCCTGCAATCGGCGATGCTGGCGGTCGGTGCATGGCTCGTCCTGCAGGGCCAGGTGACGGCCGGGGCGATGATCGCAGCCTCCGTCATGCTGGGCCGCGCGCTTGCGCCGGTCGAGGTCGGCGTGTCCCAGTGGCCCGTGGCGCAGCGCGCATGGGCCGCCCGGCGCGATCTGAAGCGGCTGACCGGAGAGATGCCGGCCGCGCCGTCGCCGCTGCCGCTGCCCCGGCCGGCGGCGCGCCTGACGGTGGTGGGGCTGTCCGTCATCGCATCCGACCGGGAACGTCCCGTCCTGTCGGGAATATCCTTCGAGATCCGCCCCGGTCGGGTCCTTGGCGTGATCGGAAAATCGGGCGCGGGCAAATCCTCCCTCGCGCGCGCGGTGATCGGCCTGTCGCGCCGCGCGGCGGGCGAGGTACGCCTTGACGGGGCGTCCATCGACCAGTTCTCCCCGGACACGCTCGGACGTCATATCGGCTACCTGCCTCAGACTATCCGGATCCTGCCCGGAACCGTCGCCGAGAACATCGCGCGCATGAGCATGAAGGGCGATCCGGCCAGCATCGTCGAGGCCGCGAAAAGGGCGCGTGTGCATGACATCATCCTGACGCTGCCCAAGGGCTACGACACGCCGCTTGGCGGCAGCGCGCTTCAGCTGTCGGGCGGCCAGTTGCAGCGCGTGGCGCTGGCGCGCGCGCTCTTCGGCGATCCGCAGATCCTGATCCTCGACGAGCCGAATTCCGCCCTCGACGCGGAAGGGTCCGAGGCCCTGAACACCGCCGTGCTGGAGATGAAGCGGGCCGGCAAGGCGGTGCTGCTGATGACCCATCGTCCCACGGCGATCTCCACCTGCGACGACATCCTCGTGCTGGAGGACGGCCGCGTCAGGACCTGCGGACCGAGGGATGAGGTTCTGAAACTGACCCTGCACAACGCGGCGGAGGTCGCCCGGCCCCTGCGCGAGAAGCGCGCATGACCGCGCCCGAGCTCAGCATACGGTTTCCCGCGATGGTCGGGCTCGCGGCACTCGTGGCGCTTCTGGCAGGTGTCGGGACCTGGTCGGTGGCCACGCAGATATCCGGCGCCGTCGTGTCGCCCGGCGTCGTGCGGATCGAGAACGAAAGACAGGTCGTGCAGCACCCCGATGGCGGCGTGGTCAGCGAAATCCTCGTGCGCGACGGCGACGTGGTCGCGGCCGGTGACGCGCTCCTGCGGCTCGACGGCACCTTCGTGCGGACCGAGCTTGCCATGGTCGAGCGTCAGCTTGCCCGCATCTTCGCCCGCCGCGGGCGCCTCGATGCCGAACGCAACCGCGCCAGTGACGTGACCTACCCGGACCCGCCGGACCTCGTCTCGGTGGATGGCCCGGAGCTCGACCGCCAGCTGGCGGAGGAACGCGCCCTGTTCGCGGCCCGCGCGGCCTCGCTCGCCGAGGAGACGCGAGCCCTGACCGAAAGGGCGCGCCAGATCGGGCTTGCGGTCGAGGGTGCAGCGGCGCAGATCGACGCGCTCCACCGCCAGCTGGAGCTGGTGCGAGAAGAGGCGGACGACCTTTCCACGCTGCGCCGCAACGGGCTGGTCCCCGCCTCCCGCCTCAATGCGCTCCATCGCGAAGAGGCGCGGCTGACGGGCGAGATTGCGCGGCTCACCTCGACCATCGCGGAGGCGCGCGCCAGCGTTTCGCAGATCGAGGTCGAGATCGTACGCCTGGCCAGCGCGCGGCAGGAACAGGCGCTCGCGCAGCTGCGGGACCTCGAATTCGCCGAAATCGAGCTTATGGAGCGCCGCAACAGCCTTCTTGAACTGCTCGAACGGCTGGATATCCGGGCCCCCGTGGCCGGGACGGTCTTCGGGTCGACCGTCTTCGCGCGGCGGGCGGGCGGTCATCCGGCCCGCCGCCGCCATCCTGTACATCATGCCCGCCGACCAGCCCTTCGAGGTGGCGGTGCGCATCGACCCGCTCGACATCGATCAGGTCTTCGTCGGCCAGCCCGCAACGCTCGTCTTCCCGGCATTCGGCCGGCAAACCGCACCGGACATCGCCGGCCGGATCATCCGGGTCTCGGCCGACGCGGCTGCCGACGCGACCACCGGCCTGCCCTACTACGAGGCCATCGTCGCGCCCGACGCCGCAGGGCTCCGCGCGCTGGGAGAAGATGCGCTGATCTCCGGCATGCCGGTCGAAACCTACCTCGCGACCGGGGCGAGAACGCCGCTGACCTATTTCACGGACCCGCTCGCAGGCTATTTCCGGCGCGCCTTCCGGGAAGGCTGAGGCCGCCTTTCGGGAACGGTCGCCGCGATCGCCCCTTGGACGCGGGGCCGCGCGCGCATAGGCTGCGCCGGTCAGCCACCGAAGGTCCGTCCATGGCGCATGTCGTTGCAGTGTCGAGCTGGGTCGCGCACGGCCATGTGGGGCTGTCGGCCGCCGCGCCGGTGCTGCAGGCGCTCGGCCATTCCGTGACGCAGCTGCCCACGGTGCAGCTGTCCAATCACCCGGGCTGGCCCCATGTGGCGGGTCGGGCTGTGGATGTCGGCACACTTGGCGACATGGCCGATGCACTGGCACGCAACGGCTGGCTGGATCGGGTCGACGCGGTGCTCACGGGCTACCTGCCCAGCGCTGCCCATGTGGCGTTCGCGGCCGGGCTGATCGAACGCCTGCGCGCCGCATCTCCCGCGCCGCGCGTCATCGTCGATCCCATCCTCGGCGATGCACCCAAAGGGCTCTACATCCCGGAGGAGGCCGCGCGCGCCACGCGAGAGCGGCTGCTCCCCCTCGCCGACGTGCTGACACCCAACGCCTTCGAGCTCTCGTGGCTCGCCGCCCGGCCGGTCGAGACGCTGGAGGCCGCGCGGCAGGCGGCGGAGGTTCTTCACCGTGCCGCGCCGCGCGCCGAGATCCTCGTGACATCGCCCCCCATCGGGGACGGCCAGACCGGCATCCTCGCCGATGCGCCGGAGGCAACGGCGCTCTACCGGACGGAGCTGATCGCCGGCGACAGGTCCGTCCCTCACGGCGTCGGCGATGCGTTTTCCGCACTCATCGCGGGCAGCGCTCCTGTCGGCACGGCGCTCGGCCAGCTGCGGGCGCTGATCGCCTGTAGCGTCGGGGCCCCTCATCTGCGCATCGCGGAAAGCGCCGGGACCTGGACGCGGGCCGCCCCGATCGACGCCGATCCGTCAGGCCCATTGACCGGCGGCCGCAAAACGCGCTGAGGTGGGTCATGGGTTTCGACTTCATCCTCATGCTCACCGAGAACGACCGGACGATCCCGGATGCCCGCGCGCGGCTCGAAGAGGCGCTGGAGGGCGGCGTGCGGCATATCGGCTTCAAGGACGTGGGCCTGCCCTTGCCGGACCTGCGTGCTCTGGCCGACGCGATCCGGGCCGCCGGCGGGCGCTCCTACCTCGAGGTCGTGAGCCTCGACGCGGAAAGCGAAATGGCCTCGGCCCGGGCTGCGGTCGATCTCGATGTCGACGTCCTTCTGGGGGGCACGCGAGCGGCGGAGGTCACGGAGGTCACACGCCACCACCCGGTCCGATACTATCCGTTTCCGGGCCGGATCACCGGCCATCCCAGCGTTCTGGAAGGCCCCGAACGCGACATCGTCGCCTCGGCAAGGGCACTGGCGGCACTGGAACACGTGCACGGGCTCGACCTGCTGGCCTACCGGTATACCGGCGACGTCCCCCGACTGATGGCCGCCGTCAGCGCGGAGGTTGCAAAACCCGTCATCGTGGCCGGAAGCATCGACAGCGCGGAACGGGTCGAGACCGCCGCGGCCGCGGGCGCGCAGGGCTTCACCGTGGGCACCGCCGCGCTCGCCGGCGCATTCCCGGCCGAGACCGAAGGCTTCGCGGGCCAGGTCCGCGCCATCCTCGCCATCACGGCGCGCGCGCAGGCGCTGTCCACGGCGCCGCGGCGCATCGCTCTGGTGGCCCATGACACGCGCAAGGCTCATCTCAGCGCATGGGTCACGCGCCATGCCGGGCGCCTTTCGGCCCACCGGATCGTCTGCACCGGCGGCACCGGTCGGGTCCTCGCCCGGACCGCGCCGGGGCTCACGATCCAGCGGTTGCAGCGGGGCGGACGCGGCGGGGACCAGCAGCTCGCCGCGATGATCGCGACGGGCGAGCTGGATGCCGTGGTGTTCTTCGCCGATCCGACGGTGCCGCATTCCGGCGATGTGGACCTGCAGGCGCTGACCCGGCTGACGGTGATCCATGACATTCCGCTCGCGCTGGGGCCCTCTGCGGCGGACCTGCTGGTGGCCGGGCTGATCGGGCCGAGGGCATCCTGAGGTTTCGCCTTGAGCGCCAACTTCACCGACCGTGGCGCATTGTGTCGGAAATTACCCTGAAATCGTTTCTGATCCGCCCCATTTCGGCCGCGAACCATTGGCATTGTGCGTCTTATGGAAACGGCGGTTGGTCTCTCCCCCGCCCGCCGTGCCAACCCTCCCTGACCCGACTGGGGCCGCATCCCTCCCCTTGATGCGGCCCCACTTTCGTTTCAGGCGTCGCCCCGTCCCGCCATTGACGGCCTCTCGGCCGAACGGGACAGGCGCGGGACCATGTAGGGGGTCTGCGCGGCGTAGGCGTCGAACCGCGCGCCGTAACGGGCGCGAAACCGGCGCTCCTTCAGCCGCGGGGCAACCAGGCAATAGGCGGTCAGCGCCATCGCCAGCGCCAGCTGATCGGGTGTCCAGACCGGCACCAGCCAGGTGGTCAACGCGAAGGCGAGGTAGATGGGCTGTCGGATCAGACCGAACGTGCCCGCCTGCGGCATGTCCGGAAAGCGCGGCTTGCGGTTCGCCATCAGGCTCAACCAGCCCAGCGCGCCCGACTGCACCTCCGCGCCTGCGTCCCAGCTGGCCTTGACCAGGAACAGCCAGCTTGCCGCGTAGGCCGTCAGCACGGCCCAGAACATCGCGCCCTCCGCGCGCCACCAGACGATGCCCGAAGGGGTCCAGAGCGCGAAGAGCGCAAGAAGCTGCGCACTCGCGATCGTGGCGTAGGTGGTCGTCGACAGGGTCGCGCCATGGGGGCCGAGCATCGAGAGCATCCGCGCGCCCCACCGCGTCAGAAGAAGCGAATGGACCAGCGGGAATTGCAGAACCAGAAGCGCGTTGGCAAAGGCCGCCCAGGGCCATGGCACGCGCCCGAGGCTTTCCGACATGCCAAACCCCATGGCGAGGATCATCGCCAGCACGGCCAGCGCGAAGACGGCGTGACAGAACGCGCCGGCAAGCATCGCAAGCGCGATCCGCCGCAGCCCCGGCGCAGGCCGAAGCGCAGCCAGCACAAGGTCGAGAAGACGCTGGAAATGAGGTTCAGGTCGCTGTGTCATCGTGGCGGAAATAGATCCGGCCGTCGCTCCGGCCAGCCCGAGGGGCCGCGATGTCGCAGGGCGTTCAGGCCGCGAGCGGTTCGATCAGCTCAGGCCCCGTGGCGCGGTTGGAATTCACCCGCGGGTCGACGCGCCAGCGGACGTAACGCCCCTCGGGGGCCGCGCGCATCAGAAGCGCCGCGCCCTTGCCCTCCTCTCCCAACCATTTCGCCCAGTCCTCCGGCGCGAGGCTCACGGGCTCCCGGTGATGGGTCTCGGCCATCCAGGGCGAGGCCGCGCAGGTCACGATGGCCAGCGTCGCCAGCGGGGTCTCCCCCTTCTCCCAGATCTGCCAGATACCGGCGAGTACCAGCGGGCCGCCGTCGGCCGGCGTGAAATACCACGGCAGGCGGTTGCCCGCCTCGTCCTTGGTCCATTCGTAGAAACCGGTCGCGGGAACGAGACAGCGCCGTTCGCGGCAGGCGGCGCGGAACGCGGGCTTCTCCGCAACGGTCTCGGCGCGCGCGTTGATCAGAAGGGGGCCATCGGTGGGGGTCTTGTACCAGTGCGGCAGAAACCCCCAGCGCATCGGCCGGTAGCGCCGCCCCTCGGCGCCCGAGGTCACGACGCCTATGTCTTGCGTGGGGCAGATGTTGTAGCGCGGCACCTCGGGCAGATCGTTCGATGGCGAGGCCTCGAAAAGCCGCGCCATCGCGTCATTCGGGTGGGTCATGGTCATGCGCCCGCACATGGGCGACAAGACTAGGGGGTGCCTTGCGTTGGGGCAAGCGCCGGACTTGCCGGCAAGTCCGTCCGGAAATGCCGGCATTTCCGCGTCGTCCAGGCCTCAGCGGCCGTAGACGGCGTCATGGGCGATCAGGTGCGCGTCCTCGCGGAAGATGCCGAGGTCAAGCGCCACATCGAGCGGCATGCCGGAGATTTCCGCGACGGTCCGGTTGTAAGCCGCACGTTTCGCGGCGGCGGTGCGCAGGCGGGTCATGATCGAGGTCATTGGTGCAGCTCCTCTTGGCTTGCGGTTTCCTCTGTCGATGACCGGGATATGGTAGCGCTAACCGCCAGCACAATTGACGCTTTGCGAAAGCCGGTTTGCATTTTCTGCAACGCAGCAAAGGACACCGGGAACCCGGCGCGAAAAAAGCCGGCACGCATGGCGTACCGGCCTGATCCGATTGGCTATTCGCGATGGCTCACCGGGCTTCTGAAATCCGCCCGTCGGTATAGGGTGTGTAGGGATTGTTCTCGCCCAGATAGGTGGCGACCACTTCCTCCAGGCCCGGGCCGAAGTCATAGGCGTTCATGGCCGTGGTGAAAACGGCATAGCCGTCGCCGCCGCCGCGCATGAAGTTGTTGGAGACCACGCCATAGGTCGCCTCCATGTCCAAGGGCTCCCATGTGCCGTCCATGTCGACCTCGACCGAGGTGACGCGGCTGCCCGGTTCAGCGGACGGGTCCCAGGTGAAGCGCAGCCCCGCGACCTGCGGGAAGCGGCCCGCGCCCTCCTCGACTTGGCTCACGCCGTTTTCCAGCGCGGCCATGACGCCCGCGCCGTCCAGCTGGAAGGTGGCCAGCGTGTTCTGGAACGGAAGCACCGTGAAGACCTCGCCCATCGTGATCTCGCCCGCGTCGATGGAGGCACGCAGGCCGCCACCGTTGGCGATGGCGATCTGGACGCCCTGATCGGCCACGCGGTCGAGCATCGCGTCGGCCACGAGGTTGCCCATCGAACATTCCATGGCGCGGCAGACCGACCGGTCGCCCTCGATGAACTCGGTCGCGTCACCCACGACCTCGGCCATGGCCTCCTCGATCGGTCCGCCAAGCTCGGCCACGCGGGCGGCGATGCCCTCGTCCGGGGTGACGGAGGCGTCGAGCAGCATCGTGTTGCCGTCGGCATAGATCACTTCGCCCGCGTCGTCGAAGGTCACCGTGAGATGGCCGACGTACTTGCCGTAGGAATAGGCGTGCACGATGGGCACCATCACGCCGTCGGGATTGCTGATCCACAGAGGATAGGGCCCGTCGCGGTCCGGATCGTCGGCCGACAGGTAGGTGTGCGAATGCCCGCCCACGATCACGTCGATGCCGGTGGTGCCCTCGGCGATGCGCATGTCGGCGGGAAGACCGACATGGGTCAGCGCGATGATCATGTCCACGCCCTGCTCCGTCAGTGCATCCACGTCGCCCTGCAACGCACTGATTTCCTCTTGGAAAATGACATCGGGCCCCGGCGAGGAGATCTCCATCGTGTCGCGGGTCAATGCCGAGACGATGCCGACCTGCATGCCGTTGACGTCGATGATCGCCGTGTCGCCAACGCGGCCTTCGAGCGCGGGCTCCTGGCTGACGTCGAGATTGCCGGAGATCACCGGGAAACTGACCGCGTCCAGCAGCGGGATGATCCCCTCGGGGCCGTTGTTGAACTCGTGGTTGCCCAGCGCCATGGCGTCGAAGCCGATGGACTCCATGAATTCGCCCGCCGCGGCGCCGCGATAGGTGGTGAAGAAGAGGCTGCCCTGGTACTGGTCGCCGGCGTCGAGGACGAGGAGGTTCTCGCCTTCGAGCTCGGCGCGTTTCATGTCGACGGCGGCGGCGATACGCGCCACGCCGCCGAAGCATTCGCCGGCCGCGTCATCCTCGGCCGAGCAGGTCGAATCGAAGCGGTTGATCGGCGCGATACGGCTGTGCAGATCGTTGATATGCAGGATGTGCAGGGTCGTTTCGGCAGCAACCGGCGCGGCCAGCGAAAGCCCCGCCAGGATCGCCGTCGATCCCAGGATACGTGAAAACATCTTGCTCTCCCTGTTCATTGGATGACCGTCAGATTGACGGGGCGCCGTGGTCAAGTAAAGCCGGTTCGTGACGGGAATGCGACACAGCTGGAAGCCCGAGCCGACTTGACGAAATCTCGGGCAGAGGGCACTCCGGCGGGCATGCGTATCTACAAGATCCTTCGGGCCGGGGAATGGGCCGAACTGCTCGAAAAAGGGGCGACTGAAGGCGCGCCCGTGGACAAGGCCGACGGCTTCATCCACTTCTCCACCGCCGAGCAGGTGGCGGAAACCGCTGCGCGCCATTTTGCGGGCGCGGAGGGGCTGATCCTCGCGGCGTTCGAGGCCGATGATCTCGGCCCGGCCCTCAGGTGGGAACCCTCGCGCGGTGGCGCGCTCTTCCCGCATCTCTACGGCCCGTTGCGTCGCGCGGATGTGCTGTGGCATGCTGACCTGCCGCTGAAAGACGGCGCCCATGTCTTCCCCGAGGAGCTCTAGAAGATGTGGGAGCGCTTCGGCCTGTCGGTGATGCGCCGCATGGACCCCGAGCGGGCCCATGCGCTGGCGATCGCGGCGCTCAGGACGGGGTTCCTGCCGCTCTCCGGTCCGGTGACCTCGCCGCGGCTGGCCACGACGCTCGCCGGTATACCGCTGCCGAACCCGGTCGGCCTCGCCGCAGGTTTCGACAAGAACGCCGAGACCATCGCGCCGCTGTCGCGCACGGGCTTCGGTTTCCTCGAAGTGGGCGGCGCCACCCCGCGCCCGCAGGCGGGCAATGCCAGACCCCGGCTTTTCCGGCTGACCGAGGACGCAGCGGCGATCAACCGTTTCGGCTTCAACAACGATGGCATGGAGGTCATCGCCAAAAGGCTGGCCGCGGCGCCGAAACTGGTGCCCGTGGGCCTCAACCTCGGCGCCAACAAGGACAGCCCGGACCGCGCCCGCGATTTCGCGCAGGTGCTCGCCTGCTGTGGACCGCATGTGGATTTCGCCACCGTCAACGTCTCCTCGCCCAACACCGAGCGGCTGCGGGACCTGCAGGGGCGCGCGGCGCTCGAGGGGCTGCTGAAGGGCGTGATGGAGGCCAATGCCGCGCTCGCCCTCCCCGTGCCGATCTTCCTGAAGATCGCGCCGGATCTGGAAGATGACGGGCTGGCCGAGATCGCCGAGGTCGCGCGGGCCACGGGCATCGCCTGCATCATCGCCACGAACACCACGCTCTCGCGCGAGGGGCTGGGCTCGCGCCACCGCGACGAGACCGGCGGGCTTTCGGGCCAGCCGCTTTTCGAGCGCAGCACGCGGGTGCTGGCGCGGCTCTGTCGCCTGACCAAGGGCGAGATCCCGCTGCTGGGCGTGGGCGGCGTCGCGACCGCCGAGCAGGCCTGGGAAAAACTGCGCGCCGGCGCCAGCGCGGTGCAGCTCTACACGGGGCTGGTCTATGGCGGCATCACGCTGGGCAAGCGGATCGCCGAAGGGCTCGACCGGAAACTGGAGGCGGAGGGGATAACGGTGGACGAGGTTACAGGCACGGGGGTGGACGCATGGCTCTGACGCTCTGGCACAATCCACGCTGCGCGAAATCGCGGGCGGCACTGGCGCTTCTGCAAGAGCGCGGGATCGCGCCGAATATCCGGCTCTATCTCAAGTCGCCGCCGATCGAGGACGAGATCGTGGAGCTGTTGCGGCACCTCCGCGTTCCCGCGATCGGGCTGGTGCGCACGAAGGAACCCGTCTTTTCCGAGCTCGACCTTGCCGATTCCGACGACGAGGCCCTTGTCGCGGCCATGGCGGCGCATCCGATCCTGATCGAGCGGCCCATTCTCGACGACGGAACGCGCGCGGTGATCGGCCGCCCGCCCGAGGCGATCCTCGATCTGATCTGATCGAATTTTCGTACGAAAATTCGCATCCTGCGATTATTCGTACGAATAATCGGCAATCACCGCGCCGCCCTCTCGAGCGCAGGATACCGCAGCCCGAGCGTGAGCCCGCGCAGCGCGAAAAGCGCCACGAGCGCGGCCCAAAGCCCGTGATTGCCCCAGACCGGCGCGAGCAGGGACACGATCAGGGCATAGCCGGCGAAACTGATGGCCATCATGTTGCGCATGTCTCGGGTGCGCGTGGCGCCGATGAAGATCCCGTCCAGCATCCACGACGCGCAGGCCACCACCGGCGCGGCGATGATCCAGGGCAGGAACAGGCGCGCCTCGGCGCGCACCACCTCCGAGGTGGTCATCAGGTCGATGATGAGCCCCCCCGCCCCGAGGAACAGAACGGACATGCCGGCGCCTACGATCAGCCCCCAGATGCTGGTCAGCAGCGCCGCGCGCCTGAGCCTCGGCGCCGCGCGCGCGCCCATGGCCTGGCCCACCAGCGCCTCGGCCGCGAAGGCGAAACCGTCCATCGCATGGGCGGTGATGTAGACGAACTGGATCAGCACCTGGTTGGCCGCGAGCGTCACGTCCCCGAAATCGGCCGCGAAAAAGAGGAACGACACGAAGGCCGCCATCAGCAGCAGCGACCGGATCAGGATATCGGCGTTCACCGCCGCCATGCGCCAGAGCTTGGCCCCGTCGAAGACGCGGGCCCAGTCGCGCCAGTCCGGCACGCCGAAGGCCGCGCGACACAACCACAGACCCAGCGCCAGCCCCGCCCATTCCGCCACGAAGGTCGCCCACGCGACACCCGGAACGCCGAAATCGAGGCCCAGCACCAGAAACGCCGAAAGCGCGATGTTCAGCCCGTTCTGGACCACTTGCAGCGCCAGCACCGCACCCGTCCGCTCCTGCGCGATCAGCCAGCCGGTGATCCCGTAAAGCGCGATGGCCGCCGGCGCCGAGAAGATGCGGATCGTGAGGTAGCTTCGCACCAGCGCCTCTACCTCGGCCGAGGCCGGCGAGAGCCAGAGGGCGGCGGCGAGGATCGGCACCTGCAGCAGGATCAGCGCCACCCCCGCCCCCGTCCCGATCATCAGCACGCGCGTCAGAAGCGCCGCGACCTCCGCCCGGTCACGCGCACCAATCGCCTGCGCGGCAAGACCCACCGTGCCCATCCGCAGGAACCCGAACGCCCAGTAGACCGAGGTCAGGATCACGGCCCCCAGCCCCACCGCCCCGATGGGCGCAGGGTCGCCCAGTTGCCCGACAACGGCCGTGTCCACGATCCCCAGAAGCGGCACCGTGGCGTTGGAGATCACGACCGGCAGGGCGATCTTCAGGACGCGCCGGTGGGTAAGCGGTCCGGCCCCGGCCACCTCCTCCGCGGCGGAGATCACTCGGCCGTCCCGTCGCGCACCGGCATCAGGAAGTGCCCGGTGGCCTGCGCGAAGAGCCGCTGGCGGTTGTCCTGCCACGCCTCGACATGGACAGAGGCATAGCGCCGGCCCGAGCGGTTGACGCGCGCGCGCGCATAAGCGTCTCGCGGCAGGCCCGAGCGCAGGTAATCCACGGTGAAGTCGATGGTCTTTGGCAGACGCGGCAGGGTCTCGGGCGTCAGCGCCTCGACATCGAGCCGGCCACTTTCGATCTCGTCCCAGAGCATCTGGAACGACAGTTCCATGATCGCGGAAACCTCGAGGAACGACGCGGTCACGCCGCCGTGGATCGCAGGCAGCATCGGGTTTCCGATAAGCTTGTCGTCATAGGTCAGAACGGCCGTCAACTCGTCGCCGCGCCGGTCGAAGCCGATGCCCATGAAGCCGATGTAGGGAACGCCCTCCACCAGCGCCGAGAGCGCGCGGTCGCGGCGGTGCCGGATCAGGTGGACGGGCTCGGGCGGACGTCGGGTCATGGCCTGCCCCCCTGCGGCGTCTCGCGTTGGACCGTGAAGGCCCCCGTGGCCGCCGCGACCGGGCGTGTCTCGTCCTCGTCCCAGGCCTCGGCCCGGACGAAGGCCACCGAACGGGTGACGTGGTAGCAGGTGGCGCGCGCCGTGATCCTTTCGCCCGCACGGGCGGGGCGCATGTAGTCGATGCGCAGGTCGATCGTGGCCGTCGCGGCCAGCGCCTCGGGATGGCACATCACGGCCGCACCACCGCAGGTGTCCATCAGCGCCGAGACCGCGCCGCCATGGATGACCCCGGTGCGCGGGTCACCGACGAGTGCTGCATCATAGGGCATCGAGATCACCGCGACACCGTCCCCGATCTCCTCGAGCCGCATGCCCAGCGCCTGCGAGAACGGGATCGCCTCGATGAACTGCCGCGCGATCCGCGCGATATCCGCGCCGCGTGCGTCCGCGCTGGCACCGTTGTCCGTCATCTTCGCCGCCATCCGTTCTGTCCCGTGCTGTCCCACACATCGCGCCCCGCCGGCCCGGACGCAAGGCCAAGATCGAAGCGTCAGGCTTGGCAGGCCACTGGCCCCGATGCTAGCGTTCCGTGCCCAATGCTCCCGGGAGAACGGTGCCGATGTCCGGCGAACGGCTCGATTTCAAATCCATGTGCGCGCGGTTCGACGTAACGCCGCGCACCCTGCGCCATTACGAGTATATCGAGCTTCTTTCCCCCGTCCGCGAGGGGCGCGCGCGCTACTACGGCCCCCGCGAGGTGGCCCGCATGACGCTGATCCTGCGCGGCCGCCGCTTCGGCTTTTCGCTCGAGGAGATCCGGCAATGGCTGGAGCTTTACGACGCCGATCCCGAAGGCAAACTCCAGCGCGACGCGTGGCTCGAACTTGCCGACCGGCAGCTTGCGGAACTCGCCGCGCGCCGTGTCGAGCTTGACGAGATCATCGCGGAACTGAAGGCGCTGCGCGAGGCGACGGCCGCTGCCGGACGGTAGAAACCGTTTCACCTGAAAGTGACGCAACGTTCTCTTTACGTAAACGTCATCGTTACTTGCAACACTGTCTCCTCGAGGGCAAATTCTCTCTCCAATCGAGGATGATGTGCTGTTTTCGGACACCGGTATGACTGATCACGTGATGACGATCCGGCAGATGTGCGACGCGTTCGACGTGACGCCGCGCACCCTGCGCTTTTACGAAGCCAAGGAGCTTCTGTTCCCCCGCCGCGAGGGGCAGAAGCGTCTGTTCACCCGGCGCGACCGCGCGCGGCTGAAGCTGATCCTGCGCGGCAAGCGCTTCGGCTTCTCGCTGGAGGAGATCCGGCAGCTTCTGGACCTCTATTACGTGGGTGACCAGCAGGCGACCCAGCTCGAGGCGACGCTCGACATCGCGCGCGACCGGCTGCGCGAAATGGAACGCAAGCGCGACGAGTTGACGGCCGCCGTCGACGACCTGCGCCACCAGATGAAGATGGTCGAGGACATGCTGTCTTCGGTCGACACCGTCAAGGACGCGGCCGAGTGACCGCGATTAGGGAGGGGGATTGACATGCCAGGCTACACCGCGCCCACCAAGGACATGCAGTACGTGCTGCATGACGTGCTGAAAATCACCGAGGCCGGTATCGCGGGATACGAGGATCTCGACCGCGACTTCACCGCCGCGATCCTGGAAGAAGCCGGCAAGATCAGCACCGAGGTTCTGGCGCCGCTGAACCCCGTCGGCGACACGCAAGGATGCAGGCTGGAAAACGGCATCGTCTACACGCCCGACGGTTTCAAGGATGCCTTCGGCAAGATGCAGGAGGGCGGCTGGCCCGCCATCGACATGCCCGAGGAGTACGGCGGCCAGGGTCTGCCCTACCTGATGAACACCGCCGTGGGCGAGATGTTCTCGGCCGCCAACCAGGCCTTCACCATGTATCAGGGCCTGACCCATGGCGCGGCCTCCACCATCCTCGCCCACGGGACGGAGGCGCAAAAACAGACCTACCTGCCGAAGATGGTCACCTGCGACTGGACCGGGACGATGAACCTGACCGAGCCCCATTGCGGCACGGATCTGGGCCTGATGCGCACCAAGGCAGAGCCCACGGGCGACGGAACATACCGCATCACCGGCCAGAAGATCTTCATCTCGGCGGGCGACCACGACATGGCCGAGAACATCGTCCATCTCGTGCTGGCCAAGATCCCCGGCGGCCCCGAGGGTATCAAGGGCGTGTCGCTCTTCATCGTGCCCAAGGTGCTGGTGAACGAGGACGGCAGCCTCGGGCCGCGCAACGGCGTCTCCTGCGGCAAGCTCGAGGAGAAGATGGGCATCCACGGCAATGCCACCTGCGTGATGAACTACGACGGCGCTGTCGGCTACCTCCTGGGCGAGACGCACAAGGGAATGCGCGCGATGTTCACCATGATGAACGAGGCGCGGCTGGGTGTGGGCATGCAGGGCGTGGCACAGGCCGAAGTCGCGTTCCAGAACGCGCTGGCCTATGCCAAGGACCGGCTGCAGGGCCGTGACGTGACGGGTCCGAAGAATCCCGAGGGTCCCGCCGATCCGCTGATCGTGCACCCCGACATCCGCCGCAACCTGATGGAGCAGAAGAGCTTCGTCGAGGCCGCGCGCGCCTTCCTGCTCTGGGGCTCGACACTGATCGACCGCGCACACCGGGAGGACGACCGCGACGCCGACGGTCTCGTGTCGCTCCTGACCCCCGTCATCAAGGGGTTCCTGACGGACAAGGGCTACGACATGACCGTTCAGGCCCAGCAGGTCTATGGCGGGCATGGCTATATCGAGGAATGGGGCATGTCGCAGTTCACCCGCGACGCGCGCATCGCCATGATCTACGAGGGCGCCAACGGTGTGCAGGCGCTCGACCTCGTGGGCCGCAAGCTTGGCTCCGATGGAGGCAAGCACGTGATGGCCTTCTTCGATCTGGTGAAGAGTTTCGCGAAGGAGCACGGGGAAACCGACGGGATGGCCGAATTCCTCGAGCCGCTGAAACGCGCCTCCAAGGATCTTCAGGCGGCCGCGATGTACTTCATGTCCGAGGGCATGAAGAATCCCAACAACGCGCTGGCGGGCTCCAACGACTTCATGCACCTCTTCGGCCATGTCTGCCTCGGTCTGATGTGGGCACGGATGGCCGAAACCTCGCTAAGGGCGCTGGCGGAGGCCACGGAAGATCCGGTGTTCCACGAAACCAAGCTCGCCACGGCGCGGTTCTACATGGCCCGCGTTCTGCCGATCACCGCCACGCATCTTGCGCGGATCCAGTCGGGCGGTGATACGGTGATGGCACTCGACGCGGCCAGTTTCTGAAGGCCGGTTACACAAGGACTGCCCATGCCGAAACGCCTCAGGCTCACACGACGCCCGCAGATCGCGATGACCGAGGACGGCTATCGCAAGCTGCGCAAGCTCGCGGCCGAGGCGGGTCTCGACGAGGGGGAGTTCCTCTCCTTCGTCTTCGAGTACTGGGGCAGCGTGGTGAACGAGGAGAAATTCGTGGCGCGGATCCGGCTGTTCAATTCCGAGCTGGAGGCGCGCAAACGGTAGACGCCAGCGCAGGTGGTGAAGGGAGTATCGCGTATTTTTGGAAAGATGAAAGGGTCGCGGCGAAAAGAGCTGGCACCCGGTCTGAACCGTGGTTCTCACGACCGGGCGCCTTCACCTTTCACGGCCGTCGGCCCGCCGGCCTGTACCGCGGGGCCAGGGTGGCGCGAAAAGGTAAATATAAAGTGCATGATCCTTCATCTTTCCGAAAATACGCCGCGGGGGTGTGGGGGTGCGAAACCCCCACTCCGACCGACGACACAGGGACCGGACATCAGCGGGAAGGCTGAACATGACCAACACGCTCTATTGCTTCGGTGAATCCGGCAACGCCTACAAGGCCGCGTTGGCGCTCGAGCTCGCGGGTGTCGACTGGACGCCGCGCTTCGTCGATTTCTTCAAGGGCGCGGCGCGCAGCCCTGAGTTCCGCGCGCTCAACCCGATGGGCGAGGTGCCGGTCCTCGACGCCGATGGCGCCATACTCACCCAGTCGGGCGTCATCCAGGCCTGGGTCATGGATGAGACCGGCAAGCTCTGCGGCGACGGGTCGAGGGACACCCGCCGCGAAATCCTGCGCTGGACGATCTTCGACAATCAGAAAGTCTCCGGCATGGCCGGTCCCTTGCGGTTCATGATGAACTTTTTGCCCGAGGACAAGCGCGTCCCCGAGGTGAACGGGTTTCTCGCCGGACGCCTGAAGGCGGCGTTGCAGGTGCTGGAGGCGGAACTCGGGCAACGCGACTGGCTGGTGGGCGACGCGCTGACCTGCGCCGACATCTCGTGCTGCGGGTATCTCCATTACGACGAGCCCTTCACCTTCGACCGCGCCGATTATCCGGCCATCGACGCATGGCTTTCACGCATCGCCGCGACACCGGGCTGGAAGCACCCCTATGACCTGATGCAGCGGGCGTTTCCGGCCACGTGACACATACTGCCAAAGGACCAGCGACATGACCGACGCCTATATTTACGACGCGATCCGCACTCCCCGTGGCAAGGGCCGCAAGGACGGCGCCCTGCACGAAGTGACCGCCGCGCGGCTTTCGGCCTTCACGCTCAACACGCTGAAGGCGCGCAATGATCTCGACGGGTACGCGGTCGAGGACGTGATATGGGGCAACGTCACGCAGGTGGGCGAACAGGGCGGCTGCCTTGCGCGGACGGCCGTTCTGGCCTCCGACCTCGACGAGCGTATCCCCGGCCTTGCCATCAACCGCTTCTGCGCGAGCGGGTTGGAGGCCGTGAACCTCGCCGCCAACCAGGTGCGCGGCGGGGTGGGTGCCGCCTATATCGCCGGCGGGGTGGAGATGATGGGCCGGGTCGCCATGGGCTCGGACGGGGCGGCCATCGCCGTCGATCCCTCCATCGCCATGGAGACGTATTTCGTCCCGCAGGGCATCTCGGCCGACATCATCGCGACCGAATACGGGTTTTCCCGCGACGACGCCGACGCGCTTGCCGTCGAAAGCCAGAAACGCGCTACTAGGGCCTGGGCGGAAGACCGGTTTTCCAAATCCGTCGTGCCGGTTGCGGACGTGAACGGCCTGACGATCCTGGATCGGGATGAATACATCCGCCCCGGCACCGACATGCAGGCGCTCGGCGCGCTCAAGCCGGCGTTCAAGGACATGGGCGAGCAGATGCCGGGCTTCGACGCGGTGGCGCTGATGAAATACCCGCATCTGGAGCGGATCGAGCATATCCACCACGCCGGCAATTCCTCGGGGATCGTCGATGGCGCGGCGGCGCTTCTGATCGGCAACAAGGCATTCGGCGAGAAGCACGGGCTCACGCCCCGCGC
Source organism: Rhodobacteraceae bacterium HLUCCO18 (assembly GCA_001314805.1). Taxonomy (GTDB): domain Bacteria; phylum Pseudomonadota; class Alphaproteobacteria; order Rhodobacterales; family Rhodobacteraceae; genus Roseibacterium. The sequence continues at coordinate 30,369 of LJSY01000023.1, read as the reverse complement.
CCGCATCCGGGCGACCGCCAAGATCGGCACCGATCCCACGATCATGCTGACCGGCCCGGTGCCGGCCACGCAGAAGATCCTCGCCGACAGCGGCATGGAGATCGGCGATATCGACCTCTTCGAGGTGAACGAGGCGTTCTCCTCGGTCGTGCTGCGCTTCATGCAGGCCTTCGACGTGGACCACGACAAGGTCAACGTGAATGGCGGGGCCATCGCGATGGGCCATCCGTTGGGCGCGACCGGCGCGATGATTCTTGGTACACTGCTCGACGAGCTGGAGCGGTCGGGCAAGGGTACGGGGCTTGCCACGCTCTGCGTGGCGTCGGGCATGGGGGCTGCCACGATCATCGAGCGGCTCTGAGGTGCGGGACCGTGGACAATCGGGAAGGGGACGACCATGCCGGAGGAGGCCATGGCTATCTACCAGGACTTCCTGGACCGGACATCGGACGCGCTCGTCTCCGGCGACGCGGAGGGGTTCCTTCGACATGTCCACCTGCCCCACCAGATCGTGACGGACAACGGCATCATCGAGGTTGCGGACATGACGGCGGCGCTGAAGCATTTCGACGGGTTCTTCGGCGCGCTGCGGGCCGCGGGCGCGGATTCGTATGTGCGGACCGCGCAATCGGCCGAATTCATCGCGCCCGACCGGATTCTCGGGCGGCATATCGCGCATATCACCGCGAGCGGGAAGCTGGTTACCCCTGCCTTCGAGAATGAGATGGAGATCGAAATGCGCAACACTGCCTTTGGGATGTACTGGGTCCGCCACCGCGTGCATGCCGTGGGCTGGCCCGACATCCTGCCCCGGGAGGAGAACAAATGACGGCATCGGCAGCGGAGATTTACCAGGCCTTTCTCGACGAAGGCTCCCGCATGATAATGGCGGGGGATTTCGCCGCGGTCGCGCGCAGAATGGTCTATCCCCAAACAATGGAAACGTCGGACGGGGTCCTCTTCTACGACGATCCCTCGGATATGGAACGCGCCGCCGCCAGCTTCCGTGCCTTTCTGGCGACGATGGGGGCGACCGACTACCACCGGCTCTGCGTTTTCGCCGAGATCGACGCGGACGGCACCGGGATCTTTGGCGAACACACGACCTATATCATCAGGGGCGGCCAATTCGCCGTGCCGCCCTACCGCAACCGGATGTGGCTGCGGCTTGACGACGGCGTCTGGCGCGGTGCGGGGCTTGCCGCGGCCGTCTCGAACCACGTCTGCACGATCCTTGCGCCCGAGCAGTTGCGGGCCGCGAGAGGCCTGCAGGCATGAGCGATGAGGCCATCGACATCTACCAGTCACATCTGGACGCCAGCACGCGGCTGGTGTTCCGGGGCGCTGCCGAGGCCTATGCCGAGCATGTCCAATTGCCCTTCGTGTTCCGCACCGCACAGGGCGTGGAGGTCATCGAAACCAAAAGTGATCTCCACGGCGATATCAGCCAGCTCCACGAATGGCTCGCCTCGCAGGGTGTGACCGACTACCACCGCATCGCACGCACGGCGCGGTATCTGGACGCGGACACGATCGAGGGATTTCACGTCACCTACGCCCTGCGCGGGGCGACCCCCGTGGTGGACCCCTATGCCAACCGGATGATCCTGAAGCGGGCCGGGACCATCTGGAAGACGTCCTATGCCGAACATGAGATCGCCGACGCACTCTATCCCCGCCGCAATGCGCAGGCCCGCCACGGCATCTTTTCCGCGCAATGGTCGGCTGAACCGGCTTGGGCGGTACCGGCCTCGGACGCGGCCTTGCCGATCTACGCGAAGACCGTCGCGGCCATCGCCGAGGCCGCCGGCGGCAAGGATTACGACGCCGTCCACGCTCACTACACGATGCCCTACGGGATCCATCACGACCACGAGGATTACACCATCGCAACCCCAGAGGACGGGCGCGTGTTCTGGGACGCCCTGCACTGGTCCATGGCGCGCAACGGTGCCGACCGCGTCACCGTCCGCCCGGATTCGGCGCTGTTCCTGTCCACCACGCGGATTCTGGGCTATCACGACGTCACGCTGACGCGGGACGGCGAAACGCGGTTCGGCCCGGTGCGCAGTCGCATGATCCTGGTGCTGAAAGACGGACGCTGGCTCTGCACTTCGGTGGCCAATGCGCTGTCGACCAAGGCCTTTCAGGACGGCGAATTCGAGCTGTCCCCCGACCTTCCAACATTGCGCGAGATCCACGAGAGGACCAAGACATGACCGATTTCACGATGCAGATCGACGCGGATGGCATCGCCGTGATCACCTGGGACGTGCCCGGCAAATCCATGAACGTGCTGAGCCGCGAGGCCTTTTCCGAGGTCGACGGGCTCATCGACGCGGCGCTGACCGATGACGCCGTGAAAGGCATCGTCATCACCTCCGGCAAACCGACCTTCGCCGGCGGCATGGACCTCAACACGCTGGCCATCATCCGCGAGGAGGCCGGCGACGATCCCGCCCGCGGCCTTTTCGATTTCACCATGAATGGCCACCGTATCCTGCGGAAGCTGGAGCGTGCGGGTCTCGACCCCAAGACCAACAAGGGCGGCAAGCCCGTGGCCTGCGCCATCACCGGCACCTGCATGGGGATCGGCACCGAGATCGCGCTGGCCTGTCACCGCCGCTTCATGGCCGACGATCCCAAGGCCAGGATCGGCCTTCCCGAGATCCTCGTGGGCATCTTCCCCGGCGGCGGCGGCACCACGCGCTATTCCCGCATGGTAGGCGCCATGGCCGCCGCGCCCGTCCTGCTGGAAGGCAAGACGCTCGATCCGAAAAAGGCCAAGGGCGCCAGCCTCGTGGACGAGGTCGTGGCTCCCGATGACCTGCTCGCCCGCGCGAAGGAATGGGTGCTGTCCGCGACCGACGCCGACATCGTCAAGCCTTGGGATCAGAAGGGCTGGAAGATGCCTGGAGGCGCACCCTATCATCCGGCGGGCTTCATGACCTTCGTCGGCGCATCCGCCATGATCAACGGCAAGACCAAGGGCGTCTACCCGGCGGCCAAGGCGCTGCTGTCGGCCGTCTACGAGGGCGCGCTGGTGGATTTCGACACCGCACTGAGGATCGAGGCGCGCTGGTTCACCCATGTGCTGATGAATCCCTCCTCCTCGGCCATGATCCGGTCGCTCTTCGTCAACAAGCAGGCGCTGGAAAAGGGCGCGAACCGCCCCGACGTGCCGGACCAGAAGGCCGACAAAGTCGGCATCATCGGCGCGGGCATGATGGGCGCGGGCATCGCCTATGTCTCGGCCAATGCAGGCATCGAGGTCGTGCTGATAGACGCGGCACAGGAAGCCGCGGACAAGGGTAAGGCCTATTCCGAAGGGCTGCTCGACAAGGGGATGAAGCGCGGCAAGGTGACGGAGGAGAAGAAGGCAGAGGTGCTTTCCCGGATCACCGCCACGACGGATTATGCCGCGCTTGAAGGCTGCGACCTGATTGTGGAGGCGGTGTTCGAGGATCCCAAGGTAAAGGCCGAAGTGACGAAGAATGTTCTGGCCGCCGTGGGCCCCGAGACGATCTTCGCCACCAACACCTCCACCTTGCCGATCACCGACCTCGCGAAGGCCTCCGACAGGCCCGAGCAGTTCATCGGCATCCATTTCTTCTCGCCCGTCGACAAGATGGCGCTGGTCGAGATCATCAAGGGCAAGGAGACAGGTGACCGGGCCGTGGCCAAGGCGCTCGATTACGTGCGCCAGATCCGCAAGACGCCCATCGTCGTCAACGACGCGCGTTTCTTCTACGCCAACCGCTGCATCCTGCCTTACGTCAACGAGGGCGTGCGGCTTCTGAAGGAGGGCGTGGCCCCCGCCCTGATCGAAAATGCCGCGAAGCTCGTGGGCATGCCGCTGGGACCGCTGCAGCTGACCGACGAGACCTCGCTCGACCTCGGCGCGAAGATCGCCAAGGCGACGAAGGCCGCGATGGGTGACGCCTATGACGACGGCGCGGACGACGTGGTGTTCGCCATGGTCGAGCAGGGAAGGCTGGGCCGCAAGGCCAAGGCCGGCTTCTACGCCTATGACGCGGCGGGCAAGCGGCTGGGCCTCTGGGAGGGGTTGGCGGAGCTCGCCCCCGTGGCCGACGAACAGCCCGACCTGACGGAGGTGCAGCACCGGCTTCTCTTCGCGCAGGTGCTGGAGGCCGTGCGCGCGCTGGAGGACGGCGTGCTCATGGACATCCGCGAGGGTGACGTGGGCGCGATCCTCGGCTGGGGCTTCGCGCCGTGGTCGGGCGGCCCGTTCTCATGGCTCGACATGCTGGGCGCGGCTTACGCGGCGGACCGCTGCGATGAACTGACCGCGGCCTACGGCGACCGCTTCGCCTGCCCCGCGCTTCTGCGGGAGATGGCCGAAAAGGGGCAGAGCTTCTACGGACGCTTCGGACCCGAGGCGAAGCGCGCCGCCTGACCGGGGCCGGATAGCCCGCATTTTGCCGCCGCGTCCGTCCTGACGCGGGATCGCGGCCCGGAGGGCCGCGACACCCCTTCCCTTTTGTTGCGCGTCACGCCATGACTTGGCGAAGATTGTTGCGCAAGAGGGAGGATACGCCATGGGCTGGATGAAGGACGAAACCGGGCTTGAGAAACGCTCCGCGAACTTCGTTCCCCTCACCCCGCTCAGCCACCTGATCCGGGCGGCGCGTGTCTTCCCCGAACGGACGGCGGTGGTCGACGGCGCGTTCCGCACGACCTATGCCGAATATCACGCGCGGGTGTCGCAACTGGCCTCGGCGCTCGCAAAACGCGGCATCGCGCCGGGTGACGTTGTCGCCGCCGTCCTGCCCAACACGCACCCCCATGTCGAGGCGCATTTCGGCGTGCCCGCCTGCGGGGCGGTGCTGAATTCCATCAACGTGCGGCTCGACGTCGGCACGATCTCCTACATCCTCGACCATGGCGAGGCGAAGATCGTGCTGTGCGACACGCAGTTTCTCGGCACCGTCGAGGCCGCCCTGAAGGCAATGGAGGCCGAGGATCTGCCGCTGATCGTGGAGGTGCCCGACGAGGGCGCGGGCTATCACGCCTCGGGGCGGCACATCACCTATGACCAGCTTCTGGCCGAAGGCGACCCGGAATTCGCGTGGATCATGCCCGTCGACGAGTGGGAATCGATTGCGCTCAACTACACCTCCGGCACCACGGGGCGGCCCAAGGGCGTCGTCTACCACCACCGGGGCGCCTACCTCATCACCATGGGCACGCCGATCTCGTGGCGGATGACGCTCCATCCCACCTACCTGACCATCGTGCCGCTGTTTCACTGCAACAACTGGTGCCACGTCTGGACCATGCCTGCGGTGGGCGGAACCACGGTCTGCTGCCGCGACATCACCGCGAAGGCCATCTACGACGCCATCGCCGACGAGGGCGTGACCCATTTCGGCGGCGCGCCCATCGTTCTGAACATGATCGTGAACGCCAAGGACACCGAGCGCCGCGCCTTCGACCACACGGTCGAGGTCTTCACGGCGGGTGCGCCGCCCGCCGCCGCGACCCTCGCGGCGATCGAGACGATGGGGTTCAACATCACCCAGGTCTACGGCCTGACCGAAACCTATGGCCCGGCCACGGAATGCACCTTCAAGGATGGCGTCTGGGACGGCCTTCAGGGCGCGGACCGCGCGGCCGTCAAGGCGCGGCAGGGCGTGGCGATGCCGAACATGGACCACATCACGGTGATGGACGCCGAGGCCATGGCCCAGATCCCGATGGACGGCACCGCGCTGGGCGAGATCATGATGCGCGGCAATTCCACGATGAAGGGTTACTACAAGAACCCGCGCGCCACGAACGAGGCCTTCCGGGGCGGCTATTTCCACACCGGCGACATCGCCGTGCAGCATCCAGACAGCTACATCCAGATCGCCGACCGCGCCAAGGACATCATCATATCGGGCGGCGAGAACGTGAGTTCCGTCGAGGTGGAGGGCACCTTGATGCACCATCCCGCCGTGCTGCTGTGCGCCGTAGTCGCGAAACCGGATGAGAAATGGGGCGAGGTACCCTGCGCCTTCGTGGAACTGAAGGATGGCGCGAGTGCCGACGAGGCCGAGATCATCGCCTTCGCGCGGCAGCGGCTCGCGGGCTTCAAGACGCCGAAACACGTCGTGTTTCAGGAACTTCCCAAGACCTCCACCGGCAAGATCCAGAAATTCGAGCTGCGCAAGGCCGCCGCCGACCTCTGAGCGCGGGAACGTCTAGTCCATTGAGCCACGCACCGCGCTGCGCTACGCTTTCCCGCAACCAGAACCGGGCAGACAAAACGGGCGGGGACCCGCAGGAAACGAATGGGCAGATGACCGTCCTGGAGCAATACCGCAGGCTCGAGTCCCTCGGGTTGTGGCGCGACGGCCCCGAGGACCAGCGCCGGGAGGTGGTGGTGTCGCTGGGCGAGGCGACGCTCGTGGTGTCGACGCCAGCCGAGACCGCGCTGACCCACTGGTCGCTGCCCGCGATCGAGCGTCTCAACCCGGGACGCAGCCCCGCGCTCTACGCCCCCGGCACGGATGCCGGTGAACGGCTCGAGATCGACGACCCCGACATGATCGCGGCGATCGAGGCGGTGCGCTCCGCCATCGAAAAGGCACGGCCCCATCCCGGTCGCCTGCGCTGGATGATCGGGGCGGCGGCGGGTCTTGCGCTGCTGGCGGGCGCGGTGTTCTGGCTGCCCGGCGCGCTGACGCGTCAGACCGTCCTGATGCTGCCAGAGGCCAAGCGCATCGAGATCGGCGAGGCGCTGCTGGAGGAGATCGGCCGGCTCGCGGGCCAGCCCTGCGACGGGCCGCGCGCGCGCGTGGCGCTGGCGCGTCTGTCGACCCGCGTTTTGGGCACGCCCGCACCGCGCGTCCTGCTGATCCCCGACACGATTCCCGACACGCTCAGCCTGCCCGGCGCGTTCATCGTGGCGAGCGCCGCGCTGGCCGAGGATCACGAAAGCCCCGACGTTCTGGCGGGGTACCTGCTGGCCGAGGACGTGCGGCGGGACTCGCTCGACCCGATGCTGGCGCTTCTGTCCGATGCCGGGCTGGTCACGACCTTCCGGCTACTGACCACCGGCGATCTGCCCGGCGCGGCGCTCCGTGACCATGCCGTTTCCCTGCTCAGCCGCCCGCGCCCACCGGTCCCGGACGCGGCGCTGGTCGAACGCTTCGCCGCGGCGCGCATGTCGACCGAAGCCTATGCCTATGCGCGCGACGTGTCGGGCGAAAGCGTGCTGACCCTGATCGAGGCCGACCCGATGCGCGGCCGGCCCCATGCCGCCCTGATCAGCGACGAGGACTGGGTCAGCCTGCAGAACGTCTGCACGGGCGGCTGAGCACGGGCGGCCGAGCACGGGCTGCTGAGCCTAGTCGGCTGCCACAAGCCGGCGCGGGACGGTGTCGGTCCAGACCATACGCATCTGCGCTTCCCCCTCCACGGTGCGGATGCCGCGATAGGGATTGAGACGCCCATCGGTCCAGACGCGTTCGTATCCGGGCGGCGGCGATGGACGCTCCACGCGCAGCCTTGCCACCGGGCTGTCGGTCGCGCGCGGCGGCGGACGGTCGGTACCGTGGGTCAGGTCGCGCGACGGGGCCGGCGCGGTCGTACAGGGCGGCACGATCGCGTTCTCGAGATATTGCGCGGCAATGCTGGCGGGATCCGCACAAGGTGCTGCAAGTGTCACGTCCGAGGTCGCGACCGTATCGGGCAGGAGGATCTGCACGGGCACAAGTTGGGCCACGGGTGCAGGTATCACGGGCGGCGGGGCGGCGGCCACGCTGCGCACAGCCCTGCGCGGCGGTGGCGCGGGCGGCGGCGCGGGCGCGACGGCTGTCTCCAGCACGGGTTCGGGCGCAGCTTCGGAGGGCGCCGCCACCTCGGCCGTGAGCGAGGGCTCCTGCCCGCACAGCTGCTGCCGGTCCGGTCCGACGCGGGGCACCCATTCCACCCGGCCACCCACGTCGATCCGGGCGAAGACGCAGCCCTGGCTGTCCACGTATTGCGCGTCCTCGAAGCCCGACGGCGGCTGTTCGGCCGGTGTCGCAAGCTGCGCCACGGCCGGGGCCACAGCCGCGCAGGCCATCGCCAATCCCATAAGGCCCGCCACGGCTGACAGGTTCGCCGGTCGCTTGCGCATGCATACCCCCCAAGGTTGCTGAGGGGAGACTGACCGATGGATCGGCTCAAGTAAAGCCGAGAGCCCGCGATGCGCTCACTTCGTGCCGTACATCCGGTCCCCCGCATCCCCCAGCCCTGGCACGATATAGCCGTGGTCGTTGAGGTGACTGTCGAGCGCGGCGGTCACGATCGGCACGTCGGGATGCGCCTGTTTCATGCGCTCCACCCCCTCGGGTGCGGCAAGCAGGCAAAGAAAACGGATGTTGCTGGCCCCCGCCTCCTTCAGCAAGTCAATGGCCGCGGCCGAAGAATTGCCGGTGGCAAGCATCGGATCGACCACGATGGTCAGCCGGTCCTCCAGCTCGTTCGGCACCTTGAAGTAGTACTGCACCGGCTGCAGAGTCTCGGGGTCGCGGTACAGCCCCACGAAGCCCACCCGCGCGTTGGGGATCAGCTCGAGTATGCCATCGAGCAAACCGTTGCCCGCCCTGAGGATCGACACCAGCGCCAGCTTCTTGCCGGCGATGGTCGGCGCCTGCATCCTCTCGAGCGGCGTTTCCACCTCCATCGTCGTCATCGGCAACTCGCGCGTGATCTCGTAGGCCAGAAGGTGGCTGATCTCGCGCAGAAGCTGGCGGAAGGACTTGGTGGAGGTGTCCTTGTCCCGCATCAGCGTCAGCTTGTGCTGCACCAGCGGGTGGTCGACGACCGTTAGGTGTTCGGCGGTCAGATGCTCGGTCATGTGGCGCTAGTCCCCCAGTTTCTTGGCGATTTTCTCTTTCGTGGCCGCGTCGCAGAAGGCGGCGTCAAGCGATGTGCGCGCGATCTCGGCGAAAACGCCTTCGTCCCAGTCGAAGCTGCGGGCGAGGTTCTCGTATTCGGCCGTCATCGTGGTGTGGAAAAACGGCGGGTCGTCGGTGGAGACGGTGACCTTCACGCCACGCGCGCGGAGTTTTTCGATCGGATGCGCGCGCCACGACGGGAAGACGCCGAGCGTCACGTTCGACCCCGGGCAGCATTCCAGCACGATCCCGTCCTCGGCCAGCCTGTCGACCAGAGCGAGGTCCTCGATGGCCTGCACGCCATGGCCGATCCGTTCGGGGTTCAGCGCATCGAGCGCGTCGCGGACCGATGCCGCCCCACCCCATTCGCCCGCATGCACCGTGATGCGAAGCCCCGCCTCCCGCGCGCAGTCGAAGGCCCACAGAAAATCGCCCGGCTTCCCCTTCATCTCGTCGCCCGCCATCCCGAAGCCCACCAGCCAGTCGCCAGCCGTCTCGGCCGCGCATTCCGCGATCGGTTTCGCGCGGTCAGGGCCGAAATGGCGGATGCAGGTGACGATGCCCCTCAGCGTGATGCCAAGGTCGCGCTCGGCCGCCTCCGCCGTCTCGCGGATGGCGTGGAGGTAGTCGCGCCACGCGTCCACATCTCCGCCGCCGCAGAAATCGGGGCTGAGGAACGTCTCGGAATAAATGACGCCGTTTTCCGCGCTTTCCTCCAGAACGGCGCGGGTCAGGCGGGCGTAGTCCTCGGGCGTTTGCAGGACGCTCGTCGCCGCCTCGTAGACCGACAGGAAATGCCAGAAATCGCGGTAGGCGTAGCTGCCGTCCTCCCGGAAGATGCCCGAGAGGTCGACGCCCTTCTCCTTGGCCAGCCCGCGGATGAAGGCGGGCGGCGCCGCGCCCTCGTGGTGCAGGTGAAGCTCGATCTTCGGCAGGTCTTTCATGCGGTCATGCTCCTATGGCCCAGCCGATGAAGGCGATGATGAGGCCGAAGATGAACGACCCGCGCCAGGGCGTGCGCGGCCGCCCGATCAGCGGACCGATGAAACGCACGGCCAGCGTGACCACGATCAGCGTCATGAAGAAATAGACGGTTTCCGACGACATGCGCGCGTCCCGGCCCCTCTCGGTCAGATGAAGGATTGCCCCGGCCCCGCCGACGGCACGCCCAGGTGGCGCGCGACCGAAGCGGCGACGTCGACGAATCCGCGGATGCCGATCTGCCCGGAATAGGGCCCCTTGGCAATGACCGGCACCCTCTCGCGGGTGTGGTCCGTTCCGGGCCAGGTCGGGTCGTTGCCGTGATCGGCGGTGAACAGCATCAGGTCGTCAGGCTCCAGCGCGGCCAGCACGGGACCGATGGCGGCGTCGAACCATTCGAGGTGCCGCGCGTAGCCCGACACGTTCCGGCGGTGGCCGTAAAGACTGTCGAACTCGACGAAATTGGCGAAGGTCAGGCTTCCGTCCTCGGCGTTTTTCACGTGGTCGCCGAGATGCTCCATCAGGTCGGCATCGGCCCCCTTCACGTACTGGCCCACCCCCTGCCCCGCGAAGATGTCGCGGATCTTGCCGATCCCGTAGGTCTTGCGGCCCGCCGCCTGCACCCAGTCCAGCAGCGTGGGTTCCGGCGGGGCGATGGCATAATCGCGGCGGTTGACGGTGCGGGTGTAATTGCCCGGTTCCCCCACGAAAGGCCGCGCGATGACCCGGCCGACGCGGCGCGCGTGCAGCATCGGCGCCAGCCCCTCGCAAAGCGCAAGCAGACGATCGAGGCCGAAGCTTTCCTCATGGGCGGCGATCTGGAACACGCTGTCGACCGAGGTGTAACAGATCGGCCAGCCAGTGCGCTCATGCGCCTCGCCCAGCCGCGCGATGATCTCGGTGCCGCTGGCGTGGCAGTTGCCGAGGATGCCATCGGTGCCGGCGAGGCGCTTGACCTCCGCCACAATGTCATCGGGGAAGGCCGGATCGGATTTTGGAAAGTAGCTCCAGTCCCACGGCACCGGCAGACCGGCAAGCTCCCAATGCCCCGAGGGCGTGTCCTTGCCCGGGCTGACCTCTTCTGCAGCTCCCCAGAGGCCGGTCGGATCGGCATCCAGCCCCTCCGCCCGCGCGCCCGAGGCAAGCCGGACAGCCGCCCCCAGACCCAGTGCATCAAGGTTCGGAATGTGCAAGAGGCCCGAGCGCCGTTCCTCCGCCTCGCCGCGCGCGCAGGCCGCCGCGATATGGCCCAGCGTGTTGGCGCCCGCATCCGGCAGATCGCCGTTGAAGAACTGATCAGCATCCGGCGCCCCGCCACAGCCGACACTGTCCATCACCACCAGAAAGGCGCGCGGCATCAGGCGATCCTTTCGTGGATCAGGGGCGGCGGCGTGACCTCGGCATCCGAAAGCGTGAAGGCGGCGCGCAAGGGCCCTGCCACGGCGCGTGCGGCCTCTTCGCTGGCGGCATGAATACGCAGGAGCGGCGCCTCCCCGTCGACCGCCTGTCCGATCCGCGCCACATCGCTGAGCCCCACGGCGAGGTCGAGGCGGTCGTCCTGCTTCAGCCGCCCGCCGCCCAGCCGCACCACCGCCTCGCCCAGCGCGCGCGCATCGATGGCCGCGACATACCCGGTCTCGCCGGGATGAATGTCGACCATGACCTTCGCCGCCGGAAGCCGGTCGCGCCAGCGGTCCACGAAATCGGCGGGCCCGCCCAGTTCGGCCACCATTTCGCCGAAGGTCTCGGCGGCCTGACCCGAGGCGAAGGCGCGCTGGATCCGGCCTTCGCCATCGGCGGCGTCGGCGGCCAGCCCGCCCAGCGCCAGAACCTCGCCGCCCAGCGCCACGGTCACGCGCATCAGGTCGGAGGTCATGTCGCCATCGGTCAGCGCTTCCATCACCTCGATCACCTCCAGCGCGTTGCCGGCGGAGCGCGCGAGCGGCTGGTTCATGTCGGTCACCAGCGCCGAGGTCATGCAACCCGCGCCCTGCGCCGTGGTCACCAGCGCCTCGGCCAGCGCCAGCGCGTCCTGCGGCGCGGCCATGAAGGCGCCGGTTCCCACCTTGACGTCGAGCACCAGCGCCTCGAGTCCGGCGGCCAGCTTCTTGGACAGGATCGACGCGGTGATCAGGTCGATGCTCTCCACCGTCCCGGTCACATCGCGCACAGCATAAAGCCGCCGGTCGGCGGGCGCGATATCGGCCGTGGCGCCGACGATGGCGCAGCCGATATCGGCCACGATTTCCTGCAGATCCTCGACCTTGACCTGCGTGCGGTAGCCCGGGATCGCCTCGAGCTTGTCGAGCGTGCCACCCGTGTGGCCCAAGCCACGCCCCGAGATCATCGGCACATAGGCCCCGCACACCGCCAGCGCAGGGGCGAGCAGAAGCGAGACGCAATCCCCCACCCCACCGGTGGAATGCTTGTCGAGCACCGGGCCGTCGAGATCCCATTTCAACACGTCGCCCGAGGTCAGCATCGCGTTCGTCAGCTGCACCCGACCCTCCAGGCCGAGGCCCCGCGTGCAGACGGCCATCGCAAAGGCACCTGCCTGACTGTCGGTCACCTCGCCGGTGGCGAGGCCCTCGGCGAACCAGAACAGCTCCGCCTCGGTCGGGCGGTCTCCGTCGCGCAGCTTGGCGAGGATGCCGCGCGCCGTCACCGTCATGGCGCCCCCGGCGCGGCGCGGTCCATGTGATCCGCGCCGAAACGGCCGGGCAACAGCGCGCCCACGGTGCTCCGCAGGGTCTGTCCATCGACGGTGGCCATTGTCACCGGCACGCCCTCGCCCGCGAATTCCGCCAGCTTCTGGCGACAACCGCCGCAGGGCGGCACCGGGGCGGAGCCATCCGCGATCACGGCAACCTCCACGATTTCGCTGTCGCCGGCAGCGATCATCGCGGCGATCGCACCCGCCTCGGCGCAGGTGCCTTCGGGGTAGGCCACGTTCTCGACGTTGCAGCCCAGATGGATCGCGCCGCTTGCGCTCCGGATCGCGGCCCCCACCTGAAAGCCGGAATAGGGCGCGTAGGCCCGGGCACGGACCATGTCTGCGGCGGCGATAAGGTCATCGGACATGTTCGGAGAGGTCCATCCATCAGACTTGCGTTGAAGGGCAGTCTGGTCCGGCGCCCGGTCGAGCGCAAGGCCGCGCGGACACTCAGCCCCGTGTCGCCGCCCGCATGGCGATCAGCGCGATCAGGTCGTCGAGATCGTCGCGGCACGGGGCATGGAGCGCCGCAAGGTCGTCGATCCTGCGGCGCTTGGCGGCGATGTTGAGCACCTCCGACAAGCGGCAGAGGCGGTCCGCACCCACCGCGCCCGAGATCGCCACGAGGATATGGGTCTGCTCGCGGATGATCGGCACGGAGCGCGCAGCGATGCCCGCATCCAGCCTGTCGCGCAGGGCGCAAAGGTCATCGCTCAGCCGATCCAGAAGCTCGCGCGCGCCGTCCTCGCCCGCGACCGCCAGCAACTCGTCAAGCCGCGCCTCGTCCATCTTCACGCCGAAAGCCGGATCCCCGGCACCGGCGGCCAGCACGTCCTCGGGCTCCGGCAGCCCCGCGGGCCGGCCGGCATAGCGCAGGATCGTGCGGCCGAATTCCTCGGTCGAGGACACGGGCTTGCCGATGATCCCGTCGGCGCCTGCGGTATAGATCGCCTCGCGGTTGTCGCGCAGCACGTAGGCCGTCAGCGCCACGAGCGGCATCGTCGCTGCCGCATCGGCGCGCGCCCGCACCGCGCGCATGACCTCGAGCCCCGACAGAAGCGGCATCTCGATATCGATCAGCGCGATGTCGAAGCGCATCTGTTCCAGCGCCTCCAGCGCCTCGGCCCCGTTCGAGGTGAAGACCGGCCGCGCGCCCAGTTGTTCCAGCATGCCGCGCAGGATGGCCTGGTTGGTGAGATTGTCCTCGGCCACGAGGATTTCGACCTGCGACAGGTCCGGCCATGTGTCGTCCTGTCGCCGGACGGGCCCGTCGCCGACGATCAGGCCCGGCGGCAGGACCAGCTGAACCACCGCGCCGCCCAGTGGCGGGCCGCGTCCGATCCGGACCGTGGCGCCGAGCTGTTCCGACAGCTCCTCCGCGATCTTCAGGCCGAGACCGTGGCCCTCCCTCGGGGACACAACCGGCGGCGCTGCGGGATTGAACCCAGGCCCGCCATCGGCCACCTCGAAAACGAGCGCCGCATCGTCATCCAACCTTACGCTGAGCCGGACGTCGGACCCGGACGCGTGGTCGAACGCGTTCGCGATCAGGTTCGAAACGATACGCTCGACCGTCATGCGCAAGACCAGAAGGCTCAGGCCCGGGTCCGCATCGACGACCATCTCGAAGCCGACGCCATTCTCACGTGCGTGGCCGGTCCAGCGTTTGCGCCAGTGCTCCAGCAGGCTGCCGAGCGACACGCCGTTCGCGGCGCGGTCTTCCGCGGCGGGACCGGATGCGATCAGAAGTGCGGATTCCACCAGCGAGGCCAGCGCATCGCCCGCCGCCGCGACGCGTTCCAGCTGCGTGCGTGTCTCGGGGTCGAGCCGTTCCAGATCGACGAGGCGAAGGCCCCCGACGACATCCGACACCGCCGCCCGCATGTCATGCCCGAAGCGCTGCAACGTCTCGACAAAGCGCGCGGTCTCATCGGTGGCGGGCGGTCCGCCGCCGCGAGTGGTCTCCGTCCGGCTTCGGTCGTCCATGCCACACCCCTCGCGCGGCCACATGTCATCGCGAGGCTAGCACCGCGCCGCGCGTGGTGCCAAGTGGGCGCCGGCAAGAGGGCCTCAGCCCCGCGCCGCCCCGTAGCCCAGCGACTTCACCGCCTCCGCGATCTCGTCGAGGATCGCGGGGTCGTCGATCGTGGCGGGCATCTTGTAGTCCTCGCCATCCGCGATCTTGACCATGGTCGCGCGCAGGATCTTGCCCGAGCGCGTCTTGGGCAACCGATTCACCACCACGGCAAGCTTGAAGGCGGCCACAGGGCCGATCCTGTCACGCACCAGTTTCACGCAGTCCTTCACGATCTCCTCGGCGGGTGTGTCGACGCCTTTGTTGAGACACAGGAACCCCATCGGCAACTGCCCCTTGAGCGGATCGGACACTCCGATCACGGCGCATTCGGCCACCTCCGGATGCGCGGCCAGAACCTCTTCCATGCCGCCGGTCGACAGACGGTGGCCCGCCACGTTGATCACGTCGTCGGTGCGCGCCATGATGTAGAGATAACCGTCTTCGTCGATCATCCCGGCATCGCCCGTCTCGTAATAGCCGGGGAAATGGCTGAGGTAGGATTTGCGGTACCGCTCCTCAGCCTGCCAGAGCGTGGGCAGCGTGCCCGGGGGCAGCGGCAGCTTTACCGCGATGGCGCCAAGCGTCCCCGGCTTCAGCGGATGCCCGCCCTCGTCGAGGATCTGAACGTCGTAGCCGGGCATCGCGACCGAGGGGGAGCCGATCTTTACGGGGAGCTTCTCGATCCCAAGCGGGTTGCCGGCGATGGCCCAGCCGGTTTCCGTCTGCCACCAATGGTCGATCACCGGCACGCCGAGTTGCGCCTGCGCCCATTCGATCGTGTCGGGATCGGCGCGTTCGCCCGCGAGGAACAGGGTTTCGAGCGACGAGAGGTCATAGTCGCCCACCAGCGCCCCGCCCGGATCGTCGCGCTTGATCGCGCGAAAGGCCGTGGGCGCTGTGAACAGGCACTTGACCCCGTGATCCTCGATCACGCGCCAGAAGGTGCCGGCATCCGGCGTGCCCACGGGTTTGCCCTCGAAAACGACAGTGGTGCAGCCGAAGGTCAACGGCCCGTAGCAGATGTAGGAATGGCCCACGACCCAGCCCACGTCCGAGGCGGCCCAGAAGACCTCTCCGGGGTTCATGTCGTAGAGGTTTCGCATCGACCAGTTGAGCGCGACGAGGTGGCCTGCGGTGTGACGCACCACGCCCTTGGGCTGGCCGGTCGTGCCGGAGGTGTAGAGGATATAGGCCGGGTGGTTGCCCTCCACCGGGACGCAGGGCGCAGGCGCCACGCCGTACTGGAACGCATGCCAGTCGACATCGCGCCCCTCCTCCAGATGCGCGACCTCCTGTTCGCGCTGGAAGATCACGCAGAACTCGGGTTCGTGGTCGGCAAGCGCAAGCGCCCCGTCGAGCAGCGGCTTGTAATGCACCACGCGCCCCGGCTCGATCCCGCAGGAGGCGGCGATGATGCATTTGGGCGTGCAATCGTCTATGCGCACGGCCAGTTCATTCGCCGCGAAACCGCCGAAGACCACCGAATGGATCGCACCCAGACGCGCGCAGGCAAGCATCGCCTCCAGCGCCTCGGGCACCATCGGCATGTAGATGATGACGCGATCTCCCTTTTCCACGCCTTTCGCCTTCAGCGCACCGGCCAGAGACGCGACGCGGTCCTGCAACTCCTTGTAAGTGATCTTGTGCGTGGTGCCGGTCAGCGGGCTGTCATGGATGATCGCCACCCGGTCGCCGTGACCGGCCTGCACGTGACGGTCGACCGCGTTCCAGCAACCGTTCAGACGCCCGTCGGCGTACCACTCGTAAAGGGGGGCGTTTTCGTCGAAAAGCGCCTTCGAGGGCGGCTCGTCCCAGTCGATGCCCTTCGCCGCCTCCATCCAGAACGCATTCGGATCGGCCTTGGCCGCCTGATATACCTCGGCATATCCCATCTTGGCTGTCCCTTCCCTTGGTCGCGCAATTTCCTATCGCCCAGCGATAGGCTGGCGCAATTAGGTGACATTGCCGCAGGCAGCGGCCCCGGGCCGCCGCAAGTCGATCACATGACTTGCAACAACCGTCAGCATACTTGCACGACTCGGGAAAAAGGCGCTCGGATTCCTATCGGCCGGGCGGGCATGGGGCCCGTCCGAGCATGGAGCAAGCACGGCCATGGGAGACAAGAAAGCGTCCCCGAAGAAAGCCGGCGGCGGCAAGCCCGGCAAGTAACAACATGAACGCTCCGCGCCGGATCACCCCGGCGCGGAGATTGGCCCTTCCGGGGCCCGGGCGCAGTTTTCCCGACAGTTTCAGCCGTAAAGGCTGACCGGTGTTCCGGCGAGCGCCGCGATGTTCAGCAAGCCCCGCGCCGTGATCGCCGGCGTCACGATATGGGCGCGGTTGCCCATGCCCATCAGGATCGGGCCGACCTCGAGGCCATTTCCCCGCATCTTCAGGATGTTGCGCGCAGCTCCTGCCGCGTCGGTCGAGGCGAAGACCAGCGCGTTGGCCGTGCCCTGAAGTCGCGAGTTGGGGAAGATGCGGGCCCGCAGCTCGGGGTCGAGCGCGCTGTCGACATTCATCTCGCCCTCGTAGGCAAAGCTGCACTCCTGCATCTCCAGGATTTCCAGCGCGGCCCGCATGCGCCGCCCGCTGTCGCTGTCGAGATTGCCGAACTGGCTGCCCGAACACAGCGCGATGTTGGGCTCCACCCCGAAACGCTTCATGTGGCGCGCCGTGGCGATCACCGTCTCGGCGATCTCGTCGGGGCTGGGCTGGGCGTGGATATGCGTGTCCGCGATGAAGAGCGGCCCGTCCTCGAGGATCATCAGGCTCAGCGCGCCAACGGGATGAAGTTTCTGTGTTCCAAGGAGTTGGCGGACGTAGTTCAAGTGCCAAAGGTACTGGCCGAAGGTGCCGCAGATCATGGAATCGGCCTCGTCCCGGTAGACCATGACCGCGCCGATGGCGGTGGTGTTGGTGCGCATGATCGCGCGGGCCAGGTCCGGCGTCACGCCACGCCGCTCCATCACCGAATGATAGGTGCTCCAGTAGTCGCGATAACGCGGGTCGCTTTCGGGATTCACCAGTTCGAAATCGACCGCCGGGCGGATCGTCAAACCGGCCCGCTCGGCCCGCTGTTCGATCACCTCGGGACGGCCGATCAGGATGGGAGTGTCCGTGGTCTCCTCCAGAATGGCCTGCGCGGCACGCAGCACACGCTCGTCCTCCCCTTCGGCGAAGACGATGCGGCGCGTGGTGGTGGCCGCGGCCTCGAACACGGGGCGCATGATCAGAGCGGATTTGAACACGGCCTGGTTCAGCCGCGCCTTGTAGGCCTCGAGATCGTCGAGCGGCCGTGTGGCCACGCCCGAGGCGATGGCGGCCTCGGCGACGGCACTGGCCACAACCGCCATGAGGCGCGGATCGAAGGGTTTGGGGATCAGGTAGTCGGGCCCGAAGGTCAGCTGCTCGCCCTGATAGGCGGCGGCGGCCTCGGCGCTTGTCGTGGCCCGCGCAAGCGCCGCGATCCCCTCGATGCAGGCGATCTGCATGGCGTCGTTGATTTCGGTCGCGCCCACGTCCAGCGCGCCGCGGAAAATGAAGGGAAAACACAGGACGTTGTTGACCTGGTTGGGGAAATCGCTGCGGCCCGTGGCGATGATGGCATCCGGCGCGACTTCCCGCACCTGGTCGGGCAGGATTTCCGGCGTCGGGTTGGCGAGCGCGAAGACGATCGGCCTGTCCGCCATGCGCGAGACCATGTCGGGGGTCAGCACGCCCGGCCCGGAAAGGCCGAGGAACAGGTCCGCGCCCTCGATCACCTCGTCCAGCGACGCGGGCGTGGTGCCTTGCGCATATTCCGCCTTTTGCGGCGTCATGTCCTCGGTCCGGCCCTCGTGCACGAGCCCCGCGAGGTCGCAGAGATAGACGTTCTCACGCCGCACGCCCAGCTTCAGCAGCATGTTGAGGCAGGCGATCCCCGCCGCGCCGCCCCCGGTCGAGACGACCTTGACGTCCTCGAAGGCCTTGCCGGCGATCCGGAGCGCGTTGGTGGCGGCGGCGCCGACCACGATCGCCGTCCCGTGCTGATCGTCGTGGAAGACCGGGATGTTCATGCGTTCCCGGCAGATCCGTTCGACGATGAAGCAATCCGGCGCCTTGATGTCCTCGAGGTTGATCGCGCCGAAGCTGGGCTCCAGCGCGCAGACGATCTCGGCCAGCCTTTCGGGGTCGGGTTCGTCGATCTCGAGGTCGAAGCAGTCGATATCGGCGAACTTCTTGAACAGGACCGCCTTGCCCTCCATCACGGGCTTGGAGGCCAATGCGCCGATATTGCCGAGCCCGAGCACGGCCGTGCCGTTGGAGACCACCGCGACGAGGTTGCCGCGCGCGGTATACCGGGCGGCGTTGCGTGGATCGGCCTTGATTTCAAGGCTCGCCTCGGCCACGCCGGGCGAATAGGCCCGCGCCAGATCCCGCCCGTTGGCCAGCGGCTTCGTCGCCCGGATCTCGAGTTTTCCGGGCTTGGGATACTCGTGGTAGAACAGGGCCGCGGCCCGCAACCCGTCGGATTTCTCGTCGCTCAAGGCACCCTCCCGCGAAATTGGTTTAGCCCTAAACCATCCCTCGCACGGCATCCAGTGCGGCCAAATCGCCTTACACGAACTGTTCGCGGATCAGGCGCTCTTCCAGCCCGTGACCGGGATCGAAGAGGATGCGATGTGCGACCTCGGGCTCGCTGCGGATCTCGACCTTCGCCACGTTACGCACCGACCGGCTGTCGGCATCGGCCATCACCGGGCGCTTTTCCGGCTCGATCACCTCGAAGCGCACGACGGCGGTCTTGGGCAAGAGCGCCCCGCGCCAGCGCCTGGGCCGGAAAGCCGCGACCGCCGTCACCGCCAGAACATCCGCGCCGATGGGCAGGATCGGGCCGTGGGCCGAGTAGTTGTAGGCGGTGGAGCCCGCGGGCGTGCACACCAGTGCCCCGTCGCAGACCAGTTCCTCCATCCGCAGCCGGCCATCGACGAAGATGCGCAGCTTGGCCGCCTGCGGACCCGCGCGCAGCAGGCTGACCTCGTTGATGGCGAGCGCCTCGTGGGTGGTGCCGTCGACCCGTTCGGCCCACATGTGCAGCGGGTTGATGACCTCCTCCTCGGCTGCTTCCAGCCGGGCGATCAGGTCGTCCTCGCGATAGGCGTTCATCAGGAACCCGACCGTGCCACGGTTCATCCCGTAGACCGGCGCGTCGATCGCCTGCGTGGCGTGCAGGGTCGCCAGCATGAACCCGTCGCCCCCCAGCGCGACGATCACGTCGGCCTCCGCCGGGGCGTAGCGGCCGTACATCGCCTCCAGCCGCGCCTTCGCCTCCTGCGCGAGCTCCATGTCGGATGCCATGAAGGCGATGTTGCGGGCCGCGGGCATGCGCGTGCCTCCTGTGGTCGGTGTCCCGGCGCGACTGTCGCGCGCGCCCATCGGAAACTCAATCCCGCATCGGCCACATGCGCCCCGATCCGCCACCCCGATGGCGCCCCCGAAACCGCATGCGCCGCTTTCCGCCCTTTCCCGAGGGGGCCTAATGCCATAAATGCGTGATCCAAACGCTGCCCAGCGCCCGAGGAGGTCACGCCATGAACGCACCCCACCGCGATGCCGGTTTCTTCACCGAAAGCCTTTCATCTCGCGATCCCGCGATCTTCGCCGCCATCGAGAAGGAACTCGGCCGCCAGCGCGACGAGATCGAGCTGATCGCCTCGGAGAACATCGTCTCCGCCGCCGTGATGGCCGCCCAGGGGTCGGTCATGACGAACAAATACGCCGAGGGCTATCCCGGCCGCCGCTACTACGGTGGATGCGAGTATGTCGATATCGCCGAGAACCTCGCCATCGACCGGGCCAAGGCGCTTTTCGGGGTGGCGTTCGCCAACGTGCAGCCCAACTCGGGCAGCCAGGCCAACCAGGGCGTGTTCCAGGCGCTGCTTCAGCCGGGCGACACGATCCTCGGCATGAGCCTCGACGCGGGCGGGCACCTGACACATGGCGCCAAGCCCAACCAGTCCGGCAAATGGTTCAACGCAATCCAGTACGGCGTGCGCCAGCAGGACCTCGAGGTCGATTACGACCAGATCGCGGAGCTGACCGCCGAACACAAGCCGAAGATGATCATCGCCGGCGGATCGGCCATTCCGCGGATCATCGATTTCGCCAAGATGCGCGAGATCGCCGACAGCGTGGGCGCCTGGCTGCTTGTGGACATGGCCCATTTCGCGGGGCTCGTCGCCTCGGGCCACTATCCCTCCCCTTTCCCGCATGCGCATGCGGCGACCACCACGACCCACAAGACCCTGCGCGGTCCCCGTGGCGGCATGATCCTCACGAATGACGAGGCGCTGGCCAAGAAGTTCAACTCCGCCATCTTCCCCGGCATCCAGGGCGGGCCGCTGATGCACGTCATCGCCGCCAAGGCCGTGGCCTTCGGCGAGGCGCTGCGCCCCGAGTTCAAGGACTACCAGGCACAGGTCATCGCCAATGCGCAGGCGCTGGCCGATCAGCTCATGAAGGGCGGGCTCGACATCGTCACCGGCGGCACCGACACGCACCTGATGCTGGTGGACCTGCGCCCCAAGGGCGTGAAGGGCAACGCGACCGAAAAGGCGCTGGGCCGCGCGCACATCACCTGCAACAAGAACGGCATCCCCTTCGATACCGAGAAGCCCACGATCACCAGCGGCGTGCGCCTCGGCTCGCCCGCCGGCACCACGCGCGGCTTCGGCGAGACGGAGTTCCGCCAGATCGGCGACTGGATCGTCGAGGTGGTCGAAGGCCTCGCGGGTGATGGTGAGGACGGCAACGGCGCGACCGAAGCCAAGGTGGCGGCGGAAGTCATCGACCTCTGCCGGAAATTCCCGGTCTACCCCAACCTCTGAGCGGCATCGGCCGGATCGGGCCGAGACCGGGAAACAGGGGCGGGCGAATCTTGCAGCCAGTGCCGTCCCGCCTTAGGTTAACGTTCGCGTGGGGCGCCGAGGGTGACGGCTAGGGGTGGCCTTGCGCGGATATGCGGCTGCTATGAGCGAGGCTGGAGCAATGAGTGCTGACTTGCCTGCCCGTCCGGAGATCACTCCGGGCTACCGTCGTGAGGCCGACCGGGAAATCCGGGCCTTCACGCGCGACTGGACGGATCGCGACGACCGTATCGCGTCGCTGAGCTATTTCGGAACCTTCGCGGTCTATTTCTTCACGCTCTGGCTGGCCGTGCAGGCCTGGCCCATCTGGTGGCTGGTCGTCCCGCTCATCGTCGTGAACGCCTTCGCCGGCGTGCGGCTCTACGTGCTGCAGCACGATTGCGGGCATGGTTCGCTCTATTCGACCAAACGCGCCAACGACCTCGCCGGTCATGGCTTGAGCGTCTTCACGCTGACGCCCTACCGGGTGATGCAGTTCAACCACAACGAACACCATTCCCATCTCGGCAATCTCGACGAGCGCGACACGACCGAGATCTTCACCATGACCCTGCGCGAGTGGGAGGAGGCCGGTTTCTGGACCCGGCTGAAATACCGACTCTACCGCAACCCGCTCCTGATGATCCCCGTGGGTGGACTGCTGACCTATGTCCTCGTCTATCGCTGGCCGAAGAACGCGGGCCGGATCGATGCGGCGGGCGTGATCGCGCATAATCTGGGCCTCGCGCTCTGGATCGCGACGATCTGGTGGCTGGCAGGTCAACCGGGCCTCGTCATCTATGCGGGCACTGTCTTCACCGCGGGCTGCATCGGCGTGTTCCTCGTCTACCTGCAGCACAATTTCGAGGACACGTGGTGGGACCGCAAACCGGACCTCAACCCCGCCCGCGCGGCGCTACAGGGGTCCTCGGCGCTCGATCTGGGCTGGTGGTGGGACCTCGGCACCGGCAACATCGCCTATCACGACATCCACCATTTCAACGCCAACATCCCCTCCTACCGGTTGCGCAAATGCCACCGCGCGTTGCGCGAGAAATACGAGGTGCAGACGATCGGCTGGCCCGAGGCGATCCGATCCTTCACGCTCAAGGTCTGGGACGAGGATCAGGAACGCCTGGTTCCCTTCCCGCGCGAGGCGCGCAGGCAGGCCGCCGCACAGAACGCCTGAGGCGCGTGCGGCCCCTTCCTTCAGCCTGGCGAAAAACTCCCGCCGGAGGCTTCCGTCCGCGGCCACGGGCTCAGGTGCCGACAGCCTTGCGCACCATGTCCCAATAGGCCGCCTCCACCGCCGCCCGGTCGAGGCGCCCGCCCTCCCGGTACCAAGTGGTGACCCCGGTCAGCATGGCGATCAGCGCCATGGTCGCGAGCTTCGTGTCGGGCACCGCGAACCGGCCCGAGGCCTGCCCCGCCTTCAGCACCGCCTCGAGCCGGTCCTCGTAGTCGCGGCGCAGCCCCTCGATGATGGCGAAATTTCCGGGCGTCAGGTTGCGCAGCTCCATGTAGGCGATGAAGACAAGCTCGGGCCGGTCGAGATGGAAGCGGATGTGATGGCGCACGAAGCTTTCCAGCTGATCGACCGGGTCCGCGTCCGGGGCCTGCCAGTCTTCCAGAAGCTCCTCCAGATGGTCGCGCATCAGCTCGAACAGCAGCGTCTGCTTGTCCGCCGTGTAGAGATAGAGCGCGCCGGCCTGCACCCCCACCTCGGCCGCGATCTGGCGCATGGAGACGGCGGCGAATCCGTGCCGCGCGAAGAGCCGCAGCGCCGCCTGCCGGACCTTCGGCCCGGTGATATCCGCGTGACTGCCCTGTTTTCGCGCCATGGGCGAAAGGTTATCTGAACGCGCGTTCAATTCAACCGCCGCATGGCCTTGCCGCCTGCCGCATCTGGACAGCACGCCGCCGCTGCGGTTAGGTCGGACCATGGCGCGTCGGCTCATCATCCCCGTCCTCGCGGCCGCGGCGCTGGGCGCCTGCGGTCCCGACGTGCCCGCGCTCGACGCGCGGATCGGCGCCGAGGCCCGCGCCGCCGATTTCCCCGATCTCGTGCCGCTCGGCCCGCTTCTTGCCGGGGTCGACGCCATCCCGCCGCGCGAGGCCGCACCCGAAGGCGCCAGCCTCGAGGCGCGCACCGCCGATCTGCGCCGCCGCGCCGCCGCGCTCCGCGCGCTGCCGCTGTGACGCGCCGCGCGTTGCAGCCCCCCGCGTGAGCGGCTAACAGGGGCCGAACAGGACGACATCCGCCGGAGGACCAACATGACCGACCCCATTCGTCTGGGCATCGCCGGGCTGGGTACTGTTGGCGCGGGCGTGGTGAAGATCGTCCAGCGGCATGGGTCGCTTCTGGAGCGCCGCTGCGGCCGGCCGGTCGAGATCACCGCCGTCTCGGCCCGCAGCCGCGAGAAGGACCGGGGCGTCTCCATCAAGCCCTACGCGTGGGAGGACGACCCCGTCGCGCTTGCCCGCCGCGACGATGTGGACGTGCTCGTGGAACTCATGGGCGGCGAGGACGGCCCCGCCAAGAACGCCACCGAGGCCGCGATCGCAAACGGCAAGCACGTGGTCACGGCCAACAAGGCGATGCTCGCCCATCACGGTCAGGCACTGGCCGAGGCGGCGGAGGACGCAGGCGTCAACCTGCGTTTCGAGGCCGCCGTCGCGGGTGGCATCCCGGTGATAAAGGCCCTGACCGAGGGGCTGGCCGGCAATGCCATCACCCGCGTGATGGGCGTGATGAACGGCACGTGCAACTACATCCTGACGCGCATGGACGACGCGGGCCTGACCTATGAGGAGGCCTTCGCCGAGGCCGACGGGCTGGGCTATCTCGAAGCCGACCCCGAGCTTGACGTGGGCGGCATCGACGCCGGCCACAAGCTGAGCCTTCTGGCTTCCATCGCCTTCGGCACGCGCGTGGCCTTCGACGACATGACCCTCGAGGGGATCGGCCGCATCTCGATCGACGACATCCGCCGGGCGGGCGATCTGGGCTACAAGATCAAGCTCCTGGGCGTGGCGCAGATGACCGGCCGGGGGCTGGAGCAGCGGATGACGCCCTGCCTCGTGCCCAGCGCCTCGCCGCTGGGGCAACTGTTGGGTGGCACGAACATGGTGGTGATCGAAGGCGACGCGGTGGAGCAGATCGTTCTGCGCGGCCCCGGCGCGGGCGAAGGCCCCACCGCCAGCGCGGTGATGGGCGACATCTGCGATATCGCGCGCGGCATCCGCTTGCCCGTCTTCGGACAACCGGCGCAGACGCTGCGGCCCGCCCCGCCGGCCAATGCCGAAAGCCCCGCCTGTTTCTACCTGCGGCTTGCGCTGGTCGACAAACCCGGCGCGCTGGCCAAGGTGGCAACCGTGCTGGGCGAGAACGGCATCTCGATCGACCGGATGCGGCAATACGATCATCCCGGCGCCGACGCGCCGGTCCTGATCGTGACCCACAGGACGGCGCGGCCCAACCTCGACACGGCGCTCGCGGCCCTGCCCGGAACGGGCGTGGTCACCGGCGCGCCGGTGGCCCTCCGGATCGAGGACGTCTGACCGGGCGCGGTCGGAAACGCCGGCGTTTCCGACCCGGAATTGCCGGCAATTCCGTTCCCTCCCCATGTTAGCGCCGCCAGCGGCCGCTGGCGGCTTGCCCGACCTTCATGCGGCGGCTACACCGGGCGCGGATATTTACCCGGAAGGATTTCCCATGACGCACCCCACCGATTTCAACGACCGGATGCTCTCGCTCGGCCTCGCGCGGGTGTCCGAGGCTGCGGCCATGGCATCGGCCGAGCTGATCGGACGGGGGGACGAGAAGGCCGCCGACCAGGCCGCGGTGAACGCCATGCGCGACCAGCTCAACCGCCTCGACATCAGGGGTGTCGTCGTCATCGGCGAAGGCGAACGCGACGAGGCGCCGATGCTCTATATAGGCGAGGAGGTCGGCAATGGCGACGGACCCGAGGTCGATATCGCCCTCGACCCGCTGGAGGGCACGACGCTCACCGCCAAGGACATGCCCAACGCGCTGACCGTCATCGCCATGGGGCCGCGCGGCTCAATGCTGCACGCGCCGGATGTCTACATGGACAAGCTCGCCATCGGGCCGGGCCTGAGGCCGGGGGTCGTCACGCTCGACATGTCGCCCGCGGAACGCGTCTCGGCGCTGGCCTCCGCCAAGGGATGCTCGACCAAGGACATCACCGTCTGCATTCTGGAGCGCCCGCGCCACGAGGAAATGATCGCCGAGCTTCGGACCACGGGCTGCGCCATCCGTCTGATCACCGACGGCGACGTGGCGGGCGTCATGCATTGCGCCGAGCCCGCGACGGGCATCGACATGTACATGGGCTCGGGCGGCGCGCCGGAGGGCGTGCTGGCCGCCGCGGCGCTGAAATGCATGGGCGGGCAGATCTACGGCAAGCTCCTGTTCCGCAACGACGACGAGAAGGCGCGCGCGAAAAACGCCGGCATCACCAATCTCAACCGCGTCTACACGCGCGACGACATGGTCACGAAGGACGTCATCTTCGCCGCCACCGGCGTCACCGACGGATCGATCCTGCCCGGGATCAAGCGCGAGCCCGAATATCTCGAAGCCGCGACGATCCTGATGCGCTCCAAGACCGGCTCGGTACGGCGCATGACCTACAGAAACCCGCGCTGAGCGCCCTGTGACGGTCCTGCCCGGGACAGATACCGACCTGCCTGCCTTTCTGGGCGTCGACGCGTCGCTGACCGGGCGCCGCTGGACGGGTCCGGACCCCGAGGAGGATCGCCTCGCCGCAGCCCTCGTGCAGCGCGCGGGGCTGGAACCTGCCGTGGCCGCCATCCTCGCCCGCCGTGGTGTCGCACCGGAGGCGGCCGAGGCCTTCCTCGCCCCGTCTCTGCGCGACCTGCTGCCCGACCCTGCCGTGCTGAAGGACATGGCCGCCGCCTCCGAGCGCATTGCGGTTGCGCTGAAGCGGCGCGAACGCATCGCCGTTTTCGCCGATTACGACGTCGATGGCGGCAGCTCTGCCGCGCTCCTGATCACATGGCTGCGGCAAATGGGCCATGGCGCCACGCTCTACGTCCCGGACCGGATCGACGAGGGCTATGGCCCCAACGAGCCGGCCATGGCGAAGCTGGCCGAGGGCAATGACCTGATCGTCTGCGTCGATTGCGGCACGCTGAGCCACGGGCCTATCGCGGCGGCCAAGGGCGCGGACGTGATCGTGCTCGACCATCACCTGGCCGAGGCCGAGCTGCCCGATTGCGTGGCCGTGGTGAACCCCAACCGGCAGGACGAGGATGGCAGCCTCGGGCATCTCTGCGCCGCCGCCGTCGTCTTCCTCGTGCTGGTCGACCTGAACCGTCGCCTGCGCGCCGAAGGCGTCGCGGGCCCCGACCTGATGGCGATGCTCGACCTCGTGGCGCTGGCGACCGTGGCCGATGTCGCGCCGCTGAGGGGTGTGAACCGGGCCTTCGTCCGGCAGGGGCTGACGGTCATGGCGCGGCGGCATCGCACGGGGCTGGTGGCGCTCTGCGACGTGGCGCGGCTCGAGCGGGCGCCGACGAGCTATCACCTGGGCTTCGTCCTTGGCCCGCGCGTGAATGCGGGCGGGCGCATCGGTGAGGCGGATCTGGGCGCGCGGCTGCTGGCGACCGACGCGGAGCAGGAGGCGCTGGCGATTGCCCAGCGCCTCGACACGCTCAACACCGATCGTCGCGAGATCGAGGCACGCGTGCGTGACGCGGCCCTGGTGCAGGCCGAGGCACGTGGTCTCGACGCGCCGCTGGTCTGGGCCGCGGGCGACGGCTGGCACCCCGGGGTCGTGGGCATCGTGGCCAGCCGCCTGAAGGAACACACCCATCGCCCCGCCATCGTCATCGGTTTCGACGGCGAGAACGGCAAGGGGTCAGGCCGCTCCGTCTCGGGCGTCGATCTGGGCGCATCGATCCAGCGTCTTGCGGCCGAGGGGCTGATCGAGAAGGGCGGCGGTCACCGGATGGCGGCGGGCCTGTCGTTGACCCGTTCACAGCTGGAACCGGCCATGGCGCGGCTTTCGGAGCTTCTGGCGCGGCAGGGCGCGGGCACGGGCGGCGCAGGCGACCTGCGCGTCGATGGCGTGTTGATGCCCCAGGCCGCGACGCCCGAGCTGATCGAACGGATCGAGACCGCCGGCCCCTTCGGCGCCTCGGCCCCTGCCCCGCGCTTCGCCTTCCCCGCCATGCGCATCCGCATGACGCGGCCCGTCGGCGACGGACACCTGAAACTGGGCTTCTCGGACGGCCCCGGCGGCAGCATGGACGCGATCGCCTTCGACGCCGCCAATCGCGGGCTCGACGCGCTTCAGTCCCACCAGGGACGGCCGGTGCACCTTGCCGGGCGGGTGGAGCTCAACCATTGGAACGGTCGCAGCCGCGTGCAGCTGCGCCTCGAAGATGCCGCCTGGGCCGAGTGACGCGCCCTTATCCGGAATTGCGCGCGGGACATGAAAGAATCCCCTTGATCCCCCCCGCGCGTTTTCCTAGACACCGTCCACGCCAAGCGCGGCCCGTTCGTCTATCGGTTAGGACGCCAGGTTTTCAACCTGGAAAGAGGGGTTCGATTCCCCTACGGGCTGCCATTTCTTCCCCTTAAGTTGCTAATTTTAAACAGAAAAACGGCCTCTCCGTTGATCTGTCCCACCATAAATCCCATCAGTCGGATTCGGTTGTGAGGTGGTGCTTGGTGGGTCGGGAAGACACGGAATGGAACTCCGAACACCCCAACGCAAAGCGGTCTTTGACCTCAGCGTAACGAGTACACCAAGTTTTGTTGTCAGAGGCACATCCGATTCGAGCGGTTGCGCGGGTCAATCGCAAGCTTGTGCGCGGACACTCTTTCAGGAACGCGCCACCAGTCCCTTTTGTGGAACGCCGATACACGGGCAACCATGGTTTATCAACGTTCGCTTCGTCCCTTGCGACGTCGCACAGTCAGAGAGATGGTCAGGGAGGCGACTATCCCTACTCGCACCAACGCAAGGACCTTGCCACACTTGAGCCACCCTTCAATCGCATGGGCCTCGAGGTGGAGAGCAACTGCTCGGAAATGAGCTGCACACCCCAGCGCAACAGTCTTGCTGCAGACCTGTCGCAATATATAGTGACTACAAGGTTCAAACTTCCGGCATTTAGAGCAACCCACGATGAAAATCGACTCCGTTCGCACAAGCAGAGCAGGCGACCAATTCCACTACCTATGGGCTGCTAGGCGCAGTCTGCGCCTCCTGACGCCGTCGTCGGGTTTGGTTGCAATCGCGATCGAAGGAATTTCCGACTCTGAAACTAGCAATACAACGGATGAGAGCGGCGAAGAAGTTATTGACGTCGCTGAGTATTATGGAAGTGAGGAGCTATCGAAGTGCTGCAGAGTATCCTACCTTCAACTTAAGCACTCGACATTGAACACTGGAATACCTTGTGGTCTGGGCGACCTGAAGAAGACCTTGGTGGGCTTCTACAAGAGATACAATGCGTTCTTGTCGGGAATCGAGGATCGAGAAAAGCAGCTAGTCGAGTTTGTTTTTCTGACAAACCGACCGGTTGCGGAGTGGGTTCATGATTTGCTGGGGAGGATCAAATCAAGGGACCTTTTGCCAAGCGACAGCGGAAAGTGGGATCAGATCAAGGGGTACCTTTCCGCAGATGATCAAGCAGCATACGACTTTCTTGCAAATTTCAACCTTGTCGATACGACGGATGGGTATTGGGAGCAGCGAAACATTCTGCACCAGGAACTGACAGGTTACCTTCCTGATCCAGATCAGGACGGGGCGGACCAACTCCTGCTCTTGGTAACCAAGAAAGCGCTACCCGAAAGCTCTCGAAATCCGTCCATCAGAAGGGAAGACGTACTTCGCGCTCTGAAGACCGACGAAGAGCACCTTTTCCCGGCGCCCTGTCTTATCGAAGAAGCAGACGGACTGCTCCCTAGAGAGCAAGAAGATGATTTCGTCGACGCGATTTTGAATGGATCGTCTGAACCAGTCATTATTCACGCTGGCGGCGGTGTCGGAAAGACTGCGATTGCTCTGAGAATATCGAAGAGACTGCGAAACGAATGTGAAGTTGTTCTGTACGATTGCTTTGGCAACGGTGGATATCGTAGCGCAATCAGCCCAAGGCATCGGCACGACATTGCATGCTGTCAAATAGCAAATGAATTGGCTGCAAGAGGCTTGTGCCACCCACTGATACCTTCACACCTAGCAAAAGCGGCGGATTACTTGAGGGCTTTCAATCGCCGCCTGACTCAAGCAATGGATATCCTCGCCGCTGACAATCCAAACGCCAAGATCGTTATCATGATTGATGCGGCCGACAACGCTCAAATGGCAGCGGAAGAATGTGGCGAACGGACAAGTCTTCCTCGTGATCTACTAAGGCAGACCCTACCGAACGGCGTTGTTCTGGTGTGTTTGAGCCGATCGCACCGCATTAAAAAATATCTCGCGCCGCCACTGGACCACAAGAGCCTGGAGCTAGTGCCATTCTCAGAGGCGGAAACAAGACAGTTTCTGCACAAGACCTACCCGGAAGCATCCGCACATGATGTGCTCGAGTTTCACCGGCTCACTTCCCATAATCCAAGGGTGCAGGCAACAGCGCTTGAAACGACTTCTTCCCTCGATGAAGCTCTTGAGGCATTGGGACCCACAGCAACTACGGTCGAAGACACAATCGGAGGTGCCCCTAGATTTGTAGACGCTTTGCCCCCTTACTTTGAGCCGAGGAGGCGACCATGGGGACAAGCAACTACAGCGACGAGTTCAAGCGCGATGC
>LJSY01000003.1:29911-157164 GCA_001314805.1 Rhodobacteraceae bacterium HLUCCO18 | reverse complement strand
GCTTTTTCTCGTCGGCGAGGAACTGCGCCGCCTCTTCTTCGGCAGAACCGCCGATCTCGCCGATCATGATGATCGACTGGGTCTCGGGATCTGCGAGGAACATCTCCAGCACGTCGATATGCTCGGTCCCCTTGATCGGGTCGCCGCCGATACCGACCGCCGTCGACTGCCCCAGGCCGCTGTCCGAGGTCTGCTTGACCGCCTCATAGGTCAGCGTGCCCGAGCGGGAGACGACGCCCACAGACCCGCGCTTGTGGATGTGGCCGGGCATGATGCCGATCTTGCAAGCGTCCGGCGTGATGACGCCGGGGCAGTTCGGCCCGATCAGGATCGACTTGGACCCTTCCAGCGCGCGCTTGACCTTCATCATGTCGAGAACCGGGATACCTTCGGTGATGCAGCAGATCAGCGGCATCTCGGCGTCGATCGCCTCGAGGATCGAATCCGCGGCGAAGGGCGGCGGAACGTAAATGACCGAGGCGTTGGCGCCGGTCACGTGCATCGCCTCATGAACCGAGTTGAAGACGGGCAGGTCGAGATGGCTCATCCCGCCCTTGCCGGGGGTCACGCCGCCGACCATCTTGGTGCCATAGGCGATGGCCTGTTCGGAATGGAACGTGCCCTGGCTGCCGGTGATCCCCTGGCAGATGACGCGGGTGTTTTCGTTGACGAGTACGGCCATCAGTGCATTATCCTCTTTGGCGTCACACTTTGGACGCCGAGTTCGTTAACACAGGCTATTGCGAAGCCTGCCAAGTTGATTCTGCTGGTGCCGCGATCACTCGTCACCTCGATATCTGCCAACAAATGTCCGGCGACAGGCTTGTTGTCGGCACGATAAAAATCCGGTTGCGTGATCGCGATTGGTTCGAGCTTGTGGTGGTGGACAATCCTGTTAACGGCGGTCCATAGGTCCACCTCGAAGGCGGAGAAGTCACGCGGAACACCTAAGTCCATGTTGCTGATCTTGCTCGTCATCTTCTTTGATGAAACTTCAACGACACGGCGAAGGTGTAGGGCCAACATGATCAAGTCATCGATCAATTGCTCTTTCGCCACGCCCACCAAGAAATCGGGCCACTTTGTGTCAGAAGCAGAAAAGAGCCGCGCCGCAGCATGCATTGCTTGCCCAAAAGAGTGTTGGGAAAGCACGTCACCTTGAAACGCGGGGCGACTCTCCATCCTGTTACCCCTTCACCGCCTTGACGATCTTCTGCGCGCCGTCCTTCAGGTCGTCGGCGGCGATCACGTCGAGGCCGGAGTTCGCGATGATCTCCTTGCCCTTCTCGACGTTAGTGCCCTCAAGCCGCACCACCAGCGGCACCTTGAGCCCCACTTCCTTCACCGCGGCGATGATGCCCTCCGCGATGATGTCGCAGCGCATGATCCCGCCGAAGATGTTGACCAGGATGCCTTTGACATTCGGGTCCGAGGTGATGATCTTGAACGCCTCGGTCACCTTCTCCTTGGTGGCGCCGCCGCCCACGTCGAGGAAGTTCGCCGGTTCCGCCCCGTAAAGCTTGATGATGTCCATCGTCGCCATGGCCAGGCCCGCGCCGTTGACCATGCAGCCGATCTCGCCATCCAGCGCGATATAGTTGAGGTCATGCTTGGAGGCGGCGAGTTCCTTGGGGTCCTCCTCCGTCTCGTCGCGCAGCGCGGCGATATCGGGGTGGCGGTAGACCGCGTTCCCGTCGAAACCCAGCTTCGCGTCGAGCACCTTGAGGTTGCCCGTATCAGTCACGATCAGCGGGTTGATCTCGAGCATCTCCATGTCCTTCTCGACGAAGGCCTTGTAGAGAATGCCCATCAGGTTGACGCATTCCTTGACCTGCTTGCCTTCGAGGCCCAGCGAGAACGCGATGCGGCGGCCGTGGAACGGTTGGTAGCCCGTGGCGGGATCGACGCTGAAGGACAGGATCTTTTCGGGGGTGGAGGCGGCGACCTCCTCGATGTCCATTCCGCCCTCGGTGGAGCAGACGAAGGAAATGCGGCTGGTCTGGCGGTCCACCAGAAGTGCGAGGTAAAGCTCGCGCTCGATGCCCGAGCCGTCCTCGATATAGATGCGGTTGACGACCTTGCCCGCGGGGCCCGTCTGATGGGTCACGAGCGTGCGGCCCAGCATCTTCTTGGCCTCGGCCTCCGCCTCTTCGACGGATTTCGCAAGACGGACGCCGCCCTTGTCGCCGGCACCGGGTTCCTTGAAATGGCCCTTGCCGCGACCGCCGGCATGGATCTGCGCCTTCACGACCCAGAGCGGTCCGTCCAGCTCGCCCGCTGCCGTCTTGGCCTCCTCGGCCTTCAGGACGGCGCGTCCGTCGCTGACAGGCGCTCCGTAGTCGCGCAAGAGAGCCTTCGCCTGGTATTCATGGATATTCATGCCGCCATTCCGTCGTGAGTGGTGTTTGAACCCGCTAAAGCACAACCCACGCGCGCATTAAAACGGCTTTGTGACGCAGTTACGGGCTTTCCGGGAAAAAAGCGACATTTGTGATCACAGGTCAAAAATGTGTGATCACAAAATTTCTCACATCGAAGTATGCGGCGGTATGCCGAAGCGCGATAGCGATTCGCGGTATCGATCACCCGAAAGAAAAAACGGCGGCCCGGGGACCGCCGTTTCCTGTCAATGACCATCGCGCGGGGTCACGCGAGGCTTTCGTCAATCCCCTTGCAGGCGTCGACAAGGCCCTTCACGGCGGCGACGGAATTGTCGAACATCACCTGCTCGTCCTTGGTCAGCTTGATGTCGACGATGCGCTCGATCCCGCCTTTGCCGATCACCGTGGGCACGCCCACATACATGCCCTTGAGCCCGAACTCCCCGTCGCACCAGGCGGCGCAGGGCAGCAGGCGCTTCTGGTCCTTGAGATAGGCCTCGGCCATCTCGATGGCGCTGGTGGCCGGTGCATAGAAGGCCGAGCCGGTCTTGAGCAGGCCCACGATCTCGGCGCCGCCGTCGCGCGTGCGCTGCACGATCGCGTCGAGCTTTTCCTGCGTGGTCCAGCCCATCTGCACCAGATCCGGGAGCGGGATGCCCGCGACGGTCGAATAGCGCACCGACGGCACCATCGTGTCGCCATGACCGCCAAGAACGAAGGCCGTGACGTCCTTCATC
This sequence comes from Rhodobacteraceae bacterium HLUCCO18, assembly GCA_001314805.1. Lineage (GTDB taxonomy): Bacteria > Pseudomonadota > Alphaproteobacteria > Rhodobacterales > Rhodobacteraceae > Roseibacterium. Next base: position 154,046 of record LJSY01000003.1, on the reverse strand, counting down.
GATACGTCGAATTCCTCGGCCAGAAAGTGGCGGAAGCGCGCGCTGTCCAGAACGCCGGCCATGCCGCAGACCATGTGATGCGGCAGGCCCGAGAATTCGCGCAGCGCCCAGACCATGGCGTCGAGCGGGTTGGTGATGCAGATGACGAAGGCGTTCGGCGCGTTGTCGCGGATGCCCTCACCGACGGATTTCATGACCTTGAGGTTGATGCCCAGAAGGTCGTCGCGGCTCATCCCCGGCTTGCGCGGGACACCGGCGGTGACGATGCACACATCCGCGCCGGCGATGTCGGCGTAGTCGTTCGTGCCCTTCAGCCTGGCGTCGAACTTTTCCGACGGGCCGCTTTCGGCGATGTCGAGCGCCTTGCCCTGCGGGATGCCCTCGGCGATGTCGAACAAGATGACATCGCCCAGTTCCTTCAGCGCGGCGAGATGGGCGAGCGTGCCCCCGATTTGCCCCGCGCCGATGAGTGCGATCTTGGGTCTGGCCATGGGAATTGGTCCTTCGTCCCTCATTGCTGTTGGCCGAAGGGGGTAGCGCCGGGCCGCGCGCCGCGCAAGGTGCCACGGCGCGGCGGAAAGCCCCAGCGGCGGGGACAAGCCGTCAGAGAGGCGCGCCTTCCGGCCCTGCCGCGACCTGTTCGTAATGCTGTCCCGAGGCAACCAGACAGGTGACCCCGGCGGTGTCGGTGACGACGATCGTCCATGATCCGGTGTCTTCGGAGGCGAAGACCTCCACGATCCGGTCGCGCCCGGCGAGGCCCACGCTGCGCACGGTTTCGCCGTAGCGCGAGCCGAGCATGTCGACGACCGCCTCGCGGGCGCCGCAGAGTGATTGTGCCGCCGCTATCGACGGCCCGAGGGTCCCACAGGCAAATCCGGCTAGCGCCGTGATCAGAATCGTTACCTTCATGTCTGCGCCTTTCCTGTTGCGGCGGCGTCGCGTGCGAGCCTGCCTGATCCGGAGGGCGGGGCGGCCGAGCGGTGCATCCCTGCGTCCGGCTCGGGGGTGATGGGCCGGCGCGGATGCGCACAGCGCCCTGTGGGACGCGCCGACAAGACCAGCCTGCCGTAAACGGAGTTAAGATGACGTGAACGGCGCGGCGCCTTCGCACGCGCAACAATATTCTTCTGCGGCGCGGCAAATCGGAACTTGATTTCGCGGGCCGCACATGGTTCCACACGGCCCACGCCAAGATTCCGGGTCGCCCAAGGCCCGGACGACGCCGAATTCGGAGGGTTCATCCATGGATCATCGCGCGCGCCCCTACCGCTCGGTTCTCTATATTCCCGGCTCCAAGCCAAGGGCGCTGGACAAGGCCAGGACGCTGCCGACCGACGCGATCATCTTCGATCTGGAAGACGCCGTGTCTGCTGACGAAAAAGCCGCGGCCCGTGCGCTGCTGGCCGAGACGCTGGATGCCGGGGGCTATGGCGCCAAGGCGCAGCTTGTCCGCATCAACGGGTTCGGCACCGATTGGGGCGCAGACGATCTGGACGCGATCGCCGCCATCGGCCCCGAGGCGATCCTTTTGCCCAAGGTGGGAGACGCCGCCGATATCGAGGCGCTCGCCATGCGGCTCGACGCGCGGCCCGAGACCGCTGACACCACGATCTGGGCGATGATGGAAACGCCGCTGGGCATCCTGAACGCCGCCCGCATCGCCGCCGCGCCGCGCATGGCCGGCTTCGTGATGGGCACCAACGACCTTGCCAAGGACCTGATCTGCCGCACGCGCGCGGCGATGTCGACCTCGCTCCAGATGTGCCTTCTGGCCGCCCGCGCCCATGGACTGGTCTGCGTCGATGGCGTCTACAACGCCTTCCGCGACGAGGCGGGGCTGGCGGCCGAATGCGCCGAGGGCCGGGACCTTGGCTTCGACGGCAAGACGCTGATCCATCCGGCCCAGATCGACATCGCCAATCAGGCCTTCGCGCCTTCGCCCGACGAGATCGAACTCGCCCGCCGCCAGATTGCCGCCTACGAAGAGGCCCTGCGTGAAGGACAAGGCGTCGCGGTGGTGGACGGAAGGATCGTTGAGAACTTGCATGTCGACACCGCCCGCGCGACGCTCGCCAAGGCAGAGGCAATTGCGTCGGTGGAGGCCGCTTGATGGGTTACATTCTTCTAATTCTGGGCATCGCGATCTGGATCGGCGCCCATATCTTCAAACGCGTGGCGCCCGACCGGCGCGCGGCGATGGGCGATGCGGGCAAGGCGCTGGTGGCGGTTCTGCTGCTCGGCTCCATCGTCCTGATGGTCATCGGCTACCGCAGCGCGGGGGTCGCGCAGGTCTGGTTCCCGCCGGCCTTCACGATCCATATCGCGAATCTGCTGATCCTGATAGGTTTCTGGTTCTTCGCGCTGTCCGCCATTCCCGGCACGATGTCCGCGCGCGTGCGCCACAAGCAGCTGACCGGCGTGAAATCATGGGCGGTGGGTCACCTGCTGGTGAACGGGGACCTCGCGTCGATCCTGCTGTTCGGTGGTTTGCTGGGCTGGGCCGTCCTCGAAGTGATCCTGATCAACCGGGCCGAACCGACATGGGAGCGTCCGGCGAATGCCAGTGTCCGCAACGACGCGATCGCCTTCGGCGTGGGCCTCGTCCTCTACCTCGTGGTGGCGGCGATCCACACATGGCTCGGCTACTACCCGTTCCCGCGATGACGCGTCTCTACCGTCTGCTGACCGAGGACGATACCTCGGCGTTCTGCCACAAGGTGAGCCGCGCTCTGGCCGACGGATGGACGCTCCATGGCGATCCGGTGATGTCCTTCGATGCCGCGCGCGGTGTCATGCGCTGCGGGCAGGCCGTCATCAAGGAGGTCGAGGTGGCCTATTCGCCCGACCTCAAGCTGGGAGAGCAGTGAGATGCCCAAGGACGCGACCCCCGCCACCAAGACCAATCCGGGCCGCTTCTTCGAGGATTACCGCGTCGGCGACGTGATCGAGCACGCGGTGCCGCGCACCGTGTCGGGCGGGGAACGGGCGCTGTACCATGCCCTCTACCCCGCGCGGCATGCGCTCTATTCCTCGGACGAGTTCGCGCGCGCCTGCGGCCTGCCGGAAAGCCCGATCGACGATCTGGCGGCCTTTCACATCGTCTTCGGCAAGTCGGTGCCGGATGTCTCGCTGAACGCGGTCGCCAATCTGGGATATGCCGAGGCGCGATGGCTCCGCCCCGTCTACGCGGGCGACACGATCCGCGCCTTCTCCGAGGTGATCGGGCTGAAACAGAACTCCTCGGGCAAGACCGGCGTCGTCTATGTCCGCACCACGGGGCGCAACCAGCACGGGCTGGCGGTGATGGAGTTCGCCCGCTGGGTCATGGTGCGCAAGCGCGACACTGATGCGCCCGCGCCCGAAACGATGCTGCCCGATCTTGCCCCCGCGGTAGACCCCGGGATGCTGGTCATCCCCGGTGGCCTCGATTTCTCCGCCTACGATTTCACCCAGGCCGGAGAGCCGCACCGCCTGTCGGATTACGCTGTGGGCGAGATCATCGATCACGTGGACGGCGTGACCATCGAGGAAGCCGAGCACATGATGGCCACGCGGCTGTGGCAGAACACGTCCAAGACCCATTTCGACGCCACCCCGCGCGAGGACCGCAAACGCCTGATCTATGGCGGCCACGTCATGTCGATGGCCCGCGCGCTCAGCTTCAACGGGCTGGCCAACGCGCAATGCATCGCGGCGATCAACGCAGGAAGTCACGCCAACCCGTGCTTCGCGGCCGACACGGTGCGCGCCTGGTCCGAAGTTCTCGACACGGCCCGGACACCCGCGCCGGGCGTGGGTGCGATCCGGCTGCGGCTGGTCGCGACGAAGGACGGGGCCGAGGTGGGCGCGCTGAAGCGAGAGGACGGCAAATACCGGCCGGACGTGCTTCTCGACCTCGATTACTGGGCGTTGATGCCCACGTGAAAGGACGGTTTTTCCTGAAGAAAACTGTCTCGAAATCTGGAGATCACCTGTCTCGTGCACGTCGGGCGCTGAAACAAGCAACCCTTGTCGGACAAAGGCGAATTATGTGATCACAGTCTGGAAATCCGTGATCACAAAGCACGTCTCTGCGGCGTTAAGACCCACGTTTCACGGCGAAAACCGACGCATCCCGCGTGACAGCCCGGCAAAACGTATTATTCATATGACCACCAACACGACCAAGCCCAACCTGAAGGGGTGTCCGCCATGGCCGACGTGAACCGCGGCAACCGACCGCTGTCCCCGCACCTGTCGATCTACCGACCGCAACTGAACTCCATGACCTCGATCCTCGTCCGGATCACCGGGAACGCGATGATCGTCGCGGCCTTCCTGCTGGTGTGGTGGCTGATCGCGGCGGCCACGGGCGCCGACTACTTCGCCACGGTCGACGGCATCGTCACCTCGTTTCTCGGCGATCTGGTGATGGCGCTTTCGGTCCTTGGCCTCTGGTATCACGCCCTGGGCGGGGTGCGGCACCTGATCTGGGACGCCGGCTACGGGCTCGACCTGGAAAGCTCCGACCGCATGGGCTGGGGCATGCTGATCGGGTCGGTCGCGCTGACCTTCCTGACGCTGATCGCGATCTGACGGAGGACATGATGGCATTCGTAACCGACAGAAAGCGCGTGACCGGGCTGGGGGCGGCCAAATCCGGCACGCACCATTTCTGGACTATGACGGTCACCTCCGTGGCGCTTCTGGTTCTGACCCCGTTTTTCCTGGCGATCATCGGGCCGCTTCTGGGCGCCTCCCACGCGGAGGTGATCGCGAGCCTCAGCCGACCGATCCCGGCTTCCATCGTGGCCGCCTATCTCGTGGTCGGCCTGCATCATTTCCGGCTCGGCGTGACCACGCTGCTCGAGGATTACGTCCGCGGTCTGGCCCGCAAGATCTGGATCATCGCGATGACGATCGTCAGCTACGGCCTTGCCGCCGCGGGACTGGTCGCGCTGGCACAAATCGCGCTGTGAAAGGGACAATCACGCGATGAAAGATACGTTCAACAAATCGGCAAGCTACGACATCACCGAACACAGCTACGACGTGGTCGTGGTGGGCGCGGGCGGCTCGGGCCTGCGCGCGACGCTGGGGATGGCCGAACGGGGCCTGAAGACGGCCTGCGTGTCCAAGGTGTTCCCGACCCGCTCCCACACGGTCGCGGCCCAGGGCGGCATCGCCGCCTCGCTCGGCAACATGGGGCCGGACCACTGGCACTGGCACATGTACGACACGGTGAAGGGTTCGGACTGGCTGGGCGACACCGACGCGATGGAATACCTCGCCCGCGAGGCACCCAAGGCGGTCTACGAGCTTGAACATTACGGCGTGCCCTTCTCGCGCACCGAGGACGGCAAGATCTACCAGCGCCCCTTCGGCGGCCACACCACCGAGTTCGGCGAAGGCCCCCCGGTGCAGCGCACCTGCGCCGCCGCCGACCGCACCGGCCACGCGATCCTGCACACGCTCTACGGTCAGTCGCTCAAGCAGAAGGCCGAGTTCTACATCGAGTATTTCGCCACCGACCTTCTGATGACGGAGGACGGGCAATGCGTCGGCGTGGTGGCGTGGAAACTCGATGACGGCACGATCCACGTCTTCCGCGCCAAGATGGTGGTTCTGGCCACCGGCGGCTACGGACGCGCCTATTTCTCGGCGACCTCGGCGCACACCTGCACCGGCGACGGCGGCGGCATGGTCGCGCGCCAGGGTCTGCCGCTGCAGGACATGGAATTCGTGCAGTTCCACCCCACCGGCATCTACGGCTCGGGCTGCCTGATCACCGAGGGCGCCCGCGGCGAAGGCGGCTATCTGACGAATTCCGAGGGCGAGCGCTTCATGGAACGCTACGCGCCCACCTACAAGGACCTCGCCTCCCGCGACGTGGTCTCGCGCTGCATGACCATGGAGATCCGCGAGGGGCGCGGCGTGGGCCCGAACAAGGACCACATCCACCTCCACCTCAACCACCTGCCGCCCGAGACGCTGGCGCTGCGCCTGCCGGGCATCTCGGAGTCCGCCCGCATCTTCGCCGGTGTCGACCTCACGAAAGAGCCGATCCCGGTTCTGCCGACGGTCCATTACAACATGGGCGGCATCCCGACGAATTACTGGGGCGAGGTTCTGAACCCCACCAAGGACGATCCCGACGCCACCGTTCCGGGCCTCATGGCCGTGGGCGAGGCGGGGTGCGCCTCGGTCCATGGCGCGAACCGGCTGGGCTCCAACAGCCTGATCGACCTCGTGGTGTTCGGCCGGGCGGCCGCGATCCGTGCCGCGGAAGTCGTCGATCCGTCCAGCGCCATACCGGACGTGCCGCGCGCGTCGATGGACTACGCCATGACCCGCTTCGACAAGATCCGGCACGCCGATGGCGGCACGCCCACAGCCGCGCTTCGTCTCGAGATGCAGCAGACCATGCAGGCCGACGCCGCCGTCTTCCGCACCGACAAGACGCTGGCCGAAGGCGTGGAGAAAATGCAGGGCGTCGCCGGCAAGATGGACGACCTGCACGTTACTGATCGGTCGCTGATCTGGAACTCCGACCTGATGGAGACGCTGGAGCTGACCAACCTCATGCCGAACGCGATGGCAACCATCGTCTCGGCCGAGGCGCGCAAGGAAAGCCGCGGGGCTCATGCGCACGAGGATTATCCGGATCGCGACGACGTCAACTGGCGCAAGCACTCGCTGGCCGTCGTGGATGGCGCGAAGGTCGATCTCGACTTCCGACCGGTGCATCTGAACCCGCTCATCGGCCATAACGAGGGCGGCATCGACCTCGACAGGATCAAGCCCAAGGCGCGGGTCTACTGATGCGCGCAGCCTCCTTCGTCATGGCAGGCCTCGCACTCGCCCTTGCGGCGGGCTGTGCCGCCCAGCCCATGACGCGGGAACGCGCGGCGCGGCTCTGCGCCGACGAAGCGCGGCAGGCAGACGGGATTTCGGGGTCGATCGGCGTCGGCGGAGGCAGCGAAGGCCCCTCGGCGGGGGGACGGCTGGTCGTTACATCGGCGATCCTCGACCCGCAATCCGAGACCGAGGCGCTGGAACGATGCATCGAGGACCGCATGGCTGGCACCTGGAGCCCGCCGCGTCGGTCCGGCCTGACACTCGCGATAGAGGGCTCGCTGTAGCGGCGCGCCCCGAAGGACAAGACAGGCGCGCCGTGCCGCGCGCCACCCAAGAGGAGATGGACGACCATGGTTGAACTGGCCCTGCCCAAGAACTCCCGCATCAGGACGGGAAAGACCTGGCCGAAGCCCGAGGACGCGACCAATGTCCGCAAGTTCCAGATCTATCGCTGGAACCCCGATGACGGCGAGAACCCGCGCGTCGATACCTATTGGGTCGACATGGACACATGCGGGCCGATGGTTCTGGACGCACTGATCAAGATCAAGAACGAGATCGACCCGACGCTCACCTTCCGCCGCTCCTGCCGCGAGGGCATCTGCGGGTCCTGCGCGATGAATATCGACGGGATCAACACGCTCGCGTGCATCTACGGCATGGACGAGATCAAGGGCGACGTGAAGATCTACCCCCTGCCCCACATGCCCGTGGTCAAGGACCTGATCCCTGACCTCACGCATTTCTACGCCCAGCACGAAAGCATCATGCCCTGGCTGGAAACCAAGACCTCCGCGCCCGAGCACGAGTGGCGGCAGTCCATCGAGGACCGCAACAAGCTGGACGGTCTTTACGAATGCGTCATGTGCGCCTGCTGCTCCACCGCCTGCCCGTCCTACTGGTGGAACGGCGACCGTTTTCTCGGACCGGCGGCGCTTTTGCACGCGTATCGCTGGATCATCGACAGCCGCGACGAGGCCACGGGCGAGCGTCTGGATGACCTCGAGGATCCGTTCAAGCTGTATCGCTGTCACACCATCATGAACTGCGCTCGGACCTGCCCCAAAGGCCTGAACCCGGCCAGGGCGATCGCCCAGATCAAGAAGATGATGGTAGAGCGGCAGCTTTGAGGTCGGTGACGCGGGACGCTCGCCCCGTCTAGCCGTACTGTTCCACGCCCGGCCACTGGGTGTCGGAATAGCGCGCGCCATGGGCGAAGCCCAAGGGCAGGATCGTTTCGATCTCGGCAAGATCGTCGCGGGTCAGGATGATCTCGGCGGCTTGGGCAAGCTCGCGGATATGCGCGGCGCTGCGCGTGCCCGGGATCGGCAGGACATGGTCGCCCCGATGCAGCGTCCACGCCACGGCGACCGCCGAGGTCGACCAGCCCCGAGCGCGGCACCAGTCCAGAAACGGCGCGATGGCGGTCTTGTTGGCGGAATAGTTGGGCTCCGTGAAACGGGGGTTCGTCGCGCGGAACTCGCCGGGCGGAAACGCCGCGCCGTCGGGAAAGCGGTCGGCGAAGATGCCACGCCCGACGGGCGAGAACGCGACGAAGGTCGTGCCAAGCTCCGCGCAGGCCTGCAGCATGCCCATCTCCGGCTGCCGCGACCACAGTGAATATTCCGATTGCACGGCGGCGACGGGATGCACCGCGTGGGCCCGGCGCAAGGTCGCAGGCGCGACCTCCGACAGGCCGATGGCGCCGATCAGACCCTCCTCGATGAAGCCCACGAGCGTCTCCATCACCTCTTCGACGGGGCGCGCGGCTTCGCGGCGGTGGATATAGAAGAGTTCCACCCTGTCGCGACCCAGACGGGAGAGAGACCCCTCCAGAGAGCATCGCAGCGCCCCGGCATCGTTCCGGAAATGGCGCTCGGGTTCGTTGTAGATGCCCGCCTTGGTGGCGATGCTCACCTCGGCCCGGGTCTGGGCGAGATACCGGCCGATGACCGTCTCGGACAGGCCCCGCCCGTAAATCTCGGCCACGTCCCAGTGATCCACGCCAAGCGACAGCGCCTCGGCCATGCAGGCGAAGCTCTCTTCCTCGTCCGTGGCGCCGTAGACCCCGCCGAAACTCATGCAGCCAAGGCCGACAGCACCCACGCTCCGCCCCGCCAGATCGCGTTTCAGTCTCACGCGAAGGCCGCCGCGAGGGCGATTTCGACCATGTCCGAGAAGCTGGACTGTCGATCCTCGGACGCCATGGCCTCTCCGGTCAGCAAGTGGTCGGATATCGTGAGGACTGCCAACGCACGGGCGCCGTTGCGCGCGGCGACGGTATAGAGCTCGGCCACCTCCATCTCGACGGCAAGCACGCCGTGGCGCGTCATCTGCTCGTTCAGATCGGGGCGCTCGTCGTAGAACACGTCCGACGAATAGATCCCGCCGGCATGCACGGGCACGCCCCGCGCCTCGGCCGCCGCATGGGCTGCCTGCAGCAGGCCGAAATCCGCCGATGGCGCGAAGTTGAGCTCCCGGAACAGGCCGCGCGACGGTGTTGATATGGTCGAGGACGTCATCGCCAGCACGATGTCGCGCAGCTTCACATGGGGCTGCATGGCCCCCGCAGATCCGATGCGGATCAGCGTCCGGGCGCCATAGTCGCGGATCAGTTCATTGGCGTAGATCGACAGGCTGGGCATGCCCATGCCCGAGCCATGGATCGTGACCCTGTGCCCGCGCCATGTGCCGGTGAACCCCAGCATGCCGCGCACCTCGTTCACGCAGGTGGCACGCTCGAGGAACGTCTCCGCCGCCCATTTCGCACGCAGCGGATCGCCCGGCATCAGCACCGTTTCGGCGATCTCGCCGGGCGAAGCGCCAATATGCACGGTCATCGACTAGATCGCGAGATCTTCGAGGCTTTTGCCCTTCGCAAGCGCCGTCTTGACCCAGCCGGGCTGCCGGCCGCGGCCGGTCCAGGTCTGGTCCGGATTCGCGGGGTTCGCGTATTTCGGCAATCCCTTGGAGCCCGATTTCTCGTTGAGGATCTCGTCGAGCGAAAAACCATGCTCCTGCGCCGCCTTCTGGGCCGCATGAAGAGCCTCTTTCTTTCTACGCTTTTCAAAACCCCGAATTGCCAATTCGACTTGCTTATTGAGTTCTTTAAGCTCTTCGAGGGTGAGTTTTTCGAGATCGATTGCCATTCTCTTTCCTTGCCGTCTCTGCTCATTTTGAAGCAACACAGAATTGCACCAAATGGAGAGACAGTACAAGGGGGTAAAAGCCGGGAACCCCGGGATCGGCGGATTGTATCAATTACTCAGCGGCGATCGTTTCCGGGTCGGCCAGCGCGACGATATCCATCATGATCCTGTTGAGTTCAAAGTCTTTTGGCGTGTAGACCCGGGCAACCCCATAACCCATCAATGTGCGGGCATCCTCTTCGGGGATGATCCCGCCCACCATCACGGGAATGTCACCAAGACCCTCGGCGCGCATCAGGGTCATCACCTCGCCGACCAGCGGAACGTGGCTACCCGAGAGAATCGACAGGCCGACCACATGCGCATCTTCCGCCTTGGCGGCGTCGACGATCTCGCGCGGGGTCAGGCGGATGCCCTCATAGGCGATATCCATCCCGCAATCGCGCGCGCGGAAAGCGATCTGCTCGGCGCCGTTCGAATGGCCGTCGAGACCTGGCTTGCCCACGAGGAACTTGAGCCGCCGGCCCAGCGCATCGGAGACCGCGTCCACGGCCGCGCGGATATCGTCCAGGCCCTCGGTCTTGTTTGACACGGCCTTGGAGACGCCGGTTGGGCCACGGTATTCGCCGTGAACCGCGCGCATCTCGCCCGCCCATTCGCCGGTCGTGGCGCCCGCCCGTGCCGCCGCGATGGAGGCGGGCATGATGTTGCGCCCTTCCTGCGCGGCCTTGCGCAACTCGGCCAGCGCCGCGCGAACCGCCTCTTCGTTGCGGGAGGCGCGCCAGTCCTGAAGCCGCGCGATCTGGTCCTGCTCGACCGCCGGGTCGACGACCATGATGCCGCCATCCTCGCCCATCAGCGGCGAGGGTTCGGACTGCGTGTACTTGTTGACGCCGACGACGACGGTCTCGCCCCGCTCGATGCCACCCAGACGGTCGGCGTTTGCCTCCACCAGACGGCCCTTCATGTAGTCGATCGCCGCGATCGCGCCGCCCATCGCATCGAGATTGGCCAGCTCCGCCCGCGCGCCGTCCTTCAGTTCCTCGACCTTGGCGTCTACGACGGGATTGCCGTCGAAAAGATCTCCGTATTCAAGAAGGTCCGTCTCGAAGGCCATGATCTGCTGCATCCGCATCGACCATTGCTGATCCCATGGCCGCGGCAGGCCCAGCGCCTCGTTCCACGCCGGAAGCTGCACCGCGCGCGCCCGCGCCTTTTTCGAAAGCGTCACGGCCAGCATCTCGATCAGGATGCGATAGACGTTGTTTTCCGGCTGCTGTTCGGTCAGGCCAAGCGAATTGACCTGCACGCCATAGCGGAAGCGGCGGTATTTCGGATCGGTCACGCCATAGCGCGTTCCGCAGATCTCGTCCCACAGGTCGACGAAGGCGCGCATCTTGCACATCTCGGTGACGAACCGGATGCCCGCATTCACGAAGAACGAGATACGCCCCACGAGGACCGGGAAATCCTCCTCGGGCACACGGGGCCGCAATTCGTCGAGCACCGCGATGGCCGTCGCCAGCGCAAAGGCCAGTTCCTGCTCGGGCGTGGCACCTGCCTCCTGCAGGTGGTAGGAACACACGTTCATCGGGTTCCATTTCGGCACGTTGGTATAGCAGTACTCCGCCACGTCCGCGATCATCTTCAGGCTGGGCTTGGGCGGGCAGATATAGGTGCCCCGGCTAAGGTACTCCTTCATCAAATCGTTCTGGACCGTGCCCTGGAGCCCTGCGACATCCGCCCCCTGCTCCTCCGCCACGGCGATATAAAGCGCGAGAAGCCACGGCGCCGTCGCGTTGATCGTCATCGACGTGTTCATCTGCTCAAGCGGGATTTCGTCGAAGAGCGTGCGCATGTCGCCCAGGTGGCTGATCGGAACGCCGACCTTTCCGACCTCGCCCCGCGCCAGTTCATGGTCGCTGTCATAGCCCGTCTGCGTCGGCAGATCGAAGGCAACGGAAAGGCCCGTCTGCCCCTTGGCGAGATTCCCGCGATAAAGCGCGTTCGATGCCTTGGCCGTCGAATGGCCGGCATAGGTCCGGATAAGCCAGGGCTTGTCTTTTTGCTGGGCGGTCACGGGCAGTCTCCAGAATCGCGTTCTTGCAATATCGTTGCGCTTTGGGCGGTATATTGAGAATAATATGTCCCTGTCAATTCGCTGCAATGCAGCAGCCATTTCCGAAGCGGCACCGTGCCGGCCCGGGCCCGCGCTGGCACCCATTGCCGGTGGGCGGCTTTCCTGCCACCGTTCCGGGCCATGACAAGCACCGTCACGCTACCGATCTGGCTGTTCCTGCTGATCCTGCTGTTCGCGGCGGTGACCTTCGCGTCGCATTTCCTGTTCCCCTCGGTGCGCTGGTATCTGCGACGGCGGCTCGAAAACGCCGTGGCGAAGCTCAACGACAAGCTCGACCGCCCGATCCAGCCCTTCAAGCTGGCCCGGCGCATGGATACCGTGCGGCGCCTCATCTACGACCCGGAGGTCGCCAAGGCCATCGCCGAGCATGCGCGCGAGAAGGGCACGCGCGAGGACGTGGCCTTCCAGACCGCCGAACGCTACGCGCGCGAGATCGTCCCCGGCTTCTCCGCCTTCACTTATTTCTCCTTCGCCATCCGCGCCGCGCGGTTCCTGAGCCAGTCGCTCTACCGCGTGCGCCTCGTGCAGCCCAATGACGACGCGCTGGCCGCGATCCCGGAGGACGCGACCGTCATCTTCGTGATGAACCACCGCTCGAACATGGATTACGTTCTGGTCACATGGCTGGCCGCCGAACGATCGGCGCTGGCCTATGCTGTCGGCGAATGGGCGCGGGTCTGGCCATTGCGGCAACTGGTCCGCGCCATGGGCGGCTATTTCATCCGCCGCCGCTACAACAACGCGCTCTATCGCAAGGTGCTGGCCCGCTATGTCCAGATGGCGACGGAGGCGGGCGTGACGCAGGCCGTCTTCCCCGAGGGCGGGCTCAGCCGCACCGGCGCGCTCGGCAAGCCCAAGGTCGGCCTGATCTCCTACATCCTCGACGGGTTCAGACCGGGCCAGTCCCGCGACGTGGTCTTCGTGCCGGTCGCGCTGAACTACGACCGGGTGATGGAGGACCGCAACCTGATCGAGGCGCAGGCCAACGGCACCCGCGCGTTCCGCTTCTCGATCCGGCCGATCTGGCGCTACCTGCGGCGGCAGACCTGGCTCCGGATGACCGGCAGGTTCCATCGCTACGGCTATGCCGCGGTCTGCTTCGGCGACCCGCTCGGCCTGACCGATTTCTACGCAAAGCCCCACACCGACCCCGCCCTCGCGCTTGGCCAGGAACTCATGGCCCGGATCGCGCAGGCGATGCCGATCACACCGGTGCCGCTGGTGTGCCATGCGCTGGTCAACGGGGCGAGGACGCGGGCCGATCTCGAAGCGACGGTGACCGACCGGATCGCAGCGGCCAGGTCGCGCGGTGCGACCATCCACATCCCGCGCGACGATATCGGCTACACGATCGAGGCGGGGCTGCGCGCGCTGACCGAGCGCAGGCTTCTGTCGATCGACGACACCGGCGGATTGCACATCACGGAGCCCGGCCTGCGCATGGCCGCCTTCTACGCCGCATCGGTCGCGCATCTTCTGGACGAGACCAGTCCACAAACCGGAGAAAGCGGCGTCGACGAAACCCAAACAACACGCAGCGCTGCGACATAATATTTCAATCTTGGCAAATTCCCGTTTGCTTTATTGCGCACGCCTGCCTATGTCTCGCTGCAAAAGCACATCCCGATTCCGCAATGCGGCATCGACCAGACAATGAGGGGAGCCTCGCCATGGCACTCGACCAGAACCCGGCGATCGCGGATTACGACGCGCCCAAGAAAGACCTCTACGAGATGGGGGAGATCCCGCCGCTCGGCCATGTGCCCGCGCAGATGTATGGCTGGATTCTCCGCCAGGAGCGTCACGGCGAGCCGACCGAGGCGCTGAAGGTCGAAGTGGTCGATACGCCGACACTCGACAGCCACGATGTCCTCGTCCTCGTGATGGCCGCGGGCGTGAACTACAACGGCGTCTGGGCCTGCCTCGGGCAGCCCGTGTCGGTCTTCCTGCAGCACAAGGCGCCCTATGCCGTCATCGGCTCGGACGCCGCCGGGATCGTCTGGGCCGTGGGCGACAAGGTCAAACGCTGGAAGGTGGGTGACGAGGTCGTGGTCCATTGCAACCAGGACGACGGCGACGACGAGGAATGCAACGGCGGCGACCCGATGCTGTCCCCGTCCCAACGCATCTGGGGCTACGAGACGGCGGACGGCTCCTTCGCGCAGTTCACCCGCGTACAGTCGCAGCAACTGATGCCGCGCCCCAAGCACCTGACCTGGGAGGAAAGCGCGTGCTACACGCTGACGCTCGCCACCGCCTACCGGATGCTGTTCGGCCATGAACCCCATGACCTGAAGCCCGGTCAGAACGTGCTGGTCTGGGGTGCGTCGGGTGGCCTCGGCTCCTTCGCGATCCAGCTGATCAACACCGCCGGCGCCAACGCCATCGGCGTGATCTCGGACGAGGACAAGCGCGACTTCGTCATGGATCTCGGCGCCAAGGGCGTCATCAACCGCAAGGACTTCAACTGCTGGGGCCGCCTGCCCGAGGTGGGCACCGAGGAATACAAGGACTGGTTCGCCGAGGTCCGCAAGTTCGGCAAGGCGATCTGGGACATCACCGGCAAGGGCGTGAACGTCGACATGGTCTTCGAACACCCCGGCGAGGCGACATTCCCCGTCTCCACCTTCGTGGTGAAGCGCGGCGGCATGGTGGTGATCTGCGCCGGCACCTCCGGCTACAACTGCACCTTCGACGTGCGGCACATGTGGTCCCACCAGAAGCGGCTGCAGGGCTCCCACTTCGCGCATCTCAAGCAGGCGGCGGCGGCCAACAAGCTGATGCTCGACCGCCGCCTCGACCCCTGCATGTCCGAGGTCTTCCCGTGGGAGGAACTGCCGCAGGCGCACATGAAGATGCGCCGCAACGAGCACAAGCCGGGCAACATGGCTGTGCTCGTGCAGGCCCCGCGCACGGGGCTCAGGACGCTCGAGGACGTGCTGGAGGCCGGGCCGACGGCTGGATGAGCCCGGCGCCGGTCACTGCGCCAGCGCAGCCTCCAGCGCGCGGGACAGCTTGCCGACCAGTTCGTCGATCTGGGCGTCCTCGATGATGAAGGGCGGCGCGATCAGGATATGGTCGCCGTCGCGCCCGTTCACCGTGCCCCCGGCGGGGTAGACGATCAGCCCCTCCTCCATCGCCGCCGCCTTGACCCGCGCGTGAAGCTTGCGCGCCGGATCGAAGGGCAGCTTCGTCGCGCGATCCTCCACCAGCTCGACGCCGCGAAAGAGGCCACGCCCGCGGATGTCGCCCACATGGGCGTGCTGCCCGAAGGCGGCATGAAGCGCGGTGTCGAGCTTTTCTCCCTGCCGCTGCACACGTTCGATCAGGCCGCGGTCGATGATCGCTCGCAGCACGGCCAGCGCCCCCGCCGCCGACAGAGGGTGGCCGTGATAGGTGTGTCCGTGCTGGAAACTGCCCGAGCCCGAGGCAATGGCGTCGTAAACCGCACCCGAGCACAGCATCGCGCCAATGGGCACGTAGCCCGCGCCAAGCCCCTTGGCGACGGTCACGATATCGGGCGCCACGCCGTCCTGCTCGCAGGCGAACAGCGTCCCGGTGCGCCCCATTCCGCACATCACCTCGTCGAGGATCAGGAGAACCCCGTAGCGGTCGCAGATCTCGCGGATGCGCCTGAAATAGCCCGGGACCGGCGGCACCGCACCGGCGGTCGCGCCCACCACGGGCTCGGCGATGAAGGCCATGACCGTCTCGGGGCCAAGGCGCAGGATCTCCGCCTCCAGCTCATCGGCGGCGCGCAGACCGTAATCCTCCGGGCTCTCGTCCTCACGCCGCTCGCGGTATTCGAAACAGGGCGCGATGTGGTGCGTCTCGACCAGAAGCGGCGCGTATTTCTCGCGCCGCCACGCATTGCCGCCCGCCGCAAGCGCGCCCAGGGTGTTGCCGTGATAGCTCTGCCGCCGCGCGATCAGCTTGTGCCGGTCAGGTTCACCACGCTCGAGGTGGTACTGCCGCGCCAGCTTGATCGCGGCCTCCACGGCCTCGGAACCGCCGGACAGGAGATAAACCTTGTCGATCCCCTCGGGCGCGTGCCCGGCCAGAAGCGCGGCAAGCTCCTCGGCCGGCTCCGACGTGAAGAACCCCGTATGCGCAAAGGCTATGCGGTCCAGTTGCGCATGGATCGCTTCGCGCACCCCGGCGTCGGAATGCCCGAGGCAGGACACCGCCGCACCGCCCGATCCGTCCAGATAGATGCGCCCATCGGCGTCGTGGATGTAGCACCCCTCGCCACGCACGGCGAATGGAAGTCGCCCGGGACCGCGCCCGAAAACATGGCTCATCGCCGTCAGTCCCCCCGGACCACGAAAACGGACTGATTGGCATGCCGCACGACGCGCGCGGCGTTGGGACCCAGGAGGTAGTCGGTCAGTTCCGGCCTGTGAGACGCCATCACGATCGCATCCACCCCAAGCTTGTCGGCGGCGTTGATGATCTGGTCATAGACCCGCCCATGGGTGACATGAGGGTGCACCTCGGTCCCGTCGGGTACGTTGTCGGCAACCCAGACCGTCAGCGCCTCGCCCACCTTGTGCATGGCCTGTTCCTCGAAATCGGTCGCGAAATAGGTGCCGACCACGGACATGCCGAAATCCGGCACCACCGTCAGGACATGCAGCACGCCGCCCTCCTCGGGCTGGCACAGCCGCAGCGCCGCCGGAAGCGCGTGTTCCCAACTGCTGGGCGCCGACAGGTCGATCGGCAGAAGCACAGTCTTGAACATGGGATATCCCCTCTTCGGGCCTCAGAAGGCCGGTTTCGTCTGGCGCCGGCGCTGCATCAGGATCACCAGTCCCAGAAGCAAGAGCGCCGGAATGTAGAATATCTGTTCCGGCAGCCGGTCCTGCTCAACCTGCACAGACGTGAGCGTGACAGGGTCATCGGCGTAGAAATCGAAATCGACAAGCGCCTCAGCGGTGTCGCTTCCGAACATGGGCTCGTCAAGCCGCATGGTGTCGCCCTCGGGCATGAGCAGAAGGCCGGTATTGGCCAGCCGCTCCGCCGCGCTCGCGCCCGTGGCGTCGACGACAAGCGTGGTTTCCGCCGTCTCGCCGGTGTTGAAGTCGGGGCCCCGAATCAGAATCCTGATCCGCTCGCCTTCCTCCACCTCCTCCAGAACGGTCTCGAACTGGCTGCCGTCCACGGTGCGGAACCGGTCCTGCACCATGTCGAGCCACACGTTCGGAACGAACAGCGTGAAGGCCACCAGAAGCAGTGCCGCGCTTTCGTGGATGCGGGACCGGGCGAGGAAATAGCCCTGCGTCGCCGCCGCGAACAGCAGCATCGCGAAGGTGGCGATGACGAAGACGAACACAGCCTGCGCGATCCCCTGCCATGTCCCGAGGTCCACGCCGTAAAGGATCAGCGTGGGATTGTAGATGAAAAGGAAGGGCAGCGCGACCGTCCTCAGCGAGTAGAAGAACGCGGTGAACCCGGTCTTGATCGGATCACCCCCCGAGACCGCAGCGGCGGCGAAACTCGCCAGCCCCACGGGGGGCGTCACATCCGCCATGATCCCGAAATAGAACACGAAGAGATGCGCGGCGATCAGCGGCACGATCAGCCCCTCCTGCGCGCCGAGGCTGACCACGACCGACGCCATCAGCGACGAGACCACGATGTAGTTGGCCGTCGTCGGCAGGCCCATGCCGAGGATCAGCGAGAACAGCCCGATCAGCACCAGCATCACGAAAAGGATACCGCCCGACAGCTGCTCCACCAGACCGGCCAGTTCCGTGCCGATGGGTGTGCGGGTGACGGTGGCCACGATGATGCCGGCGGCCGCCGTGGCCACGCCGATGCCGATCATGTTGCGCGCCCCCGCGATCAGCCCTTCGCGAAGGTCGACCAGCCCGCCCATGAACTCGGACCACATCTGCGCCGCCTGCCCCCGGAACAGCGCCTTCAGCGGCCGCTGCGTGGCGATGATCCCGATCATCAGCGACGTGGCGAAGAAGGCCGATCGCGCGGGGCTCTGTCGTTCGACCATCAGGAACCAGACCAGCACCACGATCGGCAGCACGTAATGCAGCCCGGTGGAATAGATGTCCTTGACCTGCGGCAGCACGATCTTCTCGGCCTTGGGATCGTCGACCTCGAGATCCGGCTTGCGCGCGGCGATGGCCACCAGCCAGATGTAGACCGCTGCAAGAAGCGCCATCATGATCGGCGCGCTCAGGTCTGGCACGGTCGCCTCCAGCGCGCCCACGCCGTAGATCAGCGCGGTGAAGCCCGCGCCCGCCACGGCGAAGCCCAGGAAGAATTTCCCGATCATCCCGACGAAGGACTTGGCCTCGCCCAACGCGGGCATGTCCTTTTTCAGGGCCTCCAGATGCACGATGTAGACCAGCGCAATGTAGGAGATCACCGCCGGGATGAAGGCGTGCTTGATGACCTCGACGTAGGAGATCCCGATGAACTCCACCATCAGGAAGGCCGCCGCGCCCATGACGGGAGGCATGATCTGGCCGTTGACCGAGGACGCGACTTCGACCGAACCGGCCTGTTCGTTGGTGAAGCCGACGCGCTTCATCAGCGGGATGGTGAAGGTGCCGGTCGTCACGACGTTCGCGATGGAGGAGCCCGAGATGAGGCCGGTCATGGCCGAGCCGACGACCGCCGCCTTCGCCGGTCCGCCGCGCAGGTGGCCCAACCCCGCGAAGGCCAGCTTGATGAAGTAGTTGCCCGCGCCGGCCTTGTCCAAGAGCGAGCCGAACAGCACGAAGAGAAAGACGAAGGCCGTCGAAACGCCCAGAGGGATGCCGAAGACCCCGCCCGTATCCAGCCATTGCGCGTTGATCAGCGCGCGAAAGCTCAGCCCCTCGTGCTCGATCAGGTCCGGGATCAGCCAGCCTTGCCCCATGTAGGCGTAAAGCAGGAAGAGCGCGCCCACGATGGTCAACGCCGGACCAAGCGCGCGGCGGCTGGCCTCCAGAAGCACGAGGATGCCCACGGCGCCCACGATCACCTGGAACTGCGTCGGCAGGCCGGAGCGGGCGGTCATCGCCAGCGTGTCGGTGAACCAGAAGACGTAGAAGGCGCAGAACCCGCCCACCGCAAGCAGGATCCAGTCGGTGACGGGGATGCGGTCACGGGGCGAGCTTTTGAACGCCGGATAGGCGAGGAAGGCCAGCACGATGGCGAAGAACAGGTGCAAGGGCCGCGTCTGCGAGGAGTTCATCACCGAGAACCACTCCCCGAACCACAGCATCGGCTGCGCGATCCAGAGCTGGAACAGCGACCACGCCAGTGCGAGGCCCGCGATCAGAAGCGCGATGTTCCGCTTCTTCGGATTGCGCGCACCGCTGTCGGCGCTGGCGACGAGGTCCTGCAGTTCCTCGTCGGAAAACTGGCGCCCCTCGCGCCTGTCGTTGTCCGCCGCCATAGGGCCGTCCCCCTGTTCGGCCGAACGCGGCCGGTGTTGCCCGGTGGTCCGGGCGACAGTGCCGCCCGGACTTTGCTTGAAAAGGCTTGGTCAGCCGATCATTCGATCAGGCCGGCCTCACGGAAGTAACGCTCGGCGCCGGCATGGAGCGGCGCGGAGAGCCCGTCGCTGGCCATTTCCGCCGGGTCGAGATTGGCGAAGGCCGGGTGCAGGCCGCGGAACTGGTCGATATTCTCGAAGACCGCGGAGACGACCGTGTAGACAACTTCCTCGGGCACGTCGGCCGAGGTCACGAAGGTCGCGCCCACGCCGAAGGTCGTCACGTCGTCGGGGTTGCCGCGATACATGCCGCCGGGGATCGTCGCCACGCGGTAGAACGGGTTTTCCTCCACCAGCATCTGCGTGGCGTCGTTGTCGACATTGACCAGAACGCTGTCACAGGCAGTCGTCGCCTCCTGGATCGAACCGGAGGGGTGGCCGACGGTGTAGATCATCGCGTCGATGTTGTTGTCGCAGAGCGCCTGGGACTGCTCGGCCGCCTGAAGCTCGGAGGCCACCGCGAAATCGTCCATCGTCCAGCCCATGGCGTCCATCAGCACTTCCATCGTGCCGCGCTGGCCCGAACCGGGGTTGCCGACGTTCACGCGCTTGCCCTGCAGGTCCTCGAAGGTCTCGATGCCGGCATCGGCGCGCGCGACCACGGTGAAGGGCTCGGGGTGGACCGAGAACACCGCGCGCAGGTCCTCGAAGGCGCCCTGCTCCTCGAACTGCGAGGAACCGTTATAGGCGTGGTATTGCCAGTCGGACTGCGCCACGCCGAATTCCAGCTCACCGCCGCGGATGGCGTTGATGTTGAACACCGACCCGCCGGTCGATTCCACGCCGCAGCGGATGCCATGCTCGGCCCGGTCGCGGTTGACCAGACGGCAGATGGCGCCGCCCGCGGGGTAGTAGACGCCGGTCACGCCACCGGTGCCGATCGCGATGAAGGTCTGGTCCTGTGCCGAAGCGGCACCGCCCGCAAAGGCAGTGGTTCCCGCGACCAATGCGGCAATCACATGCTGTTTCATAATACGCTCCCTGACTGTTGGTTGTCGGATGGCGACGAGCATGAAACAAATCATTGAAATTGGTCAAGGACTGGAATCAAGTGTTTCATATGGAGAACGAAACGACCCCCGCGACACCACCCGAAACACCCACACGCGATGCCCTGATGAGCGCGCTCGCGGAACTGACGCGCAAGGGTTCTCCCGCGATCTCCAGCCTCGCGCAGTGGGTGCTGGCGCAACCGCAGGAACTGGCCTTCCACTCGGTTCGCGGTCTCGCCGAAGCCGCCGGCGTCAACGTCAACACGGCCTACCGGCTGGCACTTGCGCTGGGGTTCTCGGGCTATGACGACTGCCGTCGCGCCTTTCAGGAGGCGATGCGGCAGACCGGCGGGCTTTACGGCGCGCGCGCCATGCGGCTGTCGCAGCGCGGCGAGGGCGCGCGCCTCGACGAGCTTCGTGCGGCCGCGCGGTCCAATCTCGACGAGGCTTTCTCAGACGGCAATGTCTCAAGGATCAGGCAGGCCGCGCAGCGTCTGCTGACGGCGCGGCGCATCTACTGCATAGGCGTGCGCAGTTGTTTCTCGCTCGCCCATTACCTGTCCTACACCGGCCGCATGGCCTTCCCCCATTTCGAGCGGCCGCTGGTCGAACCCGGCAGCATCGCCGACACGGTGGCGCAGGCCGAGCCCGGCGACGTGGTGATCCTCATCACCTTTTCGCTCTATTCGGCGGAGGTCGTGCGCGCCCATGAGGCGGCCGTCGCCAAGGGCCTCGACGTGATCGCGATCACCGACAGTTATGTCTCCCCCATCGCGCGTCAGGCGGAACTGGTGTTCTGCCTGCCCATGGCGGGCCCGCAGCCCCTGCCCTCCCACGGCGCGGGCTTCGCGCTGGTCGAGGGCATCGTCGCCGAGATGGTCGCGGCGAGTGAGGACGCGCCAAGGCGCATCATGGACTTCGAAAAGGCGATGCTGGAGCTGGGCAGCTACGTCACAACGGTTTGACCACCGATGCCCCGCGCGCCTAGCCGATCAGGGCCGTGGACAGCCACGGAAACCGGCTGAGCAGGATCAGCACCACCAGCGTCGCCAGAAGGAACGGCCAGAGCGCGCGGAAGATCGCGACGGGCTTCACCCCGCTCATGGCGCTCGCGATATAAAGCCCGATACCCACGGGCGGCGTCAGAAGCCCGAGGATCAGGTTGATCGAGATGACCACCCCGAACTGGTAGGGCGAGATGTCATAGTCGTTCATCGCGATGGGCAGCAGGATCGGCGTGATCAGGATGACGGCCGCGATCCCGTCGATCAGCATGCCCACGATCAGAAGGCACAGGTTCACGATCAGCAGGAACAGGAAAGGGTCCTGAGTGATGGTGGTCAGAAGCGCGGCAAGCTTTTGCGGGATCGCCTCGTAGATCACCACCCAGCCGAAGACATTGGCCGCCGCGATCATCAGGATCACCAGCGCGGCGTTCTGCGCGGTGCGCCGGAACGCGGGCCAGAGGTCCGAGATCCGCAGCTCGCGATAGACCAGCATCCCCAGCACGAAGGCCACGACCGAGGCCACGGCCGCCGATTCCGTGGGCGTGGCGAAGCCGAAGAGAATGCCGCCGATGATCGCGCCCGGGATGGCGACGGCCGGCAGCGCCTCGGCCAGCGCACGCAGCGCCTCGGCCCGCGTCATCCAGCGTCCCCCGGGAAAGGGTGCGACGAAGCCGATGGCCGCGATCACGATGGCGAAGCTGCCGAACATCAGCAGTCCCGGCAAGATGCCCGCAAGGAACATGTCGCTAACCGGGATCTGCGCCAGCACCGCGAAGATGACGAACAGCATCGAGGGCGGGATGACCGGCGCCAGGAGCCCGCCCGCAGCCGTGGAGGCCGCCGCGAAGCCACGGTCATAGCCCTCGGCCTCCATCGCGGGAACCATGGCGCGGGACATGATGGCGATCTGGCTTGCCGCCGATCCCACGATGGCAGCCATGAACATGTTGGCGACAAGGTTGATCCAGGCAAGCCCGCCGCGGAACCCGCCAACGAAGACGCGCGCCGCCGCGATCAGGCGCTTCGTCACGCCGCCCTCGTTCATCAGCTCGCCCGTCAGCATGAAGAGCGGGATGGCCAGAAGCCCGTAGTTCTCGAGCCCGCCGAACATCTGCAGCGCGAAACTGTCGAACAGCACGGTATTGTCGCTCTCGACGATATAGGCGACGGCGACGAGGCCCAGCACGAAGGCGATAGGCACGCCGCCGAAGAGCAGGATGGCGAAGATCGGCGCGGTCATCTCAGGTCGCCTCGGCCCGTTCGGCATGCTCACCACCGCCGAACAGGATCGAGAGGCTGTGCAGCAAGAGACCGAAGGCGAAACTCCACATCACCAGCCAGACGATCCATTTCCTGAAGGGCAGGGTGGTGGTGGGTTCGGAATAGATGAAATTGAACGTGCTGCCCTGGAACGCGCGCACGTCGAAGTCAGCCTGCACCAATTCCAGCGGCAGGTACCAGCGCCAGACGAACCAGACCATGAGCAGGGCGAAGACCAGAACGCAGAGGTCCTTGAAGACGCGCAGGACGCGCGCCATCGACGGTCCGAGCGACGTTTCAAGCAAGGTCACCGCGACCGAGTTGCCGTAATGCACGGCAGCCGACCCCGCGAGAAAGGTCATCCATGCCATCGCGTAGATCGCGGCCTCGTCCACCCAGTAGATCGCCTGACCGAAGGCGCGGGTGACGACGTTGAGCAGGATCAGAAGCGTGATCGAAGCGGCGAGGAACGCGGCCACGAAAAGCTCGATCCGGGCCCAGAGGGCGGATGCCTTGTGAAGCATGACGGTCCGGTTGCCCCAATGAAAACGCGCCCACCAAGAAAGCTGGTGGGCGCGTCGCGGTAAAGAGGGTTCAGGCGCTCATTCGCGCGTGGCGTCGGCCACGGCCCGCAGATCGTCCAGCATGTCCGAGCGCACCGACCAGATCGCGTCCCACTCCGCCGGCACGTCGCCGAAGAACTCTGGGCCAACCTGCACATAGGTGCGGTCGGTGCCCTGGATCTGCTCCAGCCAGCCGGGTTCCTCGGCCACGTAGACGTCGATCGTGCCGTCCACGGCCGCGCCCATCAACTCGGCGATCAGGTCCTTGTCCTCGTCCGACAGAAGCGCCCAGACGCGGCCCGAGACAAGCGCCACCATCGGGAACATCATGTGGTTCGACTCGATGATCGTATCGGCATGCTCATAGTAGCGCAGGCCCCAGATCAGTTCGGCGTCCATGTCGATGGCGTCCACCTGCCCGTTGGCCAGCGCGTCGTAGACATCCGGCAGCGGCATGGGCGTGGGCGCGGTGTCCAGCGCGTTGTAGAAGTCGAGGATCGGCGTAAACGGCGTGATCCGGATCTTGAGGCCCGCGAGGTCGGCGGCCTCGTCCACCTCGCCGCGGCTCACGATCTGGCGCAGGCCCGCCATCCCGTAGCCAAGGCCCACGACGCCGATCTGTTCGGGCAACTCGTCCAGCATCCCCTGCGCCACGTCCGAGCGCAGGATGCGCGCGGCATGGCCCAGGTCATCGGCCAGGAACGGGGCGTAGAAGGCCCCGAAACTGGGCGCACGGTTCGACACCTCGGCCACGGTCATGAAGGCCATGTCGAGCGCGCCGGATTGCAGCTGCTGCAGCATCTCGGCCTCGTTGCCGAGCTGCTGGGCCGGAAAGACCTGCAGGCTGTGCGCGCCGCCCGAGCGTTCGGCCAGTTCCTCGCCGAAGGCTTCGGCCGCCTGCGTCCAGACATGGGGCGGCGGCGTGATGAGGCCGAGGCGGAAGCTCTCCGCCACAGCCGGCAGCGCCGAAAGCGCCAGGGCCGAGACCGCAAGGGCCCCGCCGAAGCCACGCAAAAGATTTTTCGTCATCCTTCGAACTCCCTGTTCCAGTCACTCGCCGCGTTATCGCGGTCGTTCCGCGCCATCCTGTCAGCAGGCGGCTACAATGTCACCCAGCCTTCGGGCGGCTCCTTGCCCGGGTGCACCGCACCGCAATTCGGGCAGGTGCGCGCCTCCTCGCTGGTGTAGAAGGCCTCGTAGACCGGCGGCAGATCCTTGACGATGGACTTCAGCTGCATCTCGGCGCGATGAACGCGCGTGCCGCACTCGAAACAGTACCATTCGATCGCGTCGAGCTGCCCCTCCTGCCGCTTTGGCTCCACGACGAGACCGATGGACCCCTCCTGCGGGCGCTGCGGGGAGTGGCGGACATGGGGCGGCAGCAGGAACACCTCGCCCTCCCGGATGGGCACGTCATAGAATTCCTCGCCGTCATGGATCTTGAGAAGCATGTCCCCCTTGAGCTGGTAGAAGAATTCCTCGACCGGGTCGTCGTGGTAATCGGTGCGCTTGTTGGGACCGCCCACCACCATCACCACCATGTCGGACTCCTCGAACACCTTCTGGTTCCCGACCGGCGGCTTTAGCAGATGCTTGTGATCCTCGATCCACTCCTGGAAATTGAAGGCGGCAAGGCGTGCCATGGCTGTTCTCCGGTTGGCGGTCGGGCCTGTTGCGGGCCCGTTGCCGGAAACTCTGCCCGCTGGGAACCGATCGCATCAATCCCGCAATCAGAATTCAGCTATCCGCTTTGGTTATAGCTGCCGCTCCCGATCTCCGTTTCTTTCCGCCCGGATCGCGCCAGCCTCGGTTCGCAGAAGCTCGAGAAACGCGTTCGCGGCCGGAGACAGGGCGCCGCCCGCGCGCAGGGTCACGCCGACCGGACCACGGCCCACCGGCACGACCCAGTCCAGCGCCGCGATCCGGCCGAGCGTCACGTCCTCCTCGACGACCTGCGCGGGCATGAGAGCGATCAGCGCGTTATCCTGCAGAAGCTTGCGGTTGGTCAGGTAGGACACGCTCTCGACACAGACCGGTGGCGCGCCGAGGCCCGCCTCGACGAAGACCTCGTCGATCTGCCGCCTGAGCGTGGTCTCGACAGGCGGCAGGATCCAGCCGTGCCCAAGCAGGTCCTCAAGCGACAGGGCTTCCCGCCCGGCGAGCGGATGATGGCGGCCCGCGACGGCGAGGATGCGTTCCTCGTATAGAGCCTCCTGCCTCAGTTCCGCGCGATGGCGCCGGGAAGACAGCCGCCCCACCACCATGTCGATCTCGCCCGTGCGCAGGGCCGGCATGAGCACCTCGTTCGTGCCCTCGACCACATGCACCGCCACGTCGGGACGGCTGCGCGTCAGCGCCATGATCGCCTTGGGCAAAAGCCGGGAGGACGCGGTCAAGAGCGTGCCGACGGTCACGCGCCCGCTGTTGCCCTCCGACAGGTCGTCCAGTTCCTGCACGGCGTTGGACATCTGCACGAACAGAAGCTTGCAGTGGCGGATCAGGACGTCTCCGGCCTTCGTGGGCACCACGCCGCGATTGGTCCGCAGGAAAAGTTGTGTTTCGAAGTCGATCTCGAGATCCTGGATCATCTTGGTGGCGGCCGGCTGGCTGACACCAAGCTCGCGGGCGGCACCCTGGATATTGCCATGCTCGCCCACCGCGATCAGGAGCCGCAACTGCCGCAGCTTCAGCCGCCGCAAGAGCCGCTCGGCGTTCCGGCCCACGGCCATCAGATCGATACCGGCAGGGCGCGGCGCAGGACCTCCGCCGCGCTGCCCATCGCCCGAAAGCCGATTGCCCCCGCTCCGGTCATCGTCACACGCATCGCCTCCCTGCCATAAGATTTCCGGCATCCATGATGGCTGGATATTCGCAGAGTGGATAGCAGAATTCGCAGTTTGCCGTTTACCGCACGCCCGTGGCGGTGCTTGGCTCTGCCTCACAATGACCGGAACGCGCGAGAAGATGATCGGCAGGGCCGAGCGGCGGCAGGAGGATGCGGCGCTGGTGTCGGGCCGTGCCTGTTTCACCGATGACGTGGCGCTTGACGCGCCGCTCTACGTGGCTTTCCTCAGAAGCCCGGTCGCCGCCGCGCGTATCCTGAGCCTCGATCTGGAGGCCGCCGCCGCATCGCCCGGTGTCCACGCGGCGCACCGGGCCGAGGATCTCGGCGCGACCTCCGCCCTGTCGGTCAACACGGTTCTGCCGCTGGAGCGGGCGCTGCCCTTTCCCATCCTAGCCAGGGATACGCTCGACTGCATCGGCCAGCCGGTCGCCGCTGTGCTCGCCGAAAGCGCAGCAGCAGCGCAGGACGGCGTCGAGGCGATCGGCCTCGATGTCGAGGACCGGCCCCTGCCCGACCCGGAACGCATCGCCGGACGCTCCTGGAGCAGGGGCGATGCGACCGGAGCACTGCACGATGCTGAAACGGTGGTGCAGGTCGAGATCCGCCATCCCCGCCTCGCCCCCAGCCCGATGGAGCCGCGCGCCATCGCCATCCGCTATGACCGTGGGACCGACACGGCGACGATCTACCAGTCCACCCAGACCCCGCATCGCAGCCGGTCGGAATTCGCCAGGATCCTGCAGGTCGACCCGGATCGCCTGCGCGTCGTGGCCCCGGCCGTGGGCGGCGCCTTCGGCATGAAGGCCTCGGTCTACCCCGAGGAGGTCTTCGCCGTCTGGGCCGCGCTGCACCATCGCTGCGATGTCAGGTGGACCGCCACCCGGTCGGAAGAGTTCCTGTCCGCCACCCATGGCCGGGCGCTGACGACGCGCGGTCGGCTGGCGCTCGACGCCGATGGCTCTTTCACCGCGCTCGAGGCGCAGGTGGTGGCCCCGGTGGGCCCCTGGCTGCCCAACTCGGCGTTGGTCCCGGCGTTGAACGCCGCGCGCATCCTGCCCTCGGGCTACGACATCCCGAATGTGGATCTCGCGACCGAGGTCCGGTCCCATCCCCTGCCGCCGGTGGGGATCTACCGCGGCGCCGGGCGGCCCGAGGCCAATACGCTGATCGAGCGGCTGATCGACGAGGCCGCAGCCGTGACCGGGCGCGACCCGCTGGAGTTGCGGCGGCAGAACATGCTGCCCCCCGCAGCCCTTCCCCATGAGACGCTGACAGGCGACGTGCTGGATTCCGGAGATTATCCCGGCCTTCTGACCGCCGCCGAGCCTTGGTATGGCGCGCTGCGCGCCGAACGCGATGCCCTGCGCGGGGCGGGCCGGATCTCGGGGCTTGGGCTTGCCTTCTGCCTCGAGCCTTCCGGCGCCGGCTGGGAAAGCGCGCGCGTGACGCTGCACGAGGACGGCAGCGCGCTTGTGGCAAGCGGGTCGTCCTCGCAGGGACAGGGGCGTCGGACGGACTACACGCAGATCGCGGCAGATGCGCTGGGGATGACACCCGAGCGGATCACAGTGCTGGCTGGTGACACCGGCACCTGCCCCGAGGGGATCGGCGCGCTCGCCAGTCGGTCGACCGCCATCGGCGGCAGCGCGGTTCTGGAGGCCTGCCGCGAGGCCGCCGCGCGCCGCGATGCGGGAGAGACCCTGCCGATCATTGTCGAGACGCGCTACGAGAATCTCGGCATGGCCTGGGGATACGGCGCCTATCTCGCGCTGGTGGAAATCGACGCGGAAACCGGCGCGATGACGGTCCTCAAGGCCCATGCAACGAGCGATTCCGGACAGATCGTGAACCCGATGCTGGTCGAGGGCCAGTTGATCGGCGGCTTCGCGCAAGGGCTGGGCGAGGCGGTGATGGAGCGTGTCGTGATCGACGCCGACGGCCAGCTTCTGACCGGGAGTTTCATGGACTACGCCATGCCGCGCGCCGCCGATATCCCGCCGCTCAGCCTCGAGAAGATGACGACGCCAAGCCCGATGAACAGTCTCGGCGCCAAGGGCGTGGGGGAGGCCGGCACCATCGGCGCGCCCATCGCCATCCTCAACGCCGCCCATGACGCGTTGCGCCCCTTGGGCGTGTCGCACCTGCAAATGCCCCTGACGCCGGCCCGGCTGTGGCGGGCGATGCAGGAGGCCAGAAACCCGCCGTGAAGTATCGAAAATCTGACGCCAAGGATTATGCCAAGGAGCATATGCGCGGGATCTGGGCCGCGGCCCTCAACCCGTTCCATGTGGACGGGTCGTTCGACGAGGAGGGGCTGCGCGCCAACATCCGCCACTGGATCGACGATCTGGGCATTGCGGGACTGTTCATCGCCGGCAAACAGGGCGAGTTCTTCTCGATGACGCTGGAGGAACGCAAACGCAATTTCGAGATCGCGGTCGAGGAATGCGACGGGAAGGCGGGCACGATCATGTCCGCCTCGGACCAGAATTTCGCGACCGTGGTCGAGCTTGCTCGCCACGCGCAGGACATCGGCGCCGATTACGTCGTCGTCCACGCGCCGATGCTGCATTTCGTGACCGACCCCGACGACACGGTCTACAACTACTACAAGCTGCTCTGCGACGAGGTCGATATCGGCATCGCCATGTGGTCCCATCCCGACAGTGGCTACCTGATGAGCCCCGAGCTTTGCGCCCGCGTCGCCGAGTTGCCGAACATCGTCGCGATCAAGTATTCCGTCCCGCGCGAGATGTATGTGCGGCTGACGGAACTGGCGGGTGACAGGATCCAGGTCTCGACGGCGTCCGAGGCCGAATGGCTCGACAATATCGAGGAACTTGGCTGGACCCTCTATCTCTGTTCCTCCCCGCCCTACCAACTTCAGACCAAGGCCGACCAGCGGATGAACGACTACACCCGCCTTGCCTTCGAGGGGCGCTTCGACGAGGCCCGCCGCGTGCGCGACAGTCTGGAGCCCGTGCGCGAGGCGATCCGCGCCACCAGGCCCGGCGGGAAACCGCAGGCCCACGGGAAATACTGGCAGGAGCTTCTCGGCCAGGTCGGCGGCGCCGTCCGCGCACCGCTCCTGCAACTAACGGAGGAGGAAAAGCGCGCCACGCGGGCGGCCTTCGAGACCTGCGGCCTGAAGCTCTAGGACCAGGCCGTGTCGGCGGCCGCGCGGATGGACCGGATGTTGTCCCCGTAGACCGAAGGCTGCTCGACCGATCCGCCCCGAAACACGGCCGAGCCCGCCACCAGAACATCGGCGCCCGCCCGCACCACCAGCGGCGCGGTCCGTGCGTCCACGCCGCCGTCGATCTCGATCATCACGGGCCGGTCGCCGATCATTTCGCGCAGGCGGCGAATCTTGGGCGTCATGTCGATGAAACTTTGCCCGCCGAAGCCCGGGTTCACGGTCATCACGCAGACGAGGTCGCAGAGGTCCAGCACATGCTCCACCGCCTCGGCCGGGGTGCCGGGATTGAGCGCCACACCCGCCTTCATGCCCGCGCCCCGGATCGCCTGAAGCGTGCGGTGGATATGCGGCCCTGCCTCCACATGGGCGGTGAGGATGTCGGCCCCGGCCTCGGCGAAGGCGTCGATATAGGGATCGACGGGCGCGATCATCAGGTGGACATCCATCACCGTCGTCACATGCTTGCGGAACGCCTTTACCGCGGGCGGGCCGAAGGTGAGGTTGGGCACGAAATGCCCGTCCATCACGTCCACATGCACCCAGTCCGCGCCCTGATCCTCGATCGCGCGGATCTCGCGCCCGAAATCGGCGAAATCGGCCGAGAGGATGGAAGGTGCGATCCTGATGTGTGTTTGCGCTGCCATGACATCCCCCCGGGTCTGATGTCCGCGCCCCTTAGCGCGGGCCGGCGCGGGTGTCACGCCCCTTGCCGCCCGAAGCCGCCCGGCGCAAGCTTGCGCCTGCCACGAGACAGGAGACCCAGATGACCCCCAACGTTCTTCTCGCGCTCGGCGTCATCGCGCTGGGCGGAGCCTGCGCGGCAATGCAGGCGCCGGTCAATGCGCGGCTCGGGTCGCACATGGGCGACACGCTGCCCGCCGCCGCGATCTCGTTTCTCGTGGGCTTCCTCGTCCTCGGTGCGCTGACAACGCTCGGCGGACGCCTGCCTTCGCTCGATCAGGCCGCGGCAGCGCCCTGGTGGGCATGGGCGGGCGGGGTGCTCGGCGCGGCCTATGTCTGGGCCGCGGCCTGGACGGTGGGCACGCTCGGCGTGGTGACAATGATCGCGGGGCTCGTCTTCGGGCAGCTCGCCGCCGCGCTTCTCATCGATGCGACCGGAGCCTTCGGCGTCGCCGTGCGGGAGGTCAGCCCGACCCGCCTTGCGGCCGTGGCGCTGGTCGGCGCGGGCCTCGTCCTCTCCCGACTCTGAAAAATTTGACCACTTGGTCAAGCTTGCCACGGACGCCCCCGCGTGAGACGCTTTCTTGCAGGATTCCCCCCCAACAGGGCCACCCCATGACCCAGCCGCAGACCGCGACGCATCCGCTCCATACCGCGACCGCAAGCCAGTTGCCGCAGCTTCACGAGGCGCGCAACGCGGGCATGCCGCTCGACCTCGACTGGGTTGCGCGGGTGCAGGCGAACACGTCCGCCATCGAACGGCGCGCGGCAACGCTGCCGGGGCGGCGCACTGTGAAAAAGGCCCACCAGGCCGCGTGGCTCGCCCGTGCCATCACGCTGATCGACCTCACGACGCTGTCGGGCGACGACACAGAGGGCCGGGTGCGGCGTCTCTGCGCCAAGGCGCGCCAGCCGGTCCGCGCCGATATCCTCGAGGCGCTCGGCCTGCCGCCACTCACCACAGGCGCCGTTTGCGTCTACCACGAGATGGTGCCTGCGGCCGTCGACGCGCTGGAGGGCTCGGGCATCCCCGTCGCCGCGGTCTCGACCGGGTTTCCGGCGGGGCTTTCCCCCTACCACCTGCGCGTGAAGGAGATCGGCGAAAGCGTCGCGGCGGGTGCGAAGGAGATCGACATCGTCATCTCGCGCCGCCACGTGCTGACCGGCGACTGGCAGGCGCTTTACGACGAAATGGCGGAATTTCGCGCCGCCTGCGGCGAGGCGCATGTCAAGGCGATCCTCGCAACGGGAGAGCTCGGGACACTGAGGAACGTCGCCCGCGCCAGTCTCGTCTGCATGATGGCCGGCGCCGATTTCATCAAGACCTCCACCGGAAAGGAAAGCGTCAACGCCACGCTGCCCGTGACACTGACCATGGTGCGCGCCATCCGCGCCTACGAGGCCGCGACCGGGTTCAAGATCGGCTACAAGCCCGCGGGCGGCATCTCCAAGGCCAAGGACGCGCTGGTCTACATGGCGATGATGAAGGAGGAACTGGGCGACCGCTGGCTGCGCCCCGACCTCTTCCGTTTCGGCGCGTCCTCGCTTCTGGGCGATATCGAGCGGCAGCTGGAGCATCACGCGACCGGCGCCTATTCCGCCAGCTACCGGCATCCGGTTGGATGAGCGCACCCGCAGGAAAAAGAACACCATGACCACCCGCGAGATCTTCGACACGATGGAGTACGGCCCCGCCCCCGAGAGCGATGCCGAGGTGCGCGCCTGGATCGCCGCCAAGGGCCCCGCCTTCGGGCATTTCATCGACGGACAGTTCACGGCGCCGGGGGAGACTTTCGCCACGAAGAACCCGGCCAGCGGGAAGACGCTGGCCGAGGTCACGCAGGGCAGCGCCGGGGACGTCGACGCCGCCGTGGCCGCCGCCACGCGTGCCTTCCCGAAATGGGCGAAGCTGTCGGGCCACGCACGTGCGAAATACCTCTACGCGCTTGCGCGGCTGCTCCAGAAACACGCCCGCCTCTTCGCGGTTCTGGAAAGCCTCGACAACGGCAAGCCAATCCGCGAAAGCCGCGACATCGACGTGCCGCTGGCGCAGCGGCATTTCTACTACCACGCGGGCCTCGCCCAGCTTCTTGCAGAAGAACTACCCGGCCACGCGCCCCTCGGCGTCTGCGGCCAGATCATCCCGTGGAACTTCCCCCTCCTGATGCTGGCGTGGAAGATCGCGCCCGCGCTGGCCGCCGGGAACACGGTGGTGCTGAAACCTGCCGAGTATACCTCGCTGACAGCCCTCCTGTTCGCCGATATCTGCCGCGAGGCCGGGCTGCCCGAGGGCGTCGTCAACATCGTCACCGGCGACGGCGCCACGGGGCAGGCCATCGTCGAGCATCCCGGCATCGCCAAGATCGCCTTTACCGGTTCCACCGCCGTGGGTCGCCGCATCCGCGAGACCACGGCGGGGACGGGCAAGGCGCTGACGCTCGAGCTTGGCGGCAAGTCGCCTTACATCGTCTTCGACGACGCCGATATCGACAGCGCCATCGAGGGCGTCGTCGACGCCATCTGGTTCAACCAGGGGCAGGTCTGCTGCGCGGGTTCGCGGCTTTTCGTACAGGAAGGCATCGCCGAGGATTTCCACGCCCGCCTCAAGGCCCGGATGGACAAGCTCCGCGTGGGCGACCCGCTCGACAAATGCATCGACGTGGGCGCGGTGGTCGACCCGGTCCAGCACGCGGCGATCACGCGGATGGTGGATGCCAACACCGAAGGCGAGGTCTACCGCGCCTCCGTGGACATGCCCGACACGGGCTGCTTCTACCCGCCGACGCTGATCACCGGCCTCTCCCCCGCCGCGCCCCTGATGCAGGAGGAGATCTTTGGCCCCGTCCTCGTCTCGGGCACGTTCCGAACGCCGGCGGAGGCCGTGCAACTGGCCAACAACACGCGCTACGGGCTGGCGGCGACCGTCTGGACCGAGACCCTGAACCTCGCCCTCGACATCGCGCCGAAACTCGCGGCCGGTGTCGTCTGGGTCAACGCCACCAACCTCTTCGACGCCGCCGCCCCCTTCGGCGGTTTGCGCGAAAGCGGCTTCGGCCGCGAGGGCGGATGGGAGGGGATGCAGGCCTATCTCAAGCCCGAAATCGCGCTGAAACCTGCCCGCGCCGTTGACCCCGCGCCGCAGCCGGACACCGTCGACGCGCCTGGCCTCGACCGCACCGCGAAGATGTATGTCGGCGGCAAGCAGGCCCGGCCCGACGGCGGCTATTCGCAGCCCGTCTACACGCGGCGCGGCAAGCTGCTGGGTCATGCGGGTATCGGCAACCGCAAGGACATCCGCAACGCGGTCGAAGCCGCCCGAGGTGCCACCGGCTGGTCGAAGGCCACCGGCCATCTGCGCGCGCAGATCCTCTACTACATCGCCGAGAACCTCTCGGCCCGCGCCGACGAGTTCGCGACGCGCATCCGGGATCTCACATCGGTCTCCGCAGGCAAGGCCGAAGCCGAGGTCGCGGCGTCTGTCGACCGGCTCTTCACCTACGCGGCATGGGCCGACAAGTTCGACGGCGTGGCGAAATCGGTGCCGATCCGGGGCGTCGCGCTCGCCATGCGGGAACCGCTGGGCGTGATCGGCCTTCTGGCCCCGGATGATGCGCCACTCCTTGGCGCCGTGTCCCTGCTCGCCCCCGCCATCGCCATGGGCAACCGCGTGGTTCTGGTGCCGTCCTGGCCCGCCCCGCTGGCCGCGACGGACCTCTACCAGGTGCTCGACACCTCGGACGTGCCGGGGGGCGTGGTCAATATCGTCACCGGCGATCCGGGCGAGCTTGGCGGCACGCTCGCCTCCCATCTGGATGTGGACGCGCTCTGGTGCTTTTCGCCGCGGGTGGACCCCGGCGAGATCGAGGCCGCCTCGGCGGGCAATCTCAAGCGCGTCTGGATGAACCACGGCGGCAACCCGGACTGGGCGTCTCCGGCGGGAGGAGGTCGACGGTTCCTCGACGCCGCGACCGAGGTCAAGACGATCTGGGTGCCCTACGGCGAGTGAGGGCAGGCGTTTTCCTCGCGGAAAACGAAAGGAAAAACTCGAGTTTTTCCACACGGAAAACGCGCGTTTTCCGGCCCCGTTACCGCCGTCCCGCGGCCCAGTCCTTCATCTTGGCCCAGCGCACGGCGACGCTGTCAACGAAAGGCTCGATGACGCGGTCCTCGAACCGTTCCCAGATCCGCCAGGCCATGAAGATGACCAGCACCATCCCCAGGAGGATCACGATATTGATCCAGGGAAACGACGTCACGTCCGGACCGGAGACCGGGGTGATGGCGACCGCATTGGGATAGATCGAGAAGACATTCAGCCGCCAGCCGTAATGGGTGATCGACACCCATTGGGGGTCGTCCGCGCTCGAGATGAGGTTTTGCGCCTCGGTCTGAAGGTCCTGGCTGTCGAACTTGAAATAGGGCGGCCACAGAACCGAGGTGTCCTCGTTGCGGTAGACGCGGGTATTGCCGTTTTCTTCCACCGTGTTGATGAAACGCACATCGCGGCTGGTGGCTCTGCCCGAGGCTCCCGCATCGGCGCTGGCGTAGAAGATCCGGTTCCAGCCGTCGAGTTCGGTCAGGATCGACTCGGCGTTCACGATCCGCACCACGTCGCGCTGCGGCAACGTGTAATGCAGGAAGGCCCCGATCAGCAGGATGACGAGACTGAGAAAGATGATCCGTGGCCAGCGCATGGTGGGCAATCCTAGTTGGTCGCGTAAACATATACCGACAAAGCGGCCAGCGGTAAGACATAGACGAGGAAAACCAGCCAGCGCCGGATGCGCCGCGCCTGCGGGGCCAGACGGTCCTCGACCCACGCGTCGCGGTCACCGGGGCGGCCTTCCATGACCCAGTCCTCCTCCAGCCGCATGCGGATGCCCGAGCGCCAGTAGAAATACAGGCTGACATAGACCACGGTCAGCCCGATCAGCAGAAAGAAGGCCATACGGCCGAGGTTCAGCATCATTCCTGCGCTCCCGTCGAAGCGATCACACGGGCCACCCGCGCTCCACGCCCTTCTCTATATGGCACTTGGCCGCGGAATGGCAGGGCTTGCCGGGGGTGGCAACCGCGCGCAGTGTGGCGGCCATGGAACAGGATCAGGCACTTACCCAAGCCGTCGCCGCGCGGACGGACGACCTCGTGACGCTGACACAGGACCTCGTGCGTATTCCCACGCTGAACCCGCCGGGCCGGAACTACCGCGAGATCTGCGATTACCTCGGCGCGCGGCTGGAAAAACGGGGCTTTTCCGTCGAGATGATCCGCGCCCATGGCGCGCCCGCCGACAGCGACCGCTATCCCCGCTGGAACATGGTCGCGCGAATCGAGGGGGCCGCCCCCGGCGACTGCGTGCATTTCAACGGCCATCACGACGTGGTCGAAACCGGACATGGCTGGACCACCGATCCCTTCGGCGGTGAGGTCCGGGACGGCCGCGTCTATGGCCGCGGCACCTGCGACATGAAAGGCGGCATCGCGTCGGCCATCATCGCCGCCGAGGCTTTCATCGACACCCATCCCGATTTCTCCGGCGCGATCGAGATCAGCGCCACGGCCGACGAGGAATCGGGCGGCTATGGCGGCGTCGCCTACCTCGCCGAGAAGGGATATTTCGACCCGGCGCGGGTGCAGCACGTCATCATCCCCGAGCCGCTGAACAAGGACCGCATCTGCCTCGGCCATCGCGGCGTCTGGTGGGCCGAGATCGAGACCAAGGGCCGGATCGCCCATGGCTCCATGCCGTTTCTGGGCGATTGCGCCGTGCGCCACATGGGCGCCGTCCTGGCCGAGATGGAGGCGAGCCTGTTTCCGCTTCTGGCCGGCAAGCGCACCGAGATGCCCGTGGTCCCCGAAGGCGCGCGATCCTCGACGCTCAACATCAACGCGATCCACGGCGGGGAGCCGGAGCAGGACGCCGATTACACCGGCCTGCCGGCGCCTTGCGTGCCGGACCGCTGTCGCATCACCATCGACCGCCGCTTCCTGATCGAAGAGGACATCGCCGAGGTAAAGGCCGAGATCGCCGCGCTTATGGAAAAGGTCCGCGCCGCGCGGCCCGGCTTCGACTACGAGATCCGCGATCTCTTCGAGGTGATGCCCACCATGACCGACCGGGACGCGCCCGTGGTCCGCACGGTTCAGGCCGCCATCGAACGGGTGCTCAACCGGCATGCGGAATTCGTCGTCTCGCCCGGGACATACGACCAGAAGCATATCGACCGTATCGGGCGGCTGAAGAACTGCATCGCCTACGGGCCCGGCATCCTCGACCTTGCGCATCAACCGGACGAATGGGTGGGAATCGACGACATGGAGGACAGCGCCAAGGTCATGGCGCTGACGCTGAGCGAGCTACTGGTCAAGCGTTAGGTCGAAGTCCTAAGGCCTGTCGACGAAGCCCAGATGACGGAGCGCGCGGGCGGCCAGTTCGCTGGCCGAGGGATCGCCACCCATGAGGTCTTTATTGAGCTTGCGCATCAGCGGGCTGAGATTGCGCGCGCTGGCCTGTTCCCGGATGAAGGATGCGACGTTGTCTGTGGACATGGCAAGGATGTCCTCAGGCTCGATACGATCCATGCGTTGTCCCCCACGCGTTTTTTTTCGAAATGCCCGGACAACGACCGCGGCAGCGACGCTCGGGCGGCGGATATGACACGATACAATCCGCGAAGGACAATCGCGCGATTCGCGCCTGGCGGGAAGGCTCGCATGACGTTCGCGCGACAATCTGCCCAATCCTTATGCGTCGTGATTATTTTCACTGCTTACCGTTGGTGGAAAAGCCCCCGACGGCGCCCGATCGTTTCCGCTACCAAGACGCGTTTTTCAGGCGATTTTTCCGACGGGACGCGCCAGTATGGCGGCAAACGTGCAGACGGGGAGAAACGTACAATGGGGATTCGCATCGTTGCAGCCGGGGCCGGTTTGGCCCGGTCCACCGCGCTTGCGGTCATACTGGGTTCGGGCGCGGCGCTGGCGCAGCAGACCGACATCACCATCGGCATGGTGCTCGAGCCGCCGAATCTCGACCCGACGGCCGGGGCCGCGGCCGCCATCGACGAAGTGGTCTACGCCAACATCTTCGAGGGCCTGACGCGTTTCGCGCCCGATGGCTCCGTCGTACCGGGGCTGGCCGAAAGCTGGGAGATCTCCGAGGACGGGCTGACCTATACCTTCACCCTGCGCGAGGGCGTCACCTTCCATGACGGGACCGCCATGACCGCCGAGGACGTGGTGTTCACCCTCGACCGCGCGCGGGCCGAGGACAGCACCAACGCACAAAAGCCGCTTTTCGCCGGGATCGAAAGCGTCGAGGCCGTGGACGACACCACCGTCGTCGTCACGCTCGGTGCGCCGGACGGGGCGTTTCCCTTCAAGATGGCCTGGGGCGATGCAGTGATCGTCGCACCCGAAAGCGCCGAGACCAACGCGACGACCCCCGTGGGCTCCGGGCCCTTCCGCTTCGCCGAATGGGCGCAGGGCGACCGGGTCGAGATCGTGCGCAACGACGACTACTGGGGCGAGCCCGTGGCGCTGGAGGCCGCGACCTTCCAGTTCATCTCGGACCCCAACGCCGCCTTCGCCGCGCTGATGTCGGGCGATGTGGACGCCTTCCCGAACTTTCCCGCGCCGGAAACGCTGGGCCAGTTCGAGGCCAACCCGCAGTTCAACGTGGTCGTCGGATCAACCGAGGGTGAGACGATCCTCGCCATGAACAACGCGGGCGAGCCGCTCGACGATATCCGCATCCGGCAGGCGATCACCCACGCGATCAACCGGCAGGACATCATCGACGGCGCCATGTTCGGCTACGGCACGCCCATCGGGACGCATTTCGCGCCGCACAATCCCGATTATGTCGACCTGACCGGCAACTCCGCCTACGACCCGGACGCCGCCCGCGCGCTTCTGGCCGAGGCGGGGGTCGAGGGGCTGACGCTGCGCCTGATGCTGCCGCCGCCCTCCTACGCCCGCCGCGGCGGCGAGATCATCGCGGCCCAGTTGCGCGACGTGGGCATCGAGACCGAGATCACCAACATGGAATGGGCTGACTGGCTGGAGCGCGTGTTCCGCGGCAAGGATTTCGACCTGACCGTCATCAGCCACACCGAGCCTTTCGACATCAACATCTACGCCAATCCGGAGTATTACTTCCAGTACGACAACCCGGACTTCCAGGCACTGAACGCCGAGCTCGAGGTCACCTCGGACCCCGCCGCACGGTCGGAGCTTCTGGCCCGGATGCAGACGATGATCGCCGAGGATTACGTCAACGGCTTCCTGTTCCAGCTGGCCAAGACCGGGGTCGCAAACGCGGCCATCGAGGGCCTGTGGGAGAACTCGCCGACGCAGGCCAATGACCTGACGGACGTGCGCTGGACGCAGTAGCACGGCATCGGCCCCGCCCGGCAGGTCCGGGCGGGGGCCAGATCCAGCACCACCGCGCCCTTCCGGCTGCGGCTTTCCACGTGGGCATAGGCCTCGCGGATCGCCGCGAAGGGATAGATCCGGTCGATCACGGGGTGCAGCCTGCCCTCTGCGATCATCGCCGTCAGCTGCCGCAACCCCTCCTTGCTGTCACCATTGACCTTCAGGATGATCTCGTGCCCGTTCCGGCGCGCCTGCCGGGACTTTCCCATGTCCGCGACGCCGAAGTTCAGCGGCACGAAACGCCCGCCCGCGGCCAGCATATGCGCCGCCTGCGGATAGGACAGCGCGCCCACCGTGTCGAATACCACGTCAAACGGGCCGCTCAGCGCCTCGGGAGGGGTGGCGCGATAGTCGACGAAACGGTTCGCGCCAAGTGCCGTCACAAGCTCCGCCCGTTCCCCCGAGGCGACGCCCGTCACTTCAGCGCCCAGCGCGTTCGCGACCTGCACCGCGTAGGCCCCGACACCGCCCGAGGCGCCGACGATCAGCACCTTCTCGCCCGGCTTCACACCCGCGAACCGGTCGAGGAACTCCAGCGCGCACAGTGCACCGAAGGGCAGCGCCGCCGCCTCGACATCGCCGAGGATTTCGGGCGTTTTCAGGACCGCTCCATCGGCCTTCACCACGGCGTATTCCGCATGCGCCCCGCCGAACTGGAACCCGAAAACCCGGTCGCCCACGGCGAACTCCGTCACGCCCTCGCCAACCTCGGCGACGGTGCCGGCGAAATCGCTGCCCAGCACGCGCTTGCGCGGCCGGAGGACGCCGAACATCAGCCGCCCCGCCACCGTGCTGATCAGCCCCGGAAAC
Organism: Rhodobacteraceae bacterium HLUCCO18; assembly: GCA_001314805.1. Taxonomy (GTDB): domain Bacteria; phylum Pseudomonadota; class Alphaproteobacteria; order Rhodobacterales; family Rhodobacteraceae; genus Roseibacterium. The sequence goes on along the minus strand of LJSY01000003.1, from coordinate 114,623 downwards.
GCCGCGGCGCGCAAACGCCAGTCCGCTGTCGTGACGCCGGCGGCCCCGATCCGCACGAGGATCTCGCCCTTGCCCGGCACGGGGCGGGCGATCTCTTCCATCTGCACCACCTCGGGCCCGCCGTATTGCTTGTAAACCGCCGCTTTCATCTCGACCTCCATCCGCTTTCACATTCGATTGGGCCGATATATCCATGCACATTGCCGTTATGAATTGACCAAAATAGCAGAATAACCATACGTTTTCGCATGGATTGGAAGGCTGCGAATTTCGACTGGAACCGCGCCCGCGCCGCCGTCGTGACGGCCGAGACGGGGTCGCTTTCAGCCGCCGCGCGGACGCTGGGCCTCACCCAGCCGACGCTCGGACGGCAGGTCGCCGCGCTGGAGGAAGAACTCGGCGTCAGCCTCTTTACCCGCGCCGGCAAGCGCATGGAGTTGACCGAGGCGGGTCTGACGCTCGTGGATCATTTCCGCACGATGGCCGAGGCCGCCCATGCCGCCGCCCTGGCCGCCACCGGCCAGAGCCAGGAGATCGCCGGCGTCGTCACGATCACCGCCGCCCATCTCTACGCGACCGAGCTTCTGCCCCCGATCCTCGCCCGGATCCGGGAGGAGGCGCCGGCGCTGCGTATCCGGGTCATCGTATCGTTGGCAATGAGCGACCTGATGCGGCGCGAGGCCGATATCGCCGTCCGCCACGCCCGGCCCGACCAGCCCGACCTCACCGCGAAGCTGGTGACCGAACAGGGTGCCGCGCTCTATGCCACGCCCGACCTGCTCGCCCGCGGGCCGCTCGAGACGCTGCCCTTCATCGGCTACGACCTCGCCGACACCTATGTCGGCATGCTGCACCAGAAGGGACTGATCATCCCACCCGAGAACATTGCCGTGATGGCGGAGGACAGCCACGCCCAGCGCGCCATGGCACGCGCGGGCCTTGGTGTCGTAGCCCTGCCGCTCTGGTGCGGCGATGCCGACCCGGTCCTTGTCCGCGCCCAGCCAGACGCGCCGCCGCTGGTCCGCTTCCCGGTCTGGCTTGTGGCGCACAGGGACCTCCACACCTCGCGCCGCATCAGGCTGGTGTTCGACCGGATCGCCGAGGGCCTTGCCCGCGTGCCCCCTCCGGCGAACGAATAGACCCCCGCGAGCGAAACCCGCGGGGGTCGAGACCGAAATCAATTGGCTGGCTGAAATGCCGTCAGCGGACTCACATCGGCGCGATGGCGAAGAACATCGTTTCGCCCGAGTGATCGTCCACCCCGTCATTGTCCGTCGACACCCACATCGTCCCGTCCGCCGCGATGGCCAGACCTTCGACCTTGTCCAGGACATAGCCACCGGTGGAGGCGAGATAGGGCAGCAGGTCCACCACCACGTCCGGCGCCAGAACGTTCGGCGTCTCGCCGAGGGCGACCATCTCCATCTGGTCCAGCGCAACGCGGGTGATCTGCTTGGTCGCCGCGTTCTCGAACTGGTTGTCCCGCTCGATGAAGTAGAGGTGGCCGTCATGGGCGACGATCTCGCTCAGGCCGACCCAGCCGGTTTCGGCGGGCGTCAGGGGGTAATGGATGACCGACCATTCCTCGGTTTCGAGGTTGTAGCCCAGAACCTTCGCGTGATTCTCCGGGTCGTCGCGCCACTCGCGCTGGACCGCGACGTAGAGCATGTCGTCCACACGGGCGATCCCCTCGAAGCCGAAGCGGATCTCGACGGCGAGCAGGTCGTTGGGCAGCGCGATGTAATCCTCGATCGCGCCGTCGCCGCCCACGTGGAAGATCGCGTGCGGGATCAGGCGGTCGGAGCGGCCCTCGGAGGCGATCCAGAACCCGTCCTCGCCGTCGCGCGCGATGCCTTCCATGTCCATCAGCTGCGCGGGCTGGCCCTCACGCGTCACCCGGATCGCATCCACGATGCGCGCGGGCGTCTCGCTCACGTCGATGTGGAAGATCGTGGGCTGCATCCCGTAGAAGCTGTCGGACACGGCGAAGATCGTGCCGTCTTCGGCCATCACCTGCCCCGAGATCGCGCCCCAGCCGGTCAGTTCGTCCATGCCGGCCGAGGTGAGATGCGGATAGACCGCCGGCGCGTCCTGATACTCGAAGATCATGACATGCGCGCGCGGACCCGCATCGTCGGTCTCGTTGGCCGACACCAGCAGGTTGCGCGCGGGGATCGTGACGTATCCCTCCGGCCCGATGCCCGAGGGCAGAAGCTGCTCCAGCACAGGGGTCGCCGGATCGGTGACGTCGTAGACGCCCACGACCGAGCCGCGCTCGGACCCGATGAACAGGAAGGGCGTGCCGCCGAACACGTCGAACGTCGCGCTCTCGGGCTCCACGCCCTTGTTGCCGGACCGGTTCTCGGGGTAGTGGCCGATCTGGATGATGGCGTGTTCGAAGGACACGCCGCTTTCATGGATCACGTCGCCGTCCTGGCTGAAGATCGTCCAGCCACGCGAACCGCCGTCCATGTCGCCCTCGTTGGCGGTGGCGAAATGGGTGTCGTCGATCCACGCGACCGAATCCGGCTCACGCGGGACGGTGATCGTCTGGTCGAAGACCAGCGCGCCCTCCTCCTCGGTGTCGACGCCCTCAAGCGTGACCTCGCCGGCGGAAAAATGGCTCAGCACCGTGCCATCGGCCGACAGCACCACCATGTGATTGTTTTCCTGCAACGTCACGACGATCTCGTTCTCGCCGTTGATCGCCACGAATTCGGGCTCGGGATCTTCCGGGGCCACATCGGCGAGGCCGGTCAGATCGACAGCGATCATCCCGTCACAGTCCAGGCCGCCCTCGGCGGTGGGCACGATGGCCACGAAGCCTGCGGCAGCTGCGGCACGCGGCCGTCGCCCAGATCCTCGTCGCGCTCGTTCTCGATCGCCACCGCGACAAAGCCGCCATCCGGCGACACGGCGATGCTGTCGGGCTGCCCGCCCAGATCGCAGGACGCCAGACCCCCCCGTGATGGCACGTCGATGGCGTGCAGCACGCCGGAGGGCTCGACAAAGCTTGCCGACGTGTTCTCGCCGGCATAGGCGGTCATGCCGTGCACCGCGACTGCGGTCGGCTCGCCTTCGGGCATGGCAAAGACACCGGCAGCGACGGGGTTGGCCGGGTCGGTGATGTCGATGAAGCCGATCACGCCGGCGGGGCTGTCGCTGTAGACAAGCGTCATGCCATCTTCGGTCGCGGAAATGATCTCGGCCGAGGTCTCCTCGGCGTCCGGCGTGTTTGCCGCCACCATGAAGGACGCGATGCGGTTGAAGTTCATGTCCTGCGCGACAGCCGATCCAGCGCAAAGCGCGAGGATCGAGGTCAGCGAAAGCGTCGGACGGATCATCTTGGGTGTCTCCTGTCAGGTCAGCCGTGGTTCGGCAACGGGCATGCGGCATGTGAACTGCCCGTCAGGAGTGACCCACCACGCTTGCACGAAAGGTATATGACCCCATGCCCCGAATCTGTGGAGAAACCCTTCGCCGCGGATCGTTCACACCGCGGGTGTCGGCCGGGCGGGGGTGCCGCGCCCCAACGGGCGGATGTGACGGCTCCCGTGCCCTCTGGTCAGCCGCAAGCCCCCCGTCTAACCTCCGCCCATGCTGCGCTATATCGCCATCCGGGCCCTGTCCCTCAGCCTCAGCCTCGTGGTGGCAAGCGTGGTGATCTTCGCGCTGATCGAAGTCATTCCCGGCGATCCCGCCAGCTTCATGCTGGGCCTGAACGCGACGGAGGAAACGCGCGCCGCGTTGCGCGCCGAACTTGGCTTGGACGGGTCCAAACTGGAACGCTACTTCACGTGGATCGGCGGCATGCTGACGGGCGATTTCGGCACCTCATACACCTACCGCGTTCCGGTGTCGGAACTTGTGCTCGACCGCATCTGGCTGTCGCTGCCGCTGGCGATCTACGCGCTGACCCTGTCCACGCTGATCGCTTTCCCCGTGGGCATCCTCGCGGCCGCCAACCGGGGCGGGGCGCTGGATTACGGCGTCATGGGGGGCACGCAGCTGGGCATCGCGATCCCGAATTTCTGGTTCGCGATGCTCCTGGTGCTGCTTTTCGCGGTCACGCTGCAGTGGTTCTCTGCCGGCGGCTTTCCCGGCTGGGACCAGCCGGGCGCCGCCATCAAGTCCCTGACCCTGCCGGCCATCGCGCTGGCCTTGCCTCAGGCCTCGATCCTCGCCCGCGTGATGCGGTCGGCGCTTCTGGAGACGCTCGGCCAGGACTACATCCGCACCGCGCGGGCCAAGGGCCTCTCGCGGCGGCAGGCCGTGCTGCGCCACGCGCTGAAGAACGCGCTGATCCCGGTGCTGACGATCATCGGTCTGCAATTCTCGTTCCTTCTGGCGGGCGCGATCATCATCGAGAACGTGTTCTTCCTGCCCGGCCTCGGGCGGCTGATCTTCCAGGGCATCACGCAGCGCGACCTCGTCGTGGTGGAGTCGGTGACGATGCTGCTGGTCTTTGCCGTGATCGTGGTGACCTTCCTCGTGGACATCGCCTATGCGCTCGTCGACCCGAGGCTGCGCCGCAGATGAGACGCCTTCCGAAAGCCCTCGTGATCGGCGCGGTCATCTCGGCCACCTTTCTCGCCATCGCGCTCGTCAGCCTCGTCTGGACGCCCCATCCCGTCACCGGCGTGTCGATTTCCGAACGCCTGCAGCCGCCCAGCGCGGCCTACGTGCTCGGCACCGACCAGCTGGGCCGCGACCTCGCCTCCATGCTGATGATCGGGGCGCAGACCTCCATCGCCGTGGCGCTGATCGCGGTGGGGATCGGGATCGGTCTCGGGGTGCCGCTGGGGCTTGCCGCCGCCGCCAACCGGGGCAGCCTGCTGGACGAGATCATCATGCGGGGCAACGATCTGATCTTCGCCTTCCCCAGCCTCGTGATCGCCATCCTCATCACCGCGCGCTACGGGCCTTCGGCGACCAACGCCATCCTTGCCATCGGCATCTTCAACATCCCCGTCTTCGCACGGGTGGCGCGGGGCGGGGCCCTGCCGCTCTGGACGCTGGACTACATTCTCGCGGCGCGTACCGCCGGCAAGGGCCGGGCACGCATCTCGGTCGAGCATATCCTGCCCAACATCATGAACCTGCTGATCGTGCAGGCCACGATCCAGTTCTCCCTCGGCATCCTCGCCGAGGCGGCGCTGAGCTACGTGGGCCTTGGCGCACAGCCGCCAACGCCTTCCTGGGGGCGCATGCTGGCCGAGGCGCAGACGATGATCTACACGAACCCGATGCTCGCGGTCCTGCCGGGGCTGGCCATCGTCGTGATGGTGCTGGGGCTGAACCTTCTGGGCGACGGGCTGCGCGACGCGCTCGACCCGCGCCTGCGGAGGCGGCTGGCATGATCGAGATCGAGTCCCTCGCCGTCGATATCCACGGCGCGCCCATCCTGCATGACGTCTCGCTCCGGATCGTGCAGGGCGAGGTGTTCGGCCTTGTCGGCGAAAGCGGCTCGGGCAAGTCGATGACCGCGCTGGCGCTGATGGGGCTTTTGCCCGACGGCGCCACGGCGCGCGGCGCGGTCCGGCTCGACGGGGCGAACCTGCTCGAGAAATCCGAAGCCGGCTGGTGCGCCATGCGCGGCAACGACATCGCGATGATCTTTCAGGAGCCGATGACAGCGCTCAACCCGGTGCAGACCATCGGCGCGCAGGTGGTCGAAACGCTCACGATCCACGGTGCCACCGACAGGCGCGCCGCGCTGAAGATCGCGCGCGACCGGCTGGACCGCGTGGGCCTGTCGCATATCGGGCTCGACGCCTATCCCCACGAGCTGTCCGGCGGCCAGCGCCAGCGCGTCTGCATCGCCGCCGCCATCGCGCTGCACCCGCGCCTGCTGATCGCGGACGAGCCCACGACCGCGCTCGACGTCACGACGCAGGCGCAGATCCTCGACCTTCTGCGCGATCTCGTGGCCGAGGAGAACATGGGGCTGCTGCTGATCACCCATGACCTTGCCGTGGTCTCGGGCATGGCCGACCGTATCGCCGTCATGCGCAAGGGCGAGATCGTGGAGACCGGGCCGACGGCCGAGGTTCTGACCGAACGGCGGCACGCCTACACCCGCGCGCTGCTGGCGGCCTCCGCCCACGCGCCCGACCGCGCGGCCGCGCCCCGGCCCGAGGTCCTGCTGGAGGTGGAAAAGGTCGAGCGGACCTATCCCGGCCGGCGCGCGGGTTTCCGGCGCGGCCCGCCGGTGCACGCCGTCGACGGCGTGTCCTTCACCCTGAGCGAGGGCGAAAGCCTCGGCCTCGTCGGCGAGAGCGGCTGCGGCAAGTCCACGCTTACCCGCGCGATCCTTGGCCTCGACCCGGTGCAGGCGGGCGATATCAGGCTTTTCGGACAGTCCATCGTCCCGCAAATGCCCCGCGCGCTCCGAGCAGGGATCCAGGTCGTGTTCCAGGACCCCTATGGCAGCTTCAATCCCCGCTGGCGGGTCGACCGGCTGGTGGCCGAACCCTTCCACCTGCTCGCCAAGCCCCCCACTGGCTCCGACCGCCGCGACCGCGTGGCCGAGGCGCTTTCCGCCGTCCATCTCTCCCCCGACGACATGGAGAAATACCCGCACGAGTTTTCCGGTGGGCAGCGCCAGCGCATCGCCATCGCCCGCGCGCTGATCACGCGGCCCCGGATCATCGTGCTGGACGAGGCCGTCTCGGCCCTCGATGTCTCGGTCCGGGCACGCATCCTCGACCTGCTGGCGGAGTTGCAGGGCGAGTTTGGTCTTTCCTACCTCTTCGTCTCCCATGACCTGACGGTGGTGCGCGCGATCACGGATCGGGTGATCGTGATGCAGGCGGGGCGCTTCGTGGAAACCGGCGATACCGAAACCGTGTTCGGGCAGCCCCAACACGAATACACGCAGGCCCTGCTCCGCGCCGCGCCGCGGCTGGACCTGGCCTCCTGAACGAAAAGGAAAGGGCGACGCGATGACACCCTGGTTCGACACCGACAAGGTCTTTATCGGCGGGCGCTGGCAGCCGCCTTCGGGCGGCGAGACCCTGCCGATGATGGACCCGTCCACGGGACAGGAGATCGGGCGCATCGCCCGCGGAGGACCCGATGACATCGACGCCGCCGTCACGGCCGCGCGCGCAGCACTCGACGGGCCATGGGGCAAGCTCACGGCCGCGGAACGTGGCCGCCTTCTCGCCCGCCTGGGCGCACTCGTGACCGAAAACGCCGACGCGCTGGCCGAGATGGAGGCCACCGACGTCGGCAAGCCGCTGACCCAGGCGCGCGCGGACGTCACCGCACTTGCCCGCTACTGCGAGTTCTACGCCGGCGCCGCCGACAAGGTCATGGGCCAGACCATACCGTTCCAGCAGGGCTTCACGGTCTACACGCTGCGCGAACCCATCGGCGTGACCGGCCATATCGTGCCGTGGAACTACCCGATGCAGATCATCGGCCGCTCGCTGGGTGCCGCACTCGCCATGGGCAATGCCTGCGTCCTGAAACCGGCGGAGGAGGCGTGCCTGACCGCGCTCGCCTTCGCCGATCTTGCGCGGCAGGCGGGCTTTCCCGAGGGCGCGGTGAATGTGGTGCCGGGGCTGGGCGCAGAGGCCGGGGCGGCGCTGACCGCCCATCCCGGCATCGGCCATATCTCGTTCACCGGCTCGGTCGCCACCGGCCGTCTGGTGCAGGCCGCCGCGGCGCAGAACGTCGTGCCGGTGACGCTGGAGCTTGGCGGCAAGTCCCCGCAGCTCTTCTTCGCCGATGCCGATCTCGACGCCGCCCTTCCCTTTCTCGTGAACACAGGCCTCCAGAACGCGGGCCAGACCTGTTCGGCCTCCTCCCGGATCCTGGTCGAGCGTCCGCGCTTCGAGGAGATCGCCGACCGCATGGCCGCGGCCTACCGCGCAAAGGTGGCCGCCCCCGCCATGGCCGACCGCGACCTCGGCCCCCTGATCTCGGCCCGGCAGAAGGAGATCGTCGAGGGCTATCTCGACCTCGCCGGGCAGGGCCAGCGGATCGCCGAGGGCCAGATCGCCCCGGACGCCCCCGAAGGCGGCCATTACGTCGCCCCCGTCCTGCTGGCAGGTGTCGCACCCGAGGACCGTCTGGCGCAGGAGGAGATCTTTGGCCCCGTGCAGGTCCTGATCCCCTTCGACGACGAAGACCACGCCGCCTCCATCGCCAACGGCACGCCCTACGGGCTTGTCGCCAGCGTCTGGTCCGCCGACGGCGGGCGGCAGATGCGGCTGGCGAAACGCCTCCGCGCGGGGCAGGTGTTTCTGAACAATTACGGCGCAGCGGGTGGCGTGGAGCTTCCTTTCGGCGGGACCGGGCTTTCGGGCCATGGCCGGGAAAAGGGGTTCGAGGCGCTCTACGGGTTTTCCAGTCTCAAGACGGTGGCGGCGCATCACGGCTGACGGGGCGCGACGGGGCGATCGGTGGATTTGCGTATTTGGAGAAAGATGAAGGGGGGCCGCGCGCGGCCGCCATCCGGGCTTTCGCATGGCGCGCCGCGCCGCTAGGCTGTCGCAAGTCCGCACCAACGAACCGCCACACCAAGTGACACGCTTCGGAAAACTCCCCATCCTCGTCCTGCTTCTGGCGATCGCGGCGCTTGCCGCTTCGGTCTTCGCCGCGCTCCACAACCAGCTCAGCTATTCCGTGGGCCCGAGCTACTTCACGGCGCTCAAGTTCGACCAGTTCGGTATCGATCCCGGAACGGCGCCGCGTGTCGGTGCGGCACTGGTGGGCGTGCAGGCGGCGTGGTGGATGGGGCCGCTGGTGGCGCTGCCGGCGTTTCTTTACGGCTTCGTCGCCGTGCCGCGGACCGAGACCTATTTCGCCGCCGGCATCGGCGCGATCGGCCTTGTGGTCGTGCTGGCCACGATGGCCGCACTCGCCGGGCTGGTCGGCGGGATCGCGGCGGAGGCGACAGGCGTCCTCGACACCTATCTCACCCCGCCCGCGGGCCCGACGCGCGCCGATTTCTACCGCGCGGGCTTCATGCATGATGCGTCCTATGTGGCGGGCGCGTTGGGGCTCCTTGTCGCTTTCTGGCCAATGCGCAGGGCCCGGCGGATCGACATGGCACGCGCAGGCAAGGAGTCGGCAGATGCGGCTTGAGAACAAGACGGCGATCGTCACCGGCGCGGGCTCAGGCTTCGGCGCCGGTATCGCGCGCATCTTCACGCGGGAGGGGGCGCGGGTCATGGTGGGCGATATCGACGCCGACGCGGCGGCGCAGGTGGCCGGAGAGATCGGCGGCATCGCGCAGCAGACGGACGTCTCCGAAGGCGCCTCCGTCGCCGCCATGACGCAGGCCGCGCTCGATGCGTGGGGCGGGATCGACATCCTCGTGAACAATGCCGGGATCACCCACCTTCCCGCGCCCATGGAAGACGTCACCGAGGCCGATTTCGACCGCGTGCTCGCCGTGAACGTGAAATCCGTCTACCTCACCGCGCGCGAGATCGTGCCGCGCATGAAGGCCGCGGGCCGCGGCGCGATCCTCAATATCGCGTCCACGGCCGGGCTCAGCCCCCGGCCCCGGCTGAACTGGTACAACGCCTCCAAGGGCTGGATGATCACCGCGACCAAGACCATGGCGGTGGAGCTTGCCCCCGAAGGCATCCGCGTCAACGCGCTTTGCCCCGTGGCGGGCGAGACGCCGCTTCTGAAAAGCTTCATGGGCGAGGACACGCCGGAAATCCGGGCGAAGTTCCTGTCCACCATCCCGCTCGGGCGCTTCTCCACCCCGCAGGACATGGGGGAGGCCGCGGCGTTCCTGTGCTCCGACGCCGCTTCGATGATCACCGGGGTCGCGCTCGAGGTCGATGGCGGGCGCTGCATATGACGGCTTTCGTCCGCCGCGACCTGCCGGCCGATATCGACGTCTTCGCCGGCGATTTCGCCAGCCAGCCTCTGGCCTTCGCGCATCTGCTGGACGCCGCGCCCGCGCTCGACCTGACCCATGTGGAGGTGATCCGCGAGGCACCGCCCGACGCCCGGCTCGGCACCTATTTCGACGGCGCCACCATCACCGCCATCCGGACCGGAGCGGGCGACCGCGACACTCTCATCCTCGTCCTGCCAGCGGCGTGGGAGGGGCGGACCTGCCCCCTTGGCCCCACCTCCCACCTGACGGCGCTGGGGGCCTTCCGGGGCACCGTGCCGCGCATGGTGCCGACGTGATCGCGCCGGGGCCGCGCAACCTGATCACCGACGTCTCCGGCCTGCGCGTCGGCAACGCGAAGGATCAGACGATCCGGACCGGTGTCACCGTTCTGACGGCGGAGGCGCCCTTCACCGCCTCGGTCCATGTCATGGGCGGCGCGCCCGGCACGCGGGAGACGGAGCTTCTCGCCCCCGACAGGACGGTCGAACGCGTGGACGCCATCGTGCTTTCCGGCGGCTCCGCCTTCGGGCTCGACGCGGCGCAAGGGGTGACGGAGGGCTTGCGCGCGCAGGGACGCGGCTTTGCCGTCCATGGCATGACCGTGCCCATCGTGCCGGCCGCGATCATCTTCGATCTCGCCAATGGCGGAGCCAAGGACTGGACCAGCTCGCCCTATCCCGCCCTCGGCCGCACCGCGTTCGAGGCGGCGTCCGAGACCTTCGCCATCGGCAGCGAAGGCGCGGGCACGGGCGCGTTGATCGCGGACCTCAAGGGTGGGCTCGGCTCGGCCTCGGCGGTGTGGAACGGGTATACCGTCGGCGCACTGGTCGCCGCGAACCCCGTGGGGCAGGTGACGGTGGGCGACGGTCCGCATTTCCACGTCGCGCCCTGCGAATTCGGGGACGAATTCGGCGGCCTCGGCCCCGCGCCGTCCTTCGACCCGGCCCGCCTGCCGCCCACCAAACTCACCGCGTCCGAACGGGAGGCCACGGCGATCGCCATTGTCGCGACCGACGCGGCGCTGACCAAGGCGCAGGCCGCGCGGATGGCCACCATGGCCCATGACGGGATCGCCCGCGCGGTCCGGCCCTCGCACGCGCCGATGGACGGGGACATCGTCTTTGCGGTCGCGACCGGGGCGCGACCCATCGGATCCGGGCACGCGGCCTCGGTCGACCTCATGTGGCTTGGGCATCTGGCGGCCCTCTGCCTCGCGCGGGCCATGGCGCGCGGCATCTACCACGCCACGCCAGCGCCGGGGGACGTGAAGCCCGCCTGGCGCGCGCGCTTCGGCTGAGGCGCCACGAGGGGTCCGGAAAGCCGGCCTTTCTCGAACTCGGCCTTGCCACTATCCTGCTGCCGGTTCGTGAAGGAGGACAGACACCCATGCCCCGTATCATCCCAGCCGCCGCGCTCGCGGCCTGCCTCATGCCAGCACCCGCCCTTGCCGACGACATCACCGACGCATTGAACGCCGCCATCGCGGCCTACGAGGCCGGCGACATCCAGGACGCGCTGGAGGAAACCGCCTATGCCACGCAGCTTCTGAACGATCTCAAGTCCGAAGGGCTGGAAGCCTTCCTTCCCGAGCCGCTGCCCGGCTGGACGCGCGAGGTGTCCGAGGAAGCCGCGCAGGGCCTCGGCTTCATGGGCGGCGGCAGCTCGGCGGAGGCAGACTATACCGGACCCGATGGGCGCTTCACGATCGTGATGGTTGCCGACAACCCCATGGTGGGCGCGATGGCCGGGCTTCTGGGCAATGCCACGATCATGGCCACGATGGGCCGGATCGAGCGCATCAATGGCGAGAGTTTTCTCAATGCCGACAACGAACTGTCAGGCCTCATCGATGGTCGCGTCCTGATCCAGGCGAGCGGCGCGCCGGTCGAGGTCATGGCCGAGCATCTGAAGCAGGTGGATTTCGAAGCCCTCGCCGAACTGGGCGGCTAGAGCAAGTCGCGCAAAGAAAAACGCCCCGGCCAGCAGGGACCGGGGCGTTTTTTCGTCGGCGGGATGTGCTCAGTTGAGCCGCGTCGCGACCTCGTCGATGGAGGCATCGATCAGGCTGTTGGCGTCGGCGGCGGCCATGCGGCCCGCGATGATCTCGCCGGCGGCGGCGATGGCGACCTCGACGGCGCGGTCACGCACCGCGCGCACGGCCTTCGCCTCGGCGCTGGCGATCTGGTCCTCGGCGGCGGCCAGACGGCGTTCGATAGATCGCGCCAGGTCCGCCTTGGCGGTTTCGGCGGCGGCCTCGGCATCGGCACGCGCCTGCGTCACGATCCGTTCGGACTGCTCGGCCATCTCCCGCTGCTTGCGCTCGTAGGAGGCCAGAAGCGTCTGCGCCTCCTCACGCAGGGCGCGGGCCTCGTCGAGGTCCGACTTGATGCCCTGGGCGCGCTTGTCCAGCATGCCGCCCAGAAGGCTCGGCACGTTGAAGTAGAACAGGATCGCGAGGAACAGCACGAAGCCGATCAGCACCACGAAATCGGTGTTGAAAAGCGACGTGAAATCGTAGCCCGGCGTGTAGCCCGGTTCCGCTGCCAGTGACGGCAGGGCGAACAGAGCGGCAACGAGGATCGGAAGGATGACACGATACATCGGCTTATCCTTTCATCCGCGCCGTGACGGCGCTGGCGACGGTATCCGCATCCACGGTCTGACCCGGCATGACGGCCGCGACGACGTCGCCCGCCACGTCGCGCGCGACGTCCTCCACGGACTGCGTCGCATTGGCCTGAATCTCGGCGATGCGAGCCTCGCTTTCGGTGGCCTTGGCGGCGATCTGTTCATCGGCCTTGGCAGTGGCCTCGGCCAGGACCGCCTGGATCTCGGCGCGGGTTTCCTCGGCGATGCGCTGCGCCTCGGCGCGGGCATCGGCGAGCGCCTTGTTGTAGGCCTCCTCGGCCTCCGCGGCCTGACGCTTGAGGTCTTCGGCGGCGGCAAGATCGTTGGTGAGCGTGCCCTGCCGTTCGGCAAGCACCGAGGCGATCCTCGGCAAGGCGATCTTGCTGAGGATGAAATAGATCGCGATCAGCGTGACGACCAGCCAGAAGATCTGGTTCGGGAACGTCGAAAAATCGAGCTGAGGCATGCCCGGTCCGGCACCGTTGGCGGCCTCTATGGTGGCGTCGTCTGCCAATTTAGCGTCCTCCTGGAACCCGGTTACACCGGGGGCCGCGCAAAGTCATCGGACTTGCACGGACCCCGGGCGTAAGGATGGTCTCTCGAGGTCCGGCTCAGACGGCGAACATCAGCAGAAGCGCGGTCAGGAAGGCAAAGATGCCGAGCGCTTCGGCGAATGCGATGCCGATGAAGAGCGTCGCGGTCTGGCTGGCCGCGGCCGAAGGGTTGCGCAGCGCGCCGGCGAGGAAGTTGCCGGCCACGTTGCCGACACCGAGCGCCGCGAGACCGGCGCCCAGACCGGCAATGCCTGCGCCGATGAACTGACCCATTTGTGCGATATCGCCTTCCATAGTCCTATCTCCTTACGTTGGAAGTTCGAGAAGTCTTGTGACACGAGCGTGGGGCGGGACCTGTCCCGATGCCCCGCCTAGTGATGCGGATGAAGCGCGTCCTTGAGGTAGACGCAGGTGAGGATGGTGAACACGTAGGCCTGGATGGCGGCCACGAGGACCTCCAGACCGTAGATCGCGATCACCCCGATGATCGGGGCCACGCTGGCCGCGCCCATGACGCCGGCGAAGCCCGCGAAGACCTTGAGAACGGCGTGACCCGCCATGACCGCGCCGGCCAAACGAACCGAGTGGCTGACGGGCCGCACGAAATACGAGATCAGCTCGATCACCGCGAGGATCGGGCGCAGGACCAGTGGCGCCGACGTGACCCAGAAGAGGCTCAGGAACGTCGCGCCGTTCTTCACGAAGCCGATCACCGTCACCGAGATGAAGACCGTCAGCGCCAGGATCACCGTGACCGCGATATGCGAGGTGGGGCTGAAGCTTGTGGGGATCAGCGCAAGGAAATTGGCGAAGAGGATGAAGAGGAACGCCGTGAAGATGTAGGGGAAATAGGGCAGCGCGTCCTTGCCGGCCACGTCCTCCACCATCTTGCGGATGAACCCGTAGGCCAGTTCCGCCATCGACTGGCTGCGGCTGGGGATCACGGCGCGCCCGCCGGTGCCCATCACCATCAGCACGGCGATCGACAGGACCGCCAGCCCCATCCAGAGCGTCGCGTTGGTGGGCGTGTACCAGCGCACCGGCCCGTCCCCGAACAGCGGATAGACGGCGAACTGGTCCATCGGCTTGATCGACAGACCGCTCTCGTAGCTGTCCGTCAGGCCGAGGATGTAGAGCACAACGGCAAGCGCAATGAGCCCGAAGGCGATCATGCGGCCATTGCCGGATTTCGTCGTGTTGGAGGAGTTCGTGCTTTCCGTCGCCAAAACTCAGGTCCCCTTCTCGTTCTCGTCCACCGGCCCGCCCCCGGGCGTCTGCTCGGCCATTCCGGCCGCATCGGTTTTCCGCTGCATCTCGGCCGCGGAGCGGATCATCGTCTTCACCCCGGCGATGAAGCCGAGGACCGTGAACACGACCATAAGCCACGGCCGCGTCCCCAACAGGCTGTCGAGCCCGTATCCGATCGCGAAGCCGATACCGAGGCCCGCCACCAGTTCGACCACCATCCGCCACGCCAGTTGCGCCTGCGAATAATGTTCCCCCATGTGGGGTTTTTCCGGCTCGGTGCGCGCGCGCACCGCGTTCAGCCGCGCCTCCAGCGCCTTGAGGCGCTCACTCTGAGGCTTTTCGGACACCGGAAAAGGGTCCCCCATCGAAGTCGGGCGGAAGCTAGGCGCGGGAAGTGGCGGAGTCAACGCGCTTCGCCGCATGGCAGCGTGAGCGCAAATTCTTGAAATATATTCATTTTCCAAAGGTGCGGCAAGCGCGACGACCGCCGCACCCCGCGATTGCGCCGGACCGCGGCGAATGTCTTATTCAACCGATCGGTTGACCATTGCGCGGCCAGACGGCAAAGCGGGGCCATGACCGATCCGCGAACAGCGCCCCTCGACACCGTCTTCGCCGCGCTGGCGGACCCGACCCGTCGTGCCATCCTGACGATGCTTCTGGAAGACGACATGGCCGTCACCGACGTGGCCGAGCCGTTCGAGATGTCGCTCGCGGCGATCTCGAAGCACCTGACCATCCTTGCGGGCGCCGGCCTCATCACGCAGGAAAAGCGTGGCCGGGTGAAGTGGTGCAAGCTTGAACCCGACGCGCTCAAGTCCGCCTCGGTCTGGATGCAGGGCTTCGGCCAGTTCGAGCCGGTCAACCTCGACGCGTTCGAGGCCTTCCTCGAGCGTGAGTTGGGCCGCGACGGTGACGCGGGGGACATGGCCTGATGGTCCCCGTCACTCCTTCAGCAGCAAGAGCAGCGCCAGAACCGTAAGCCCCACACCCGCCAGCACCATTAGCGGCGGCACCGGCTGTCCGAGGGCGAGCTCCCAGGCCAGGACCCATGTGGGCGTCAGGTAGGTGTAGGCCATCACCTTGGACGCGGGCAGATGCATGGCGGCGTATTGCACCAGGAAGACCGTGGTCGAACTGGCGATGAGCGCGATATAACCCAGCGTGATCCATACAAGCGGGCGCAGGCCTGTCCAGTCCGTCTCGATGATCGCGCCAGCGCCCCAGATCAGCAGCACGCCCGCGCAGGCGGCCAGCGTCAGGAAGGTGAAGGCGAGGATCGGCTCGCCCCGGTTCAGCAGGCGCACCAACGGCGTATAGGCGGCATGCGCCACGCAGCCCCAGAAAAAAACCGCCTCGCCGGGGCCGATCTCGAAGGCGCGGATCGCGGCAACATCGGCGCGGAAGATCACCCAGACCGCGCCCGCTGCCCCGATGGCCAGCGCCAGCGCGATGCGCGGCGTCACGCCCTGCCGCAGCAGGACCCAGCCGAAACCCGCGCTCATCACCGGGGTCAGGGTGAACACCGCCGCCGCCGAGACGGGCGCGGCGGTCTTCAGCCCCTCGAACATGGTCACAAAGTAGATCGCGAAAAGCCCGCCCAGCACGAGGTAGCGCCACGGCGCCGCGAAGGCCATGGGCGGGATCCCGCCCCTCGCGCGGACCACTGCGTAGACGGCGACGGCGGCGATCACGAAACGAACCGCATTCAGGGCCACCGGGTCGATGTCGTTGGCGATCTGCCCGCCGAGCGAATAGCTTCCGGCGATCAGGGCCGAGAACGCCAGCAGGGCCAGATGGCCGCGCACGGCGCCCGTGGCGGGCCCCGTGACACGCCCGGTGGCGGCCTTTGGGCTCACTTGCCCCCCGGCTCGTCCACGGGCCAGCTCATGACCTCGGATTTCAGGTGCCGGACGAAGCTTTGCACCTTGGCCGTACGGTGCAGGTCCATATGGGTGACCAGCCAGATCTTGGCCGACCACTCCTCAAGCGGGGGCAGCATGTCCACGAGGTCGTCGGTTCTGTTGCGGTCCCATCCGGCAATGAACCCGATGCCGATGCCCGCGATCACCGCCTCCTTCACCGCCCGCATGTCCGAGGCGCGGAAGACGATGCTGCCGCTCGGAACCGTGTCGGTCAGCCAGCGATAATAGGGCGCGCGGGGCGTGTCCTCGTTGGAACCGATGAAACGGTGGGTCTCGAGCGTCTCATCGGTCAAGGGGCCGTGTTTCTCGACATAGTCGGGGCTCGCCACCAGACGCAGGGTCTGGGTGAAGAAGGGCTGCACCACGTTGTCGGGCTGGTCGGGCAGCTTTCCGGCCCGGATCGCCACATGCGCCTCGCCATATTCCAGCCGGAACAGCCGCGCGTCGGAGATCAGACGCACCCGCAGGTCCGGGTGCCGCTCCTGAAAGGCCGCAATTGTGGGAACCAGCAGCGGCGACAGCGCGTCCAGCGAGGTGACGATCAGATCGCCCGTGACCTCGTCGCCGCGCCCCCGGATGCGCCCGGCGAGTTGCGTGAACTGATCGTCGGCGACACCGGCGACCGACAGCAGGTCCTGCCCGGCCTCGGTCGCCGTGTAGCCGCGCGCATGGCGCTGGAACAGCTTCGCGCCCAACGCCTGCTCCAGCGCGTCGATATGGCGGATGACGGTGGCATGATGCACGCCGAGCACCTCCGCCGCGCCCGACACGGTGCCGAGCCGCGCGACCTGATAGGCCGTGCGGATTTCGTCCCAGTTGTCCATCACCCCTCCTTTGCGCACCGTTCTCGCATTCGTGCGCCAGCTCACAGTCCTAGGCCAAACCTCGCGCGTCATGTTCACCGATGCAAGGTCGAAGCATTCGCGGGCCGCAACAGGCAAATACGTGCGTAAACGCAGATATTTGCCTGCGATTACGGAAATTGATCGAATTTTCGCACATCGCATATCCTCGGTGCAAGGACATCCCCCGAACCGACAGGACCCTCTCATGACCAATCACATTCTCCGCATCGACGCCTCCGCCCGCCGCGCGGGCTCCGTCTCGCGCGATCTGGTGGACCGGATCATCGACCGCATCGCGCCCACCGCCATCGTGACCACCCGCGATCTGGCCCACGGCCTGCCGTTGATCGACGAGGCATGGGTGGGCGCCAATTTCACCCCCGCCCATGACCGCACCGATGACCAGCGCGCCACCCTTGCCCTGTCGGACACGCTCATCGCCGAACTGAGGGCTGCCGACACGCTGGTGATCGGCCTGCCGATCTACAATTTCGGCGTGCCCGCAACGCTCAAGGCCTGGGTCGATCAGGTGGCGCGCGCCGGCGTCACCTTCCGCTATACCGAGCATGGCCCGGAGGGCCTTCTGCAAGGCAAGCGCGCCATCGTCGCCGTCGCCTCCGGCGGGACCGAGGCCGGGTCAGAGATCGACTTCGCCACCGGCTATATCCGCCACATGCTGGCCTTCATCGGCATCACCGAGGTGGAATTCGTCACCGCCGACCGGCTGATGCTGGACGCCGAGGCGTCGCTCGCGTCGGCCGCCGCACAGGTCGCGGCCCTTGACCTCGTTGCCTGAACCGAAAGCCGTGCGCGGGCCGCACCCTTCCCGAAGTGGTCCGCGCTGCTATCCTTCCGGTCATGCGAAGATTCGCCCCCCTGCTCATGGCACTGGCGCTGCCCGCGGCGCCCGCAGACGCGCAGGAGTGCCGCCTCGACTTCACGGTCGAGGTGACGCAAGGCGCGGGCGACATCCGGCCAGGTCGGATCCTCTCGGGTCAGGCAACGTTCCGGACGTCAGGGCAAGACTTCCGTGGCGAAGCCGGGATCACCGTCCACCTCGCCACGGGCGACATGACGATCGACACCGGCATCCGCGGTGATATCTGGGCCATTGTCACCACCTCGGGCAACCCGGTGGCCGACCTGCTCGCCGTGCACGCCCGAAACGTCGAGGGCTTCACCGTCGCGGGGCTTCGCTACGCGGGACCGATGACGATCACGCTCTACGCCCACCCGGGCAGTCTGCCCGGCACTGACGTGCCCACCGCGCAGGCCGCGTGGGACGCGATGGACCTCAGCCGCCGCTTCGCGCTTCACGCACAGGGCTACGACCGCGTGGCGGGCGACGTGACGGGGCTCGGGGTCGCGTGCAACTGAGCACCGCCGTTCCGTCCGTCCGGTGCGCCGGCAGAGCTTGACTCCCGCACGCTCTCGCCCCTAAAGAGCGTACAAACATCCGGACAGCGTCAGCTTTCCGGTCTTGATCCGTTCAAGATCGCCCCCCGTCAGCGAGGTTTCGCCCACGGGGGTTATGGCGCATTTCCGGATGGCTCCTTACCTTCAGGGGGCAACCGAGACGACAAAGGGGGCCCGCGCCCATGTTCGAAAACCTCTCAGAACGCCTTGGTGGCGTTTTCGACCGGCTCACCAAGCAGGGTGCGCTCAGCGAGGATGACGTGCGCACCGCCATGCGCGAGGTGCGCGTCGCCCTGCTGGAGGCGGACGTGTCGCTGCCGGTGGCGCGCCAGTTCATCAAGGCGGTCGAGAAGAAGGCGACCGGTGCCGCGGTCACGAAATCGGTCACGCCCGGCCAGCAGGTCATCAAGATCGTCCATGACGAGCTCAAGCATGTCCTGACCGGCGACGAGGACCCGGGCCGTCTCAAGATCGACAACCCGCCCGCCCCCGTCCTGATGGTCGGCCTGCAGGGCGGCGGCAAGACCACCACCACCGCCAAGATCGCCAAGCGCCTGAAGGAGCGCGAGGGCAAGAAGGTGCTGATGGCCTCGCTCGACGTGAACCGTCCGGCGGCCATGGAACAACTGGCGATCCTCGGCACCCAGATCGGCGTCGACACGCTGCCGATCGTGAAGGGTGAGGACCCGGTCGCGATCGCGAAACGCGCCAAGACGCAGGCCAGCCTCGGCGGCTACGACGTCTACATGCTCGACACCGCGGGCCGCCTGTCCATCGACGACGAGCTGATGGCGCAGGTCGCGGCGGTGCGCGATGTCGCCAACCCGCGCGAGACGCTTCTGGTGGTCGACGGCCTGACCGGTCAGGACGCCGTGCACACCGCCGAGAATTTCGACGAACGCATCGGCATCACCGGCGTCGTCCTGACCCGGATGGACGGCGACGGGCGCGGCGGTGCGGCGCTGTCGATGCGGGCGGTCACCGGCAAGCCGATCCGCTTCGTCGGCCTGGGCGAGAAACTGGACGCGCTCGAAACCTTCGAGCCCGAGCGCATCGCCGGCCGCATCCTCGGCATGGGCGACATCGTGGCGCTGGTCGAGCGCGCGCAGGAAACGCTGGAGGCCGAACAGGCCGAGCGCATGATGAAGCGCTTCCAGAAGGGTCAGTTCAACATGAACGACCTGAAGGGGCAGCTGGAACAGATGATGAAGATGGGCGGGATGCAGGGCATGATGGGCATGATGCCCGGCATGGCCAAGATGCAGAAGCAGCTCGACGATGCGGGCTTCGACGACACCGTGATCAAGCGCCAGATCGCGCTGATCAACTCGATGACCAAGAAAGAGCGCGCGCGCCCCGAGCTTCTGCAGGCGAGCCGGAAGAAGCGGATCGCGGCGGGTGCGGGGCAGGACGTCAGCGACCTCAACAAGCTTCTGAAGATGCACCGCCAGATGGCCGACGCGATGAAGAAGCTGGGCAAGATGGGCAAGAAGGGGATGCTCCGCGGCGGCCTCGGCGCGCTGATGGGCAAGGGGACGCCGCAGGCGCTCAAGGACATGGACCCTGCCTCGATGGACCCCAAGGCGATGGAGGCCGCCGCGCGGCAACTGGGCCAGGGCGGCCTGCCCGGCCTCGGCGGCGGCGCGCTGCCCCCGGGCCTGTCCGGTTTCGGCAAGAAGAAGTGAGCGACGACACTTGACCGCGGCCACCCTCCATATCCCCACGCTCGAGACCGGGCGCCTTCGCCTTCGCGCACCCACCCGCGCGGATTTCGAAGCCTATGAGGCTTTCATGCTCTCGCCGCGCAGCCATCTGGCCGATGCCACGCCACGCAAGGTCTGGCACCTCTTCGCCACCGAGTTCTTCGGCTGGTGCCTCGAAGGGGCGGGCCATTGGATCATCGAACGGAAGGACGGCACGGCCATAGGCGTGACCGGCATAAGCCACCCCTCCTACTATCCCGAGCCGGAAATGGGCTGGGCGCTTTATGACGGCTACGAAGGCCACGGTTACGCGACCGAGGCTGCACGGGCCGCGCGCGACTGGGCCCGCGACCGCCTCGCATCGCTTGTCAGCTACACCCACAGCAGCAACGCGCGCTCGGTCGCGGTCGCGGAACGCCTTGGCGCCCGTCGCGACGACGATGCGGCGCGCCCCGATGCAGCGGCCGGCGAACCCGTGCTCGTCTACCGCCATTGGGGGCCGGCATGACCCTTCACGCGCGCCCGACGCCCGCCGAGGCGCTTTTCGCCGCCATCCCGGTGATCGAGACCGAGCGCTTTCTCCTGCGCGGCTATCGGCCCGGCGATCTCGCGACCTTCACCGCCTTCTACGCCAGCCCCCGCTCGCGCTACGTGGGCGGCCCGATGACGGCGGAACTCGCCTGCCGCGCCTTCATGACCTATGCCGGGCACTGGCACGTCAGGGGCTACGGCCGCTGGATGGTCGAGGAAAAGGCCACCGGCGCGACGCTGGGCAATGTGGGCCTGTGGTATCCCGACGGCTGGCCCGAGCCCGAGATCGGCTGGACGCTTTTCGAGGGCGCCGAGGGGCGCGGCGTGGCATTCGAGACGGCTTTGGCCGCGCGCGCCCACGCCTACGACACGCTGGGCTGGACCACGGCGATCAGCCTCATCGCGCCGGAAAACGCCCGCTCCCGCGCGCTGGCCGAGCGGCTGGGCGCGGTGCGCGACGGCGACTTCACCCATGAGCGCTATGGCACCCTGCAGGTCTGGCGCCACCCCGCCCCCGGCCCGGAGGCGTGCCCATGACCGCACGCCTGACCGACACGCCGGTGCTGGAGACCGAGCGCCTGATCCTGCGCGCGCCGCTGGCCTCCGATTTCGAGGTCTTCGCGCCCTTCGTCATGTCCGACCGCGCCCGCTACATCGGCGGCGGCGCGGACAAGGATATCGGGCACGCGTGGCGCGTCCTCGCCATCATCACCGGGCACTGGCACCTGCGCGGCTTCGGCAGTTTCGTGGCCGAGGAAAAGGCGAGCGGCCAGCCCATCGGCTCCATGGGGCCGTGGTTCCCCGGCGACTGGCCGGAGCGGGAACTCGGCTGGACGATCTGGACCGAGGCGGCCGAGGGCAAGGGCTATGCCTTCGAGGCGGTCACGGCACTTCGCCGCCACGCCTACGGGGCGCTCGGCTGGTCCACCGCGGTCAGTTATATCGACCCGGCCAACGCCCGATCCCGCGCGCTGGCCGAACGTCTTGGCTGCCGGATCGACCCGGAAGCCGCGAAACCCGTGCGCGACAACGAGATCGACGTGTGGCGCCACCCCGCACCGGAGGAGATCGCCGCATGATGCCCGCTCCCGCATATATCCCGCTTGCCCTGCTCCGCCTTCAGGAGGCCCGCCCATGAGCGCCACCATGACCGACGCCGCCACCCGCGCCGCCGAGCTTTTGAAGGGCCACCGCGAGTCGATCGACAGGCTCGATGCGATCCTCGTCTACACCTTGGGCGAGCGCTTCAAGCACACCCAGGCCGTCGGCAGGCTCAAGGCCGAACACGACCTGCCCCCGTCCGATCCCGCCCGCGAAACGGCGCAGATCGCGCGGCTCGAAGACCTGGCGCAGCGGGCCGATCTGGACCCGGAATTCGCCAAGAAGTTCCTGCGTTTCGTGATCGACGAGGTCATTCGTCACCACGAGAAACACCAATCGTAGGGCGGGATCAGTCCCGCCAAACCCTCGCCATATCAAGGAGATACACCATGGCAATGAAAATCCGACTGGCCCGCGGCGGCTCGAAGAAACGCCCCTTCTACCGCATCGTGGCCGCCGACAGCCGCATGCCCCGCGACGGCCGCTTCATCGAAAAGCTCGGCACCTACAACCCGCTCCTGCCCAAGGACAGCGAGGACCGGATCAAGATTGACCTCGATCGCGTCAAGCACTGGCTCGACCAGGGCGCGAAGCCCACGGACCGCGTGAGCCGTTTCCTCGAAGCCGCCGGCGTCGTCGAGAAGCAGGAGCGCAACAACCCGAAGAAAGCCGAGCCCGGCGCCAAGGCCAAGGAGCGCGCCGAGGAGAAGGCCGCCAAGGCCGCTGCAGCCGCGGAAGCCGAAGCCGCCCCGGCTGAAGACGCGCCCGTTGAAGAAGCGCCCCGCGACGAGGCCCCCGCGGAGGATGCGGCCGCCGAAGAAAAGTCCGAGTAAGGTGGTCCCGGGACTTGTGTGCGCCGCCATGCGGCGTGCCCCTGTCCCGGCCGGCGACCGGATGGGCGCGACACCGCACGCATATCACCACCGGCAAACGCCAAGCCGCGCCGGAGCCCCGCGATGATCCTTGCGGTGCTCGGGCTTGGCGGCATCGGCCTGTGGTTCCTGATCGCCGGCGACGGTCCGGCGCGACTGGTCGGGCTGGCGCTCATCGCGCTGGCCTGTCTTTTTGCGTTCCTGCTCTGGGTGGCGGTCCGGGTCGAAAGGCCCGCCGCCGCGCAGGTCCCCACCCTCGTGGAGTATGCCCATGGCTGAGCGGGTCTGTGTCGGCGCCATCGCGGGCGCCTTCGGCGTGCGGGGCGAGGTGCGCCTGAAAAGCTTCTGCGCCGTGCCCGAGGACATCGCCTCCTACGGTCCGCTGACGCTCGAGGATGGCAGCTGCAGTTTCACCGTGAAACTCACCGCCTCCGTGAAGGGCGGTTTCGCGGCGCGGCTGGAGGGCATCGCCACGAAGGAGGCCGCCGACGCGCTCCGCGGCAGGCGCCTCTATGCGCCGCGCGAGGCGCTGCCCGCCCTTCCCGACGACGAATACTACCATGCCGATCTTGTCGGGCTCGAGGTCTGCGACACCGGCGGCAAGCCGCTGGGCCGCGTGTCCGCTGTGCTGAACCACGGGGCGTCGGACCTGCTGGAGATCCGCGCCCCCGGTCAGAGCCACACCACTCTGGTGCCGTTCACGACCGAGATCGTCCCCACCGTCGACCTCGAGGCCGGACGGATCGTCATCGACCCGCCCGACGGTCTCTTCGGCGACTGACGGCGCCATGCGTATTTTTTTGGAAAGATGAAGGGGCGGCCGCTCAGGGTCTGAGCCGCCAGCCGCTGCGGAAGATCCACGCCACCGTCGCGAGGCAGGCGATCAGGAACGCCGTGATCGCAAGGAGCGACCAGCCCACCGGCACATCGGCCAGCCCCAAGAACGACCAGCGGAATCCCGAGATCAGGTAGACCACCGGGTTGAACAGACTGACGGTCTGCCATGCCGGCGGAAGCATCGAGATCGAGTAGAACGCGCCGCCCAGGAACACCAGCGGCGTCACCGCCAGTAGCGGCACCATCTGCAACTGCTCGAAATTCTGCGCCCAGATCCCGATGATGAACCCGAACAGCGCGAAGCTGAGGCAGGTCAGGACGAGAAACGCCACCATCCAGACCGGATGCGCGATATTCAGGTCCACGAAGAAGAAAGAGGTCGCAAGGATGATCAGGCCGATCATCAGCGCCTTGGTCGCCGCCGCCAGCACATAGCCCGCCGTCACCTCGAGAAAGGACACGGGCGCCGAAAGAAGCTCGTAGATCGTCCCCACGAATTTCGGGAAGTAGATCCCGAAGGACGCATTGCTGATCGCCTGCTGCAGCACCGTCAGCATGATCAGCCCCGGCACGATGAAGGCACCGTAGCTCACGCCCTCCACCTCCTGGATGCGGCTGCCGATGGCCGCGCCGAAGACCACGAAATACAGCGACGTGGTCAGCACCGGCGAGACGACAGACTGACCCAGCGTGCGGAAGGTCCGGCTCATTTCGAAGCGGAAGATGGCGGCGATGGCGCGCAGGTTCATGGCGCGGCCTCCCCGCTTTGGTCAGCCCCGTTTTCCTCGGTGACGAGTCCGACGAAGATCTCCTCCAGCGACGAGGTCCGCGTCTCCACGTCGCGCAGGTGAAGCCCCGACGCCTGCACGGCGGCCAGAAGCCGCGTGATCCCCGTGCGCTCGGCCTGCGTGTCATAGGTGAACAGCAAGCGTCCGTCCCCGAGCACCTCCAGACCATGGCCCGCCAGTTCGTCCGGCACAGCCTTCAGCGGCTCGCGCAGCTCGATCACCAGCTCTTTGCGTCCCAGACGGCTCATCAGCGCGTCCTTGTCCTCCACCAACAGGAGCCGCCCCCTGGTGATGACGCCGACCCGGTCGGCCATGGCCTCGGCCTCTTCGATGTAATGGGTCGTCAGGATGATCGTGACGCCGTCTTCCTTCAGGCCGCGCACGACCTCCCACATGTCGCGGCGCAGTTCCACGTCCACGCCCGCGGTCGGCTCGTCAAGGAACAGGATCCGCGGCTCATGGGCCAGCGCCTTGGCGATCAGCACGCGCCGCTTCATGCCCCCCGACAGCGCCCGGATCTGGCTGTCGCGCTTGTCCCAGAGCGACAGCTGCCGCAACACGTGCTCGATCAGGGCCTCGTTACGCGGCTTGCCGAAGAGGCCGCGCGAGAACCGCACCGTGTTGATGACCTTCTCGAAGGGTTCGAGATTGACCTCCTGAGGCACGAGCCCGATCAGGCTGCGCGCGGCGCGATACTCGGTCGCCGTGTCATGCCCCGCCACCGTCACCCGGCCGCCGCTGGGTTGCACGAGACCGCAGATCGTGCCGATCAGGGTGGTCTTGCCCGCGCCGTTCGGTCCCAGAAGCGCGAAGATCTCACCCTCCCGGATGTCCAGCGACACCGCGTGCAGGGCGGTGAAGCCGCCGTCATAGACCTTCTCCAGGTCGCGGATTTCGAGGATGGTGCGGGCCATGTGCTGTCGTCTCTCCGGAACACGCAGAGATAACCCCGAAAACGCAAGGCACAACCCCACCCTTCATCCTGGCGAAAAACTCCCGCCGGAGGTGACAGCGCCGCCGGGGGGCTTTCGGCCCCGCGGCGGCGCTTCCCCCCGCACCATTGCCAGCCATCGCGCCCGCCGCTAAGGCTCCGCCCATGTCAGACCCGACCGACAGCAAACCGGCCCGTTCCCATGCGCGGCTTTCCATCTCACCGAGCCTCACGCCCCGCTCACTGATGGAGGGGACGCCGCGGCTCAAGGGTGCTTGGTGCGCCAAGGTGCTGACGCTCTTCCCCGAGACATTTCCCGGCGTGCTCGGCGCGTCTCTGACCGGAAAGGCGTTGCAGCAGGGCCTTTGGGCGCTGGAGACGATCGACCTGCGCGCCTTCGGCCACGGAAAGCACCGGCAGGTCGACGACACGCCCGCGGGCGGTGGCGCGGGGCTGGTGATGCGGCCCGACGTGCTGGGCCGGGCGCTCGACATGGCGGCAAGCGGCACGCCCGAGGACCCGTCGCGCTGGCCGCGCATCTACCTCAGCCCGCGCGGCGCGCCCTTCACACAGGCCCACGCCAAGAGGCTTGCCGCGGCCGAGGGGGTCACGCTGCTCTGCGGACGTTTCGAAGGCGTAGACCAGCGCGTGATCGACCATTTCGCGCTCGAGGAGATCAGCCTCGGCGACTTCGTCCTGACCGGCGGCGAGATCGCGGCGCAGGCGATGCTCGACGCCACGGTCCGCCTGATCCCCGGCGTGCTCGGCAACGCGAGCTCGACCGAGGAGGAGAGCTTCTCGGACGGGCTGCTGGAGCATCCCCAGTACACCCAGCCCCGCGACTGGCGCGGCCACGCCATCCCCGACGTGCTGCTGTCCGGGAACCACGGCGAGATCGCGAAATGGCGCCGGGCCGAGGCCGAGCGCCTGACGCGGGAGAGGCGCCCGGATCTCTGGGCGCGGTTTCGGGACCGGTCCGGGAGCTAGGGACCGGTCCGCCTCGACCGGGACGGGCGCCCGCCAAGGCGGAAAGATGAACGGAAGATATCCTTGCCAGACTGGGCGCCGGGGCATATACGCACCCCATCGCGGCCTGGGGTGACTCGGGCCGCCGGTCGTTTGCGGGAACGTGTCCTGCGGCAAAGAAGAACTCATCCGCGGGCAAACCGCGCAGAACGATAGGAGCGCGACAGATGAACCTGATCGCAGAACTGGAGGCGGAACAGATCGCCTCCCTCGGGAAGGCAATTCCCGACTTCAAGGCCGGCGACACGATCCGCGTCGGCTACAAGGTGACCGAAGGCACCCGTACCCGTGTGCAGAACTACGAGGGCGTTTGCATCGCCCGCAAGGGCGGCGCCGGCATCGCCGGGTCCTTCACGGTGCGAAAGATCTCCTTCGGCGAAGGCGTGGAGCGCGTATTCCCTCTCCATTCCACGAACATCGACTCGATCGAGGTCGTCCGTCGTGGCCGCGTGCGTCGTGCGAAGCTCTACTACCTGCGCGCGCGTCGCGGCAAATCGGCCCGGATCGCCGAAGACGCCACCTACAAGCCGAAATCCGGCGCCGAAGCGTAAGGGAGCCTCCGAGATGAAAAAGGATATCCATCCCGACTACCACGTCATCGACGTCAAGATGACCAATGGCGACGTGGTTCAGATGCGCTCCACCTGGGGCGCGGAGGGCGACACGCTCTCGCTCGACATCGATCCGTCGGTGCACCCCGCCTGGACCGGCGGTAGCACGCGCCTGATGGACCAGGGCGGCCGCGTGTCGAAGTTCAAGAAGAAGTACGAGGGCCTCGGGTTCTGAACCGGCCTTCCGCTGCGAAGATCCGACGCCGCCCCGACCGGGCGGCGTTTCGGTTTCAAGGGGCAGCGCAGGTCGTGGCATACGCCTCCACCCCCCGACCGAACCCGCTTTCCCCCAGATCGGCGCGCATGACATCGTAAAACGCAGCATAGATCGCGTTGTGCCGCGTCACCTCGGTACAGAAATACGCGTCGAGCGTCGCGGTCTGGCAGACGGCGGCCCCCCGGCAGAACTGCAGCTCGTCGAAGAAACTGTCGAGCGCGATGAGCGCGCGCCGGATGTCGTCAGGCCGGGAATACTCGTCGAACCGCGTGTCGACGAAATACCGGTACTGGCCCGGCGGGATCGTGTTATCGGCGGCGAAGGCGAGGAAATCCTCCTGTTCCAGCCAGAACGCGTAAAGCGCCATGCGCGCCTCGAGCACCGGGTCGGCGGCGTAGCGTTCGATATAGGACAGCGACGCCGTCTGGGCCGCATTGCGCCGCTCGAACCAGCGATCGCCGAAATATGCCGCGACCCCGGCCAGCGCCGCCACCATGGTGACGACCTTCGCCGTGGTGTCGAGGCCCCGGCGTCCGAATCTTATGCGCCGCGCCGGGGGTTCGGACTTCCCGGACGGCTCACTCACCCGCCACGGCCTCGCAACGCGTGGGGTAGAAGCGGACGATCTCGGCGCCATCGGGCAGGTCGAGCGCTTCCAGACAGGCGAAATCCTCCACCCGCAGCAGCAGGAAGCGGTCGACCTCCGCCTCGCCGAACTCGATGTCGGGGCCGGAGTTGGTGACCGACGACAGGAATGGATTGCCCGTCTCGGGACAATCCTCGAGCGAAATGAAGGCGCTGCGCCCGTTGCTGGGGAAATACTGCGCCGCGTGTTCGATCACGCAGGCAAGCCGGTCGGCCCTGACGGTGAAGACCGGGTCGCCGGAACCGGCCTGCGCGGCAGCACCGCCCGTCAGCACCACAGACGCGGTCACCGACAAGGCCGCCATGACGGCAGGACGCGCGGGTATTCCCGGCAGGATCTTGTCCATGGGCCTGAACATGCAGGGAGTTTCGGTGAGACACGGGTTTCCGACAAGAGGATTCGTTGCCGGCCTTCCGGCGATGTCGACCGTGGCGCTGCGCATCGATCCGGTGCCCGGACGCCCCCCAAGGGCATCATGGGATGCGTCGTCGGCGATACCGTTGGCAACGGGTCGTGCCAAATCCCTCGCCGCACCGGTCTCCATGCGACGCATTCCCGCTTAACCTTCGGCCAGAGCTCGCCTATACTACCCACAATTCGCGCCTCCTTGAACAAGAGCGCCAAGATATAGAGGTGTCGGGCAGTGGCACACATCATCGTTCTAGGCAACGAAAAGGGCGGGTCGGGCAAATCCACGACCGCCATGCACGTGGCTACGGCGCTGGCGCGGCTCGGCAAGACCGTGGGCGGCCTCGACCTCGACCTGCGCCAGCGCAGCTTCGGGCGCTATATCGAGAACCGGCAGAACACGATCGCCAAGCGCCGGCTCGACCTGCCCTGTCCAATCCTGATGGAGCTTCCGCCCATCGACCCCGCGACGCTGTCGGAGGGCGAGAACATCTACGACCGGCGCCTGTCGGCCGCCGTGGCCGAGCACGAGGCGCGCTGCGATCTCATCGTGATCGACTGTCCCGGCAGCCACACGCGGCTGTCGCAGGTGGCGCACAGCCTCGCCGACACGCTGATCACGCCGATGAACGACAGTTTCGTCGATTTCGACCTCCTGGCGCGGATCGATCCCGAGACCTACGAGATCCGCGGACCCAGCGTCTATTCCGAGATGGTCTGGCACGCCCGGCAATTGCGCGCGCGTGCGGGCCTCAGGGCGATGGACTGGATCGTCGTGCGCAACCGTCTCGGTGCGCAGCAGATGCACAACAAGCGAAAGGTCGGCCAGGCGCTGGAAGACCTGTCGCGGCGCATCGGCTTCCGCGTCGCGCCCGGCTTTTCCGAGCGCGTGATCTTCCGCGAGATGTTTCCCACCGGCATGACGCTTCTGGACCTGAAGGAACTGGGCGTCGATCGGTTGAACATCTCCAACCTCGCCGCGCGGCAGGAGTTGCGCGACCTGATGAAGGCGCTGAACCTGCCGGGGGTGGCGGTGGATTTCTGACAACCGGCCGGCCGCATGGGGGCAA
This sequence comes from Rhodobacteraceae bacterium HLUCCO18, assembly GCA_001314805.1. Lineage (GTDB taxonomy): Bacteria > Pseudomonadota > Alphaproteobacteria > Rhodobacterales > Rhodobacteraceae > Roseibacterium. Next base: position 85,398 of record LJSY01000003.1, on the reverse strand, counting down.
GGTCGCATGCGTATTTTTGGAAAGATGAAGGAGAAGGACATGCATCGGGCCCTTCATCTTTCTCCAAATACGCAATCGGGACCTCAGTCGTAGCGCAACGCCGTCGCCTTGCCGCGGAATATGACATAGGCCAGCACCGAATACCCGAGGATCACCGGCACCACGAAGCAGGCGCCGATCAGGATGATCAGCAGGCTTTCGGGCGCGGCCGCGGCCTCGTAGATCGTCAGCCGCTCGGGCACGACATAGGGGTAGAAGCTGTAGGCCATCCCCAGATAGGCGAGCGCGAAAAGCGTCGAGGCGACCGCGAAGGGCAGCCATGAGCGGCGATCCTCCGCATAGGGCATGCGCCGGAGCATGACCCAGAGCGCGACCACCAGCGCGCCCGCCAGGACCGGGAGCGGCGCGAGGTAGAGCACCTCGGGAAAGGTGAACCATTTCTCGAAGATGCGCGCGCTCACGAAGGGTGTCGCGAGGGATACCGCCCCGATGCCGAGCACGACGCCCCAGAGGCTTTCCTTGCCCCATTGTACCGCCTTCAGTTGCAGGGCGCCTTCGGTCTTGTGGATCAGCCAGGTCGAGCCGATGAAGCTGTAGCCCACGGCGAGGAACACCGCCGTTAGCGCGGCAAAGGCGTAGGTGGCGAGGGTCGTCTCGAGCCCCATGACGTACATGCCGAGCATCCAGCCCTGCGCCAGCGCGGTCCCGAGCGAGCCCACGAAGAACAGGCGGTTCCAAAGCCGCTTGTGCTGGTCGCGCGCCTTGGCCCGGAATTCGAAGGCGACGCCGCGCAGGATCAGGCCCACCAGCATGATGAAGACCGGCAGGTAGAGCGTGGACAGGATCATCCCGTGCGCAACCGGGAAGGCCACCAGCAGAAGGCCCACGGCCAGCACCAGCCAGGTCTCGTTGGCGTCCCAGAACGGCCCGATGGAGCCGATCATGCGGTCCCGCTCCTCCGGCTCGGCCAGCGGGAACAGGATGCCGACGCCAAGGTCGAACCCGTCGAGGATCACGTAGATCAGGATCGACAGGCCCATGAGCGAGGCGAAGGCCCAGGGCAGCCAGTCGGCGGGGTTGGTGAAATCGGGCAGCATGGGTTCACTCCGCTGGACTGATGGCTTCGACTTCCGCCTTGCCGGAATGGGTCATGTCGTCTGCGGGCGCGTCATCGCCCTTCGCGGCCTTGCGGGCGAGGTAGATCACCACACTGATATAGGCCAGCAGGAGCGCCGCGTAGATCGCGAGGTAGGTCACAAGCGTGCCCATCACCATCGGCGCCGGCACGTCGGCCACGGCCATTTCGGTCGTCATCACGCCCTGCACGAGCCAGGGCTGGCGGCCGATCTCGGTCGTGTACCAGCCCGCGAGGGTGGCCACCCAGCCGGAGAACGCCATCGGCACCAGCGCCCAGAGGATCGGCTTGGGCAGGCCCTCGACCGCGAACCATTGGCCCGGGTCGCGGCCCTGGTGCCGGTCACGGCGGCGCCACATGAACCAGAGCGAGGCCCAGCTGAGGAGCAGCATGGCCACGCCCGTACCCACCATGGTGCGGAAGGACCAGAAGACGGGCGCCACCGGCGGGTGCAGGACCTCGCCGTCCTCGGTGACGAACTCGTTGAGGCCAGTCAGCTCTCCATCCCACTCATGCGTCAGGATGAGCGAGGCGAGACCCGGGATGCCGATCTCAAGGTCGTTCAACCGCGTCTCCTCGTCCGGCAGCGCGAACAGCAGGAGCGGCACGTTGGTGTCGGTCTCCCAGAGCCCTTCCATGGCCGCGACCTTTGCGGGCTGGTATTCCTTCGTGTTGAGCCCGTGCAGGTCGCCCAGGTAGATCTGCAGCGGGATCAGGAGCGCGCCCAGCGCGACGCCGGTCTTCAGCATCGCCGGCACCTCGCGCGCGCGGTCGCCGATGAGCCAGCGGAAGGCCGAGACGCCGGCGACGAGGAAGGCCACCGTCAGGAAGCTCGCCAGCATCATGTGGGCGAAGCGATAGGGCATGGAGGGGTTGAAGACGATCTCCCACCAGCTGGTGGCGAAGGCCACGCCATCGACCATCTCGAAGCCTTGCGGCGTGTGCATCCAGGAGTTCAGCACGATGATCCAGAAGGCCGACATGGTCGTGCCGAAGGCCACGAGCCCCGTGGCCAGCATGTGCAGCCAGCCCGGCACGCGGGAGAACCCGAACAGCATGATGCCGATGAAGACCGCCTCGAGGAAGAAGGCCGTCAGCACCTCGTAGGCCAGAAGTGGCCCGGCGATGTTGCCCACGGTTTCCATGAAGCCCGGCCAGTTGGTGCCGAACTGGAACGACATGGTGATGCCCGACACGACACCCATGGCGAAGGAAAGAGCGAAAACCTTCACCCAGAAGCGATAGGCCGCCATCCACTTGTCGTCCTGCGTCTGGGCGAAGCGGATGCGGAAGAAGAACAGCACCCAGCCCAATGCGATGGTGATCGTCGGGAACAGGATGTGGAACGAGATATTGGCCGCGAACTGGATGCGGCTGAGAAGAAGGGTGTCGAGGGCTTCCATGGAGTGTCGTCCTCTCTACTTGCGTTTCGTAAGGGCCGGCAGCACGCCACCGGCCTTGTCGATCAGGCCCGCGATGCGTTGGCCCATCGTCATCAGTTTCACGAGGCGCTCGGTCTCGAGCTTTTCCATCTCGGCGTAGAAGCCGGTCATCATCTCGATCAACTCGCGCAGTTCCGCGATGCGCGCCTCGGCATAGTCGTCACCGGCGGGACCGGACATCTCCAGTTCCCGCAGCTTGGTCAGCGTCGGATCGATCTCGCGCTTCTTCCGTTCGGCGACGAGGATGCGCACGATCTCCCAGAGGTCTTCGGGTGTCGTGAAATAGTCCCGCCGGTCGCCCTGGAAATGCTTGAGCCGAACGAGGTTCCAGCTTTGCAACTCTTTCAGGCCCATCGAGGTGTTCGATCGGCTGACCCCGAGAGCCCCGGTGATGCTGTCCGCGTTGAGCGGTTCAGAGGAAAGGAACAGCAGAGCATAGATCTGCCCCACGGTGCGATTGATGCCCCACCGGCTGCCCATCTCTCCGAAATGCAGGACAAACTCCTGCTGGAGGGGTGTCAGTTTCATGGTTCCGATATCCTGTTCGCGCAGAGATTTCAGAAATTCCTGAAATGAAGATAAAACACTGGTCTCGCGGAGCAAGCGCTGCAAGGTGCGACAGGTTGGCCCGGCCTCGGACCCGCCTCGGGGGCTACTCCCGAAACCCCTTGGCCCTGAGCGCGCCGATGACCGCATCGCTGCAGGACGTCGCATCCTGGGGCCGGTGCTTGCGGAAGTCGCTGACCGGGAAATCCGGCGCCTTGGCGCGGTAAGGCCCGGCGATGCGCGCGCAATCCTCCATCCGGCCAAGCCGCCAGTAGGCCGCCATCAGGCCCATCATGGATGTCGCGAATTCGGGATACTCCGTCAGGCTCTGCTCATGGGCCGCTGCGGCCTCCTCGACCCGGCCCATCTGTATCAGGGCATTGCCAATGCCCGACGTGATCATCCCGATCTGCGGATGCAGCGGGCTCAGCCGCATCGCGCGTCGGAGACACCGGATGGCGTCGAGCAGGTCCGCCTTGGGCACGACGCGGTCGGCATTGGCGTGGAGACAGGCCAGAACATCGAAGGCGCGCGCGCCCACGGGCATGTCGGCGCCGTTGATCCGCAGGATACGCTGGTCTTCGATGAGCTCGAACGTCGCCTGTCGGGTGTCCCCTGGGTTTCAACGGGTCGACAGAGCGATGCATCGCGGGTCAACGGCTGTCAAACCAAGGCGCGTCACGCATAGGGCCCCGCGCTATCGACGCGGGGCCCATGGGGGACTTTCGCGAGCGGGCGGGACGTTTTTGGGGACGGGTCCGCCCGACGATGCCACCATGGCCACGAGTTGTAACGGATGTATTGCAAGATCATGGCGCGGCGATTTTATCCACAGCTTCTTCCACCATCCCGCCCCCGCCCGAACGACAAAGGCCCCGCCGATCCGGCGGGGCCTTCGCTGATTTCCGGACGGCTGTGCCGAGGCTCAGTCGTCGTCCTTCTTGAGCGCGGCGCCCAGGATATCGCCCAGCGACGCGCCGCTGTCGGAAGACCCGTACTGTTCCACGGCTTCCTTTTCCTCGGCGATCTCGCGGGCCTTGATCGACAGGCCAAGACGGCGGGAGCGCGCATCGACATTGGTCACGCGGACATCCACCTTGTCGCCGATCTGGAAGCGCTCGGGGCGCTGTTCGGCCCGGTCGCGGCTGAGGTCGGAGCGGCGGATGAACGACTTCATGCCGTTGTACTCCACCTCGATGCCGCCATCCTCGATCGCGGTGACCTCGACGGTGATGACCGAGCCGCGCTTGACGCCATCGATCGCGTCGGCAAACGGGTCTCCGTCGACCGCCTTGATCGAGAGCGAGATACGCTCTTTGTCGGTGTCGACCTCGGTGACCACGGCCTTGACCATGTCGCCCTTGCGGAAGTTCTGGATCACGTCCTCGCCCCGGCCTTCCCAAGTCAGGTCGCTGAGGTGCACCATGCCGTCGATGTCGTTGTCGAGACCCACGAAGAGGCCGAACTCGGTGATGTTCTTGACCTCGCCCTCGACCTGCGTGCCGACGGGGTGGGTCTCTTCGAAGACCTCCCACGGATTGCGCATGGTCTGCTTGAGACCCAGCGACACTCGACGCTTGGCGGTGTCGATCTCCAGCACCATGACCTCGACCTCCTGAGAGGTGGAGACGATCTTGCCGGGATGGACGTTCTTCTTGGTCCAGGACATCTCGGAGACGTGCACCAGACCCTCGACACCCGGCTCCAGCTCCACGAAGGCGCCGTAGTCGGTGATGTTGGTCACGCGGCCGGTGTGCACCGAATCGAGCGGGTAGCGCGCCTCGACGGCATCCCACGGATCGTCCTGCAGCTGCTTCATGCCGAGGCTGATGCGGTGGGTGTCCTTGTTGACCTTGATGACCTGCACCTTGACGGTCTCGCCGATCGACAGGATCTCCTTGGGGTCGTTGACGCGGCGCCAGGCCATGTCGGTGACGTGCAGCAGGCCGTCGACACCGCCGAGGTCCACGAAGGCACCGTATTCGGTGATGTTCTTGACCACGCCGTCCACGACGTCGCCTTCCGACAGCTTGCCGATGACCTCGGCGCGCTGCTCGGCGCGGGATTCCTCGAGGATCGCGCGGCGCGACACCACGATGTTGCCGCGGCGGCGGTCCATCTTGAGGATCTGGAACGGCTGCTTGAGACCCATGAGCGGGCCCGCGTCACGCACGGGGCGCACATCGACCTGCGAGCCCGGCAGGAAGGCGACGGCACCGCCGAGATCGACGGTGAAGCCGCCCTTCACGCGGCCGAAGATGGCGCCGTCGACGCGCTCCTCGTTGGCGTAGGCCTTTTCCAGACGGTCCCAGGCGGCTTCGCGCTTGGCCATCTCGTGGCTGATGACAGCCTCGCCGCGGGCGTTCTCGACGCTGCGCAGAAAGACGTCGACCTCGTCGCCGACATCGATCCTGGGCGCCTCGCCCGGGTTTGCGAATTCCTTGAGATCGATGCGGCCTTCCATCTTGTAGCCGACATCGATGATGGCTTGTCCCGCCTCGATGGCGATGACCTTGCCCTTGACGACAGACCCCTCGTCGGGCGTGTCGATATCGAAGCTTTCGTTGAGGAGGGCTTCGAATTCCTCCATGGTGGCTTTGGCGCACATATGCGTATCGGTTCCTTTTTGTGCCCTGCCCCTTCGGTTCATGCGGGCTTGGGCGTTCGATTTCACTGGCCGGGCGGTTGGTTCCGCCGGTCTTGGTTGGCGTCCGCCAGCGGCGGACTTCGCGTCGTTCCGGATACCCGGAAAAACAAAGAGGGCCGGAAAGGTCCGACCCTGCCCGATCCTCGTTGTCCCGGCTTCGTTCACCGTGTTGACGACGCGCCTATAGTCAAGGCGCGCCGCATTGGCAAGAGCGGCGGGCGTCAGCCCTGGATTGCGTCGTCCACCCTGCGGTTGATGCGTTGGCTCAAATCCTCGTCCGAGCCCGCGGCTTCGAGGATCGCCGTATACAGCTCCACGTCCATTCCGTCGACACCATCGATCGCATCGACGATCGCGGCGTTGCCATCCTGGATGATCACGCGCTGCTCGGCTTCATCCTCGGTCTCCTGAAGTTGCTGAGCGTAGGCCGTGCGCACATCGTTGACCTCGACGAAAGCCTCGACAAAGGCGTCGATGTCCGCGGCGGAATACTCATCGGCGGCCACTTGCGCCGAGGCCGTGCCGCTGCTCAGCACAAGGGCCGGCGCGGCGGCCAGCGTAAGCGCAAGGGCGGATGTGGCGGCAGCGGCGGTTTTGCGAAAGGTCATGTAGTCTCCTTTTGGGAGTATGTAGGTTTTGGTTCGTCGCCCCGGCCCTTGAAACTCGGGACGCGGGCGCATGCGGGATACTAGGCATCCATGGCCCAGTCCGCAAAGAACCCGGCAAGATCCTGCCAGGATGGGCCGCGCGGACGGGCGGTCAGTCGCCGAGACGGGCCCGCACCGCGCCGATGGCCGCCGCGACCGCCTCATCGATGCTGAGCACGCTGGTGTCGAGCAGCACCGCATCGGGCGCGACGATCATCGGCGCGGTGCTGCGCCCGGCATCGCGTTCGTCACGCTCGTGCACGTCGGCCAGCACCGCCTCATAGCTGGTCTCGACCCCTCTTGCGCGCAGCTCGGCATGGCGCCGGCGGGCACGGACCTCCGCGGTTGCGGTGACGAAAAGCTTCGCCGCCGCGTCGGGGCAGATCACCGTGCCGATGTCGCGGCCGTCCAGAACCGCGCCACCCGCGCGGCTGGCGAAGGCGCGCTGGAAATCGACCAGCGCCGCGCGCACCTCGGGGATCGCGGCGACCTTCGAGGCGGCCTGCGCCACGTCGGCCCCGCGCAACGCATCGGGGTCCTTCAGGTTCTCGGACGTCAGCGCGGACGCGGCGACTTCGGGTGCCTCACCCTCCAGCATCCGCTTGCCCACCGCGCGATAAAGGAGCCCGGTATCGAGATGCGCCAGCCCGAAATGCGCCGCGACCGCGCGGCTGATCGTGCCCTTCCCGCTGGCGGCGGGTCCGTCTATGGCGACCGTGAAACTCATGCGGCCCGTTGAACCAGAGCTGGCCCCGGGCGGCAAGGGGCGCGGGCCGGGCGATCCGTCATGCGCGTTCTCACCCCCGGTTCGTCCGGTCGAGATGGGCGCCAAGCGCGCGCATCAACGGCTCGAAGACCGGGAAGGACGTGGCGATCGGCCCGGCATCGTCCACGCTGACAGGCTTTTTCGACGCGAGACCGAGGCAGAGGAAGGACATCGCGATCCGGTGGTCGAGATGGGTGGCGCAGGTCGCACCGCCCGGGACGCCGCCGGGGCCCCGCCCCTCGACGCTCCACCAGTCGGGACCGTCCTCGACCGTCACGCCGCAGGCGCGCAGCCCGTCGGCCATCGCCGCGATCCGGTCGCTTTCCTTCACGCGCAGCTCCCTGACGCCGCGCATCTCCGTGCGGCCCTCCGCACAGGCCGCGACCAACGACAGGATGGGGTATTCGTCGATCATGGACGCGGCACGCTCCGGTGGCACCTCGATGCCCTTCATCTCGGGCGAAAACCGCGCGCGCAGGTCGGCCACGGGCTCCCCGCCTTCCTCGCGCTCGTTCTCGTAGGTCAGGTTGGCACCCATCTCGCGGAGGGTCTGGAACAGCCCGGCGCGCGTGGGGTTGAGGCCGATATTGGGCACCAGCACGTCCGAGCCCTCGGTGATGAGCGCGGCACAGACCGGGAAGGCGGCCGACGACGGGTCACGGGGGACGGCGATGGCCTGCGGGCGCAGCTCCGGGCGGCCGACGAGGGTGATGACCCGGCCCTCCGCCGTCACCTGGGTCGAGATTTCGGCGCCGAAGCCCGCCAGCATCCGCTCGGTATGGTCGCGCGTGGCCTCGGCCTCGATGACGACCGTCTCGCCGGGGGCGTTTAGGCCCGCCAGCAGAACCGCCGACTTCACCTGCGCCGACGGCACGGGAAGCGTGTAGCGCACCGGCAACGGCTCGGCCGCGCCAACCAGCGTCATCGGAAGGCGCCCGCCAGCACGGCCCACCGACCGCGTCCCGAAAAGCGCAAGCGGGTCCGTCACGCGCGCCATCGGACGGCCACGCAGGCTGGCGTCGCCGGTGAAGGTCACGGTGATCGGCGTCGTGGCCATCGCGCCCATGATCAGGCGCACGCCGGTGCCGGAATTGCCGCAGTCGATCACGTCATCGGGTTCGCCGAATCCGCCGACGCCGACGCCATGGACGGACCACTCGCCCGGACCGTGCTGCGTCACCTCGGCCCCGAAGGCCGCCATGGCGCTGGCGGTATCCAGAACGTCCTGCCCTTCCAGCAGCCCGGTGATGCGGGTCTCGCCCACCGACAGCGCGCCGAGGATCAGGCTGCGGTGCGAGATCGACTTGTCGCCGGGGATACGGGCCGTGCCCTTCAGCGGCGGCCCCCTGCGGGCGGTCATCGGTACCGGATCGCCATGGCCGGACATGGGCCGCCCTCCTTCTTCGCGTCGCCTGCTGCGGACGCCTTTTTCGTTCGCTGGCGTGATAGTCGCGGACGCAGATGGCGTCCACTCCCCATGGGCGTCCTACCTGCGCCGGAAGGTCAGGTAGTGCGGCACGCGCCCCTCGCGCAGCGCCTTCTGCTCGTAGCGGGTCGAGACCCAGTCGTCCCACGGCTCGCGCCAGTCCACCGGCCCCTCGGCCAGCCATTCGAAGCCGTGGCGCGGCACCTCCTGCAGCGTCTGGCGCACATAGTCGGGGATGTCGGTCGCCACGCGGAACTCGGCCCCCGGTTTCGTCACGCGGGCCAGCGGCTCCAGATGCTCCGGCGTGACGAAGCGGCGGCGATGGTGCCGCGTCTTGGGCCACGGGTCGGGGTAAAGCAGAAAGACCTTCGCCACCGAGGCGTCCGGCAACACGTCGAAGAGGTCGCGCACATCGCCCGGGTGAACGCGCAGGTTGCCGACCCCCGAGGTCCGTATCTTGCCCAGAAGCATGGCGACGCCGTTGATATAGGGCTCGCAGCCGATCAGCCCCTTGTCGGGGTTGCGCACGGCCTGATGCACCATGTGCTCGCCACCGCCAAAGCCGATCTCCAGCCACAGCGCGCGCCCACCGAAAAGCGCGCCAAGGTCGAGCGGACGCCGCTCGGGGTTGTCGTCCCACGTGACCGGGCCCGGAGACAGGCCGGCGAGGTCCTCCTCCAGATAGACCTCCTGGCTGTCGCGCAGGTGCTTGCCCTTGCGACGGCCGTAGAAGTTGCGGTGCGGGCGGCCAGGCGGGTGGTCTTTCGTCTGCGTCATGGCGGCGGTACCTACTGCGCGGGACGCATGTTAGCAACGTGGCGGACTGCGCCGAATTCGGGCAAGGATGGGAACCGATGATGCAAGTGATCCTCGCCATCCTGTCCACGGTTCTCGTGGTCGTCACGCTCTGGGCTGCGTGGCACGCGGCCAAGACCTCACGCACGCCACAGGCGGCCGTGGGCTGGGTCGTGTTCCTTCTGGCCGCGCCCTATCTGGCCGTCGTGGTCTACGCATTTCTCGGGCCGCATCGCTACGCCTCCCGCGCGCGGGCACGCCGGAAAAGCCGGGCGCTGTTCAAGGATCACCGAAGCGACTGGCCCGAGGCCGCCCATAACGATCCGCTGGCCGTGAACCTGCGCCCCTTCGAATCCGTCGCGGGCCTGCCGGTGGTGTGCGGCAACAGCGCGCGGATCCTGATCGACGGAAAGGAAACGTTCGAGGCGCTCTTCGAGGTGATCGACGCGGCCGAGTCTTACCTGCTGGTGCAGTTCTACATCTACCGCGACGACGATCTCGGCCGCGAGGTGGCGGCGCGGCTGATGGCGGCGGCACGGCGTGGCGTGAAGGTCTGGCTGGCCTATGACGTGTTCCGCCCGGTCAGCCTGCGTCCCCGCCTTCTGCGCGAGATGGCAGATGCCGGTATCCGGATCGCCCATGCCCGCAGCGGCGGTCCCATCGTCCGCCGGTTCCAGTTCAATTTCCGCAATCACCGCAAGGCGCTGATCGCCGACGGGCGCGTGGGCTTTCTGGGCGGGCACAACGTGGGCGACGAATACATGGGCCGCAGCCCCACCTTCGGGCCGTGGCGCGACACCTTCCTGCGGGTCGAGGGCCCCATGGTCACGCAACTGCAGCTCATCTTCGCCGAGGACTGGCACTGGGTCACCGGCGAGGCACTGCGCGACACGCTGGAATGGACATCGGCATCGGAGGCGGGCGATCTGGACGGGCTGATCGTCGCCACGGGTCCCGTCGACGCGGAGGATACGGGCAGCACGATGATCTATGCGACGCTCGCAGCGGCGCACGAACGGATCTGGATCTCGACCCCCTATCTCGTGCCGGACCTGCCATCGCTTACGGCGCTGAAACACGCCGCGTCGCAGGGCAAGGAGGTGCGCATCCTCATCCCCGACAGCATCGATCACTACCTGCCATGGCTCGCGGCCTTCGCCTATTTCGACGAGCTGATGGAGGCCGGCGTCGAGATCTGGCGCTACCGCGAGGGCTTTCTGCATCAGAAGGCCTTCCTGGTCGACGACCGGATCGCGGCGATCGGGACGCATAACCTTGACCAGCGGTCCTTGCAGCTCAATTTCGAGACGACGGCCTATCTCTTCGACCGCGGCCCCTGCATCGAGCTGGAGCGCGTGCTGCAGGCCGATTTCGCCCGTTCGGTAAAGCTGGACAAGACGCTCGCCGAGCAACCGCTTTGGCTGCGCATCGCCGCCCCTGTCGCGCGGCTGATGGCGCCTGTATTGTGAGCGGACCATGAGGATCGTCAGCTACAACATCCGCAAGGCCGTGGGCCTTGACGGTCGGCGCGACCCGGAACGGGTGCAGAAGGTGCTGATGGCCACCAAGGCCGACGTGCTGGTGCTGCAAGAGGCCGACCGGCGCATGCCGCCGCGTCGCTCGGCGTTGCCCAAGACGATCCTCGAGGCCGAGACGCCCTATCGCGTGGCCGATGTGGCCGTCACCGATGTCAGCCTCGGCTGGCACGGCAACGCGGTTCTGGTGCGCCACGATCTCGACATCCGCGCCACGGCGCGCCTGCCCCTGCCGGGGCTGGAGCCGCGCGGCGCCATCCGGGTCGATATCGAGGGGGAATTCGGCGTCGTCACCGTCATCGGCGCGCATCTTGGGCTTTTGCGGAAATGGCGCCGGCGCCAGATGCATGCGCTTTGCGAGCATCTCGAAAAGGCAGAACGCCACCGGACCCTGATCGCCGGGGATTTCAACGAATGGTCGGTGCGGTCGGGTTTCGAACCGCTCGGCCCGGATTTCGACGTGATCGCGCCGGGGCGGAGCTTTCACGCGTCCTATCCCGTGGCGTCGCTCGACCGGTTCGCCCATGGCAGGGGCCTGAAGCTGACCGAAACCGGTGTCATCAACGAGGGTGCGGCACGGCACGCCTCCGACCACCTGCCGGTCTGGGCAAAGGTCGCGCCGGCCTGAGGACCGGCGCGATCCGGTTTCTCAGACCTCGGCCTTGAGCGCGGCGGCGAGGTCCGTGCGTTCCCACGAGAAACCGCCATCGGCCTCCGGCTCCCGGCCGAAATGGCCGTAGGCAGCCGTGCGCTGGTAGATCGGGCGGTTCAACTGCAGATGCGTGCGGATACCGCGCGGCGTCAGGTCCATGGCCTTGCCGATGGCCGCCTCGATCGCCTCTTCCGGGACGACGGCCGTGCCATGGGTGTCGGCATAGATCAGCGGCTCGGCCACGCCGATGGCGTAGGACAGCTGGATCGTGCAGCGTTTCGCGAGACCCGCGGCCACCACGTTCTTCGCCAGGTAGCGCGCGGCATAGGCGGCCGAACGGTCCACCTTGGTCGGGTCCTTGCCCGAGAACGCGCCGCCGCCATGGGGCGCGGCACCGCCATAGGTGTCGACGATGATCTTGCGCCCCGTCAGGCCCGCATCCCCGTCCGGGCCGCCGATGACGAACTTGCCGGTCGGGTTGACCCACCATTTCGTCGCCTCGGTGATCCAGCCCGAAGGCAGAACCTCGCGGATGTAGGGCTCCACCACGGCGCGCACATCGTCCGAGGTCATGTCCTCGTCGAGATGCTGCGTCGACAACACGATCGACGTGACGTCCACGGGCTTGCCGCCCTCGTAGCGCACGGTCAGCTGGCTTTTCGCGTCGGGGCCCAGCGTCGGCTCGGCGCCAGATTTGCGCACCTCGGCCAGACGGCGCAGGATCGCGTGGGAATACTGGATCGGGGCGGGCATGAGTTCGGGCGTCTCGTCGACGGCATAGCCGAACATGATCCCCTGGTCGCCCGCGCCTTCGTCCTTGTTGTCGGCGGCGTTGACACCCTGCGCGATGTGCGCGGACTGCTCGTGCAGGAAGTTCAGCACGTGGCAGGTGTTCCAGTGGAACTTCTCCTGCTCGTAGCCGATGTCCTTGATGCAGTCGCGAGCGATCTGGCCGATCCGGCCCATGTAGTTCTTCAGCTGTTCCTGATCGCGCAGGCCGACTTCGCCCCCTATCACGACAAGCCCGGACGTGGCGAAGGTTTCGCAGGCAACGCGCGCCTCCGGTTCTTCCGCGAGAAACGCATCGAGAACAGCATCGGAAATGCGGTCGCAGACCTTGTCGGGGTGACCTTCCGAAACGGACTCGGAGGTGAAGAGATAGTTTTCTCGCGCCATGGGGAATGCTCCATTATGTGTGTGTCCCCACGCCAGGAAGCCGTTGTAGGGTCGCGACGACTTACGCTGTGGCGAGGCCGGGTTCAATGGCCCTTTTTGAAACGGTCCCGAAGCGCGATACCGCCGACCAGGATCAAGGCCAGAAACAGGACCGGAAGATCGCCCGTCCCTGCATAGAGTGTCGGCGGCATCGGCGGCGGCAGACGCGTATCGAGCGCACCGGCCTCGCCCAGCGGCAGGGCGTCGAGAACCCGGCCGCGCGCGTCGATGACGGCCGACACGCCCGTGTTGGCGGCGCGCAACACCGGCAAGCCCTGCTCGGCGGCGCGCAGTCTTGCCAGCGCCAGATGCTGCCACGGCCCCGAGAAGGTGCCGAACCACGCGTCGTTGGTGACATGCACCATCCAGTCGGGGCGGGCATCGAGCGCGCGGATATAGCCGGGAAAGATCGCCTCGTAGCAGATCATCGGGAACGCGCGGCCCAGAACCGGGCCGAGATCCAGCCCACTCGGCCCCTCCCCCGGGCCATAGCCACCGGGCAACACCGCAGCCAGCGCGGCGATGCCCATCCGGTTCGCGAGACCCTCGAAGGGCAGGTATTCTCCGAATGGCACAAGGTGATGCTTGTCGTAGACGGAGGCGAGCGCCCCGCCGCCATCGACAAGCGCAAGGCTGTTGCGCGCGGCAAAGCCTTCCACCCGCTGGGCGCCGATCAGGACGGGCGCTCCACCGGCGGCGACAGACAGCTGCACCCGCGCGGCGTCGGAACGCTCCAGCAGGACCGGCAGGCTGGTCTCGGGCCAGACGATCAGGTCGGGAGCGCCGAGGTCGGGATCGGGCGCGCGAGCGGTCAGGTCACGGCCGCGCTGCCAGAAAACCGGGATCATGTCCTGCCGCCATTTCAGGTGCTGCGGCGCGTTGGGCTGGATCAGGCGGACGACCGGGGCCTCTGTATCCGCGACTGGCGCGGGCGCGGCCGGAAAGACATACGGCAGGACGAGGAGTGCAAGCGACCCCGCGGCGACGGGCCATGCACGGGGCAGGATGATACAGCGCGCCCAGAGCGCCGCGACCGCCGTCACCAGCAGCGTCATTCCATGCGCCCCGGTGACCCCGGACAGGAAAAGCCACGGCGTGTCGATCAGGGCATGGCCGGGAAATGCCCACGGAAACCCGGTGAAGACCGTGCCGCGCGCAGCCTCCGCCAGCGTCAGCAGGGGCGCGAAGGCGGCCGCTCTCGCAAGGGGCGCGCGCAACATCCGCGCGCTGACCCAACCGGCCGCCGCCCAGAACAGGGCGAGCCCCGCGGCAAACAGCACCAGCGCGAAGGGCGCCATCCAGCCATGGCGCGCGACATCGACGAGGAACGGCTCCACGATCCAGTGCAGCGTCAGGGCAAAATACCCGAAGCCGCCCGCGAAGGCGCGCAACGATGCGCCGCGCGGGTCGGGCGCGAGAGCCACAAGCGCCGTGACGGCGGCAAGGCCCAACGGCGTCGCCAGCCAAAGGTCGAAGGGTGCCTGCCCAAGGCCCGCGCCAGCTCCCGCCAGTGCAGCCAGCGCCGGGGCGCGCCATCCGCTCGGGCCGGCCAGCGCCATGGCTGGACCGCGCGTGTCGGTCATGCACGGCCCGCGGATTTCGGCGCGCGCACCCGCAGCCGCTTGATGCGTCGGGGATCGGCGTCGATCACCTCGAACTCGACGCCGGAGGGGTGGGGCACGACCTCGCCGCGCGCGGGAACGCGGCCCGTCAGCAGGAAGACGAGACCGCCGAGCGTGTCGACCTCTTCCTCGTCGTCGACGCCCGACAGGTCGATGCCGATATCCGCCTCGAATTCATCGAGCGGCGTGCGCGCCAGCGCGAGCCAAGACCCCTCGCTCTCGCGCTGAAACGGGCTGACCTCCTCGACGTCGTGTTCGTCCTCGATCTCGCCGATGACCTGTTCGATCAGGTCCTCGATGGTCACGAGCCCGTCGACGCCGCCATATTCGTCGATCACCAGCGCCATGTGGGTGCGGTCCGTCTGCATCTTGGTCAGAAGCACCCCGATCGGCATGGATGGCGGCGCATAGAGCAGGGGCCGCAACGTCGTGCGCAGCGTGAAGCCGGCCGGCGCCTCCTGAAAGCCGTAGCGCAGGGCGATGTCCTTGAGATGCACCAGCCCGACGGGCACGTCGAGCGTACCGTCATACACCGGCAGGCGCGTCAGCCCACTGCTGCGGAAGGTCTCCAGCAGTTCCGGCAGGCTGATATCGCAGGAGACGGAGACGATCTCGGCGCGGGGGATGGCGACATCCTCCACGCGCAACCGCCGAAGGTTCGACAGGCCGACAGGTCGCGCGCCATTGCCGTTCGACCCTTCCTGAGGATAGGCCGTGCCGTTCAGGCTGTCTGGGCTGTCCTTCGGGGGGGACCAGAATAAGCGGGTGAAAAAACCGGGCCTCTGGCCTGGACTTTCTTCCTCGTCGTCGTGCGCGCTCTGCGCCGCGCCAGATGAGGGATCGGGGTTCGAGCTCATCGCTCCTTTCCAACACGAAAAACCGGGCTCAATGCTCCCGTTGCGGTCAATATGGGTCAGAGACCCCCAGTCTTGCAAGGATGCGCGTCTCCAGACCCTCCATTAGGTCCGCATCCGGGCCGGTTTCGTGATCGAAACCCAACAGATGGAGCAGCCCGTGGACCAGAAGATGGGTCACGTGATCGTCGAAGGCCTTGCCCGCCTCGGCGGCCTCACGCGCACAGGTCTCGTAGGCCAGCGCGATATCGCCCAGCTCAAGCGGTGGTCCCACCGGGTGCGGCGCGGGCAGATGCGGCATCTCGCCGGGTGTCGTTGCGGCGCGCTCCTCCGACGGCCAGGACAGGACGTTGGTGGGCGCGGGCTTGCCCCGGAACTCGGCGTTCAGGCCCGCGATCCGCGCGTCGTCGCAGGCCAAAAGGCTGACCGCGAACTGGTCGGGCTCGAGGCCGAGCTCATCCAGCGCGGCGGCGACGGCGCGCTCGGCCAGGTCTTCGAGCGAGTCCCCCGGCCAGTCTCCGCCTTCTATCAGGACATCAATCTCCATGCGCCGAACGATCCGGCTTCAGGCGATCGCGCCGCGCGGCATCAAGATCCCGCATCCGCGTCATAGGCCTCGATCACCTTGGCGACCATCGGGTGGCGGACCACGTCCTTGGACGTGAAATAGTTGAAGCTGATCCCGCCGATGCCATCGAGGATGCGCTCTGCCTCGATCAGGCCCGAGGGCTGGCCGCGCGGCAGGTCCACCTGTGACCGGTCGCCGGTGATGACCATGCGGCTGCCCTGCCCGAGGCGCGTGAGGAACATCTTCATCTGCATCGACGTCGCGTTCTGCGCCTCGTCCAGCACCACGTAGGCGTTCGACAGGGTCCGGCCGCGCATGAAGGCGAGTGGCGCGATCTCGATCGTCTTTTCCTCGATCAGCTTGGCCAGCGTCTTGCCCGGCAGGAAATCGTGCAGCGCGTCGTAAAGCGGCTGCATGTAGGGATCGACCTTTTCCTTCATGTCTCCGGGCAGAAAGCCGAGCCGTTCGCCCGCCTCCACCGCCGGGCGGCTGAGAATGATCTTGTCCACATGGCCGTTGATCATCTGGTTCACGGCCACCGCCACGGCGAGGTAGGTCTTGCCCGTCCCGGCGGGGCCGATGCCGAAGGCCAGTTCGTGCCTGAAGAGGTTGCGCACGTAGTCGGCCTGCGCGGGCGTGCGCGGCTCCACCGTCTTTTTCCGCGTGCCGATCTCCAGCGCGCCCGAGCCGAACATCTCCATCTGGTCGCTCTGCCGCGCGCCGGTATCCCGGGTGCTGACGCCCATGCGGACGGCCGCGTCGATATCGCCGGGCTCGATGCTTTTGCCGGCCTCCAGACGCGCATAGAGCGCCTTGACCACCTCGGCGGCCTCGGCCCTCGCCTCGCCCAAGAGCGCCAGCTCATTGCCCCGGCGCAGGATATGCACCGAAAGCAGATGCTCGATCTGCGCAAGGTTGCGGTCGAACTCTCCGCAAAGCTCGATCAGGAGTCGGTTGTCGGGAAATTGGAGCAGCAATTCCAACGGCAGATCGGACGGAGTCTCGGCGGTGGTTTCCGGCAGAGTGGTGATCGCCAAGATGGGCTCCCGGGTTAGGCGCTTGCGTCAGGCCGATGTTGGCAAGCCCGCAGGCGCAACGCAACAAATTGTGTTGGATGTCACGAATAATTCTTGATGCTGTGGTGACCGGCCGTCGCGACACGCGTCATTTCAAGACGCCGGCAAGCGAGTTCGGCCCGCTCTCCACGATCTCGACCGGCGCGATCCGTCCCGACAGGTCGGACGGTCCCTGAACGTGGACCGCGTGCAGATATTCGGATTTTCCAACCATCTGGCCGTCCATCCGCCCCGGTTTCTCGAACAGGACCGAGACGGTGCGGCCGACCATGGCGTTCTGTGCCGCGCGCTGTTGCGACGTCAGAAGCGCCTGGAGCCGTTGCAGCCGGTCGTCGGCCGCGGAGGGGTCGACCGGCGCGCGTTCGGCGGCTGGCGTGCCGGGACGGGGCGAATACTTGAAGGAATAGGCGCTGGCGTAGCCCACTTCCTCGACCAGGTTCAGCGTCGCCTGGAAATCCTCCTCCGTCTCGCCGGGGAAGCCCACGATGAAATCGCCCGACAGCGCGAGGTCGGGGCGCGCGGCGCGGATACGCTCGATCAGGCGGATGTAACTTTCGGCGGTGTGCTTGCGGTTCATCGCCTTGAGCACGCGATCCGACCCGGCCTGCACCGGAAGATGCAGGTAGGGCATCAGCTTTTCGCAATCACCATGGGCGGCGATCAGGTCGTCCTCCATGTCGTTGGGGTGCGAGGTGGTGAAGCGGATGCGCTCCAGCCCGTCGATTTCGGCCATCGCGCGGATCAGGCGTGCCAGACCCCATTCGCCGCCGTCCTCGCCCGCGCCGTGATAGGCATTCACGTTCTGGCCCAGAAGCGTGATCTCGCGCACGCCGCGCTCCACCAGGTCGCGCGCTTCGCGCATGAGGCGGTCGACCGGGCGCGACACCTCGGCGCCGCGCGTGTAGGGCACCACGCAGAAGGAACAGAACTTGTCGCAGCCTTCCTGCACGGTCAGGAACGCCGTCGGGCCGCGCCGCACCTTTCGATCCCCGGGCAGGTGGACGAACTTGTCCTCCTCGGGAAAGTCCGTATCCAGCGCCTTCTCGCCCCGGCCCAGCGCCTCCATCATCTTGGGCAGACGGTGGTAGGTCTGCGGCCCCACGACAAGGTCGACCATGGGCTGGCGGCGCATGATCTCTTCGCCCTCGGCCTGCGCGACGCAGCCAGCCACGCCGATCTTGAGATCGGGATTGGCCTCGCGCAGCGGCTTGAAGCGGCCAAGCTCGGAATAGACCTTCTCGGCCGCCTTTTCGCGGATATGGCAGGTGTTGAGCAGGATCATGTCCGCGCCCTCGGGCGTGTCGACCTGCTCATACCCCTCCGCGCCCAGCGCCTCGGCCATGCGCTCGCTGTCGTAGACATTCATCTGACAGCCGTAGGTCTTGACGTAGAGCTTCTTCGTCCCGGTCATGGCGCGCCCGCGTGGTTGCTGGAAATCCGCTTAAGGGAGTATCGATCCGGGCCATGTATAGCAGGCACGGCACCGGTTCAATGTGCGCGTCCCGTCAGGCGGCGATTGCAAATCGGTCGGGACAAGGCCAATCTGAGAGCATACGGGCAGAAAACAGAAGATGCAGTACGACAGCCTCGCCGCATTCCGGGCCGACCGGACCGATATCGGAAAGGGCCCGTTCGCCGTCGTGATCTGCGAGGACCGGACCGAGATCGGCAGCACGATCGACCACGTCCTCGGCCTGGGGTTCCGCGCCGTGTTCATGGTCGCCCCGCCGGATATCGGCGACGCGGTTGTGGCCGAACGCGGCGACGCACCGATCCACTGGGTCCGGGAACCCGCACGCCGCCCCGATATCGCGCAGGACGTCGTGAACGCGCTGATCGACAAGGCGCCGGGCCAGTGGCTGCATTACTGTTACAACGGCGAATACCTGTTCTACCCGTTCTGCGAGGACCGCACCGTTGGCGAGATGACCACATGGGTCATGGAAGAACGCCGCCATGCCGTCCTGACCTTCGTGATCGATCTCTACGCCGGGGACCTCAACCGCTTTCCCGACGCGGTGTCCGTGAAGACGGCGCTGTTCGATTCGTCCGGCTACTACGCCGAGACCCGCAAACGCGACGAAGACACCGTGCGGGACCGTCAGTTGGATTTCTACGGCGGGCTGCGCTGGCGGTTCGAGGAGCATGTGGCGACATCCAAGCGCAGGATCGACCGAATCGGCCTGTTCCAGGCGCGGCCGGGCTTGCGGCTGAGGCCGGACCACACGCTCAACGACGAGGAAATGAACACCTATGCCTGCCCGTGGCACCATTCGCTGACCGGGGCGATCTGTTCCTTCCGCGTGGCCAAGGCGCTCAGGACCAATCCGGGCTCGCGCCACGACATCGCGGATTTCCGCTGGCACAAGTCCGAGCGGTTCAACTGGTCGTCGTTCCAGCTGATGGAGCTGGGCCTGATGGAGCCGGGGCAATGGTTCTGATCCCGTGACACCGACGCCCGCCTGGCGCGATCCGCCGATCCTCGCGCTGATGCTGTCCGAGACGGTGATATGGGCCGCGATCTTCTACAGCTTTCCCGCCCTCGTTCTGCATTGGCAGGCCGAGTTCGGCTGGTCCGCGGCGCCCACCATGGGCGCCTTCAGCCTCGCACTCGCCGTGCAGGGGCTGGCGGCCCCCCACATCGGCCGCATCATCGACCGTGGCGGGGCGCCGTTCGCGATGACGCTCGGCACGGTCGGGGCGCTTCTGGGCCTCTTGGCGCTGACCCGGATCACGACGCTCTGGCAGTTCTACGCGGTCTGGGCGTGGCTTGGCCTGATGATGGCCGCGACGCTCTATGACGCGACGTTTTCCATCGTCACCCGCGCCCGGGGTCCGCGCGCGCGATCGGCCATCACCGCGATCACGCTGGCGGCGGGCTTCGCCTCGACGCTGGCCTATCCGCTGACGGCGGCGGTCACGGCAACGGGCGGCTGGCGCGCGGCGATCTGGGTGCTGGCCGGGATGGTCCTGATCCTCGTCCTGCCGCTCCACCGGCTCGCCTCCGCGCGGCTCGAGGCCGAGGCGCTGAACCGCGACCCCGCCTCCGCGGCACCGCCGCCCGGGACGCGCGCGATGGGGCGGCCCGGGTTCTGGCCGGTCGGGCTGGGCTTCGCGCTGACGGCGCTGGGCGCGGCGATCCTGCTGACCAACCTGTTGCCGCTGATGAAAGCGCTCGGCGTGCCGGACGATCTGGCCATCCTCGCGGCCTCGGTGATCGGCCCGGCACAGGTCGTGGGCCGCATCATCCTAACGCTGGCGGGCGCCCGCGCCGCGGCGCGCGCCGTGACGCTGGCTGCGTTTCTGTTCGTCTCCGGCGCCGCACTTGCCATGGGCGCGGCGGCCACGCTTCCCGCGCTGGTGCTGGTCTTCGCGGTGGCCCTCGGCGTGGGCAACGGCGTCATCTCGATCCTGCGCCCGGTCGTCATCCGCGAGGTGATGGGCGAGGCCGGCTTCGGCGAAAGCGCCGGGGCGGTGGCGCGCCTGTCGCTCTTCGCCTTCGCCGCGGCGCCCGGCCTTGGCGCGGTGCTGGCCGATGCCGCCGGCTACGGCGCCGTTCTCGTCCTCTGCGCGGCGGCGCCGCTGGCCGGTGCCGCGCTTCTCAGGCGCCTGCCCGCATGAAGAAAGGGCGGCCCCGCAGGACCGCCCCCGATTTGCATCGACCTGAAGCCGGATCAGGCGGTTTCCGCCTCGATCGCCTTGGTGCCGGCGCGCGAGATCTCGATCTGCCGCGGCTTCAGCGCCTCGGGCACCTCGCGCACGAGATCGACATGCAGCATGCCGTTTTCGTGGGAGGCACCGGTCACGCGGACATGGTCGGCCAGCTGGAAACGCTTCTCGAAGGCGCGCGTGGCGATGCCGCGATGCAGGTAGGTGCGATCCGCCTCGTCCCGTTCCTTGCGGGCGGTGACGACAAGCTCCGTCTCGCGCTGCTCGACCGACAGCTCGGCGTCGGTGAAGCCCGCAACGGCGATCGAGATGCGATAGGCATCCTCGGCCGTCTTCTCGATGTTGTAGGGGGGGTAGGTGCTGGGCGCGCTGTCCTGCGTCATGACGCGGTCCAGAAGGTCGGCCATCCGGTCGAAACCGACGGTGGCACGGTAGAGCGGTGAAAGATCGTAGGTTCGCATGGGTCATCCTCCATTGAGCGATAACGATGTGCGGAGCGGCCCCGATCGCCGGGCGCCGTCCAGTCGGATGCGCCGACCCTTGCTGGCATCGGCGCAGAAATCAGGTGGGTTACGGAAAACCGGGTTTCAAGAGCCCCTGAACGCCGGGATATCAGGGCCTCAGGAACCGTGCGCCCAGCCGCGAGCGTCCGCCATCCGCGGCGCGCGGCGACAGGAGGCCGGTCCCGGATCCCGACATCGCGCCGGGCCGCGCGCCGCGATCCATCTGGTCGAGAAGCCCCGCGAAAGGGCCATCGAGCGCCACGGCCATGGACACGTCGCGCCCGGTCCGGTCCGTCGCCGTGGCCGAGATCACCGCAACGATCTCGGGGCCGTCCGGCGTCATACGCATCACCGGCGCGCCCGAACTGCCCTGGTTCACGTTGCACGACAGCATCCGCACGGCGGCATGGCTTTCGAGGACGAGACAGCCCTCCTCGATCGAGGCGACCGCTTCACGGTCCGCGCCGTAGGAGACGACCGTGACGGCATCGCCCCGCCCGGCCCGGCGCCCGGTGCCGATGGGTGCGATGCCGTTCGACCGGATCGGAAGCTCCAGCTCGAGAAGCGCCATGTCATGCGAGATCCCGTCGAAAGCGGGCGACAGGTCGAAGGTGTAGGCCTCGGGCACGAAGGATCTGCGAACACCCCGCAGGGCCTCGGGGCGGCCATTGCGCAGGCCCGACTGGAAGGTCAGCGCATCATCGGGAAAGCGCGCGGCAGTCTCGGCGTGGAACAGGCAATGGGCGGCGGTCAGGACCAGACGCTCGGAGATCAGCGTCGCCGAACAGAAGGAATGCCCCGTGTCCAGACGCCCCACCCCGGTCCATGCCTCGGCGGCATCGGCGCTGGCCAGAGGGCGCAGACCCCCCAGTGCAACGGCCCGCTGTTCGCTTGGCAGGCTCTGCGCCATCAACGGCCCGGCCAGGGCGCTCAGCAAAAGCGCAAAGGGGAACAATCGCATGGGGCCTCCGGTCCGCAGGTACCCGTCCGGCCTAGACGGCGCAGATGGCCGAATTTGGACTCCAATGTGCCCGATCCGGAATCCGGCCCGCGCGCCTCAGCGCAGGATCGGCACCGGCACCTCACGCTTGCCCGGCGCGTCGAGCGCGGATGGCCGCGGACCGCCCGTGGCCCAGTCCAGCAGCTCGACCGTATGTACGATGGGAATGTCCGTGCCCGACCCGATCTGCATCATGCAGCCGATATTGCCGGCGGCGATGATGTCGGGCTTCGTCATCTCGAGCGTCTCGACCTTGCGTGCCTTCAGCTGCCCGGAAATCTCGGGTTGCATGAGGTTGTAGGTCCCCGCCGAGCCACAGCAGAGGTGACTGTCCGCAGGTTCGCTCACCTTGAAGCCGGCACGCTTCAGCAGGTCCTTAGGGAATGTCTTGATCTGCTGGCCGTGCTGCAGCGAACAGGCCGCGTGATAGGCGATCTTCAGCCCCTTGGGCGCGCCTTCGGGCAGGTCGAGTCTCATCAGCACCTCCGAGACGTCCATGGCGATCTCGCTGACCGCCTGCGCCTCGGTGGCCAGCGCCTCGTTGCGGAACATGTGGCCGTAATCCTTCACCGTCGTGCCGCAACCGGAGGTGTTGATGACCACCGCATCCAGCCCCTCGCCCGTCATCTCGCGGTGCCAGGCGCGGATGTTCCTCGCCGCCGTGGCATGGCTTTCGGCCGTCTTGCCCATGTGATGGGTCAGCGCCCCGCAGCAGCCCTGCCCCTCGGCGATCACCACATCGCAACCCAGCCGCGTCAGCAGCCGGATCGTGGCATCGTTGATGTCGGTGTTCAGCGCCCGCTGCGCGCAACCCGTCATCAGCGCCACGCGCATCTTGCGTTCGCCCTCGGCCGGAAAGACCTGCGGGTCGTCGTTGCGGCTGACCGGCGGGATCTGCTTCGGGGCCATGGCCAGCATCGCCTTCAGCCGCGCATCCGGCATCAGAAAGGCGAAGGGCCGGCCGATCTTGGCGCCCAGTAGCGCGACCCGGAAGCGCATCGGATAGGGCAGGATCCGCGCCAGCGTCCAGCGCAGCAGCCGCTCGAAAAGCGGGCGGCGATAGGTCTGCTCGATATACTCCCGCGCGTGGTCCACGAGATGCATGTAGTGCACGCCCGAAGGGCAGGTCGTCATGCAGGCGAGGCAGCTCAGGCAGCGGTCGATATGCTTGACCGTCTTCTCGTCGGCCGGGCGCCCGTTCTCCAGCATATCTTTTATAAGATATATCCGCCCACGCGGACTGTCGAGCTCGTCCCCGAGCACCTGGTAGGTCGGGCAGGTGGCAGTGCAAAACCCGCAATGCACGCAGGTCCTGAGAACCTCGTTCGACCTCCGGATCGCCGGGTCCTTCAGCTGCTCGGGCGTGAATGTGGTTTGCATGTCCGCGCTTTCAGATCAGGGAAAGGAATATCAGGCCAAAGAGCGCCGAGACGAACAGGTAGACCAGCAGGAAGACGCCCCGCGCGGCCCAGACCCGCTCGAACCGGCCGAGATAGAGGTGGTAGAGCATGCCCGCCACCGCCGCCGCCATCAGCCCGACGCCGAAGGCCGCGATGCGCTCGGGCGGCAGTCCCGCGACGCCATCGGTGCGCAGGATGGCGATGAACACGATGATTGCGCCCGCGACAAGGATGCCTTGGGCGATAAACGCCCCGCGCGGACGGTCCGACATGAGCGCCAGCCCGCCGAACACGGCGGCCGAGACAAGTGCGACGGGGAGTGCTTCTGCGATCATCTTCCCCGTCTCCTCAGGCCGCCATCAGGCCGGGGTTCAGAATGCCCCTCGGGTCGAATTGCCGGCGCAGCCCCTCCGAAAGCGCGGCGATCGGCGCCGCCGCAGGCTGGAACGGCGCGATGCGCGCACGCGTCTCCTCGGAGGCGCGCACAAGCGTCGCGTGTCCGGCGAAGGCGCCGAGGCGCGCACGCAGATCGGTCGCCTCCGGAGCGAGCACCCAGATCAGGCCGCCGCCCCAGTCGAACATCGCGCGCCCCCCCGCAAGCGCGGCGATATCCGGCGCGTCGGAGGGCTTGACCGAGATGCGCCAGACATCCCCCGGCGCGCCGCTGAAGGCCGCGACATCGCGCAGGTCCCGCCAGGCCGCGCGCACCGACGCCGCATCGCTGTCGGCCCGAACCGAACCGAAGGGCGCCAGAAGCGCGCTCAGCCGCTCCGTCCGGTAGGCCACGCTCGCCGCGAACCCCTCGAGCCGCAGCATCGTCAACGGGCTGTCCCCCGGCAGATGCGCCGCCCCCGTGATCTCGAAGGGCGAGCCCAGCGCAGTGGACATCGCCTCCACCGCCTGATGCGGGCTCAGGCCATCGATCAGCACGTTCGCCTGCGTCTCGGTCTCGGGCAGAACCTTGAAGGCGACCTCCGTCAGAACGCCCAGCGTGCCCCATGACCCCGCCATGAGCTTCACCAGATCGTAGCCGGTGACGTTCTTCATCACCCGCCCGCCATTCTTCAGGATCGTGCCGCTGCCATCCACGAAGCGCACGCCGATCAGGCTGTCGCGGCAGGCGCCCGCCTGGATACGGCGCGGGCCCGAGACATTGGCCGCCACGACACCGCCGATCGTCGGCTCACCCTCCGTTCCCAGAAGCGTGCGGTGATCCATCGGCTCGAAGGGCAGGCGCTGATTTTCCTTCGCCAGCAACGCCTCGACCTCCGCGAGCGGGGTCCCCGCCTTCACGACAATCGTCAGGGCGCCGGGTTCGTACAACTCGACACCGCTCAGTGCGCCCAGCGACAGGGCTTGCCCCGTCACGGGCCGCCCGATCGGCCGTGTCCCGCCGCCCAGAATGCGCAAGGGTCCATCGGCCGAAGCGATGGCCGCGCTCAGTTCCGCTTCACTCGTTGGGGTCAGCACGGGCCCGCGCTCCTTCATCTTTCCAAAAATACGCACGGGGGAGCGCGAGGGGGCTCGCCCCCTCGCACGGGTCGGCGCCGTCAGGCGGCGAGACGGCGCTTGCGCCGCGCCTCGGAGGCGGCCAGCGGGAACACCTTGGCCGGGTTCAGAAGCCAGCCGGGATCGAACACGTCCTTCACCTTCATCTGGATCTCGAGGTCCTGCGGCTCGAACTGCGTCGTCATCAGGTCGCGCTTCTCGATCCCCACGCCATGCTCTCCCGTCAGGCAACCGCCTACCTCGACGCAGAGCTTAAGGATATCGGCGCCGAACGCCTCGCACAGCTCCAGGTCGCCCGGCTTGTTGGCGTCGAACAGGATCAGGGGATGCATGTTGCCGTCGCCCGCATGGAACACGTTGGCGACCTTCAGCCCGTATTCGTCCGACATCTCGGCGATCCGGCGCAGGACCTCCGGCAGCGCGCTGACCGGGATGGTCCCGTCGAGACACATGTAATCGTTGATCTGCCCCATGGCGCCGAAGGCCGATTTGCGGCCCAGCCAGATGCGCTTGGCCTCGTCCTCGGACTGCGCCTCGCGCAGCTCCACCGGGTTGTGGCGGCGCGCGATCTGCATGATGACGCCCAGCTGTTCGTCGATCTCGGCGTCGGAGCCTTCGACCTCCACGATAAGCAGCGCCTCGCACATTGGGTAGCCCGCCTTGGCGAAGGCCTCCGTCGCCTCGATGCAGGGGCGGTCCATGAACTCGATCGCAACGGGCAGGACGCCCGCCTTGATGATGTCGGACACGCAGGCACCGGCCACCTCGTTCGAATCGAACCCCATCAGCACGGGCCGCGCGCCCTCGGGCTTGCGCAGGATGCGCAGCGTCGCCTCGGTCACCACGCCAAGCTGCCCTTCCGATCCGCAGATCACACCCAGCAGGTCATAGCCCGCCGCGTCCAGATGCGCGCCGCCGATCTCCAGCACCTGGCCGTCCATCGTGACCATGGTCACGCCCATGAGGTTGTTCGTGGTCACGCCGTATTTCAGGCAATGCGCGCCGCCGGAATTCATCGCCACGTTGCCCGCGATGGCGCAGGCAAGCTGGCTCGACGGGTCGGGGGCGTAGAAGAAATCCTCCTCCTCCACCGCGCCGGTGACGCTCAGGTTCGTGCGCCCCGACTGCACGCGGATGAAGCGGTTGTCGTAGTCGATTTCGAGCACTCGGGTAAGCCGCGACACGCCAAGGATCACGCTGTCGGCGGTGGGAAGCGCGCCCCCGGCCAGCGACGTGCCCGACCCGCGCGGCACGACGGGAACGCCTTCCTGGTGACAGACCTTCATGATCGCCGCGACCTCCGCCGTGCTGGAGGGCAGCACCACGGCGAGCGGCGGACATTTGTAGGCTGTCAGCGCGTCGCATTCATAGGCGCGCGTCTCGGCCTCGTCATGGATGACGCCGGTCTTGCCCAGAACCTCCTGGAGGCGCGCCACGATGCGCGGTTTTCGGGACAGAACGGCGCTGTCGGGTGCCGGCATTTCCATCGTGGTCCTCCTCCACTGATCCGGGCCTCTCAGCCCGCGAGATTGGTAAAGAAATATAACCAATATCGCCGCCTGACAACAAAAACTCGTCCCGGGGCGGGGCCACGGGACGAAATCGCCCATTGCGGTCCGCGCAGTTTGCCGTCAGTCAAGCACCTATGGAATGGGTCAAGGTGCTGCATTTGCTAGCCGTTCTGGGCTGGATGACGGGGATCTTCGTGGCCCCGCGCGGGCTGATCTTCTGGAAACGCGAATACGCGGCCACCGGCGAATTCGGCCCGGCGGGCGACCTGACGGTCCGGGTCTACCGCTTTTCGCTGGGTCTCGGCGTGGTGGCGATTCTCTCCGGGCTCTGGCTTTTCTGGTGGTGGGGCTTCCCGCTCTGGGCCTGGACGAAGCTGGGGCTCGTGGGTCTTCTGGCACTCCATTACGGTTGGACCGGGCGGCTGATCCTCCGTGCCAGGCGTGGAATTTTCGACGAAAGCGATTTCTGGCTGCGTGTTTTCAACGAAATCAGCGTTCTCGGCGCCATCGGCGTTTTGATCCTCGTGGTGTTCAAGCCGTTTTGATGTGCAAGACCCGGCGGCCCGTGCTAAAGTCAACTCTATGAAAGGCTACGTCCTACTGTTCGCCGCGCTCATGACCGCGACCGGACCGGCCCTCGCAGATCCGGCGCAGGTCGAGCGCGTGACCCTGACACGCAATGGGGATTCGTGGAGCGTGTCGGTCACGATCTCCCATGACGACACCGGCTGGGACGATTACGCCGACGGCTGGCGCGTCGAGACGCCCGACGGCGAGATCCTCGGAACGCGCGTGCTGCATCACCCGCATGTGGAAGAACAGCCCTTCACCCGGTCCCTCGACGGTCTGTCGATGCCGGACGGGGTGAGTGAGATCGTGGTGCGGTCGCGCACGAACGTCACGGGTTGGGCCGACGACGCGAGCTTCCCCGTGCCGGTACCGTGGGGCGGCTGACCGGACGCACTAACGCCGCATCACCGCCAAGTTTGTCGTCTAGGCTCACGGGATTGTGAATGATTCTCGCCCGAGCCCGTCGCCATGCACCAGACGTTCCGCACCAGCCGGGGAAAACCCGATCACTACGAAAAGCAACGCTGTAGCCGTTGCCGCGGCACGGGTGATGCGCCCTGCGGGGTCTGTGGCGGCTCAGGCAAGCTTCCGAAGGGCTGCGATTCCCATGGGCACACTGTCTTCGACCGTTGCGACGGGTGTTTCGGGCGCAAGACGGTGCGCTGTGCGACTTGCGGCGGTGAGCGGTTCGTCTAGCGCCTGCGCTCAGTCCTCATGGGGTGGATTTCGGGCCGCCTGTACGGTCTGGACCCGGTCCGGCCACGTGGATCGGATATAGGCCAACACGTCCCAGATCTCGTCATCGCTCAACGTGCCCTCGAAGGCCGGCATGCCGCTGCGGAAGCCCGTGATCCCGCGCATCGCGAGCGCCGCCTGCCCGCCCAGCCGCGTGTAGTCGAACAAAAGGCCGTTGTCGTGGTGCCATGTATGGCCGGTTTCGTCATGGGGCGGCGCGGGAAGGACCCCGTCGGGTCCCGCGACCTGCCAGTCGGGCTGTCCCTCGAGGTTCACACCGTGACAGGCGGCGCAATTGTTCTGATAAAGCTCCGCCCCGCGCAGCAGGTTGCGGTCCTCCATCTCGTGGCCGGCCGCCACGGGAAGCGGCGCGAAGCCAAGCGACAGCAGCAGGATGGACAGGGTGCGCATGCGGCTCATGGAACCTCCCGGTTCAAGTTGTGGCGTACAGCGCGGGTCGCGCCCGCTTCGGTGACGGTGGCGAAACCCTCACGCATCGCGGGCAAGGGCCCGGTCGCGGGAGCGCCTCTCCCCGAAGCGCCCGCGGACACATTCAGTTCCGGCCTTCCCGCAGCCACGCACCCAGCATCAGGCCCGCGGCGATCAGCAGGAACAGCCAGGCCGAGACCAGCGGCGTGACGGTGACATCGGCGGTCAGGTACGCCTCGCGCGCGGTCAGGCCGATCCAGCCGCGACCCGAGGCGTTCCGCCCCTCGGCCACGCGCCGGAGATCGGGCATGCCATCCTCCAGCCGCATGACCGCGCCACCCACGGGCTCGGCCACGGGCATGAGACGGTCGGCGCTCGCGATGGTTTCCTCGAACTCGCGCGGGGCGGCCGGGCCAAGCGCGATCACGGTGTCGAGCGTGCCGTCCGTCAGCCGGTACAGCCCCTGCTCCGCGCCTTCGATCTCCGCGGTGTAGCGGCCCGGCGCGGTCTCGTTCAGCGCAAGGGTCTCCTCCGTGCCGTCGGGATAGGTGACGGTGACATCCGCCGCCTCCTCGGCCAGCGTCCGGCGCGTGACGGTCAGGGTCTGCCCGTCCGCCGACGCCACCAGCGCCTCTTCCTCGAGGTCGGGCTCACCCATCATCCAATGCGCGAGGCGGCGCAGCATCTCGAGTTGCGGGCCACCACCCTCGTAGCCGCGATCCCAGAGCCATGCGTGATCGGAGGCCAGAAGCGCGACGCGCCCCTCGCCCACGCGGTCCAGCATCAGGAGCGGCGCGTCATTGGCCCCGGACATCACGGTCTGGCCGGCCTGCTCGGTCAGTTCGATCTGCCGGAACCAGCGGCCCCATGGCGCCTCGGCCTCCGGCGGTGCAGCATGATCGTCCTCGAGGCCCGCCGTCACCGGGTGGCGATTGCCGAGGTCGGTGATCTCCGGCAGGTACGGCTGATCGATCACGCGGGCCGTCGGGCGCCCGGGCAGGATATCGGCGAGCGGCGTGCGATAGAGCGATGCGGCCGAGGCAAAGTCGGGCCCCGCCGCCAGCAGCAGCGCACCGCCATCGGTCACGTATTGCCGGATGTTGTCGATATAGAGCATCGGCAGGATGCCGCGCCGCTGGTAGCGGTCGAAGATGATGAGGTCGAACTCGTCCACCGCCTCCATGAACAGCTCCCGCGTGGGAAACGCGATCAGCGACAGCTCGGAGACCGGCACGCCGTCCTGCTTGTCGGGCGGCCTCAGGATCGTGAAATGCACGAGGTCCACGGACGGGTCGGATTTCAGCAGGTTGCGCCATGTGCGCTGACCCGGGTGCGGCTCGCCGGAGACCAGCAGCACGCGCAGCCGGTCGCGGATGCCGTTGATCTGCACGACGGCGGCGTTGTTGCGGTCGGTCAGCTCACCCTCGGCCTCGGGCACGATGAACTGGATGACGTTCTGCCCCGCATGTTCCAGCGTCAGCGGCAGGTTCAGCGTCTCGCCCACAGGCACGGTGAAGCTGCGCGGCTCCTCGCCATCGATGGCGATCTGGATCTCGGACTGACCGGCGAGATCCGCCGGGATCGCGCCCTGATCCTCGAGGCGAAGCTGCAGCTCGAACTCCTCTCCGATTATGGCGAAGGCCGGCGCGGTCTCGATCACCAGCCGCCGGTCCCAGTCGTCCTCGCGGCCCGTCAAGAGGGCGTGGATCGGCGCGGGCATGTCGGGCACGAGACCCGCGTCGTGCAACTGACCGTCGGTCAGCAGGATCGCGCCGGCGACGCGGGCGCGCGGCACCTCGGCCAGCATGCGCGTCAGCTCTCCCATCAGGAGCGTTCCGGCGTTGTCAGGCGCGTCGCCCACCGTCGCAAGGCGTATTTCCATGCCCAGCGCGGCGATCTCGGCCTCCAGCGCCGAAAGCGCCTCGTCGGTCTGGGTCGGCCGGTCGGAAAGGTCCTGGCTCGCGCTGGCGTCCGTCACGACCAACACGATATCCGACAGCGGCTCCCGGTCCTCGTCCTGCAAGGACGGGTTCAGGAGCGCGGCCAGCAACACCGCGCCGGCCGCAAGGCGATAGGGCCAGCCCTTCAGACCGCGCCAGATCGACACACCGACGATCAGCAGCGTCAGCGCGCCCAGCACGTAGATCGTGGGCATCGACAGAAGCGGGTCGAGGAGGATCTGTTGTGCCATGTCTATTGTCCCAACCGGTCGAGCAGGGCCGGAACATGCACCTGGTCGGATTTGTAGTTGCCCGACAGCACGTGCATCACGAGGTTCACGCCGAAGCGCAGCGCGATCTCGCGCTGACGCTCTCCGGTCATGCCACGGCCCACGGGCAGAAGCGCGCGGCCGGTACTGTCCACCGCCCAGGCCGAGGCCCAGTCATTGCCGCCGACCAGCACCGGCGTCACCCCGTCGTTGAGGTTGCGGAAGGGCATGCCCTCGATCTGCTCGGCATCCGGCGGCGCGGCCTCGACCCAGACGTCGCGGCTGACGTGGCGGCCGGGGAAATCCTGCAACAGGTAGAAGGTTCGCGTCAGGACATGGTCCGGCGGGATCGGCTCCAGCGGCGGAATGTCGAGCGGGGCTGCCAGCGTGCGCAGGCGCCGCCCCTCTGGCGTGCCCGACCCGAAGCCGCCGATATGGGCGTCGCGCGTGTCGAACACGATCATGCCGCCCGACCGCAGGTAGTCGTTGAGGCGACGGTAGGCCGCCGCCGACGGCATTTCCTGCGCGGCCGAGACGGGCCAGTAAAGCATCGGGAAAAACGCCAGTTCATCGGTCTCGAGGTTCACGCCGATGGGCGTGGCCGGCTCGACCGAGGTGCGCGACCAGAGCGTGTTGGTCAGCCCCTGCATCCCCGCCTGCGAGACGCGGTCAAGCTCCGGATCGCCGGTGATCACGTAGGCAAGTGTCACCTCGGAGGTGGCCAGCAGCGCAAGCTCATCCTCCGGCGTCAGGCCATCGCCGCTTCTTCCGGTCTGCGCGATGGCACCGGACGGCATCTGCCCCATCAGGATCAGGGCGACCACCAGGCCCGCGGCCCCGCGCGAGATCGGCCCGCTGAGCCGCCCGGCCAGCCAGAGCGCGGCCAGAGCATCGATCAGCAGGAGACCGAGGGCCGCGGCGAGGAACGCCGCCATCAGGTCGGTCGCCGGAACCACGTCCATCCCCTCGACAGGCAGGCTCGCGGGCCAGCTTGCGGGCGCAAGCTCGGTCTCTGGCGTCACCACGTTGCGCGCGATGCGCTGCTCTCCTCCGGTATAGAGCCCCGGCAACAGGTCCGCCGAAAGCGGCGCCTCGACCATGGTCTCGCCCGGAATACCGGGGCGAATCCCCGCGTCGCGCAGGGTACCGAACCCGTCCATCACCTGCTCCGGCACCCAGGTGATCCCGGCCACATCCTCTGCGTCGGGGATGGCGGGCCGTGTCGAGACCGCCAGACGCTCCAGCATCTGCACGAAGAGCCCCGAGAGCGGCAGGCTCGACCAGTCGGCATTCGCGGTCACATGGAACAGAACGACGCTCCCCTGCCCCAGCGGCGCACGGGTCACCAGAGGCGTGCCGTCGGTCAGCGACGCGATCGTGCGCTCCGACAGCTGCGGATCGGGCTGCGCCATGACCTGGCTTTCGACCGTGACGTCGCCGGGGATGTCGAGGCCGAAGAAGGGCGAGGTTTCGGGAAACGGGCTGAGCGCCTTGGGCTCACCCCAGGACATGGCGCCGCCGACGCTCCGACCGCCCGCGCGCAGCCGCACGGGCATCAGCGGGCCGGCCGTGTCGCGTGCCACGTCCGAGGCGGCAAGCCGGGGCCCGGCGAAACGCAGCAGTAGGCCGCCACGCTCGACCCAGTCGATCAGCGCCTCTTCCTCGTCCGGCGAGATCGTCGCGACATCGGCAAGGATCAGCGCATCGGGACTGGCCAGCAGCATGTCCGACAGACCGCCTTCCATCAGGTCGGCGGTGGGCGCGAGCGCCTGCCGCAGGTAATGCAGCGGCGACAGGAGCGCTTGGCCCTCGTCCTCGCCCTGCGCGTCGATCAGCGCCACCTCGCGCCGTTGCAGCGTGTCGTCCGTCAGCGTGACCGCCCCGGCGGAGCGTTCGCCGGCGACCTCGAACCGCGTGATCCGGTTGCGAAGCTCGGGCGGCAGGTCGAACACCGCCGTGCCGCGCAGCTCTCCGGTATCGAGGCGCACCGTCTCGCGCGCAAGATCGCGAGGGATCCCGGCGGGGTCGAGCCCGTGCGCCACCACTGTCAATTCGCGCGGCGCGGCGGCAAGGTGACGCTGCACGTCGGTCTCGATCATGCCATCTGCGAAGCGTGGCGGAGCCAGCGCGATGACATCCCGCGCGCCCTGGAAGGCCGAGACCGGCCCGATATCCGACAGGGCCGCCAGAAGATCATCCCGCCCGTCATGGGCCAGTCCGTCGGAGACCCAGAAGACGTCCGCCTCCGCGTCGAGGCTCCCTGTCCAGTCCGCCGCCGCCGCATAGTCCGGCGCGTAGGGCGCCGGGGATACCGATGGCAGACGCGCCGCCCAGGCATTTGCAGACTGGAATTCCGGAGGCCCGGCCGGCAGGTCGGTCAATGCGACGATGGCCACGGGCCGGCCCGACCGGCCAGCCTCGTCCAGCAGGACGCTGACCCGCTCGGTCCGGTCGTCCCAGTCCCGCGCCGAGGCCCAGGACGCATCCATCACGATCAGCAACGGTCCATCGCCCGCCCGCTCGGTCTGGGGGTTCAGCACGGGGCCCGCGAAGCCGACGATCGCGGCGGCAATGGCAAGCATGCGCAACAGCAGCAGCCACCATGGCGTCTTGTCGGTCTGGCTCTCGTCGTCCTGAAGCCCCAGCAGAAGGGCGACACCCGGAAACCGCCTGCGGATCGGGGCCGGGGGCACCGCGCGCAGAAGCCACCACAGGATCGGCAGCGCCACGAGCGCCAGCAGCAGGAGCGGCGTGGTGAAGGCGAGGTTCGCGATCATGTCCGAACCTCAGCGGGGCGGCCGGAAACCGGGCTGTTTTCCATATGGAAAACATGCGTTCTGCCCGCCCTTCTCATGCCCGCACCTTCTCGAGCGCGCGATAGAGCCACAGCAGGGTCGGATCGCCCGGCTGGTCCGTGTGATGCACATGGAACTGCCAGCCGGTGCGCCGCGTCGCCTGCAACAGCCGGTCCTTCCGGGCGGCGAGACGCTGCAGATACTCCTCACGCAGGGACTTCGCCTTGAGCGTCTCGAACCGAAGGCTGCCCGACATGGACATGAACACCGTGCGTCCATCATAGGGAAATGCTTCCTCGTCCGGGTCGAGGATCTGGACCAGCGCGCCCTTGACGCCGCGATCCGCGGCGCGGCCCATCACCTGCTCGATCGCGGCGGGATCGCCGAGGAAATCCGAGAAGAACACCGCGCGGCTGCCCAGCGGCATAGACTGGGGCCGCGGCGTGCCGTAATCGCCCGCCTCATGGCCGTCCATCAATGCCTGCGCCATGCGCACCAACTGGGCCCGTCCGCCACGGGGGGGCTCGGCCAGATGCGTGAGGCCGACGCGCTCGCCGCCATGCACGGCGAGGATCGAGAGCGCCATGGCCAGGGTCTGGGCGCGACGCAGTTTCGACGGCCGGGACTTTGCACCAGTGAAGGTCATGGAGGCCGCGTCGTCGACGCCGATCATCACCGATTGCGCGGCCTGCCATTCGGTTTGCCGCACGAAATGCCCATCCGAGCGGGCGGAGCGTCGCCAGTCGATCGTGCGCAGCGCGTCGCCCGCCTCGGCGGGACGGTATTGCCAGAACTCGTCCCCCGTCCCGGCCCGCTTCCGCCCATGAACCCCCAGAAGCACGGTCGACGCCAGATGCTGCGCATCGGCCATCAGCGCCGGGAACGCGGCGGCAA
Source organism: Rhodobacteraceae bacterium HLUCCO18 (assembly GCA_001314805.1). Taxonomy (GTDB): domain Bacteria; phylum Pseudomonadota; class Alphaproteobacteria; order Rhodobacterales; family Rhodobacteraceae; genus Roseibacterium. Next base: position 51,248 of record LJSY01000003.1, on the reverse strand, counting down.
GCGCCTCGGACCGGGAGCGGAGCGTGTCGGATGTATGAAGGGCGGACAGGCTCAAGCGGCGGCCTCGATCCGCGTCACGCGCGCCGTCACCTCGTCGATCACCTGCGACAATTCCGCCCCCTCGGCCCGCGCGCCGAAGCTCAGCGCCATGCGGTGCGTCAGGACCGGACGCGCCAGCGCGGCCACATCGTCGACGGAGGGCGCGAGGCGCCCGTCGAGCAATGCGCGCGCGCGAACCGTCAGCATGAGAGCCTGCGCGGCCCGTGGCCCCGGGCCCCAGGCGACCGCGCGTTTCACGATATCGGGGGCTTCTTCACCGTCCGGGCGGCAGGCGCGGACAAGATCGAGGATGGATTCGACCACCGCCTCGCCGACCGGCATCTGGCGCACGACCCGCTGCGCCGCGATCAGCGCGTCGGGGTCGAAGACCTGCCGCGCCTCACCCTGTTCCAGACCCGTGGTGGCGACGAGGATCCCACGCTCGGTCTCTCGGTCCGGGTAGGGCACGTCGATCTGCACCAGAAAACGGTCGAGCTGGGCCTCGGGAAGGGGATAGGTGCCCTCCTGCTCGATCGGGTTCTGGGTGGCGAGAACGTGGAACGGCTTGGGCAGCGGGCGATGTTTGCCTGCGATCGTGACCTCGCGCTCCTGCATCGCCTGCAAAAGCGCCGACTGCGTCCGGGGGCTTGCCCGGTTGATCTCGTCGGCCATCAGCAGCCGGCAGAAGATGGGGCCCTCGATGAAGCGGAAGCTGCGGGCGCCGTCGCCGCCGGTCTCCAGCACCTCCGAGCCGAGAATATCCGCCGGCATCAGGTCGGGAGTGAACTGGATGCGGTTGGCGCTGAGCCCCATGACGGTCGAGAGCGTGTCGACCAGAAGCGTCTTGCCCAGCCCCGGCAGCCCCATCAAAAGCGCATGCCCACCCGACAGCATCGCCGCCAGCGTCAGGCCGACGACCTCCTCCTGACCGATGATGCGCGAGGCGATGGCGGTGCGTGCCTCCGCCAGCCGGTGGCCCAACGCTTCGATCTCAGCGACGAGGGCTTCGGGGTCGGTCTCGGTCCCCTGCGTGGTCTCGGACATGGCATCGCTCCGCATCATGCTTATCTGGTATCAGGTAACAGACCTATTCCTCCGACCACAAATTGCAAAAGATCGTTTGGCGAAAATGAGGGACACATCATCGTGACGGACAGCTCTGCCAAGCCCAGCCCCGACAGCCTGATCGCCGCCGCCCGCGCCGCCGAGAAGGCCGGAAAGCTCCCGCCATTGCACCTTTGGGACCCGCCGTTCTGCGGCGATCTGGACATGGAGATCCGGCGCGACGGCACGTGGTTCCACGAAGGCACACCCATCGGCCGAAAACCGCTGGTGCGGCTTTTTTCGACGATCCTGAAACGCGAGGACGGCAAGTATTTCCTCGTCACGCCGGTCGAGAAGGTCGGCATCCGCGTGGAGGACGCGCCCTTCGTGGCGGTGGATTTCGACGTCGCGGGTGACGGTCGGAAACAGGTCATCAGCTTTTCGACGAATGTGGGCGACGTGGTGGTTGCGGGCCCCGAGCACCGAATCCGCGTTCACCGCGACGAGACGGGCGAGCCCTCGCCCTACGTCCATGTGCGCGCGGGTCTCGACGCGCTGATCGACAGGAAAAGCTTCTACCGGCTCGTGGATCTGGGTGAGGCGCATGACGTCGACGGGACGGACTGGTTTGGCGTCTGGTCGAACGGAACCTTCTTCCCGATCATCCCGGTGGCGGAACTGGGTGTCTGAAAGGACCGGACGGGAAGCGTCCCGCGACGGTCCGTCGCCGCGACGTCGGTGGTTCGCGCGACCGCTCAGGCGATCGAGACTTCCCGTTCGTGGGTTGCTGAAAAGCCAGCCGTCAGGCGGGCCATGCAATCCTCGGCCTCCTGCATGCTGGTCACCACGGCGTCGGCTTTCGGCAGGCGCTCGAGGGCCGCGGTATCCGTCGCGATCTGGCCGGACAGGATGATCCTTGCGTCGCCCCGGCACTTGCGCAGCGCGATCATCAGACGCTCCAGCGCATCGACCGAGTGATCGCCCGAGCAACTCAGGCCGATGACGCCCCGGTCGTCCCGCTCCAGCCGTTCGACGATCTCGGCATGGTCGACCCCGATCAGCAGGCCGACATCCCATCCGTTGCGGCGAAAGAGGTCGGCGGCCATCATCACGCCGAGGGTATGCTGCTCACCGGGAACCGCGCAGAAAACGGCCCCGTTCTGCAGCGTGGAGCGCGGCGCCATCCGGCCCGAAGGCATCCGCCGGAGCATCGACTGGATGCGCGCGGTCGCCATCGCCACCTCGGTGAAGGGCAGCCGGTCCGTTTCCCACCATTCGCCGAGGCAACGCGCGGCCGGGGCGAGGTGTTCGAGACAGACATCCTCGACCGAGAGGCCCGCGTCGATCAGGTCCTCGACCATCAGGTCGGCGGTGTCGGTCGTGTCGTCGCAAAGCGCCGTGGCAAGGGCGGTGGCCATCGGGGATTGCTTGCAGCAGGCCTTCGCCTCCTCGGAGAGCTCCCGCGCGCGGGATGCGTGGATCACCCGCGCCATGGCCTGTGCCGCGAGGTCCGACAAGCCACGAGACGTAAGCGGCGTTGCGGTGGGGCCATGTGCATCGAGGTGATGGACCACCCCGCGTTGTATCCTGGGGGTTTCGTCGTTCATGGTCACGGGCGCTCGCCTTCCGTCGTGTGTCGGCGGGGGGCGTACCCAACGCTGACGCTGGCTTGTTGTGTATGGCACTGTATACCGAACGGAGTGTCAATCAAGATTGACAACTGCTTTTTTTCAGTGGCGCCGATTAAGTCAGCAAAAGCAGGGGGAAGAGCAGAAGAGTTTCTTCCTTGCCTGGTCGGAATTCGACCGGGCCACACGCCGAATCGAATTTCCGATTCGCCGCATGATGCGCCGTGCGCGGATGACCCGGAGTGTCAATTCAACTGGACACTGCACGCAGGCGGCAGTCGCGCCGGGCCGCTGCGGCAGGATGTCAGGCGCGAAGCGCGCGGAGGAGGCCGGCGTGCCCGATGCGGCTCATGCCCGGGCTGGCGCCGGCCGCGCACCGGCGATCCGCGGCCCGGGCTCGTCCACGCGCTGACCGATCAGGCCCCAGAGGAACCCGGCCATGATGGCCTGAACCCCCAGGGCGGCGGTGACCACGGCAAAGGCCGCCGGGCGTGCGATGACGCTTGGGTTCAGATCACCCCATCCCGCCTGCCCCCAGACCACGACGGCCCCGACGGCGGCCGCGATGCCCGCGAACACGAGAATGCCGCCGACCTGGCAGGCGCGGTCGACCGTGATCTGTTGCGACACTCGCTCGAACCGCGGCGAGACGGGCAGGAGACCCGCCTGCACCGTATGAAGCCGCGCGAGCGCGTAGAAGCAGACAAGCTGAAACCCGATCAGCACGAGTGCCGAGGCGAGGATCAGCGACGCGATGTCGAAGGTCACGCCGGCAATCGCGACGGGCCCGCCCAGAAGGGCGAGGAACACCGCCGTCCCCACGGCAAGAAGCGCCATCCCGGGATAGTAGAAGAGCCAGTTCGGCGCGAAGGTCAGAAGCAGCTTCAGGTGTAGCCACCCGTCGCGCCAACTGCGCAGGTGCGGCGGGCGGGAACGGCCATCGGGGCTGAGCGTGGTGGGCACCTCGGTGACCTTCAGCCCCATGATCGTGGCCTTGATCACCATCTCCGAGGCGAACTCCATGCCCGGCGTGTTCAGCTTCAGACCAAGGATCGCCTGGCGCGAGAACCCGCGCAGGCCGCAGTGGAAATCCCCGACCGGCGCGCGGAACAAGACACGCCCGATGGTCGAAAGCACGGGGTTGCCGAGATAGCGGTGCAGCGGCGGCATGGCGCTGGGGGCGATGCCGCCCCTGAAGCGGTTGCCCATCACGAGGTCGGCACCGCCGCGCAGCTTCTCGACGAAGGCGTCGAGTCGCGAGAAATCGTAGCTGTCGTCGCTGTCGCCCATGATGACATAGCGGCCGCGCGCCGCCTCGATCCCGGCGCCGAGCGCCGCGCCATAGCCCTTGACGGGCACGTCGACCACACGCGCACCCAGCGCCTCGGCCATCGCCTGGCTGCCATCGGTGGAGCCGTTGTCGGCGATCACGATCTCGCCGCTGATGCCGCTCCGTTCCAGGTAGCCGCGGGCCTTCCGGATGCAGGTCTCGATCGTCTCCGCCTCGTTGAGGCAAGGCATGAGGATGGTCAGCTCGGTCATCGCGGAAGTCTCCTGTCGCGCGTTCTCTGCCCGGGCGCTAGGGCCGGTTGGCCGCGAGAGAACCGGGTAAAGGCGGCGGAAATTGGGAAATCAGCGGGCGTTCCCGGTGCAATTCGCCGAAACGGTCGCGCCGTGGACCGGATGCCGCCGTTTCTTCGCGATTGCGCCGCGCTTTTGTCGCGCTGGCATGGTGTTCGGGGCAAAACACGAAGCGAACAAGGCGAGGCAACCGCTGATGCAATCCCGGGCAGAAGCGCCGCGTGGCGCGACACGCGTCATGGCGCTGACACTGATCGCTGCGCTGGCGCTGGTGTTCCTGCGCAGCGCGCTGGTCGCCCCCGACGTGGCCGAACGCATGACCACGAGCGACAATGACAGCATCATGCGGCTCTTGTCGGTCCGCGACTGGCTGAACGGTCAGGGCTGGTTCGACATGTCCAACGATCGCGTCCTGCCGCCCGAGGGCCTGTCGCTGCACTGGTCGCGCTACGTCGACCTCGGCATCGCCGGCGTGATCGGCGGCCTGTCGCTTTTCATGAGCCACGACAAGGCCGAGGCGTTGTCGCTGATCATGTGGCCCGGCCTGCTGATGGTATGTTTCCTGGCACTTACCATGGTGATGACGCGCCGGCTGTTCGGGCCGCAAGCCGCGGCGGTCGCGATCATCGGCGTCGTTCTCTGGCGACTGACCGGGTCGAATTATTTCGGGCCCATGCAGATCGATCATCACGGGCTGCAGATCCTTCTGCTCGCCATCGTGGTCTTCACGCTCGTGATCGACGGGGACGCGCTTCGGCGCGGGATCACGGGCGGGGCGGCGGCGGCGCTGTCGCTTGCCGTGGGGCTCGAGAACCTCCTGCCGATCGCCATGGCCGGCGTGGTGCTGGCCTTGCTGGCGGTGATCGCGGCAGACCGCCCTGCGCGGCTGCAGCTTCAGGCCTTCGGGCTTTCGCTTTTCGCCATCGCCTTGCCCCTCCACCTCGGGCAGACCTCCCCCGGCGAGTGGACGCTCGCCCGGTGCGACGAGCTTGGGCCGCCGATCCTCGGGCTGGTCGGTCTCGCGGCACTCGCCGCCATGGCGATCGGCATCGTTGCGGCGCGCGTGCCCGGTCCGGGCGTCCGCATCGGCGCGTCGGCCGGCGTCGCGATCATCGCAGCCGCGGGCGCGGTCTGGATCATGCAGGCCTGTCCGAATTTTCCCTACAGCAACCTCCCGGATCCGATCCGGGAAATGATCGGCGTCTGGATCGTCGAGGCACGCCCGGCGCAGACCTTCATCTTCACCGCCAACCGCGTCGCGTTCAGCCACATCTTGCCCGCCTTCGCCACGACATTCGCGGCGACCGCCGTCGCGCTGTGGCGCTGGAGAACGGGTGCCGCCGGCGTCAACGAGACCCGCGCCGCCGCGATCCTACTCGTCTTCGCATGGATCGGGACACTGGGAAGCTTCGCACAGGTGCGGATGGCCGTCCTGGCGGCGCCGGTCATTCCGGTTCTCATGGGCTACACCGTCGCCAGTCTTCTCGACATGCGCCGGCACATGGCGCGGCAGCCCATCGGGTCGCTTCTGGTGGTGAGTTTCGTCGCCTGCGCGGTCGTCCCCGGGCAGCTGCACCTTGCGTACGCGATCATCTCGTCGGCGCATGCGTCGAGTACCGCCGACCGACAGCGCGACAGCTGCCGGCGCGGCGACATCATCACGAGCCTCGATAGCCTCCCCGAGGGACGGATCCTCGCCCCGACCGGCCTTGCCCCCCCGATCCTCCACGGGACGCATCACACCATGGTCTCGGTCCCCTACCATCGCAGCGCGGAGGCGCTCGGCAATGCGATCCTGCCCTTCGTGAACGAGGATGCCGACGCCTTGCTTGCAGCGGTCGACCGGTCGCGCCCGGACTACGTGGTGATGTGCGCCGACGGAAACTATGGCAACGGCGCGGCCTTCGTGAACGGCTTCGCACGGGGCGAGACCCTCGAGGGCTTGCGGCCCGTGGACGGCTTCGGCCCCGAGATCATCGTTCTGGAGGTGGTACGATGATCGACGAGGGCCGCCTGTCGACGCGCCTGGGCAAGCCGCTGCGTTTTCTCCTGGTGGGCGGGGCGTTTGCGCTCGGCTACTCGGTCGCGACGGCGCTGCTGGTCGGACCCGCGGGCCTTCCGGCCTTCGCGACCTCGGTCCTGCTTTACGTGGCCTGCATTCCGGCCGCCTTCTTCGTGCAGGCAAGGTTCACCTTCACCGGCCAGAAGGCGCGCCGGGGCGGCTTCCTCGTCTATGCTGCGATGCAGGTGGTCAGCCTCGCGCTCGTCGCCTCCGTGACGACGCGCTTCGTGACGCAGGTTTTCGTGCTCGACACGTTGTTGTTCCTCGCCACGGCCGGAACGGCGGCACTGGTCAGCTACGCGGTGAACGACAGGCTCGCGTTCGGCCCAAAGGCCTGAGGCGGTCAGGCCGGAGGCGTGAGACGGGCCACGAAGTGCAGGCCGCGCCCGAACAGCAGGCTAAAGGGCGCCGGGTAAAGCGGCACGTCGGTCGAGAGCGTCTCGATCCCGAGACCGGCTTCGGCATACCAGTTTTCCCAATCCGCGCGGGAGCCGTAATTGTAGGGCAGCACGACGCCATGGGGCGCGTTTCCGACCCAGTCCATGAACCGCAAGGTCATGTGATCGACGGCGTTCTGCGAGAAATGGTCCTTGAGGATGACGGCCTTGCGCGCCACGCGCGCCGCCTCCTTCAGAAGGATGCGCGGATCGTCCGTGTGATGCAGCACATCGACGAAGCTGACGACATCGAAGCTCTTGTCGGGGTGCGGGATGATGTCGCCGTCGAAGATGTCGACCGGGATATGCGAGGTCGGGCGCGCCATGATGTCGATGCCGCGGACACTGGTATCCGGCGCCTGCGCCGCGATCAGCTTGGCGATCTGCCCGTCGCCCGTGCCCACGTCGAGAATGTCGCCGCCCGGTTCGACAAGCGCGCCCAGCGCCTCGCCCAGAACCGAAACGCGGCGATTGAACACGATCCGCTCGTGGACCTGACCAAGAGTTGCCGTAACCATCTGTCCCACCTTATCTATCCGACGCACGCCCCGCGCCCTGTCCGAGCCGGAAACGCCTGGTTCGTTTCGCTATGGCGAACGATTTGGACGATATTGAGGCGAGTGTTCTCGAACGGATCGGGCAGACAGCTTGCTGGAGCGCTTCAGCCGCAATGCGGGCGCGCTGCCGTAACACCGCACGCAGCGCTCAAGTAGCCGAAGGCGATAGCGCAAAAGACACCCGCTCAAGCAGCGAAGCGATAGCGCAGATCAGGGGAAGTGGCGCACCGGGGAGGATTCGAACCCCCGACCCCTTGATTCGTAGTCAAGTACTCTATCCAACTGAGCTACCGGTGCGTGAGGGCGGGGTTTAGCGCCGGTGGGCATGCCGTGCAAGGGGAAACCGGGTGCCGCAGGCGTCTCAGACGGCGAGACCTGCCGGCAGGCAGATGGCGAAGGTCGTGCCCTCCGCCCCGGTCCGCACCAGTTCGAGCGTGCCGCCATGCCCCCGCACGATCTCCGCCGCGATCGCGAGGCCGAGGCCGGAGCCTCCCTTGCGCGCGCCGCCGTGGAACGGCTGGAAGAGGTGATCGAGCGCCTTTTTCGGAAGACCGGGCCCGGTATCGAACACCTCGATCCGCCACCCGGTTTCCTTTTCCCGTCCCTCGATCCGGATCTTGCCGGGCTTGCCCGTGGCCGCGATGGCCTGCCGCGCGTTGCGCACGAGGTTCGACAGGACGCGGTGCAGCTGCTCGGGATCGGCGCGCAGCACGAGGTCGCCGGGAACATCGCATGTATAGGTGATGCAGGCGTCGTCGGGCTCCCCGTCCGAGGTCAGGCGTTCGTTTTCGACGACATCCTCGGCGATGTCGGCCAGGCGCACGCGTTCGAGCTTGGGCGGCGGCTCCTCGGCGCGACCGAAGGCGAGCGTGGCCTCGGTCAGGTTCACGGCCCGGGTGAGGGAGGCGAGGATCTTGGGCGTCGCGCGCTGCACGGCCGGGTCGGCAGAGCCTTCGAGCCGGTCGGCCATCAGCGTCGTGACCGACAGGATGTTGCGCAGGTCGTGGCTGATCTTGGCCACGGCCTCGCCCAGCTGGGCGAGGCGCTCGCGCTGGCGGAGCGCATTGGTCAGCTGGGTCTGCATGGATTGCAGGGCATTCTCGGCATCGCGCAACTCGCGCACGCGGCCCTGCGGCACGATGATGCGCGAGGCGTCTTCCGGCGCTTCGGCGTAGGACGTCATGTGCCCCACGACACGCTTGATGGGCACCACCAGCAGGTAACGGACGGAGATGAAAAGAAGCGCCGCGGTCATGATCGAGATGAAGGCCGAGAGCGCGAGGATGCGCAGCCCGTAGTCGATCAGCGCCATGCGCAAGGGTTCCGACGGCATGGTGATCTCGATCAGCAGCCCCGCCTCGTTCACCGGCTGGCCGATGACGCGGATCGTCTCGTTCTCAGGCGTCGCGAGCCGTCGCAGCGCATCGCGGATCAGGCTCAATGCGCTCGCGTCGCGCAGGTCGAAACTATGGGCGACCGGGGTCATTCCGCCGCTGGACAGGATCAGCTGCCGCGTGGCGTCACGCAGAAGAACGACGTTCAGCACCTCGGCGTTGCGCAGAAGTTCGTATTCGAGCTCTTCGTCGATCATCCCGTCCGAGGCCAGCAGCGCGAGCGAGGCGATCTGCGCGCGTTCCAGACGCGCCAGCAGATAATCCTCGCGGAAACGCGCGACGGAAGGGACGAAAATGAACACCTCGGCCAGCATCACGAAGATGACCGTCAGGATCAGAAAGCGCCCTGAGAGGGAGTTCACCACGTCGTTTCGGCCTTTCCTGAGGCGTCAGGGGATCATGCGTTGCACCAGCCGTACGATCCGTTTCACCAGCGGGCTGTCGAACAGCTTGGGCGAGAAATAGGCACCCGCCGCGCGTTTGTTAATCTCCCCCAGCGTGGGGTAGGGCGCAACCATGCCCGCGACGGCCGACATCTTGAGACCGTTGGCGATGGCAAGCGCCCAGAGCTGGATCAGCTCGCCCGCCTGCGGGCCAACGATGGTGGCGCCGACGGGCGTGCCTTTCACCACCATGACCTTGGCGAACCCCTCGGCCTGTCCGGTGGCGATGGCGCGGTCGTTATGGCGGAAATCCGCCTTCGCGACGAAAAGTCTGTCGCCGTGCTTCTCGCGCGCCTCGGCCTCGGTCAGACCGACCTGCGCAAGCTCGGGGTCGGTATAGGTGACCCACGGGATGTGATCGGCGCGCGCCTTGCCAGGCAGACCGAAGAGCATGGGCCGGATGATCACGCCCGCGTGGTAGCCCGCGACATGGGTGAATTGCAGGCCCCCCGCCGCATCGCCCACGGCATAGACCCGCTTGTTGGTCGACCGCAGGCCCTTGTCCACGGTCACGCCGCGCCGGTCGTGGTCGACGCCGGCCTTTTCGAGGTCGAGCCGGTCGACATTCACCCGGCGGCCGACCGCGACCAGCAGATGAGACCCGGCAAAGCTGCGCCCATCCCCGGTCTCGATAGAAATGGCGCCCTCGCGCCCCGATACGGCGGAGACCGTGGCGTCCTCGACGATCTCGATGCCTTCGCCGCGCAGCTTGTCCAGCAGGAGGGCCGCGGCCTCGGGGTCGTCCCGGCCCAGCGCCTTTGCGCCTTCCAGCACGGTCACCTTCGACCCCAGCCTGCGGTGCGCCTGGGCCATTTCCATGCCGATGGGGCCGCCGCCGACGATGATCAGGTGATCGGGCCGCTCGCGCAGGTCGAAGATCGTCTCGTTGGTGTGATGGGGCGTGTCGGACAGGCCCGGGATCGGCGGCACGAAGGGGCGGGACCCCGTCGCGATCACGAAACGGCGCGCCTTGATGACATGGGCGCCGGCCTTGACCTCGGTCTCGGAGATGAAGCGCGCGAATTCGCGGATGACGTGAACACCGAGACCCTCGAAACGCTCCTCGCTGTCGACCGGGGCGATGGTCTCGATGACAGTGTCGACATGGTCCTTGGCGGCGGCGAAATCCGGCTCCGGCGGATGGCCTGCAATGCCGAAGGCGGCTTGCGCGGTGTCATGCGCCTTGTGACCCGCCGCCAGAAGCGCCTTGGACGGGACGCAACCGTAGTTCAGGCAATCGCCGCCCATCTTGTGCCCTTCGATCAGGACGACCTTCGCCCCCATCTGGACCGCGCCCGCCGCGACGGAGAGGCCGCCGGAGCCTGCGCCGATGATGCAGATATCGGTCTCGATGCGGGTCATGGCGACGGGCCTTTCGGGCAGGATGGCGGTGTCGATGCGGGACATTGGTATCACAGACCGCGCTTGCCATGGACGGCCTTGATGAGGACAGGCAGAAGGGCCAGCGCGGCGAGGCCGAGGATCGGCAGCAGGATATGCGGCTCGAAGATGATGCCGAGATTCGGGGTCTCGCCTCTGGCGAAGACCTCGCCCAGCCCCGCGCCCACGGAGGTGTAGACGACGGCGCCGGGCATGATGCCGAAGAAGGTGGAAATCACGAAGCGGCGCAGCGGCACCTCGAGGAAGGCGGGAACGAGATTGGCCACGAAGAACGGCACGACCGGCACGAGGCGGATGAGAAACAGCATCGACCACTGGTTGTCGTCGATCCCCTCCTTGATCTTCTTCACCGTCCCCTCGGAGCCTTCCAGCCGCGCACCGAGACGCGCGCCGAAGCTCGTCTTGGCGGCAAGGAAGATGGCCGTGGCCCCGACCGTTGCGGCCGCGATGTTGAAGAGCGCTCCGGGAAAGGTGGCGAAGAGAAAGCCGCCCGTGAGAGTGGCGATCGTTGCGCCCGGCAATGAGAAGGCCACGATCAGCGCGTAGACGGCGACGAAGGCCAGCACCGTGCCGATATAGTTGGCGTCCCGGAACGCGAGCAGCGCCTCGCGGTTCTCGGCCAGCGCCGAAAAACTCAGGTAATCGCGGAACAGCCACCAGCCGAGGCCCGCACCGGTGGCGATGGCGAGGATCGGCAGGTATCGCGCAATCGGCGATCTCGGTGTCTTGTCGGAACGTGTCACGGCGTCGGTCATGGCTGCACTTTTACGATTGGGTTGGCAATTACATGCGCCATGGGGCGGATTTGCGACAGGGGTCTCTCGGGGCTGTGATGGGACGTGACGCAGGCCGCGGTTTTCGTGACGGCGCCTGGGCCTTGCCGTAACAAAGGGGCCGAAAGACCCGGTGTGGATGGCAGGAATGAAACGAATTCTGCTTGGCGCCCGCGTGATGAGGCGGCCCGTCCGCTACGACGGATCGGCAAGGACGCGCGCGGACATGCGTCTCGAGCGGTGGCGGGCCAAGGGGCGGCTGGTGCTGCCCGGAGGTCGCGGCAAGCCTGCCCACGGTTTTCGCCCCGCACGACATCGACCGGGTCGATTCCCCCGATTGAGCCCGACAGCTTTGTTGACATGCCCTGCCCAAGCCCGTAGATCGCGGGCTTCATCGAAGATTCCCCGGGATCGGCACCCGCGCAGCACGCGCGCCGCCCCCGTGAGCTACGGAGCGAACCAATGTCGAAGCGGACATTCCAGCCCTCGAACCTCGTGCGCAAGCGCCGTCACGGTTTCCGTGCGCGCATGGCGACCAAAGCCGGGCGCAAGATCCTCAACGCCCGCCGCGCCCGCGGCCGCAAGTCGCTGAGCGCCTGATCCTTTCCGAGCGCTCCGGTGCCATGGCGCCCGACACGCCTCCGCCGACCGAAACGTCGCCGGGGGCTTTTTCTGTTTCCATCCTGCGAAACCGCGCCGATTTCCTGAAGGCCGCGCGCGCGCGGCGCGTCCATGCGCCCGCCTTCCTGCTGCAGGCGCGGGAACGTGCCAGCGACGAGGCCGCCCAAGGCATCCGCGTGGGCTTCACCTGTTCCAAGAAAGTCGGCAACGCGGTGGCGCGCAACCGGGCCAAGCGACGCCTGCGGGAAATCGCGCGCCTCGTGCTGCCTCTGGAAGGACGGCCCGGCTGGGATTACGTTCTGATCGGTCGGAAGGACGAGACCGCATCGCGCGATTTCGCGGCGATGCAACAGGATCTCGTCCGCGCCCTGAGGAAGGTTCACGCATGACCCCGCTGGCCTATGTCGTCTCGCTCCCCGTGCGCTTCTACCGCGCGGTGCTGTCCCCGTGGCTTGGCCATTCCTGCCGGTATCAGCCGACCTGTTCGGCCTACGCGATGGAGGCGCTGGAAAAGCATGGTGGCGTCAAGGGGTCGTGGCTGGCGCTGCGCCGGATCGCGCTCTGCCACCCGTGGGGCGGCAGCGGCATCGACAACGTTCCGGATTGATCGGCCCGATCAGCGACGTTCGAAGAAGAGGATGACCTCGCCGATCGGCACGCCGAAGCGGCGCATATAGGCTCGGTTCAGCAGCCTGTCCTCGGACAGGAGCCACATCCAGTCATCGAAACTGACGCGCAGTATCTCGTCGCCCGGGACCGGCAGGTCGATCGTGTATTGCCAGTTGAACATGTCGCCGGCCTCGCGCCCGGTGGCGGTGCCGATGACGCCCGGCGCCGTGCCTTCCCACGTGTCGGGCCCGGTCTTGCGCAGCGTCCAGATGCGTTGCTCAGTCGAGCCATCCTCGTAGACGAAATCCTCCACAAGGCGGAGCGTCTCGCCGTCCCATGTGCCTTCGATATCGACCGTGAAACGCCGGCTGACATTGCCGAGAACATCCTGGAACTGCCCGTAGGCCACCAGGTCGCCCGCGAAGAACTCCTCGAGGTTCAGCTGCCGGTCGGACAGCGGCGGCGCGTCGAGCGACGGCCGGCCCGCGCAGGCGGCAAGCGTCAGAACGGCAGTGAGGAGGACGAGGCGCACCATGACCATCCCTTGGAGCTATTGCGCCCGCGCCCCGCGGCAAGGGCGCCTTGACGGCATCGCGGCAGCGGGCCTATGCGACAGGAACCACGCAAGGGGATGGCCGGCATGCTGGATCGCGAAGACGACACCGGGACGGAAGCGGGCGACGACATCCACGCCCTCTTTCACGGTGCGCCGAAAACGACGGAGTTCCGCAAGCTCCGCAAGCGGATCATCCGCGACACGCGGGAGACCATCGACCGTTACGGCATGGTCGAACGCCGCGCGCCCGACGCGCCGCGCGAGAAATGGCTGGTGTGCCTGTCGGGCGGCAAGGACAGCTACACGCTGCTTGCCGCGCTGACCGAGCTTCAGTGGCGCGGGCTGCTGCCGGTGGACATTCTCGCCTGCAATCTCGACCAGGGCCAGCCGGGCTTTCCGGCCACCGTCCTGCCCGAGTTCCTGACCAAGATGGGCGTGCCGCACCGGATCGAATACGCCGACACCTATTCCATCGTCGTCGACAAGGTCCCGCAGGGGCGCACCTACTGCGCGCTCTGCTCGCGGCTCAGGCGCGGGAACCTCTACCGAATCGCGCGGGAGGAAGGGTGTTCCGCCGTGGTTCTCGGCCATCACCGCGACGACATTCTCGAGACCTTCTTCCTCAACCTCTTCCATGGCGGGAAGCTGGCGACGATGCCGCCGAAGCTTCTCAACGACGAGGGCGATCTCTTCGTGCTGCGCCCGCTGGCCCATGTGGCGGAGGCCGATTGCGAGCGCTTCTCCCGCGCGATGGACTATCCCATCATTCCCTGCGACCTCTGCGGCAGTCAGGACGGGCTACAACGGCAGGTCATCAAACGCATGCTCGACGAGTGGGAGGACAAGGCCCCCGGCCGGCGGCAGAAGCTGTTTTCGGCGCTGATGAACGCGCGCCCCTCGCACCTGCTCGACCCGGCGCTGTTCGATTTCGCAGGTCTGAGCCGACAAGAGCACAATTCGCCGGATTTGCCCGCAGGCGATTAAGCCCGCGTCAGGCATTTGCCCCTAGTACGGCCCCGGTGGATACGTCAGGGGCGAGGTCCGGGCATGAGCAGGGCGGTGAAAGACGCGTTGGAACGCTGGCAACGCGGCTCGCGTTCGGTGCTCAGCCGAGTGGAGGTCCTGGCGCTCTTCCCGATCCTTGTCCTTTGCGCCTACGCCGCAGGCGGCCCGACGCTCGTGGTGGCGGCAGCCATGGTGCTGCCCGCTCTGCTGGTCGTCCAGAACCTGGGCCGACCCGTGCGGCCCGGAGTATTCGCCCCCGCCCCGGTGACACAAGGCCCGACGCGATCCGCCGATCGCGCCACGGTGCTGGCCATGCTGGGCCGGATATCGGCCATGCCGGGACTGGAAAGCGCCTGCTTCGTGCTGCGGATCGACGATTGGGACAGGCTCGAACGCCGCCTCGGCGCGGAGGCCGCGCGCGATCTGCTCGACGAATGTCATGCTCGGCTGTGCGCCGCGCTTCGCGGGGACGATCTGGTGGCGTCGCTGGGCCCGGCGACCTTCGGTGTCGTCCTGCATCCGATCGCGGCGGCACGGCTGAGGATCCGCGATGCGATCGCGGACCGGCTGCGTGCCGGTCTCGCCACGCCGGTCGCCGTGGGCGCGACCTCCGTGCGGCTCACCGCCTGCGTCGGGCACGCCGCGTTGCGGAACCCGGGGCCCTCCGGCAAGGACGCTCCGGACGCCGATGCCGTGCTTGCCGGCGCCTTTCAGGCGCTGGAGGAGGCCCGCGGGGCGGGTCCCGACTCCGTCCGGTCCTTCGTGCCGGGATCGCCGGGGCGGCAACGCACGCAGTCCCAGTTGTCCAACGAAGTTGCGGGGGCGCTGGCCTCGGGCGCCATCCTGCCCTGGTTCCAGCCGCAGCTCGACATGCGCACCGGCCGGGTCGCGGGGTTCGAGGCGCTGGCGCGCTGGCAGCACCCGACGCTGGGCGTCATGACCCCGGGGCAGTTTCTGCCGGCCGTGGAAAACGCGGGCCGCATGGAAGACCTCGGAACGCGGATAAGGCAACAGGCGCTCGATGCGCTGAAGGCCTGGGATCGTCGGGGGCACATGGACCTGACCCTGTCGGTGAACGCCTGCGGGTCGGAGCTGCGCAGCCCCGGCTATGCCGAACAGGTCGCCTGGGACCTGGACGCGGCCGATATCGCGCCCGAGCGGCTGATCGTCGAGGTGCTGGAATCGGTGGCCGCCGACGCGCGCGACGACGCGGTGATGGCGACGCTCGCCGCGCTCCGCAGCCAGGGCATCGGTCTCGATCTCGACGATTTCGGCGTCGGGCAGGCCTCGCTCCTGTCGATCCGGCGCTTCGGCGTAAGTCGCATCAAGATCGACCGGTCCTTCGTGATCGGCATCGACCGCGACGCGGAACAGCAGGCGATGGTCGGCGGGATCGTCTCGCTGGGCCGGAAGATGGGTCTCGACGCACTCGCCGAGGGCGTCGAGACACCCGAGGAACAGGCGACGCTGGTCGAACTGGGATGCACCTACGTGCAGGGCTTCGGGCTCGCCCGGCCCATGGCGCTGTCCGATACGTTCGCCTGGCTCGAGACACAGGGCGCCGGGATGCCTCGCAGCGGGGCCGGACGGCATCTCCGGCCGGCGGAATGACCCCCCGCACCGCCATCGCGAGGGATGCCGGCTGGCTGTGCCCGACCCTGCCGGCAAGGTCCCGACGACGCCAAAACGCCCCTTGACCTTTACCCCCCCCTTCTGTTGAACCCTCCTGACTTCGGACACGAGGACACGGGGCCATCATGGACGACCAGAATCGCAATCTGATCCTGGCCACCGCGCTCAGCATGGTGGTCATTCTCATCTGGTTCGTGTTGTTCCCCCCGCCCGAGGTTCCCGAGGATCCCAACGCCGTCCCCCCCCAAGCCACCGAGTCCGCCGATACGGGCAACGGCGAGGATATCGCCCTGACGCCGCCCGCCGCCGGAACGGACGCCGCCACCACGGCGCTGACCGAAATGGAAATGACCGAGGTGGCGCTGGACGAGGCCGAGCGGATCGACATCGAGACACCGGAACTCATCGGGTCAATCTCGCTTCGGGGCGGGCGCATCGATGACCTGTCGCTTCGTGAATACAACGAAACGCTCGAGGACGACTCCCCGATCGTGCGCCTCCTCGCCCCCACCGGCGGCACGGAGCCGTATTATGCGCTCTACGGCTGGGCGCCAGCAGGCGATCTGAGCTTCGACGACGTGCCCGGCGCCGACACGCCGTGGCAGCTGGAAAGCGGCGAAACCCTCGGGGTCGGCAGCCCCGTCACCCTCGTCTGGGACAACGGCAACGGCCTTGTCTTCCGCCGCACCATATCGGTCGACGAGAACTTCATGTTCAGCGTCACCCAGAACGTCGAGAACACTTCCGGCGCCGACGTGCGGCTGGCGCCCTACGGCATCGTGGCGCGCCACGGTCTTCCCGACGATCTGCAGAATTTCTTCATCCTGCATGAAGGCGTGGTCCGCAAGGTCGACGGACAGCTCGACGAGATCAGCTACGACAACGTCACCGACCTCGATTTCGTGGAACGGGAACGCGCCCAGGCCGAGGTCGCCTCGGTCGAGCAGAACGGCTGGATCGGCTTCACCGACAAGTACTGGATGACCACGCTGATCCCCGGCGACGGGCAGCCCTTCACCTCGGTCGCGCGCTACGTGGCCTCGGCCGACATCTACCAGACCGAGGCGCGCCTGCCCGTCATGTCCGTGGCCCCCGGCGGCACAAGCGAGGTGACGACCCGGCTCTTCGCCGGCGCCAAGGAATGGGAGACGATCCGCGACTACCAGGACGAAGCCGGCATCGACCGGTTCGTCGATTCCATCGACTGGGGCTGGTTCTATTTCCTGACAAAGCCGATGTTCTGGCTCCTGCACAGCCTGAACGTGGCGATCGGCAACATGGGTCTGGCGATCATCGCGCTGACGCTCATCGTCAAGGCGGCGCTGTTCCCTCTGGCCTACAAGTCCTACGCCTCCATGGCGCGCATGCGCGAGCTGCAGCCCGAGATGGAGAAGATCAAGGAGCGCGCCGGCGACGACCGCCAGAAGATGCAGCAGCTCATGATGGAGCTCTACAAGAAGGAAAAGGTGAACCCCGCCTCGGGCTGCCTGCCGATCCTCCTGCAGATCCCGATCTTCTTCTCGCTCTACAAGGTGATCTTCGTCACGCTGGAACTGCGCCACGCGCCGTTCTTCGGCTGGTTGCAGGACCTGTCCACTCCCGACCCTTCCTCGATCATCAACCTCTTCGGGCTCCTGCCCTACGCGGCACCAGACCCGCAGAGCATCCTGTCGCTGATCTTCATCGGCATCCTGCCGATCCTGCTCGGCATCTCCATGTGGCTGCAGCAGAAGCTGAACCCGCAGCCCACCGACCCGACGCAGGCCGCGATCTTCGCGTGGCTGCCCTGGGTGTTCATGTTCATGCTGGGCGGCTTCGCCTCCGGCCTGCTGGTCTACTGGATCGCCAACAACATGATCACCTTCGCGCAGCAATACATCATCATGAAGCGCCACGGATACACGCCCGACCTGTTCGGGAACATCCGTTCGACCTTCCAGCGCAAGAAGCCCGACGCGAAGTGAGCTGGCGGCTGACGCAGATCTGGCGCCACCCGATCAAGGGTATCGGGGCAGAGCGGCTGGATCACGTGGGTCTCAAGGTCGACCGCCCCCTGCCCATGGACCGCGCCTGGGCCGTGCTGGAGGAAGGCGGCGAGGCCGGCGAGGGCTGGCGCCCCTGCCGGAACTTCATCCGCGGCGCCAAGGGCCCGTCTCTCATGGCCATCACGGCGCGCGTGGAGGGCGACACAATCCACCTCGCGCATCCCGACCGCCCCGATATCGCGATCGAGCCCGGCACCGAGGGCGCCGCCGGGGCGCTGCTCGCGTGGCTCAGGCCAATCTATCCCGAAGACCGCCGCCCCGCCGCCGCGCTTGTCAGGGCGCCCGACATGGGGATGAGCGACGCGCCCTTCGCCTCTGTCTCGATCCTGAACGAGGCCTCGCTCAGGGCGCTGTCGCAGAAGATCGGCCAGCCGCTCGACCCCCGCCGGTTCCGCGGCAACCTCTGGCTCGACGGCCTCGCCCCGTGGGAGGAATTCGACCTCGTGGGCAAGCGGCTGAGGATCGGAGATGCGGAGTTCGACATCGTGGAGCCCATCGGCCGCTGCCGCGCGACCGAGGCCAACCCCGAGACCGGTAGGCGCGATGCGGCCACGCTTGCCGCGCTCGAGGATGGCTGGGGCCACACGGAATTCGGCGTCTACGCCATGGTGCGAAAGGGCGGCCGGGTCGCGACAGGCGACGCGGCGGCACTGACATGACCGCGCTTCCCTTCCCTCTCGCGGAAACGCCCGACGACCAGACGGCGGAACAGGGCCGCCTCCTTTTCGCCCGCGGGGCGGACTTCCTCAAGGGTGTCGTGGCAATGGACGGCATGCCGCCCGCCGACCGCGCCGAGGTCTGCTTCGCCGGGCGCTCCAATGTCGGCAAGTCGACACTGATCAACGCGCTTACCGGCCGCAAGGCGCTGGCCCGCGCCTCCAACACGCCGGGCCGCACGCAGGAGATCAACTTCTTCACCCTCGGCGAGAGCCACTACCTCGTCGACCTGCCCGGTTATGGCTATGCCGAGGCGCCGGTCGACGTGGTCAGGAAATGGCAGGCGCTCCTGAAGGCCTATCTCGCCGGACGCGCCACCTTGCGCAGGGCCTTCGTCCTGATCGACACGCGCCACGGCATCAAGCCCGTTGACGATGAGATCATGAGCCTTCTCGACACCGCCGCCGTGACCTTCCAGGTGGTTCTGACCAAGGCCGACAAGGTCAAGACGGCAGACCGCGAGCGCATCCTGGCCCAGGTCCGTCAGCGCCTCGCCGCACATCCCGCCGCCTTCCCGGAAATCGTGCTCACCTCCTCGGAAACCGGCGACGGCATCCCGACGCTGCGCGCCATCGTGGCCGGTCTCGCCTGACCCGACCCCTTCATCTTTCCCCAAATACGCATTCGGACGCTTCACACCTGCGAGCCGCTCGCCTATTGGGGGCGCACCAGCCCGGACGCGCCGATGAAGAAACAGACCATGACACGCGACTATATCGCCACCGCCCGCACGCTCAGCGAGGCGCTCCCCTACCTGCAACGGTTCAACGACGCCATCGTCGTGGTGAAGTTCGGCGGCAACGCCATGGGCGACGACGACGCGATGGCAAGCTTCGCCCGCGACATCGTCCTGCTCAGGCAGGTTGGCGTAAACCCCGTCGTGGTCCATGGCGGCGGCCCGATGATCAACGAGATGCTGGCCAAGCTGGGGATCACGTCGACCTTCGTGAACGGCAAGCGCGTGACCGACGCCGCCACGGTCGAGGTGGTCGAGATGGTCCTGTCGGGCCGCGTCAACAAGCGCATCGTTCAGGCGATCAACGGGCAGGGCGGCAAGGCCGTCGGTCTCTCGGGCAAGGATGCCGGGCTCATCACCTGCGACCCGGCCGATCCCGAACTGGGCTTCGTGGGCGACCCCACGGAGGTCAACCCCGACGTCCTGAGAAACCTCTTCGCCGCGAAGATGATCCCGGTCGTCGCCCCCCTCGGCGCGGGCCGGAACGGCGAGACCTACAACATCAACGGCGACACGGCGGCCGGCGCCATCGCCGCGGCGCTGACGGCCGACCGCCTCCTGCTTCTGACCGATGTCGCAGGCGTGAAGGATGCCAGCGGACAGGTCGTCACCGCGCTCAGCGCCGCCGAGGTCGAGGCGATGACGGCCAGTGGCGTGATCGCGGGCGGCATGATCCCCAAGACCGAAACCGCGCTCGATGCCGTGCGGAACGGCGTGCGGGCCTGCACGATCGTCGACGGGCGCGTGCCCAACGCCGTGCTGCTGGAGCTGTTCACCGATCACGGCGCGGGCTCGATGATCCGTGCCTGAGACGGCGACAGACGCCAGTCATGCCGGCATCGCGTCCCGCGCCGCGTCGGAACGGCTGGAGATCTTCGGCGGCTTTCACACCACCGAAAGCGACGGCGCCCCGAAAGGCACAAGGACGCTGCTGCTCCTCGGCCCGGCCGAGCCAGGCTTCTGGTCCCATGTCACCGCCGCCCCGGAATTCCGCGACGGAAACCCCGACCCGCTCGACCGCTGGTCGCGCCGGGTCATCGGCCGGCTGGCCTGCGACCTAGGCGCCAAGGCGCTTTTCCCCTTCGTGGGGCCGCCATGGCAGCCCTTCATCGCCTGGGCCAGACGGTCGGGCCGTGCCTGGCAAAGCCCCGTTGGCTTTCTCGTCCACGACCGGGCGGGCCTGATGGTGTCCTACCGCGGCGCGCTGGCGCTGAAGGCGCGGATCGACCTGCCCGCGCCACCCGACGCGCCACCCTGCGCGACCTGCGCGGCCCCTTGCGTTTCCGCCTGCCCCGTCGGCGCCCTGTCGCAGTCGGGCTACGACACCACGGCCTGCCACGCCTATCTCGACACAGCCCCCGGCGCGGACTGCATGGATCGCGGCTGCGCCGTCCGAAGGGCTTGCCCCGTCAGCCGGAGTTATGGACGATTGCCCGAACAATCGGGCTTCCACATGCGCCGGTTTCATCCGTGACCCATCGGCCCCTTCCGCGAGCGATTTCATGACCCGCACCCTGATCCTGATCCGCCACGCGAAATCCGACTGGGACGATCCCGCGCTCGACGATCACGACCGTCCGCTGAACGCGCGCGGACAGCGCAACGCGCCGCGCATCGGGGCATGGCTGGCCGGTCAGGGGATGGTGCCCGATGCCGTCCTCTGCTCCACCGCGCTCAGGACGCGCCAGACCTGGGAGGGCATCGCCACGGCCCTGCCCGACACGCCGGAGCCGGTCTTCAGCCACGGCCTCTACCATGCGGCGCCCGGAGACATGCTCAACGCGATCCGCGATTCCGATGCCGCGCGGCTGGCCGTCGTGGGCCATAACCCGGGGATCGGCTCGCTCGCCTGGTCGCTCTGCGCCGAACCGCCGGAACACCCGAAATTCGGGCTCTACCCGACCGGCGCCGCGCTGATCCTCAGCTTCGATATCGACCACATGACGGACATCTCCCCGGGCCGCGGGCGGGTCGCGGGCTTCGTGGTCCCGCGCGACCTGCCAGACACGGCCTGATCCGCCTTCATCTTTCCGAAAATACGCACGGCCTGAAAGGCC
>LJSY01000003.1:0-29897 GCA_001314805.1 Rhodobacteraceae bacterium HLUCCO18 | reverse complement strand
CCGCAAGGGGTTCGATGCCCCTTGCGGCCCGCCCTGCCCGTGCGACCGGTTCAGTGACCGAGGATCTGGCTGAGGAACAGCTTGGTCCGGTCCGACTTGGGATTCATGAAGAATTCCTCGGGCTCGTTCTGTTCGACGATCTGCCCCTGGTCCATGAAGATGACCCGGTTCGCAACCTGCCTTGCAAAGCCCATCTCGTGGGTCACGCAAAGCATCGTCATCCCCTCCTCGGC
Source organism: Rhodobacteraceae bacterium HLUCCO18 (assembly GCA_001314805.1). Lineage (GTDB taxonomy): Bacteria > Pseudomonadota > Alphaproteobacteria > Rhodobacterales > Rhodobacteraceae > Roseibacterium. The sequence goes on along the minus strand of LJSY01000003.1, from coordinate 29,664 downwards.
AAGCTGGATCATCGTGTCCAGCACCTCCTTGATCATCTCGGGATCGAGCGCCGAGGTCGGCTCGTCGAACAGCATGATGCGCGGACGCATGCACAAGGACCGCGCGATGGCCACGCGCTGCTGCTGACCGCCCGAAAGCTGGCCGGGATACTTGTGGGCCTGTTCCGGGATCTTCACCTTGTCGAGGAAATACATCGCCGTTTCCTCGGCTTCCTTCTTGGGCGTCTTGCGCACCCAGATCGGCGCCAGCGTGCAGTTCTCGAGGATCGTCAGGTGCGGGAAGAGGTTGAAGTGCTGAAAGCACATTCCGACCTCGGAACGGATCCTGTCGATGTTCTTCAGGTCGTTCGACAACAGCGTGCCATCGACGACGATCCTGCCCTTCTGGTGCTCTTCCAGCGCGTTGATGCACCGGATCAGCGTCGACTTGCCTGACCCCGAGGGACCGCAGATCACGATCCGCTCGCCCCGGTTCACCGTCAGGTTGATGTCGCGCAGCACATGAAACGTGCCGAACCACTTGTTCATGCCGCTGATTTCGATGGCCACCTCGTCGGAGACCTTCATCTGCGAGCGGTCGATCTCGCGATCCGTCAGGGCCAGCTGTGCGTCGCTCATGGTCGGGTCTCCTCAGCGGTGATCGGTCGCGAGCTTGCGCTCGAGATACATGGAATAGCGGGACATGAAGAAGCAGAAGGTGAAGAACAGGAGCGCCACGAAGATATACAGCTCCCAGTAAATCCCGTTCCACTCTCCGGTGGCGCGGATCGCATTGGTCAGGCCAAGCGGGTCGCGCAGGCCGATGAAGACCACCAGCGTGGTGTCCTTGAACAGCCCGATGAAGGTGTTGACGATGCCCGGGATCGAGATCTTCAGCGCCTGGGGCAGGATCACCAGCTGCATGGATTTCCAGTAATCGAGGCCCAGGCTGTCGGCGGCCTCGTACTGCCCCTTGGGCAGGGCCGCCAACCCGCCACGGATCACTTCGGCCAGGTAGGCCGAGGCGAACAGCGTCACCATGATGATCACCCGCAGGAGCAGGTCGAAATCCGTGCCCGGCGGCAGGAAGTAGTTCAGCAGCAGCGAGGCGGTGAAAAGCCACACGATCAGCGGCACACCCCGGATCACTTCGATGAAGGAGACGCAGATCCAGCGGATCAGCGGCATGTCGGATTGCCGCCCAAGGGCCAGAACGATCCCGAGCGGCAGGGACAGAACGATCCCCGAGGTGCCGATGATGATGGCCAGCATGAACCCGCCGAAATCGTCCGAGTCGATTGCGGGCAGGCCGATGGGCATGATCTGATCCAGCATACCCACCACATGGGGCAGGATCGGGAACAGTCCCTGTACGCCGATGATGCCGAGCGGGTTGAAGAAGATGAAGAGAAACGCCGCGATCGCCGACAGCAGCCCGATGAGCATCCCCCACAGGCCGCCCACGACGCGTCCGACCAGGATGGCGGCCACGAGACCCGCTGCAACCGTCACCGGCCCCCAGACCGAGCCGCCCCAGAGCAGGAACACCGCGATGAAGGGATAGGCCAGCGAAAACAGCAACATCTTGCGCGGCAGGCTGCCGTAGAGGACGGGCGCCACGGCCACCACCAGCAGGACCAGCGCCAGTAGCGGACGCCAGTAGCCAAAGAAGAACAGGGTCAGGTTGCCCAAGGACCGTTTCATCTCGCCCACGAACTCGATCCGCGCGGTGGAGTCGGCGGCCAGCCCGAACACCGCCTCCATCCCGCCCGCGGCGGCCAGTTCCTCCGCATAGAACCAGCTCGCCAGGAGGCGGTCGTCGGTGGGGTAGAAGCCGAAGAGCAATTGCAGCCACCGCTCGTTGATCACCGCCCAGCAGGCGGCGCTTTCCAGCTCACGCGCGTTGCGGATCTCGCGGCACTCGCTGAGGCTGCCGGCGTTCCAGATGCCGTTGAGCGTCCAGGGCAGGATATCCGACAGGATCATGAAGATCAGGTAGAGCGAGACCACCGTGAGGATCGCGTTGAACCACGACGACATAAGGTTCTCGCGCACCCATCTGAGCGGTCCGACCTCGCCCGGCGGCGGCGCTGCCGGGGGGACCATTTCGCGACGGACGAAGGCGGCGCTTTGGGCGTGAGTGTCGCTCATCTCAGCGCTCCTTCAGTTTGACGCTGGAGTTGTAGAGGTTCATGAAAGCCGAGATGATCAGGCTGGTTATCAGGTAGAAGATGCCCAGCAACAGCATCCCCTCCAGTTCGCGCCCGGTCTGGTTGATGGTGATCCCGCCAAGGGTCGAGCGGACATCCATGTAGCCCACGGCAATGGCCAGCGAGGAGTTTTTGGTCAGGTTCAGGTATTGCGAGATCAGGGGCGGGACGATCACCCGCAGCGCCTGGGGCAGGATGATGAGTTGCATCGTCCGGTTGGGCTGGATGCCGAGCGCGAAGGCCGCTTCGGTCTGACCCTTCGACACCGCCAGGATGCCCGAGCGCACGATCTCTGCGATGAAGGCCGAAGTGTAGAGCGCCAGCGCGAGCCACAGAGCGATGAAGGAATTCCGGATCTGCACCCCGCCGGTGAAGTTGAAGCCGCCCAGCTCGGGCATCTCGAGGCTGATGGGGCGGCCCATCACGAAGAAGGTCAGGAGCGCCGGCACGAAGAACAGGCCGAGGGAAATCCAGAAAACGGGCAGCTGCTTGCCGGTCTGTTCCTGCTGTTTGCGGGCAAAGCGGCGCAGCACGAAAATGCCCGCGATCGACAACAGGAACACCGCCACGACCAGCCCCGAGCCTTCGGCCCAAACGGGTTTGGGGATGAAGACGCCGCGGTTCGAGATGGCGACGCTGTCCCACAGGATCATCGAGGCCCCGCCGCCTTCGCGGAATTCGCGCGGCTGGGGGGTGGCCTCGGTCATCACCGCGAAAACGATCAGGATCCAGATCAACAGCGGCGTGTTGCGCATCGCCTCGACATAGAAGGTCATGATGCGCGCCACGAGCCAGTTCTTGGACAAGCGCATCACCCCGGCGAGAACGCCGATCACGGTGGCGAGGATACAGCCGAGGAATGCGACGAGAAGCGTGTTGAGTATGCCCACCAGCGCCGCGCGGGCGTGGGTGTCCTGCGAGGTATAGGGGATCAGCCGCTGGTTGATGTCGTAGCCGGAGGTGGACCACAGGAAGGAGAACCTGATGTCCTTGCCGAGCGCCGCAAGGTTGGTGACCGCGTTGTCGACCAACTCGACCAGCATGAGCATCAGCAGTATCGCCGCAATCACCTGGATCGTCATCGACCGGTAGCGAGCGTCGTACAGCAGCTGGCTCAGCCGGAAACCATCGCGCGGAGCATCTGTGATATCAGCCATGCGGACCCCTGGGTAAACGGAGCGACTTCCCGTCGGGCGATAGCCGATGGGACGAATGCCAAGACCTTTGGAAAGACGTCAGAGTCGGACCCGGAGGGCCGGGCATGGGCCCGGCCCTCCGAAAATCAGCCGATCAGTTGAAGGGCATCGCGTACTGCAGACCGCCTTCGGTCCACAGGGCGTTCAGGCCGCGAGCCAGACCCACAGGCGTGTTCTCTCCGATGTTTTCCTCGAAGATCTCGCCGTAGTTGCCGACGGCCGCGATCACGTTCACCAGCCAGTCATTGGACAGGCCGATCATCGGGCCGAAATCGCCCGAGGTGCCGAGCATCCGGTTCAGCTGCGGGTTGTCGGTCGGGGCCTCGGCCAGTTCGCGCACATTGGCCGAGGTCACGCCGAATTCCTCGGCGGCGACGAGGCCCATGAGGGTCCAGCCGACGATGTCGCCCCACTCGTTGTCGCCGTGACGCACAACCGGGCCGAGCGGCTCCTTGGAGACGATTTCGGGCAGGATCACATGCTCGTCGACATTCTCGAAGGTGGCGCGGGTCGCGGCAAGCGCCGACATGTCGGTCGTGTAGACATCGCAGGCGCCGGCCAGATACTGCTGCTGACCTTCGGCGTTGGTGGCGACCGGAACGGGCTCATAGCTCATGTTGTTGACGCGGAAGAAGTCGGCCAGGTTGAGCTCGGTCGTGGTGCCGGTCTGGATGCAGACGGTCGCGCCGTCCAGTTCCAAAGCCGAGGACACGCCCAGATCGCTGCGCACCATGAAGGCCTGACCGTCGTAGTAGTTGACGCCTTTGAAATCGAGGCCCAGGTCGGTGTCGCGCGAGAATGTCCAGGTGGAGTTCCGCACCAGCACGTCCACTTCGCCTGCGGCCAGCGCGGTGAAGCGGGTCTGGCTGGTCAATGGCACGAATTCAACGGCCTGCGGATCGCCCAGAACGGCGGTCGCGATGGCGCGGCACAGCGCGACGTCGAAGCCCTCCCAGTTGCCGTTCGCATCCGGCGCGGCGAAGCCGGCCAGGCCTTCGTTCGAGCCGCACTGGAGCGTGCCACGCTCCTGCACCTGCTCGAGTGTCGACTGCGCCGTCGCCACCCCGGCAGTCAAGCCGGCAATAGCCAGCGCGCCGAAAAATACGGATTTCTTCATGTTTTCCTCTTCCTGTTGTGCCACCCTGACGGCTTCTTTTCGCTTGGCCGCCGGATCCCGGCTTAAGTAGGTGAGGGAGTTTCACCCCCACTGCCGGAAATTTGTGCAGTGACAGGGGGCGAGGTCAAGAGCGCAGGCCATAGGATTGACCCTGCGTTAAGGGCGATTTTGCACTAAACGTGCGCAGCTGCCCGTATTTTGTGCGCATTCGCAACGAAATTGGCTGCTCTCGGGTCAGTCGGCAGAGGACAATGTCCAGAATCGCATCGCGTGCGCGAATTCCCCGTACTTGCGCGCGGCCACCTCGGTGGCTTGCTCGTCCTCGCCCCATTGCTCGATCTGCCAGTCTTCATCGATCCGGCTGAGCGACCAGCCGTCCGACGGGGCCAGCCGCCCGTGGGCCACCGCCAGACCGAGGACGAGGGAGCCCGATAGGCCGACCAGATCATGCAGCGCGGTCAGACGGAAGGGATCGCAGCCATGCACCGCCTCCGACAGGCGGTCGAGTGCGGTGCGCGGCTGCTTGGTCGGCAGGATGCCCGTGACCGGCACAAGCCGCGCGCCGAAGCGTTCCTCCGCCCAGTCGAGCAGAGGGTCCCACCCCGCGTCCTGCCGCTGCCGCAACCGTTCGGGGCCGTCGGCGCGGTGACACAGCAGATCGGTCTCGGCATAGGCCGCCAGCATCTCGGCCACCTCGCGATGCTGGGTGGCCACCCGGTCGATGGCCGAGTTGGCCGAGCGCGTGACGGGCATGGACAGGGGGTCGAGTTCTTCCCCCTGCGCCGCCCATTCCCGCGCGATGGCCTGCGCCATGGCCTCGGTCGGCAGGTGCATCGGCGCCTTGGCCGGGGTGCGGACGGGCCGGTCGTCGAGCAGGACATGCCAGCCCGATGCGTCCCGCATCACGGTGGCCTCGGTCCAGAACCGTTTCGCCCTCCACCCGGTCATGACGTCTCCAGACCCTCCGCGAGAACCGTGAGCAAGGCGGCAAAATCGTCGATGACCGCATGGGCGCCGGCCGCGTGCAAGGCCTCGGCCGGGTGATACCCCCAGGAAACGCCGATGGTCCTGAAACCCGCCGCCCGGCCCATTTCGATGTCATAAGTCGTGTCGCCGATCATGACGCTGCGCGCGGCATCGGCGCCGGTCTCCGACAGGCAGGCCTCGAGCATGGCGGGGTGCGGCTTGGACGGATGATCGTCGGCGACCTGCACCGTCTGGAAGGTCGATCCGAGGTCGTGCAGTTCGAACAGATGTGTCAGTCCGCGCCGGGATTTGCCGGTGGCGACACCCAGAAGCGTCCAGGGCTCGGACGCCAGCGCGCTCAGGCAATCCCGCGCCCCGGGATAGAGCGGCGACAGCGCGGCGTCGCCCCCGGACAGGCGAAGGTCGGCGAAGGCCTCCCTGTAGGCATCGACGAGCACCGGCACCTCCGAAAGCGCCGCAGGGCTCAGCCGCGCCATGGCGACCGGCAGCGACAGGCCGACGATGTCGAGAACCGCCTCGCGCGGCGGTGACGGACGGCCCGTGGCGGCAAAGGCGCGGGCCATGGCCGCCAGGATATGCGCCTGGCTGTCCACCAGCGTGCCATCGACATCGAAGACCACGAGGCGAAGACCGCTCATTCGAGATCCTCGAACGGATCCTCCGGCACGTCGGCTTCGCGCCATTCCAGCGCCGCCCATGTGCGGGCCATATGCTCGGGCAGGGGCGCGGTCAGGTGCAGACGCGCGCCCGTCATCGGATGGGTCAGGGTAAGCGACCGGGCATGCAGATGAAGCTTTCGGCTGATCTCGCCGCCCAGCTGCGCGCCCCAGCCGTCGCCAAGATTTTCCTGCCCCGACCCGCCGTATTTGCCATCGCCGACGACGGGATGGCCCAGCGCCGCCATGTGCGCGCGGAGCTGGTGGGTCCGTCCCGTCACCGGCACCAGTGCGCACCAGCTGACGCGCTGTCCCAGCGCAGAGAGCACGGCGTAATCGGTGACCGTGCGCTTGGCGCCTGGCGTGGTGTCGACGTCTTCGGGGTGGACGCAGTGCATCTTTTCGCCCTCGCCGCCCTTGCCATGGCCGGGGGCCTTCACCAGCCCGTAGCGGATGGTGCCCATGCGCGGCTGCGGCACGCCGGCGACGGCGGCCCAGTAGATCTTGCGCGTCTCGCGGGACCGGAAGGCCTCGGTCAGCGCCGCTGCGCCGGCGCGGGTGCGTGCCAGCAGCAGAACACCGGACGTGTCCTTGTCGAGCCTGTGCACGAGGCGGGGCTTGTCGTCGAAGCCGAAGCGCAGCGCCTCGGCCAGTCCGTCGACATGCCGCAACTGGCCGCTGCCGCCCTGCGTCGGCAGGCCGGGCGGCTTGTTCAGCGCGATCAGGTGATCGTCGCGGTAAAGCACGGCGGCGCGCATCATGTCCGCATCCGCCTCGGACACGCGCGGATGCGTGGGCGGCGGGGCTGTCTCGTCCGGCAGCGGGGGGATGCGAACGGACTGGCCCGCCTCGACGCGGGTCGCGGGCTTGGCGCGGGCGCCGTCGATGCGGATCTCGCCCTTGCGGCAGCCCTTTTCGATCCGGCCCTGCGTCAGCTGCGGAAAGCGCCGCTTCAGCCACCGGTCGAGCCGCTGGTCGCCCTCCCCCTCGGCGACGGTGACGGTCTGCACGCCACTCATGCCGCAAAGCTCCGGGCCAAGGCGAGACCCGCGAAAAGTGCCGTGATGGACAGCACCACGTTGGCCAGCACATAGGCCGCGGCAAGGCCCACCGCGCCGCGTTCGTATAGCGTGACGGCCTCAAGCGAGAAGGCGGAGAAGGTGGTGAAGCCGCCGAGGATGCCGGTCGCCACGAAGGGCGACAGGTGCGTCAGGCCGCGATGGGCGGCGAGACCCACGAAGAGGCCCATGGCGAAGGAGCCCGCGACATTGACCGTCAGGGCGCCGAGGGGAAAGGCGGTATGCCCGAACAGCCGGACCATTCCGATACCGGTGAGGTATCGCATCACGGCGCCGATGGCGCCGCCCACGGCGACCTGGAGAACGGGGGCGATCATGGAAGGCGTGATGAGTGCCCGCCGCGGCGAAGTCAATGGCCAGCCCGGCCCACGGTCGGGCGGAAAACGCGCGTTTTCCGTCCCGTTTTCCGGGAGGAAAACGGCCCCCTCACCCCTGGCCGCGTTTCTTTCTCAGTGCCTCGAACCATTCCAGCCGCTTCTTCAGGTCGCGCTCGAAGCCGCGTTCGACGGGGTCGTAGAACTGCGCCCGGCTCATGCGTTCGGGGAAATAGGACTGTCCCGAAAACCCGTCCTCGGCGTCGTGGTCGTAGGCGTAGCCCGCACCGTAGCCCTGTTCCTTCATCAAAGACGTGGGCGCGTTCAGGATATGCTTGGGCGGCGGCAGGGAGCCGGTCGATTTCGCGCTGGCCCGCGCATCCTTGTAGGCCACGTAGGTGGCGTTCGATTTCGGCGCGAGCGCGAGGTAGAGGACGGCCTGCGCGAGCGCGAGTTCGCCCTCGGGGCTGCCGAGCCGCTCATAGGTGGCCCAGGCGTCGAGACATTGGCGCTGCGCCGCCGGATCGGCAAGGCCGATATCCTCGACGGCCATGCGCGTGATCCGCCGGGCGAGAAACCGGGGATCCTCGCCGCCCTCCAGCATCCGGGCGAACCAGTAGAGCGCGGCATCCGGGTCCGACCCGCGCACCGATTTGTGCAGCGCCGAGATCAGGTTGTAATGCGCCTCGCCCGACTTGTCGTATTGCGCCGCCCGCCGCTGCAGGCGATGGGCGAGCGCGCCGGCGTCCAGATCGGCGGGCGTCTGCCATGCCGCGACCTGTTCCACGAGGTTCAGAAGCGCGCGGCCATCCCCGTCCGCCATGGACAGCAGGCTGTGCCGTGCCTCGGGCGTCAGCGGCAGCTTTCGCCCAACGACATCCTCGGCCCGGTCCAGAAGTGCCGCCAGTTCATCCTCCGAAAGGCGTTCGAGCACCAGAACCTGCGCCCGCGACAGAAGTGCCGCGTTCAACTCGAAGGACGGGTTTTCGGTGGTCGCGCCCACCAGCAGGATCGTCCCGTCCTCCATATGCGGCAGGAACCCGTCCTGCTGCGCCTTGTTGAAGCGGTGGATCTCGTCGACGAACAGCAGCGTCCCCTGGCCATTCGCATGTCGGTGCCGGGCCGCCTCGAACACTTTCCGAAGCTCGGGCACGCCGGTGAAGATCGCGCTGATCTGGACGAAGTGCAGATCCGTCTCGGAGGCGAGAAGCCGGGCGATGGTGGTCTTGCCCACCCCCGGTGGCCCCCAGAAGATCAGCGACGGCAGCGACCCCGCATCCAGCATCACGCGCAGGCTGCCCTCCGGCCCGAGCAGATGGGCCTGCCCGATGACCTCGGACAGCGTCGTCGGGCGCAGACGATCGGCCAGCGGGCGCGGACCCGCGCTCTCGCGTCGGGCCGCAGGCGGGGCGGTGTCGAAGAGATCAGCCATCAGGCGGACAGACTAGCGCCAGCCGCCATCCGGCATCAATGCATCTTGCTGGCCATCGACACGAAGTAGCAGCGGTGGGCGACGCCGTCGAACTCCATCTCGGGGCCCGCCTCGGCCATGTCGATGCCGAGCCACCTTGCCAGCCGCGGGATCGAGGTCGGCAGAAGCCCCAACAGGATCGTGGCGCCGAGGCCGCGGGCCGAGCGGATCATCTCGCCCATGATCGACATCTGCACCCGGCGGCGGATCGACTGGTCGACATCCGAGACGACGAACAGACGGTTGGCGTCCCAGATATGCGGCGCCACGGGCGCGTTGTCCCACAAGAGGTTGCCCGGGATCGTGTCCAGAAGCCCGCGCTGCGCATCGCGCACCATGTAGGAATAGACGCCGCATTCGGCGGTGGTCGGCGTCAGGCGGACCCCGGCCATGACGCGACCGTTCTCGTGGACGCAACACCAGCGGCTTTGCGCGGTGTCGTACTGGTCGAACTCCATGCCCGATTCCTCGGGCAGCTCCCAGTTCTTCATCTCGATGAAGGTCCGGTGGCGGGCGCGCAGCATGTTGGGGAACAGCGCCCCGTGTTCATGCATGTTGGCATAGGACAGCGTGGTGGTTTCCATGGGTCAGTCTCTCCTGTCGGTGGTCGCATCGTCCTGCGTCACACCGCGGGAGGAGACCCCCACCACCTCGATTGTCGTCCGGGTTCAGATGAACCCGAATTCCTTGGCCCGCTGCACCGCCTCGGCGGTGGTTCGGGCCATCAGCTTCTGCCTGGCTGTCATCAGGCGCGCCTTGAACGCGCTTTCGGAGATACCGAGCTTGGCTGCGGCAGCGGCATGGCGGTCCCCTTCCGCGATGCATCTCAACGCCTCGGCCTGCGCCTTGGAAAGACGCTCCGGAGGCTCCGACAGGTCGTGCATGCGCTGCACGATTCTGTGGATATGTTCCATTTCGTCGTCGGTGAACTCCCGGTCCGACCGGCTCGCCCCGGTGATCGTGCGCGACGACATGGGGCCAATCGAGGCAATCATACCGTAGACAAGTCCGTAGCTTGCCGCTTCGGGCAGGATGCCGAAGGGATCGGGCAGGCCGATCTCGCTCCAGCGTCGCGTGCCGGTGTGGCTCAGGCCCCAGGCCAGCGAGGGATCGCGCAGCCCGTAAAGCTTGGCCGTGTATACCTCCATCCAGGCGTCCGGGTAGGTGTTGACCATGATCAGCGGAGAGACGTAGCGGATGTGCAGGCCCACGGCGTACCCCGCCGGCGCGGCAAGCGCGAGCTCGTGCAGAAGCAGGTCGAGTACCGGAGCCTTCGACATAACCTACCCAAAAGTACATGTTCGAAAGGATATGTACTTTTTAGGCAGGTTGCCATTCCACCGGTCAATATAAGAAATCGTTGCATTCAAAAATGTATGGTGAGTGCGTTGACCAAAAGGATCGACCGGGATCTTTTTGCCGGCCTCATGCGCATGCCGGCGCGGGAACGGACAGACATTCTAGAGTTTCTCGGGCAATCGCCTGTCGACCCCGATGCCTCGGGGGTTTCAGGGCGGCTGGCCGAGGAGTTCGGCGAGCAGGCCGATCTTCGCCCGATCCGTGCCCGCGCGATCCGCACCTAGGCGCGCGTGCGCCCCTGCCCGTCGGAACGGTGGGCCGTAACGAAAAATGCCCGGCAGGCCGCCGGGCATTTTCGTTCAAGCTGTTCGGCGACGCCTACGGCGGCCCCGACGGATCACTCTTCGGCTTCGAAAGCGTCCTGTGAGTCCATGCGAGCGCGGTCCCCTGCGCCTTTCGCGTCGGGATCGCGGTCGACGAACTCGATGATCGCCATGGGCGCCATGTCGCCATAGCGAAAGCCTGCCTTCAGAACGCGAACATAACCGCCCTGACGCTCGGCATAACGCGGCCCCAGAATCTCGAAGAGCTTGGCGACGTGGGCGTCCTGCTTGAGCTGCGCGGCCGCCTGACGGCGCGCGTGCAGGTCGCCCCGCTTGGCCAGCGTGACGAGCTTTTCGATGACAGCCCGGAGTTCTTTCGCCTTCGGCAGGGTGGTCTTGATCTGTTCGTGTTCGATGAGCGAGCCGGCCATGTTGGAGAACATCGCCTTGCGATGTTCGGCAGTCCGGTTCAGGCGGCGGTATCCGCGAGCGTGACGCATGTTTCTAACTCCGTTTCAATGCTTTGTCCGGGTCCCGTGCGTTGCGGAACCCTCCTTGTTGGGGCCGAATTGCCCAAGCGTCGCCGGAGGCGGCGCGATGTCCCGTCAGCCTGCCCGAAGGGCGCGCGAGAGGGGCGGATGACCGGGGGCCGAAGCCCCCAGCCTTCAGAAGTTGTCTTCGTATTTCTTCGCCAGTTCCTCGATGTTGTCCGGCGGCCAGTCGACGATATCCATACCGAGGTGCAGGCCCATGCCGGACAGCACTTCCTTGATCTCGTTCAGCGACTTGCGACCGAAGTTCGGCGTGCGCAGCATCTCCGCCTCGGTTTTCTGGATGAGATCGCCGATATAGACGATGTTGTCGTTCTTCAGGCAGTTGGCCGACCGCACGGACAGTTCCAGCTCGTCCACCTTCTTCAGCAGGAGCGGGTTGAACTCCAGATCGTCCTCGTCGTCGGCACGGCCAGCCGCTTCGGGTTCGTCGAAGTTGACGAAGATCGACAGCTGGTCCTGAAGGATGCGCGCGGCATAGGCCACGGCGTCGTCAGGCGTGAGAGATCCGTCCGTCTCGAGCTTGAGCGTCAGCTTGTCGTAGTCGAGCACCTGGCCCTCTCGGGTGGGCTGCACGTCGTAGGAGACCTTCTTGACCGGCGAATAGATCGCGTCGATCGGCATCAGGCCGATGGGCGCATCCTCGGGACGGTTCTTATCGGCCGACACGTAACCCTTGCCGGTGTTGACGGTCAGTTCGATGTAGAGGTCCGCGCCATCGTCGAGATGGCAGATCACGTGATCCTTGTTCAGGATCTCGATGCCCGCGCTTTCCGAGATGTCGCCCGCGGTCACGACCTTGGGACCACGCGCCGAGATCGACAGGCGCTTGGGCCCGTCTGTTTCCATGCGGAGTGCCACACCCTTGAGGTTCAGGACGATGTCGGTGACATCCTCCCGCACGCCGGGGACCGAGGAAAACTCGTGCAGAACGCCGTCGATCTGCACCGAGGTGATGGCCGCGCCCTGAAGCGAGCTCATGAGCACCCGGCGCAGCGCGTTCCCGAGCGTCAGGCCGAAGCCACGCTCGAGCGGTTCGGCAATCACGGTCGCCTTGCGCGCGGGGTCGTTCCCCGGGCTCACGACAAGCTGCGTGGGCTTTATCAGCTCTTGCCAGTTCTTGTGGATCATGCGTCGCCTCCATTCTTGTGACACGGGGATCCGTCCGCGTCACTCTCGAGGATCAAAATGACGGATACGGGCCACACGGCACGCGTGGCCCGTCCAAAACTAATCAGGCCTCAGACGCGGCGGCGCTTCGGCGGGCGACAACCGTTATGGGCAATCGGGGTGACGTCGCGGATCGACGTGATCTGGAAGCCGACGGCGGCCAGGGCGCGCAGTGCGCTTTCACGACCCGAACCCGGGCCCTGCACCTCGACCTCGATGGTCTTGACGCCATGCTCCTGCGCCTTGCGGCCGGCATCCTCGGCGGCCATCTGCGCGGCATAGGGCGTGGATTTCCGCGACCCCTTGAAGCCCATCGTGCCGGCGGACGACCATGCGATCGCGTTGCCCTGCACGTCGGAGATCAGGATCTTGGTGTTGTTGAAGGACGAGTTCACATGCGCCACACCGGCGGCGATGTTCTTCGAGACCTTGCGCTTTGCGGGACGACGATCGCGTGCCATGTCTGATGCCCTCCCTTATTTCTTCTTGCCGGCGATGGCCTTTGCGGGGCCCTTGCGCGTGCGTGCGTTGGTGTGGGTCCGCTGACCGCGCACCGGCAGGTTGCGGCGGTGACGCAGGCCACGGTAGCAGCCGAGATCCATCAGACGCTTGATGTTCATCTGCACCTCGCGGCGCAGGTCGCCCTCGACGGTGAAGTTGGCGTCGATATGCTCGCGGATCTGGAGCACCTCGGAATCGGAAAGCTCGTTCACGCGGCGAGACTGGTCGATGCCGACGGCATCGCAGATCTCGCGCGCGGAGGAGGGGCCGATGCCGGTGATATAGGTCAGCGCGATGGGAACGCGCTTGGCGGTGGGGATGTTGACCCCTGCGATACGTGCCAAGAAGTATCTTCCTTCGAGTTGCGAGCCCGTAACGCCAGGCCCTTTTTTCACAACGAGGGGCCCTGGCCGACGGAGCGACCGGACCCTGATTTCAGGTCGATTGCGGCAGATGCGAATCTGCACACTATCATTGTTTCCCGGAGGGAAGCCGCGACATAGGGGGTTTTGACCAGAGCGTCAAGGCCGCCGGGGCGCGGTGTCAAGCCTTTTTCGCCTAAGTTTCGATCAATCGAGAACCGCCGCGATCTCGGCCGCCACGTCCTCGATTTCGCCCAGGCCATCGACATTCCGCAAAAGGCCCTTGGCGTGGTAGTAGCCGATCAGGGGCGAAGTCTGCTTGTAGTAGGCCATGAGCCGCGTGCGCAGGCTTTCCTCGTTGTCGTCGGGGCGACGCTTGAACTCGGTGCCACCGCAGGTGGAGCACCTGCCATCGGCCGGAATCGGCTTTGTGATGTCGTTGTAGACCTCGCCGCAGCTGCCGCAGGTGGAGCGGGCGGTGATGCGCTCGACGAGCACGTCGTCGTCCACCTTCATCTGGATCACGGCCGAGAGGTCTTGGCCTTCCTCCTCGAGAAGTGCCCCCAGTGCATCGGCCTGTGCCAGCGTGCGCGGAAAGCCGTCGAAGATGAAGCCGCCGCCATTGTCGCCTTCCAGCTTCTCGCGGATCAGGCCGATGACGATCTCGTCGGTGACCAGCTCACCGCGGGCCATGACCTCGGCCACGCGTTTGCCCATCTCGGTGCCGCTTTCCTTGGCCTCCCGCAGCATGTCGCCGGTCGAGAGTTGCACCATGCCCCGCTCCTCCACGAGACGTCGTGCCTGGGTCCCCTTCCCCGCGCCTGGCGGGCCCAGAAGTATGATATTCATCGCCGTGCTGGCCCTTTCCGCGGTTTCGCGCCGCCTTTCCTCCCCCGGAGCTGGCTTTTCTCCAGCAGTCCCTCGTATTGATGTGCCAGCAGATGTGACTGGATCTGCTGCACCGTGTCCATCCCCACGGACACGATGATCAGGATCGACGTGCCGCCGAAATAGGCCGTGATCGCCAGCTGCGTGCGCACCATCTCGGGCATCAGGCAGACGAATGCCAGATAGGCCGAGCCGAGCACGAGGATGCGGTTGACGACGTATTCGAGGTATTCCGAGGTCCGTTTACCGGGGCGGATACCGGGGATGAAGCCGTTCTGGTTCTTCAGGTTGTCGGCGACGTCATCCGTCTTGAAGGACACGTTCAGCGTATAGAAATACGTGAAGAAGACGATCATGGACGCGAAGAACAGCAAGTATAGCGGCTGGCCGGGGCCGAAATTCGCGAGAACCCACCCCATGACCGGGCCGCTGGCCTGACCGCCACCGAAGGTCGTCAGCGTGGTCGGCAGCAGCAGCAGCGACGAGGCGAAGATCGCCGGGATCACCCCGGCAGGGTTCACCTTGACCGGCAGGTGGCTCGACCCGCCGTCATAGACCTTCATCCCCACCTGCCGGCGCGGGTACTGGATGTGGATCTTGCGCAGACTTCGTTCCATGAACACGACGAAGAACAGCGTCGCGATCAGCATGAAAATCACGCCCAGAATGGCCGGCGTCGACAGCGCGCCGGACCGGCCGGACTCGAAGAACTGGGCCAGTGCCGCCGGGATCTCGGCGATGATGCCCACGAAGATGATCAGCGAGATGCCGTTGCCGATGCCGCGCTGGGTGATCTGCTCGCCCAGCCACATCAGGAACATCGTGCCACCGACCAGCGTGATGACGCAGGCCGCGCGGAAAAACCAGCCGGGGTCGGTCACCAGGCCGCCCGATTCCATGCTGACGGCAAGCCCGTAGGCCTGCGCGGTCGCCAGCGCCACCGTGCCGTAGCGCGTGTACTGGTTGAGCTTCTTGCGCCCCTGTTCGCCCTCTTTCTTCAGCTGCTCCATTGCCGGCACCATGGCCGCCATGAGCTGCACGATGATCGAGGCAGAGATATAGGGCATGATGCCCAGCGCGAAGACCCCCATCCGGGACAGCGCGCCGCCGGTGAACATGTTCAGAACGCCGCCCAGACCGGCCGCGGCCTGATCGAAGAAGGCGCGCAGTTCCACGCCGTCGATGCCGGGGACGGGAATGTAGGTGCCGATCCTGTAGATGATCAGAAGGCCGAGCGTGAACCAGATCCGCTGACGCAGTTCGGTGGCCTTGCCAAAGGCCCGCCAGCTCATGTTCGCGGCCATTTGCTCCGCTGCTGATGCCATGCCGCCTCTCTTGATGAACGGCGCGCCGCAAGGCCGAAACGGATCGGGCGGCGCGATACAGGTCCAGTTCGATTTAGGCGGCCCGCGGGCCGCCCACAACCGTCATGACGCCCTTTTGGGCGTCATGGGGTTATTCCGCCGCAGCCGCCGCCGTGGTCTTGAGGCTGCCACCGGCTTTTTCGACCGCCTCGACCGCCGCCTTGGAGGCACCCGTCACGGACAGGTTCAGCCTGGAGGTCACGTCGCCCTTGGCGAGAACGCGCACACCGTCGAGCTTGCGCCGCACGAGACCGGAGGCGACCAGAGCGTCCTCGGTGATCTCGGATGCGGCGTCGAGCTTGCCGGCTTCGATGAATTTCTCGATCAGGCCGAGATTGACCACGGCGAATTTCTTGCGATTGGGCTTGTTGAAGCCGCGCTTGGGCAGACGCTGGTAAAGCGGCATCTGGCCGCCCTCATAGGCGTTGATCGCCACGCCCGAGCGGGATTTCTGGCCCTTGATGCCGCGCCCGGCGGTCTTGCCCTTGCCCGAGCCGGGGCCACGGCCCACGCGCTTGGCTTTTTTCGTCGCGCCGGGATTGTCGCGCAGTTCATTGAGTTTCATGTCGCTTCTCCTTGGCCGGAACACCTCCCCGAAGCGATGCGGGAGGGACGCGGCATATCTCGATTTTCAGGATGGGCCCTGATGGGCCACCGCGGGCGTATAGACCCCTGCGCGAACGGGATCAAGCCTCCTTCTGGGTATGCCCGGCACAGGTATGGGGACGGAATCCGCCGATCCCGCGCAGCGCTTGAATGGAGGTGACCTTCAGCCCGAGCGCCTTCAGGGCATCGCCCTCGGAGCGGTAGAGTTCGACCTCGATGCCACCGCTGTTCTGGGCCAGGGTCTGGTACATCCTCCCGACGCCGAACATGACGTCGTCCGGCGCGATCAGAACCGTGCGAGTCCTGACGCGCTGACCGGGGATCTGGTTGTTCACGGCATTCAGGACGGACCAGAGGCTGCCGAAACTTGCATCGATATGACAGGCTTCGGACAGATCGGTCAATTCGGTGCGGCCGGGGCGGTAATGCGCGTCCGTCTGCAGTCGTGCGAGGGTCTGGCGGAAATCATCCATCCGAATCGCGCCCCAGCACCTCGTCAGGAGCAGGTCGAGTTCGAGCGACGTCCAGAATTCGATGGGCATGATATCCGCACCGCAGCTTGATTGCGATGGGCGGGCCGATTGCCGTCGGTGCCAAGCCCACGCGGATTGCGCGTCCCTTGAACGCATATTGCCCCGGCCATGGGGCCGGGGCAATAGCATAACATTAACGGTCGGTTAAAGCGGGGGTTCAGCCGCGCTCTTCCACGATCTCGACCAGATGCGGGATCTTGGCGATCATGCCGCGGACCGAGGGGGTATCCTCCAGTTCACGGGTCTTGTGCATCTTGTTCAGCCCCAGGCCGATCAGCGTCTGGCGCTGGATCTCGGGGCGGCGGATCGGCGATCCGATCTGCTTGACGACGACGGTTTTTGCCATGGGTCTCAGGCCTCCTCTGCAACCTGGCTGGACTCGGCCGGGGCCTCGTCGCGCTTGGGCAGGATGTCGGCGACCTTCTTGCCGCGACGCGACGCGACCTGACGCGGGCTCTGCAGCTTGCCGAGACCGTCCATCGTGGCGCGGATCATGTTGTAGGGGTTCTGCGTGCCCGTCGACTTGGCGACGATGTCCTTGATGCCCAGCATCTCGAACACGGCGCGCATCGGACCGCCGGCGATGATGCCGGTGCCTTCCGGCGCGGTCCGCATGACGACCTTGCCCGCGCCATGACGCCCCTCGACGTCATGATGCAGCGTCCGGCCTTCCTTCAGCGGCACGCGCAGCAGGCCGCGCTTGGCCTGTTCGGTCGCCTTGCGGATACCCTCCGGCACTTCCTTGGCCTTGCCCTTGCCGAAGCCGACGCGGCCCCGCTGGTCGCCCACGACCACGAGAGCCGCGAAGCCGAAGCGTTTGCCGCCCTTGACGGTCTTGGAGACCCGGTTGATCGCGACCAGGCGGTCTGCGAATTCCGGGGTTTCCTCGCGCTCCTCGCGGCGGCGTCCCCGGCCTCTCTGTTCACGTTCTGCCATGTGGCATGTCCTTCGAATTGGTGACGCCGCGAAGCGCCGGTTGTCTCGATCGCGGTGAACCCCACGGTTCCCCGATCATCGAAGGCGCGGAAATCCTCCCGCGCCTTGCCCTGTCCTCAGAACTTCAGACCACCCTCGCGGGCGGCATCGGCCAGCGCCTTGACGCGGCCGTGGAACAGAAAACCGCCGCGGTCGAAGAAGACTTCCTCGACACCGGCCTTCTTCGCACGCTCGGCAATCGCGGCGCCCACCTTCGCGGCAGCCTCCACGTTGTTCTTGCCGACAATGCCCAGCGCGCTCTCGAGCGACGAGGCGGAGGCGAGCGTCTTGCCGTCCACGTCGTCGATCAGCTGCACGCTGATGTTCTTGTTGGAGCGGTGAACCGACAGGCGCGGACGCCCGTTTGCCATCGCCTTGATCTTGTTCCGGTTGCGCAGGCGGCGCTTCTGGAACAGCTCTCTTTTCGATAGTGCCATATCGCCAGCCCTTACTTCTTCTTGCCTTCCTTGCGGAAGATGTACTCGCCCTTGTAGCGGATGCCCTTGCCCTTGTAGGGCTCGGGCGCGCGCCACTCGCGGATGTTCGCGGCAACCTGACCGACCAGCTGCTGGTCGGCGCCTTCGACGATGACCTCGGTGTTCTTCGGGGTCGAGACGGTGACGCCGGCGGGAACCTCGAAATCCACATCGTGGGAGTAGCCAAGCGACAGCTTCAGGGTGTTGCCCTGCATCTGCGCGCGGTAGCCGACGCCCTGGATCTCGAGCTCCTTCTTGAAGCCGTCTGTCACGCCCGTCACCAGGTTCTGGACCATGGTGCGGGACATGCCCCACTGCTGCCGGGCGCGCTTGGACTTGCCACGCGGCTCGACGGTGATGGCGTTGTCCG
This sequence comes from Rhodobacteraceae bacterium HLUCCO18, assembly GCA_001314805.1. Taxonomy (GTDB): domain Bacteria; phylum Pseudomonadota; class Alphaproteobacteria; order Rhodobacterales; family Rhodobacteraceae; genus Roseibacterium. The sequence goes on along the minus strand of LJSY01000003.1, from coordinate 11,237 downwards.
CCACGTTCAGCGTGACATCGTCGGTTGCGGTGAAGCTCCGGGCGCCCTTGGGGCCCTTCACCTCGATGGTCTGGCCGGAGACGGAGGCGGACACCCCCGACGGCAGCTCGACCGGTCGTTTACCAATACGAGACATGTCGTGATCTCCTCAGAAAATCGTGCAAAGCACTTCACCGCCCACATTGGCCTGGCGTGCGCTCGCATCGGTCATCACGCCTTTTGACGTGGAAACGATGGAGACACCCAGACCCTGACGGACCTGCGGGATGTCGGACACGCCGAGATAGACGCGGCGGCCGGGCTTGGAGACACGCGTGAGTTCCCGGATGACCGGGGTGCCCTCGTAGTATTTCAGGCTGATCTCGTAGGCCGGGTGACCGTTCTTGCCGGTCACCGCCTCGTAGCCGCGGATATAGCCTTCGTCGGCCAGCACGTCGAGAACGCGGCCGCGCTGCTTGGAGGCCGGGGTTTCCACCACCGACTTGCCACGCATCTGCGCGTTGCGGATGCGGGTCAGCATATCGCCGATAGGATCATTCATCGTCCGATCTCCTTACCAGCTCGACTTGACCATGCCGGGGATCTGACCGTTGGAGGCCAGTTCCCGGAGCATGATCCGCGAGACGCGCAGCTTGCGGTAATAGGCGTGCGGACGCCCCGTCAGCTGGCAGCGATTGTGGAGCCGCGTGGGAGAGGAGTTGCGGGGCAGTTTCGCCAGCTTGAGGCGCGCCTTGAACCGCTCTTCCATGGGCTTGTCTTCGTCTTTCGCGATTTCCTTAAGCGCCGCGCGCTTGGCGGCGTATTGGGCCACCAGCTTCTGACGCTTCAGTTCGCGTTCGACCATTGCTTTCTTTGCCATGTGTCTTGTCCTTCCGCGTCAGGCGTTGAACGGCATGTTGAAGTGCTTCAGAAGCGACTTCGCCTCTGCGTCCGTCGCCGCGGTGGTCACCATGATGACGTCGATGCCCCAGACCTCGTCGACCTTGTCGAAGTTGATCTCGGGGAACACGATGTGTTCCTTGATCCCCATCGCGAAGTTGCCGCGCCCGTCGAAGGACGGCTTCACGCCGCGGAAGTCGCGGATGCGGGGCATGGCGATGGTGATCAGCCGGTCGAGGAAGTCGTACATCCGGTCGCCGCGCAGCGTGACCTTCGCACCCAGCGTCATGCCCTCGCGGACACGGAAACCGGCGATCGACTTCTTGGCCAACGTGGGAACGGCCTGCTGGCCGGCGATCGCGGTCAGGTCCTCGGCGGCCGATTTGGCCTTCTTGGAGTCCCGGACGCTTTCCGCGCCGCAGCCGATGTTGAGAATGATCTTCTCGAGCCGCGGGATCTGCATGTCGTTGGAATAGCCGAACTCCTCTTTCATCGCGGGCTTGATCTCCGCGCGATAGAGGGCCTTCAGCCGCGGGGTATAGGTTGCCGTATCAAGCATCGATCACGTCCCCCGTGGTCTTGGCGAAGCGCACCTTCTTGCCGTCTTCCATGCGGAAGCCGACGCGGGTGGGTTTGCCGTTGGTGTCCAGCAGCGCAAGGTTCGACAGGTCGATCGGCATCGCCTGCGGGATGCGGCCGCCTTGCGAATTCTGGCTCTGCTTGGTGTGGCGGATGGCGATGTTGATGCCGTCCACGACGGCCTTGCCGGCCTTGGGGTCAACGCGGGAGATCTCTCCCTCCTTGCCCTTGTCCTTGCCGGCGAGCACGACGACGCGATCGCCCTTCTTGAGTTTCGCGGCCATCAGAGCACCTCCGGCGCGAGCGAGATGATCTTCATGAAGTTCTTCGCGCGCAGCTCACGAACCACGGGCCCGAAGATCCGGGTGCCGATGGGCTCGTTGTTGTTGTTGAGGATGACGGCGGCGTTGCGGTCGAAGCGGATGGCGGTGCCATCCTCGCGGCGCACTTCCTTGGCGGTGCGCACGACGACGGCCTTGCGGACATCGCCCTTCTTGACGCGGCCACGCGGAATGGCCTCTTTCACCGACACCACGATGATGTCGCCGACGGAGGCGTATTTCCGCTTGGAGCCACCCAGGACCTTGATGCACTGAACTTTCCGGGCTCCGGAATTGTCAGCGACATCCAGATTGGTCTGCATCTGGATCATTTGGTTTCTCCCGACGTCCCGGACCGGCGTTGCAGCACATTGGTCCGGGGGTTTCGATCAAACCGGGGTATGGACGAACACGTCAGACGCGCGCGACCACCTCCCAGCGCTTGGTTTTCGACTTCGGCGCGCATTCCTGAATACGGACGGTCTCGCCGACCTTGTATTCGTTGTTCTCGTCGTGCGCGCGGTACTTCTTGGACTTCCGGATCGTCTTGGCGAGGACCGGGTGCTTGAAGCGACGCTCGACCGAGATGGTCACGGTCTGGGCGTTGGCGTCCGATGTGACGGTGCCCTGCAGGATACGTTTGGGCATCAGTTGGCCTCCGTCGCGCCAGCGGCGCGCTTGTCAGAACCGGCTGCGGCGGTCGCTTTTTCGTTCAGGATCGTCAGCACGCGCGCGGCGTCACGCTTGACGACACGCATGCGCGCGGTGTTCTCAAGCTGGCCGGTGGCCTGCTGGAAGCGGAGGTTGAAGGCCTCCTTCTTGAGCTGGACGAGCTGATCACGCAGCTGGTCCGGCGTCTTCTCGCGAAGTTCGCTGGCGTTCATCGCCTTTGTCCTTTCCACATCACGGGGACGCCCCTGCACGCAGGGTCACGCCGATTCCCGTGGAGTTCGGTGAATAGACGGCGCGTATAGGGGCAAAGCAGCATTGCCGCAACCCCATAATCCTTGCATGGTTATGGCCCGAGGTATATACATACGTATATTCAGAGGGTGAAGCATGATCACGTCCAAAATCCGCAAGGTCGGCAACTCTGCCGTCATGACCCTCACCGCCGAGATGCTGGCCATTCTCGACGCCAAGGAGGGCGACACGCTCCATGTCGTTCGGGGCGATGACGGATCGCTCAGGATCATGGCGAACGACCCGGCGCTTGCCGCGGCGCTGGAAGCGGGCGAGGCAGTCATGGACGAGAACCGCGACCTGCTTCAGGCGCTGGCGTGAGCGCGCCAGTCTGGGTTCCGCTCCGCGCCGTTCTGACCTTCCATGACCGCCAGATCACCCGCCACGGCGGCGCCCCGGGCTTGCGGGATATCGGACTTCTGGAAGCCGCCTGCGCGCGGCCCGCGAACCGCGCCGCCTATGGCGAGACCGATCTGCATGTCCTCGGCGCCGCCTACGCCTTCGGCATTTCCAAGGCCCATGCCTTCATCGACGGGAACAAGCGGACAGCCTTCGTGACGACGCTCACCTTCCTGCGACTCAACGGGTTGCAGATGCGCCCAGATCCGTTGGAAGGCGTACGGATGATGGAGGATCTGGCCGCAGGGGACGTGGAGGAGGCCACCTTTGCCGACTGGCTGACGGGACAGACGCGGCCGCTCTAGTCGCCCCACCGGTAGTTGAAACTCACACTCACCCGGTCGTCCTCGTCCATGTTCATCGGCACCTCGTGGCGGAGCCAGGATTCCCACAGGAGAACGTCACCCTCCGCCGGACCGGGATAGACGAAGGCCCGCAACTCCTCGCGGCACTCCTTTCTGCGGTTCGGCGCGGCCATCATCATCGCGTGGCGCGGGTCCTCCAGCTTGATCGACCGCGCGCCGGGCGGGACCTGCACATAGGTCGTGCCCGAGATCACCGAATGGGGATGTATGTGGCTGGTGTGGATGCCGCCCTCTGGAAGGATGTTGATCCAGATATCCTCCAGCACCAGCTTGCGCCCCTCGAGGTCGAACTCCAGATCCTCGGCGAAGGCCGCGACATGGGCATCCAGCGCCTTCACAAGCGCGTCGAAGATCGGAAAGCGCCAGGGCAGGTCCGTGAGCGAAGCGTAGGAGGTGTATCCGGGATAGCCGTTTTCCTCGCACCAGGCCTGCCCGGCCTCGTCATCCTCGGCGATGGAAAAGCAGGAGGCGGGAAGCTCCTCCGCATCGACGGGGGGGCCGAGCTCCGCAAGGCGTGCGTGGTAGAGGCGGGTGACGAAAAGGGATCTGATGCTGGCCATGGGCATGTGTGTAGGGCGGGACTTGTCCCGCCGCAACGGGTTGACCGCACAACCGGGCCCTACGCCCTCCGCCGCGTGAAGCTCATCTTCTGACTGGCCAGAACCTCCGGCGCGCCGACCCATGCATAGGCAAGCAGCGAGGGCTGCTGATCGGCCGTGGTGATCCGGTGCAGGTGCCCGGGCGGGTTGAAGATGAGCGAACCGGGCGCATAGACGCCCGCGTCGTTCTCGGACACGGCACCCGTGAGGCAGATGTAGCTTTCCGTGATCCCGTCATGGGAATGGGCGGGATAGGTGCAGCCGGGGGCAAACAGGACCAGCCCGAGGATCACGTCGTCCACCACCACCGGGCCAAAGGGTCCCGCCAGTTCGGCGAAGGCGAATTTCTTCTCCAGGCCGCGCGGCACCTTCTCGTAGCCATAGAGCCACTCCAGCTCGGGGCTGATCGTCTCCAATGTCGACATGAAGGGCGCGTGACGCTCCAGCCGCCCGCGGGCGAAGGCGCGCGACAGATGCGCCGTCACGGGCTTTTGCATCGGCACCCGTTCCCGCAGTTCGGCATTGGAGGAGAGGGCGCGCGAAATCCGTTCCCGCACCAGGCGCTGATGGTTGCGGATCGTCTTGCTGCCACCGGCCGGGATCGTCCGGTAGAACTCGTAGAGATCGCGCAGGAGATACATCCAGTCGGGCCGTGACGACAGCGTCACCCTGGCGTTGGCACCATCCATCGTCGCGACCTCCGCTCTTGCGCCCCAAAAAGACGAAACCCCGCCAGTCTGGCGGGGTCCCGTGTTCGTTCCAGTCCGTTTGCGACGGATTACCAGTCTTCGCGGACCACCGTGCGGGTCTTGATCGGCAGCTTCATCGCCGCAAGGCGCAGGGCCTCGCGGGCGACGGGTTCGCTGACGCCGTCGATCTCGAACATGATCCGGCCGGGCTTGACCTTGCAGGCCCAGAAATCGACCGAACCCTTGCCCTTGCCCATCCGGACTTCGACCGGCTTGGAGGTCACCGGCGTGTCGGGGAAGATCCGGATCCAGACGCGGCCCTGACGCTTCATGTGACGCGTCATGGCTCGACGGGCGGCTTCGATCTGACGCGCGGTGACGCGTTCGGGCTGAAGTGCCTTCAGGCCGAAGGAACCGAAGTTCAGGTCGGACCCGCCCTTCGCGTCACCCCGGATGCGGCCCTTCTGCATCTTGCGGAATTTCGTGCGCTTTGGTTGCAGCATCTTCTCTACTCCTTACCGGTCACGGCGCGGGCGTGGCCCGCCGCCTTCCTGGAGCTCCTGGTTGCGACGATCGCGAGCCGACGGGTCGTGCTCCATGATCTCGCCCTTGAAGATCCAGACCTTGATGCCGATGATGCCGTAAGGCGTCGAGGCTTCCTTCAGCGCATAGTCGATGTCAGCCCGCAGGGTGTGGAGGGGCACGCGGCCCTCGCGATACCACTCCGTCCGGGCGATCTCGGCGCCGCCGAGGCGACCCGCGACGTTGACCCGGATGCCCAGAGCCCCCATCCGCATGGCGTTCTGCACCGCCCGCTTCATGGCGCGGCGGAAGGACACGCGGCGTTCCAGCTGCTGCGCGATGCTTTCGGCCACGAGTGCGGCGTCAAGCTCGGGCTTGCGCACCTCGACGATGTTGAGATGCAGTTCGCTGTCGGTCATCGCGGCGAGCTTCTTGCGCAGCACCTCGATTTCAGAGCCCTTGCGGCCGATGATGACACCGGGACGCGCGGTATGGATGGTGACGCGGCACTTGCGGTGCGGACGTTCGATGATGATCTTCGAGACGCCGGCCTGCTTGGCCTCTTCCTCGATGAACTCGCGCATCCTGATGTCTTCGAGCAGAAGATCGCCGTATTCCTTGGTGTCGGCGTACCAGCGGCTGTCCCAGGTGCGGTTGACCTGCAGGCGCATGCCGATCGGATTGACCTTGTGTCCCATCAGGCAGTCTCCTCGATCTGGCGGACCTTGATGGTCAGCTCGCTGAACGGCTTGTGGATGCGGCCGAAGCGGCCACGTGCCCGCGGACGGCCACGCTTCATCACCAGGTTCTTGCCGACATAGGCCTCGACGACGATCAGTTCGTCCACGTCCAGCCCATGGTTGTTCTCGGCATTGGCGATGGCCGACTGAAGGCACTTCTTCACGTCGCCCGCGATCCGCTTCTTCGAGAAGGTCAGATCGTTCAGCGCCTTTTCAACCTTCTTGCCGCGGATCAGGCCGGCGACGAGGTTCAGCTTCTGCGGGCTGGTGCGCAGCATGCGCAGTTTCGCCATCGCTTCGTTATCCGCCACGCGGCGGGGATTCTTATCCTTGCCCATGGCTTACTTCCTCTTCGCTTTCTTGTCGGCGGCGTGACCGTAATAGGTCCGCGTCGGCGAGTATTCCCCGAACTTCTGGCCGATCATGTCCTCGGAAACGTTCACCGGGATATGCTTCTGACCGTTGTAGACCCCGAAGGTGAGGCCCACGAACTGGGGAAGGATGGTGGAGCGGCGCGACCAGATCTTGATGACCTCGCTGCGGCCCGACTCGCGGGACTTTTCAGCCTTCTTGAGGACATAGCTGTCGACAAAAGGCCCTTTCCAGACGGAACGCGACATGTCTCAGCGCCCTTTCTTCTTGGCGTGACGCGAACGGACGATAAGCCGCTGCGACGCCTTGTTCTTGTCGCGGGTGCGACGGCCCTTCGTGTCCTTGCCCCAAGGGGTGACGGGCGTGCGGCCGCCGGAGGTCCGACCCTCACCACCGCCATGGGGGTGATCGATCGGGTTCATCGCGACACCGCGGACGGAGGGACGCTTGCCCATGTGACGGGTGCGGCCGGCCTTGCCGAAGTTCTGGTTCGAATTGTCGGGGTTCGACACCGCGCCGACCGTGGCCATGCATTCCTGGCGCACGAGGCGCAACTCGCCCGAGCTGAGGCGGATCTGCGCGTAGCCGCCGTCACGTCCGACGAACTGGGCGTATGTTCCGGCCGCGCGTGCGATCTGGCCGCCCTTGCCGGGCTTCAGCTCGATGTTGTGAACGATCGTGCCGATGGGCATGCCGGAAAACGGCATCGCGTTGCCCGGCTTGATGTCAGCCTTGCCGCTCGACACCACCATGTCGCCGACGGCGAGACGCTGGGGCGCGAGGATGTAGGCCTGTTCGCCATCATTGTAGCGCACGAGCGCGATGAAGGCGGTCCGGTTCGGATCGTATTCGATCCGCTCGACGGTCGCCGGGACGTCCATCTTGGTGCGCTTGAAATCGACGATCCGGTAGAGGCGTTTCGCCCCGCCACCGCGGCGTCGTGCCGTGATCCGTCCGGTGTTGTTCCGGCCGCCCTTCTTGGTCAGACCCTCGGTGAGGTTCTTGACCGGACGTCCTTTCCAAAGCTCCGAACGGTCGATCAGCACCAGCCCGCGCTGGCCCGGCGTCGTAGGTTTGTACGACTTGAGTGCCATGCTTTCTGTCTTCCGTTTGCTTCGCGCCGGGTATGGGCCCGGCTGTCTGTGGTGTGTAGGGCCCCTGAGGTCCCCGGGTTATGGCGCCGTAGGGCGGGACTTGTCCCGCCATCCGTCGACCAAAAGCGAAGCCCCGGACGAATCCGGGGCCAGCCGATGGGGTCGTTTAGGGGGTTTGGGGAGGAGGGTCAAGCGTACGACAACAGTGCGCAAAACGACCAAAAGCTCCAGCTCCGCCTCTGATGTGAGATTGACGCACCTTCAATTCCATTTCGCACCCAAATATAGTATGTCGTGTCTACTGTTCCCTAGATGGAGTGTATTTGTTGTGATCGACGGGATTTATACTGCCTACATGACGGGCGTTGCTGGACAAGCCATGGCAATGTTCGTTTTTCGCGAGGGCAAGATCGGGGGCGCTGACATGGCAGGTCTTGTTTTTTCAGGGGATTACGTCTTGGTCGAAGGCAGGATTAGGGGACGCGTCACATATAGGATGCCAGCACAGTCCATTTCCATTACTGGCGCAGAGTTCGAGACAGCGTCAGGCGACATCACGGTCAATATCGACCTGCCGGAAGAGCTCGATCCGGAGGAAACATATGGAATCTCGACACCGGTCGGAAAACTCAATGCTCGCTTCATAAAGAACATAGGATTCCCGGACGAATGAGCGAAGAAATCGTATTATCAATTGCCACACTGGTTGCAATTGTGGCTGGACCCATACTTGCTGTCTTGGTGACTCGGCAGATCGACAACAGGAATGAAGCCAAACGGCGGAAGTTGGACCTATTTCGCACGTTGATGCAAACGCGAGGCATCAGGCTGGATCCAGCACACGTCGCCGCTCTCAACATCGTCGAATTGGAGTTCTACGACCAACCTCAAGTCCGGTCTGCTTTCAGGAGCTATATTGAACACCTCAGCTCGCCTGAGCCCGCTGGTTCTAAGGAAGATCAAGATCGGTATTACGATCAACGTTCTGATTTGTTCATGGACTTGATCCACCAAATCGGACGAGTAGTCGGGTATAACTTCGACAAACGAGAGCTTGAACGACGCAGCTACGTTCCCAAGGGCTGGAACGACGATCAGTTCCTACAAAGGAGAAACGCGCATCTAATCGCTGAGATTTTGGAAGGCCGCCGTCCGTTTCCGGTCACAAATTTCGTCACAGGACAAAGCCCTTTTCCTGCCCCACCAACAATTATTGTCAAAGACGACTAATCCTGCAGAAAATCGCCTAGTCAGAACAAGAAAACCCCGGCCGCTCTCGCAGCCGGGGCTTCAATTTCTCAAGCGGCGGGACAAGTCCCGCCCTACGGCTCTCTCAGAGACCCGTCGACACGTCAATGGTGTTGCCCTCTTCGAGCGTCACGTAGGCCTTCTTCACGTCCTTCCGGGTGCCGAGGCGGCCGCGGAAGCGTTTGTGCTTGCCCTTGGTGATGGTGGTGTTCACCGCCTTCACCTTCACGCCGAAGAGCGTCTCGACCGCTTCCTTGATCTGCGGCTTGTTCGCGTCGATGGCGACCTCGAAGACCACCGCGCCGTGTTCCGACGCCATGGTGGATTTCTCGGTGATGACCGGCTTGCGGATCACGTCGTAATGTTCCGGCTTCACGCTCATTGCAGACGCGCCTCCAACGCTTCGAGACCGGCCTTGGTGATGACCAGGGTGTCCCGCTTGAGGATGTCGTAGACGTTGGCGCCCATCGACGGGAGCACGTCGAGCCCCTCGATGTTGCGGGCGGCCATGGCGAAGTTCTCGTTCACTTCGGCCCCGTCGATGATCAGCGCGCGCTTCCAGCCAAGCTCACGCACCTGCTTGGCCAGCGCGCTGGTCTTGGGCGCGTCCATTGCCGCGGTGTCGATAACCACCAGTGCACCGGCGGCCATCTTGGCGCTGAGCGCGTGCTTCAGGCCCAGCTTGCGGAACTTCTTCGGCAACTCGTGGGCGTGGCTGCGCGGGGTCGGACCCTTGTAGACGCCGCCCTTGCGGAAGATCGGCGCGTTCCGGTCACCGTGGCGTGCGCCGCCGGTGCCCTTCTGGCGATAGATCTTCTTGGTCGAGTAGCTGGTTTCCGACCGCGTCTTGACCTTGTGCGTGCCGGCCTGCGCCTTGTTGCGCTGCCAGCGGACGACACGGTGAAGGATGTCGGCGCGGGGTTCGAGGCCAAAGATGTCCTCGCCCAGCTCGACCGACCCGGCCTTGCCGCCGTCCAGTTTGATCACGTCGAGTTTCATTCCTCACCGTCCTTCTTCTCGGCTTCGCCATCCGCCGACTTGTCGGCTTCGATGTCGGCCTCGGCCTCCTTCAGCGCCTCGGCCTCCTGGGCGGCCTGCTCCTCGGCGAGACGCTTGGCCTCCGCCTCGGCCTCGGCTGCTGCCTGTGCCGCGGCTTCCTCGGCGGCCTTCGCGGCCTCTTCGGCTGCGGAGCGCAGGGCCGCCGGCAGGATCGCGTTCTCGGGGAACGGCTTTTTCACCGCGTCCTTGACCGTGACCCAGCCGCCCTTCGATCCGGGCACGGCACCCTTGACCATGATGAGGCCACGGTCGGTGTCGGTGCGCACGACCTGCAGGTTCTGCGTCGTCACCTTCGCGGCCCCCATGTGGCCGGCCATCTTCTTGCCCTTGAAGACGCGGCCCGGGTCCTGACACTGACCGGTCGAGCCGTGCGAGCGGTGCGAGATCGACACGCCGTGCGACGCGCGCAGACCGCCGAAATTGTGCCGCTTCATGGCACCGGCGAAGCCCTTGCCGATCGAGGTGCCCGTTACGTCCACGAACTGCCCCTCGAAGTAATGGTCCGCGATGATTTCCTCACCGACATTCAGCAGGTTCACAGGATCGACGCGGAACTCCACAAGCTTGCGCTTGGGTTCCACGCTGGCCTTGGCGAAGTGGCCGCGCATGGGCGCGGAAACCCGCTTGGCCTTGGCCGTGCCGGCGCCGAGCTGCACGGCGGCATAGCCGTGTGCCTCGGGCGTCCGCTGGGCCACCACCTGCAGTTTGTCGAGTTGAAGGACGGTCACGGGGATCTGCTTCCCGTCCTCCATGAACAGCCGGGTCATGCCCAGCTTCTTGGCGATCACACCAGAGCGCAACATGGTCAATGCCCTCCCTTACACCTTGATCTCGACATCCACGCCAGCGGCGAGGTCGAGCTTCATCAGCGCGTCCACCGTCTGCGGGGTCGGATCGACGATGTCGAGAAGACGCTTGTGCGTCCTGATTTCCCACTGATCACGGGACTTCTTGTCCACGTGCGGACCACGGAGAACCGTGAACTTCTCGATCTTGTTGGGAAGCGGGATCGGCCCGCGGACCTGTGCGCCCGTGCGCTTCGCGGTGTTCACGATCTCCTGGGTGGAGGCATCGAGAACCCGGTAGTCGAACGCCTTCAGGCGGATCCGGATATTCTGGCTGGCAATCGCCATCTCATGTTCCTTTCAGTTGAGAGGAGGGGGTAGAAGCCACCCCTCGTCGAACCGGTTTCCTTGGCCGGGTTTCGAGACCGGCAAGGGCCGCGAGCTATCCCGCGGCCCCGTCGAGTTCAAGTGCCCTTTGCGGGATCACTCGATGATCTTGGACACGACGCCTGCGCCGACGGTGCGGCCGCCTTCGCGGATGGCGAAGCGCAGGCCGTCTTCCATGGCGATCGGCGCGATCAGTTCCACCGTGAACGACACGTTGTCGCCCGGCATCACCATCTC
>LJSY01000009.1:81138-86976 GCA_001314805.1 Rhodobacteraceae bacterium HLUCCO18 | reverse complement strand
ATGGCCGAGACCGGATCGGGAAGGCCAAGGGCGGCCTGCGCGTCGTCCGGCACGCCTTCGCCCGTGAGGTAGGTCTGCGCCAGCCGGTACTGGGCGAAGTGATAGCCGGCCTCCGCACCCTGCTGCATCAGGGCCATCATGCGGTCGGGGTCGCGCGGCACGCCCCGGCCCAGCCGGTGCATCATCGCCAGCGTCGCCGCCGCCGCCGGATCGCCCGCCGCAACGGCCTCCTCGTAGAATTCGACGGCGCGCGCGACATCCTCGCGGACCGGCCGGATGCCGAAATTGTGATAGTCGCCAAGGCGCGTCAGGGCCGCCCCGACCCCGGCCTCGGCGGCGCGTTCGTAGAAGCGCACGGCTTGCCGGTGTTCACCGGTGGCCTGCGCGATCGTGCCGAGATGAAACAGCGCGCCGCCCGCTTCGGGCAGGTCGCGCGCGGCCTCCACGCAGTCGCCACGCGCCTCGGCCAGCGCCCGGAAGAGCGCGCGCTGAGCCGCCTCCGAGATGGGTTCCTCCGCCGACGGCGCGCCGGCGACCGCGATGCAACGCTCCAGCGCCGCCTCCGCCATGGTCCGCCGCGCGGCTTCGGCCTCGGCCGCCTGCCGGGCCGCCTCCTCTTCGGCGGCGATCCGGGCGGCCTCTTCCTCGGCAAGGCGCGCGGCCTCAGCCTCCGCCTGCCGCGCCGCCTGTTGCCTTGCCTCCGCTTCGAGTTCTTCGGCCGCCGCCGCTTCGGCCGCGTCCTCGATACGCGCCTCGGCCGCCTGCCGCTGGCCGATCGCCTCGGACAGCACGGCAATGGCCTCCTGCGCGGCCTGCCGCGCGGCGCGTGCCTCCGCCTCCCGCCGTTCGAGCTCCGCCGCGGCGGCATCGCGTGCCGCGTCGGCCGTTTCCGACGCGTCCCAGGCGGCACGGGCGGCGGCGCGCGCCTCGGCCTCCTCCGCGAGGAGCCCCTCGACAAGGGTTGCGGCCTGTCCGGCGTCGTCCGCCCCGCCACCCGTCACCTGCGCCAGGACCGGCCCTGCAAGGCCCGACCCCAGCCCCGACCCCAGCACCGTGGCGATCAGGAAGCTCCGCCCAAAACCGATCCGAAACACGGCAAATTCCCTTGAGAGATCATACAACTGGCCTGGACGATAACGACGCGTGCCGGCCATGTCGATAGATCCGGCCACGCTCGGCCGTGTACAGAAAAGACTGGTCAAGGCGTAGCCGGCAGGGCAACATCGCGGCGCCTGAAAACCCACACAAGACCCCAATCCGGGCCGAGCACGTCATGACCACCGCCCAGCATATCGACGCCGATGGCGGCGAAGACGGGATACGCGCCGATCTGCCCGTTCTTGCGGTCGATCTGGACGGCACGCTCCTGCGTTCGGACATGCTGCACGAAACGCTCTGGGCCGCACTTGCGCTGCGCAGCCGTCTGCTGGGCGCGGCGATCCTCGCGCTCTTCCGGGGGCGCGCGGCGCTCAAGGCCGCACTGGCGGATAACGTCACCATCGATCCGGCCATCCTGCCCTATGACGAGCGGGTGCTTGCGCGGATCGACGCGTGGCGCGAAAAGGGCGGCTACGTCGTCCTTGTCACCGCGACCGATGTGCGTCTTGCCCGGGCCGTTGCGGTACATCTGGGCGTTTTCGACGCGGTCCACGGCTCCACGGCGGATCGCAATCTCAAGGGCGCGGAGAAATCCGCCCTGCTGGTGGCCGAATACGGGCACCAGGGTTTCATCTATATGGGCGACAGCCGGGCCGACCTCGCCGTCTGGAGCGAGGCCGCCGAAGCGGTCACCGTCGGTGCCGACCGCAGGGTCCGACGCGCGGTGGACGCGATGGGGCGACGGTCCGAGCATATCCCGGCCCGCGGCGGCGATGCCCTTAGCATGCTGCGCGCGCTGCGCCCGCACCAATGGCTCAAGAACCTTCTGGTTTTCGTGCCGATCCTCGCGGACCCGGCCCATGGCGGCTGGGAATGGACCTGGGCGCTCTCGGCCTTCGTGGCGCTCAGCCTCATCGCCTCGGCGGGCTATGTCATCAACGATCTTCTGGACCTTGCCGATGACAGGACGCACCCGCGCAAGCGCAACAGGCCTTTCGCGCGTGGCGACCTTTCGGTGGCGACCGGCACGCGCATGGTGCCGGTCCTGCTGCTTCTGGGCTTCGCGGTCGCGGCGCAGGTATCGGCTGCGCTTGCCATGGTGGTAGCAACCTATTTCGTCCTGACCATGGCCTACTCGCTGCGGCTTAAACGGCATTCGATCATCGACATCTGCACGCTCGCCGGTCTCTACACGATCCGGATCGTGGCGGGCGGCGTCGCCATCGGTGTGGCGCTGTCGGTCTGGCTCCTCGCCTTCTCGATGTTCACCTTCTTCGCGCTGGCGGCGGCGAAGCGGCTGGGCGAGCTGTCGGATGCGGACGCCGCCGGCCGGACCGTGACGCGCCGGGGCTACACGGTCGAGGACCGGCGCATCCTGAGCCAGATGGCGATCTCGGCGGGCTATGTGGGCGTGCTGGTCCTTGCTCTCTATATCGACGAGCCAACGGTTCAGGAACGGTTCGGCGCGCACCGGATGTTCTGGGGGGTCTGCGCGCTCCTGATCTTCTGGATCAGCCGGCTCGTACTGGTGGCGGACCGCGGAAAAATGGATGACGACCCGCTGATCTGGGCCATCCGCGACCCCGTCAGCCGGGCGACGGTGGCGGTGGTGGCGGTTCTGACCGGGCTCGCGGTGTTCCTGTGACCCGCCGCACGCTTGTCATCCGGTACACGGCCTTCGCCGTCTTCGCCGTCATGGCCAATCTCGCCACGCAGCGGCTGGTCCTGTTCGGTGCGGACGTGGTCGACGGCGCGCGCTTCGCCGCCGCGCTCGCCGCCGGCACGCTGGTGGGCCTCGTCGTGAAATACATGCTCGACAAGCGCTGGATCTTCCATGACACGACGAGGGGCGTCCGCGCGCAGGGGCGTCAATTCTTCCTCTATTCGCTCATGGGCGTTGCGACGACCGCGATCTTCTGGGTGACCGAGACCGCCTTCTGGCTGATCTGGGGCACCGATCTGGCGCGGGAGGCCGGCGCCGTGCTGGGGCTGATGGTGGGATACACGACGAAATACCTGCTGGACCGGCGCTTCGTGTTCCACGACGCGGGGAGGCCGGCGTGACCCGCCTGTCCGGCTGGGGCCGAACGCCTGTGGCGGAGTGCCGGGTGAAGACCGCGCGCAACGCCCGAGACGTGGCCGAGGCGCTGTCGGAGGGCCCGATGATCGCGCGGGGCAATGGACGTTCCTACGGCGACCCGGCTCTCTCGCGCGGGCTGACGCTCTCGATGGCGGGGCTCGACCGCATGCTCTCCTTCGATGCGGAGACCGGCACGCTGGTGGCCGAGGCCGGGGTTCTGCTGGCCGACATCATCGCGACCTTCCTGCCGCGCGGCTGGTTTCCCGCCGTCACGCCCGGCACGAAATTCGTCACGCTGGGGGGCGCCATCGCGGCGGATGTGCACGGCAAGAACCACCATCGCGACGGCAGTTTCCGCTCCTGCGTCGAATGGGTCGAGGTGGTGGAGGACGGGGGCGCGCCAAGGCGCATCGACCGGCATGCCGACCCCGAGCGCTTCGACACGATCTGCGGCGCCATGGGGCTGACCGGCGTGATCCTGCGCGCGGCGATCCGCCTGCGGCCGGTCGAAAGCGCGTGGATCATGCAGGAGACGATCGCGGCCGAAAGCATCGACGCGGCGATCGATATCTTCGAGGACAATCTCGACGCGCCCTATTTGGTCGCCTGGATCGACTGCATCGGTCATCCGCCCCGGCTCGGCCGAAGCATCTTGATGATGGGACGCCACGCGCGCGCCGCCGAGCTTCCGCCGAGACGCCGCCGCGCGCCCTTCGACACGCCGCGCCGCCTGCCGCTCCGCGTGCCCTTCAACCTGCCGGGCTTTGTCCTCAACGCCGCGAACCTCCGGCTCTTCAACGCGCTCCACTACGAGATGGGGCGGCGCAAGGCCGGCGTCTCGCTCATCGACTGGGACCGTTATTTCTACCCGCTCGATTCCATCGCCGACTGGAACCGCATCTACGGGCGCGCGGGCTTCCACCAGTTCCAGTGCGCCCTGCCGCTCGACACCGCGCGCGCGGCACTGTCGCAGATGCTCGACGACATATCCGAGGCGGGCACGGGCAGCTTCCTGTCCGTGCTCAAACGCTTCGGCAAGGGCGAAGGGCGCTATTCCTTCCCCTTCGAGGGCTACACGCTGGCGCTGGATTTCCCCGCAGGCGCACACAGCGACGCATTGATCGAACGCCTCGACCGCATCACGCTCGACCATGGCGGGCGCTTCTACCTCGCCAAGGACGCCAGGTTGAGCGCCGAGACCTTCCACGCGGCCGACCCGCGCTTTGCCGCGCTGCGCGATCTGCGCCGCGCCAATGGTTGGGCCGACCGTTTCACCTCCCTGCAATCCGAAAGGCTTGGATTATGAGCAAGTCGGTCCTGATCCTCGGCGCCACCTCGGGGATGGCGCGGGCCATCGCGCGAAGCTTCGCCGCCGAAGGCCACACCATAAGGCTGGCCGCGCGCGACGCGGCCCGGCTTGAACCCGACCGCGACGACCTGGTGACGCGCTACGGCGTGACCGTGACGCTGCACGAATTCGACGCGCTCGACCTCGAGAGCCATGAGGCTTTCGTGAAAGGCCTGCCCGAGCTGCCCGACATCGCCGTCTGCGCCGTGGGGGCAATGGGCACGCAGGAGGAAAACGCGGCCTCGCCCACAATAGGGGCTTCGGTGATGCGCGCCAATTTCGAGGGGCCGGCCGCGATTTTCGCCCATCTCGCCAACGCGATGGAGGCGCGCGGGTCCGGCACGCTGGTGGGCATCTCGTCGGTCGCGGGCGAACGAGGGCGGGCGTCGAACTATGTCTACGGCGCGGCAAAGGCGGGCTTCACGGCCTTCCTGTCGGGCCTGCGCAACCGTCTGGCGAAGAAGGGCGTGCATGTGGTCACCGTCCTGCCGGGCTTCGTGGCGACCGCCATGACCGAGGGGCTCGACCTGCCCGAACGCCTGACCGCGCAGCCCGAAGAGGTGGGCGCGGCCATCGTCAAGGCGGTCCGGCAGGAGAAGAACGTGATCTACGTGCGACCCGTCTGGCGAATCGTCATGGCCATCATCCGCGCCATCCCGGAACCGGTCTTCAAGAAGACGAGCCTCTGATCCCGGCCTCTCGCAGGCTTGTCCGCACGAAGCGTGAACGTTTGGCGAATCCTCCGCGTGATCCCGCCGCGGACAGGCAAGAATCCGCCAAACCCGCAACAGGACTGGCAAATCCGCCCTGGCCTTGTTGCGGATTTAACACTTAACGCGTAACGCGGATAAATCTGAAAGGGACAGTTAACGCGTCTCACGGGGCGCGTTCCAGGGGCATGATCGGTATCCGCATTCAATCCGTAGACGCCGTCGTCGCGACGGTCGCCGTCTCCTCCGTGGTGACGGCCTTCTGCGGCATGGTCATCGTCGCCAATGTCCATGACGCGCTTCATGGCAAGTCCGCCAGCCCGTCCGCGACGGAACAGACCGCAGCCGCCCCTGCGCGGGAACCCCTCGTGGAACGCCGCTACCCGATGCCCGAAACCGCCACCGGCCTCGCCCTGCCGCTCGGGTTCGAAGATCAGCGCCCGGCCCTGCGGAGCGCCCCGGAACGCGGCAGCGGGGAGGCCCTGCTCGCGCGTCTGCCCCGGATCCACGGACCGTTCTCGCCGGGGACGCGCACCGCGCTGGGCGCCGCCCTGCCCGCGGGCGACGCGGTGGCCACCTCACGCGCCATTCCGCCCGAGCTT
>LJSY01000009.1:0-81122 GCA_001314805.1 Rhodobacteraceae bacterium HLUCCO18 | reverse complement strand
CACGCTGCGCACGCCGATCGCCCGGCCCGAAGGGTTCGCAGCCCTGCCCCCGCTCGACACCGCGCCCGCCGTGGCGCCAAGCCCGCTTCCGGTCAGCCTCAGTCCTCGCCCGCCCGCGCGCCCCGGCGCCGCGGCCCGCGTGATGGCGGCCCGCGCCCCGGCGGAGCCCATCGCCGAGAACATCCAGGTCGCCCGCGCCGAGGCGCCAGAGGCGAGCCTGACGCCCGCGCGCCTGTCGGAAGACCCCGACCGCGTACAGCTCTTCCCGCCGCGCGCTGGCAGCAATCCGTGCAGCGCACGTCTGGCACGCGCGATCCCGCGCCGTCCGGGCAACGCGGCGCCGGCCTCCGCCATCCTCGCCAGCCTCGGCAACGGCTCGGGCTCGGGACGCGACGACGCGCTTGTCGCCGAGGCGATGCGGGGCAACGTGCCGGACCACGTCCGCGCGCTTCAGCCGGTGCGCTTCACCGGTGCCGTCGGAGGGCGCGAGACCGAGATCGTCATCTGCGTGACGCCCGATTACCTCGCCGTGGGGTCCAACGCCGATCATGTCCGGGTGCCTCTGGGCCTGCCGGCAGCGCTGCGGGTCGCGGACGGGTTGGACATGATGTTGCCGACGACGCGGATGGTCGACGCGATCTATGCGCAGGCCGCCCTGCGCTTGTCGCCGCGTCCGATGACGCCCGGCCCGCAAATGTCCTCGACCGACTATTTCCTGCGCCATGACGCGACGCTCGATGCGCAGATGGCGCAGGCGGGCGGGCGCCACGGGGTGCTTCTGGCCGGGCACAAGAAGGATCTCGTGCTGGCCAACAGGCTGTCGGCCAATCGCGGGCGCGTGGCGATCTATGGCTGGCACCGCGGGAATGGCGACCCGATCCAGCCGCTCTCGACGGTGCATGGCGAGTACTACGCAGACTACAGCCACGGCATCCGGCTGGTGAGCCGTACGGCCTATGTGGACGGTCGCCCTGTCGATCTGCGCGGACTGCTGACCGACAGCGTCTATGCGGCGCTTCTCAACAGCGACGGGCCTCTGTCGTCGGCGACCGTTCGCCTCGCCTCTCTCTGAAGATCAACGTCGCGCTGCAAGGGGCTGACGCAAAAGAGAAACGGCGCGAGTTGCCCCGCGCCGCCCCCTGTCTCGGTCATGTCCTCAGATATCGCGGAAGCAGCGGAAACCGAGGTGGTAGTTGCGGTGGCTGCCTTCCGACATCACGCGGCTGCCGTGCCAGAACGGCGCGCGCCAGCGCGACCAGTGTTCATGCGCGCGGATCGTGTCCCAGATGAACCACGATCCCTTCATCTCGGTCACGCCCAGCGACGTGGAGCCGCGGCTGGCCATCTGGTCCTCCGACAGCGGCAGGTTCATGTGCTCGGCGGCGTTGCCGTCAATGTCGTAGACGCCCAGCGGGCTGCGGCATTCGGGGAAGGAGCCCGCGGGATAGGTGTTCGACCCGCAGCCGGTGAAGCTTCCACCATTGCAGGACGCGCTCTTGAAGCTGCCCGTGGCGCAGACGCCCGAGCGCCAGGACCCGATCGAATAGGTCCCGCTGGTGGAGGCGTAATGGTTGTTGTGCCACGACCGGATCGTGTTGACCGCGGCCGACCCGCTCATGCCGCGCACGCGGTCGAACGGGTATTCGGGCGGCAGAAGCTGCCCGGCCGAGGCACCTTCCCATTCATGGGCGTCGCCCATCCGCTTGCCCTCCGCCGCGCAGAGCTGCGCGGCCTCGCTGGCGCGGACCCAGACCACCGGGTAGACCATGGGGATGTTGGGATATTCGAACATGTCCGCGCAGACCGTCGCGTCCGATGGCGACTGCGTGGCGGGATCGTAGAGCGGGACCATGTATCGTTCGCCGCAGATGCGCTCGTACTGGCGGTTGCGATAGCTTTCCCGGACCTGGCTGACCGACCCGCCCAGTCGCGCGGCAGCTTCTTCGGGCGTGAGCGGGTGCTGGGTGACGGCCGGGTTGCCCTGCCCCATCCAGCCGTTCGGTGAGGCTGCGAAGATGGCGCGGATGCGGCTTATCTCGCTGCCCGAGACGCCACGGAGCTGCTGCATCTGCTGGAACATGATCTCGTTGCGCTCGGCCAGCGACTGCGCATTGCCGACGCCCGCCGCCATCAGCGCCATCAGGCCCGCGCCCAGAGCGCGCCTGCCCCACCCCATCATTCCAAATCCCATCAGTTCCTCCGTACCAGATAGAAAAAGTCACGGTTGTCCGGCGCGCTGACGAAACGCGGGATGCGCGTGCCCCGGCTGCCGCGCACGTCGACGTCGGCCATGCCGGACACGAGATGGCGCGCCTCGATCTCGTCGCCCTCGTGCAGGTAGAGCGCCATGTAGGTCAGCTCCTGGCTGTTCATGTCAAGAAGCATGGCGTAGTCGCACTCATAGGCCTGGAAGGTCCGCGCCATGGCCGAGGGCGTGCCCGAACTGAAATAGGCGTAGATCAGGAACGGCCGGTCCCCGATCGTGCGCATGCAGGCCCCCGCGCGCAACGTGCGCAGGTTCGCCTCGGCCGAGCCCGACCAGTTGCCGCCCCCCCAGGAGGTCACGCGGTCGCCGGGCACGCCGTCGATGATCAGCGGCACACCGTTCTGACGCGCCATGACCAGATCGGGCAGGACCTGCTGATGCGCCTCGGTCCAGGTCTCCATCCGTACTTCGCCGTCGAGCGTGACGTAAAGCGTCGCTAGATTGGGCCAGAGGCGCGAGAGCGTCACGCCCTGCTGCACGAAGCCGTAATGGTGGCCGTAGTTGAACGTGGCGTAGTCGCCGAAGCGCCACGCACCATGGTCGCGCTTGAAGCCGCCGGTGAAGGTGGCGGCGACGTCTTCCACCAGCGACGGGCTGAGCGTGCCGTTCAGGACCAGCGGATCGGGTCGCGAAAACCCGTCCGGGCCCGCCGCGCGGTGCCGGTGCGACGGGCGCGAGGACCAGCCGAGATTGGGGTGGTCCGTGCCCAGTTCGTAGCCAAGCTCGAATTGCGACATGTCGAAGGCCACGAGGTAGACATCCGCCCCGCTCTCCACGCCGTCGAGCCAGTTGGCGCCCTGCACGTCGAAGACGGACTGCGCGATCATGCCGGGCTGCATGACCGAGGCGAAGATCCCCGGCGCGCCATCCACCTCGTACCAGCTTCCGGCCTGCATCCCGGCCTCGGCGCCGATCAGGTCGAAGCCCATGGCGGGCCGCATCACCGGCGTGCGGCTCAGGAGCGCGGTGCCCAGAAGCTCCACCCCGCTGACCTCGGCCTCGGTCTCCAGCTCCTCGGAGGACACCATGAAGGCGTCCTCGTAGAACGCCCCCTTGATCAGGTTCACCAGCGAATCGCCGAAGACGATGTTGTCGCGCAGGAAGTCCGACACAGCCTCGCGCGTGGTGCGGTTGCCCTGCACCGGGTTGCGCAGGAACATGCTCCACTCGCAGACCGGCGCATAGGGCAGGCCCGTCGCCTGCGCCTCGGCCAGTTCGCCATCCCATGGCGTGCACAGGATCACGTCGCCCAGATCGTCCTCGATCCGCAGGGCGGGCGCGCCGCCCTCTTCCGAGAGAGACGCCTGCCAGATTTCCCTGTCGGCGTTTTCGAGGTGATAGGACGTCCGCCGCCCGTCGGGCGTGTCCACATCAAGCACGAACCACGAATTCACATGCGGGTTGAGGGAGGTAAGCCGGTAGACCGTGCCGTCCGCCGCGGTCAGCTCCTGCGCGTTGAGCCATGGCTGCAGCGCGTATACGGACCCCGGCACCTGCGAATTGAACACCTCCATCCGGGCCGAAACCGTGTCATCGGGCGGCAGGCCGATCCCCTCCGACAGGGCCGGAGCCGCGGCGAGAACCGCAAGGGCCGAGACGGCGGCGACGGGGGGAAGACGGCGGGAGGCAACACGCGGCAAGACAAGGTCTCCATGGTTCAAAACGGGTTGGACACTGTCTCCATGACGTGTCGATTGGGAAAAACTCGGGCCGGATTGTTGCAACAACTCGGCAAATGAGGCAACGGCGGCTTCCCTCACTGGCATCACATTTTTCGCCGCCTGCGCATGGTGGCGGATGTTTCGCCCCGAGCCTGTGCAAACCGACCCACGGTGAGGCTGAAAGTGAACCTGACCGTATCGCGGTTAACGAAGTTTTAACTGCAAAATTTTCAAGATCGAGCACCAGGAGCGCCAGTCTCGGAGCCTCTGCGAGATCCTCACCTGTTCCGTCCGGGGCGGCTGCGTTCTTGCGGTCGCCGGAGGCCGGGGCGGGGTTGGGCGACCGAACGGGGGCGATGCGATGAGTGGCGAGGCCGCATGGGCTGACGATGTTTCGATTTCGGGAGGTTCAGGCGGGGCTTACGCCGCCGCGCTGAGCGAGGGGGATCTGGCGCTGACCGCGCGCCTGTCGCGGCAAAGCCTCGACCTGACGCCGGGGGATCCGGACCTCCTGCGCCTGCTTCTGGTGACGCAACTCGGCCTGCGGGATGTCGCTGGCGCGCAGGAGACGGCCGATCTCCTGAGTGCCGCGCCCCTGTCGCCGGATACGCTCGACGCGTTGATCTCGGCGCGGCTCGCGGCGGGCCGGGTCGCCTCGGCGCGTGACCTTGTGGCCCGCGGTGCGGCGGAAGGCGCCATGCCGGCCTATGCGCTGGAAGCGGCCCGTGCGCGGATCGCCATGCACCAGAACGACCTGAGCGCTGCGCGCGCTATCCTCGTGCGCGGGATAGAACGCACGCCCGGGGCTGCCTCGCTCAGGACACTGATGCTCGAGGTGCTGATGGCCGGCGGCAACGCGGCCCATGCCCGCGAGGTGACCACGCGGCTGGGTTCCCCGCCCACCGCGCCGGGCCCCGAGGCCGCGCGGTCCGGGCAGGACCCGCATCGCGGGATCGCCCGGCCGGGCGGTGGCTGAACGAAGGGGCTAGGCGCCCGCCAGCGCAAGCGTCTTCGCCCAGAGCGCGTCGGGTACATCGACAGGGTCGAGCCTTCGGCGCGGCACGCCGGGGATGCGGACCCCGGGGTCCTCGGCGATCGCGTCGGCCACGCGCGCAAGGCGGTCGGCGAAGGCGGGATCGTGGGCTCCCGGATCGATCAGGATGTAGAACTGGCCGAGGCCATGCGGCGGCCCCTCCGCCGCCTTCAGCCCCTTGACGTCCAGCGAGTTGACCGAGCCGGTCAGGCCCGCCGCGAAGGCCTCGACCATCAGGCCCAGCGCCCAGCCCTTGTGCCCCGCCGCCGATTGCAGCGCGCCCGCAAGCGCCGCCTCGGGGTCGGTCGTGGGGTTGCCCTCGGCATCGACCGCCCAGCCCAGAGGAATCGCCTCGCCCGCGGCCCTGGCCATGGTGATCCGGCCAAGCGCGACGGCGGAGGTCGAGAAATCCGCGTGGAGCGCGGGGCCGTCGGGTCCGGGGATCGTGATGGCGAAGGGGTTGGTGCCGAGGACCGGCGTCTGCCCGCCCGGCCCCGCCACGATGGCCGAGGCGTTGGTCATGCCCATCGCGATCACCCCCGCCTCCGCGATCTGTTCGGTGAAATAGCCCAGCGAGGTGCAGGTGTGCGAATGGGCCACGGAAAGCGTCGCAACCCCGTTTTCCCGCGCCGCCTCGAGCGCTTGCGGCAGGGCCCGGGCGAATGCAGGCTGCGCGAAGCCAAAGCGCGCATCGACCCGGACGCAGCCGGGTGCGGGGAGCGAGACCTCGGGTTCCACGGTTCCGCTCACCCGGCCGCTTTGCAGCTGCACGCAGTAGGATTCGAGGTAGTAGAGCCCGCAGATCACGTTGCCGGTTTCCTCTGCGCGCGCCACGGCGCGGGCGACGGCCTCCGCCGGTCCCTTCCCCGCCCCGTGGGCGAGAAGTGCGGCGCGGCTCCGCGCGAGAATTTCGGCGACACTCACTTGCATGGTTCTTCCTTCCGTTCAGTCCGCCGCAGCGTCGGCCGGGCCTGCCCCGCGCGCCCGCGACGCTTCTGTTTCCGGGACCAGCGTCTTCGCCGCCAGCCGTTCCAGCGTGTCCCAGTCGCTTTCCGCGATGCTCCGGCTGCGCCAGTCGGGCGCGCGGCGCCTGGCCGGGTTTCCGGGTGCAGCTACCAGAGAAACGGAAGCGGCGCGCGGCGCATCGACGGCGCCCTCCGCGCTCACGCCTTCCTGGGTGCAGCGCAGGACCGCACCCTCCCAGGACAGCGTGTAGGCCGCGCCCTGTTCCCGCGCGAGCAGGATCACGGGGGCGGCCAGAAGAAGCGGCGCGCGCACCGGGCCGTCGGGCAGCGCGTCGTCAAGGAACGGAAGGCGGTCGGACAGCACCGCCAAGGCCCTCAGCCCGCAGGCCGACCCGGCCGCGCGGCAGGACACACATCCCGCCCCCTCGGACAGGAGCCGCGCGAGAACGCTGACACCGGGCAGATCGTGGCTTTCGAGGAGGCGCGCGGCAAGCCCCGCCTCCTCCGCCATGCCCCAGTCGCAGCCCGCCCCCCGCGCGGCCTTGGTGCAGGTCGCCCGGATCTCGGAGAGCGTACGAGAGACCTCCGTCACTCTGCCGCCCGGAGCGTTGCGGCCCCGCCATGGTGCAGCCATGCGTCCTCGGGGCGTTCGTGCAACTCATCGGGGTAAGGCGCGCCACGGTACATCGTGATGCGCATCCAGCGGTCCGAGCGCGGGTCGAAATTCGTGGCGCCGAAGAAGGCGAGCTTGCAGCGCAGCATGTCGACGGGTCGCATGTCAGCGGCCAGCAGGTTGTCGCGGATTTCGCGATACGGCGCGCGGGCGAGCCGCTGGACGCGGCGCACGGTGCGGCGGTGTTCGGGCCGGCCCAGCAGCAAATCGGCGACCGTCGCTTGTGGGTCCTGCCCGTCCAGATCGGCATGGAGCGCCACAGCGGCGCGCGCGATGTCGAGCGGTTGTTCCAGCTCCGCGCCCGGTTCGGCGTAGCGTTCTCCAAGGCGCGGCTCCAGCTTGGCCTCCGAGACGTACCAGAAGCGCGCCTGCGCGTCGTCCTGTGCGAAATCGGCCTCAAGCGCCCAGGAAAACCCCTCGCGCAGAAGCTTGCCCAGCGCGTCCAGCCGCATGGCCCCGTCGATGCGGAAGCCTGACAGCTCATCGGCGCCCATCGTCTCGGCCAGATCGTCCACGAGATTGCCATGGGGCTCGAGGATCAGCGCCGCGCAGATCTCCTGCCCTTCGAGCGACAGTGCCGCCTCGGACCAGCGCAGGAGCGCGTCCCATGGGTTCGGCTCCGACAGCGCGCCCTCGGCCACGCGATGGGACAGGCGCGCGAGATCGCGGCGCAGCGCGTCCCAACTGGCGGCCTGCACCGGATCGGTGCTTCTCCAGCCCGAGACCGCCTCCCGCGCCATGGCGAGGGCCGCGGCGAACGCGTCTTGTGCCTCCGGCGGCGCGTGACCCAGCGCCCGCACCCTCGCGATCGCCGTTTCACGCGCGGCGATCCAGTTGTTCAGAAGATCGGGGTGGTTGACCAGAAAGGGCGCCATGCCCAGCCCCGTGGCGTTGCCGATGCCGAGCGTCCGGCGCAGGTCGGGGTCGAGCCGCGCCGCCCGGTCGCCGCCACGAACGGCGGCCATGTGTTCGGCCAGATCGGCGACGAAGGCGCGGATCAGCCAGACGGCCAGCATCTCCACGCGGAACGGGCCATCCATCAGGGCACGCCCCGCCACCGCGTCGTGATCGGCCGCGCCGAACTTGCCCGAGCCGTAGACCGCCGTGGTGCGCATGAGATAGCCCACCTCGTCGATTTGCGCCGGGTCGGGCTGACGCCCCTCCGCGAGGCGAGACACGACGTGATCCCAGAGACGCCCGGAGCGGTTGGCTCGCGAGAGAACAAGCTCCCGGTCGCTGACGCGGCCTGCCTCCTGTTTCGGCACGTTGCCGGCGAGGCGTTCGATATCCGCCGCTTCGGGCTGCCCGTCCATCAGGGCGAAGGTCGTGTCCCAGGCCTCCGCGATCACGCGGTCCGAGCGCAGGTGATCGGGCAGGTCATGGGCGAAAGCGACGAGGCTGTAGCACTGCCCCTGCCCCTTTACGCGATAGACGGCATGGCCCACGCCAGTCTCGTCCACCGCCCATTCCGTGCGCTCCGCCTGCCAGCCGCCACGCTTCAGCCCGCGCAGAAGCACGCGCATGAAGCTCAGCCGCGTGGGGTGCGAGGCCCCCATCCGCGCCAGCCGCATCACCTGATCGGGCGGTCTGAGGGCGCTCATGGCATGCCCCCGAAACTGTCGTCGAAGAACCTGAGCCAGTTGCCACCGAGGATGGCTTCGACCTCCGGCGCATCGAAGCCGACGGCGCGCAGGCCGTTTGCAAGACGCGGAAAATCCCGGTTGTCGCGGAAAAAATCGGGCTGCGGCGGGAAGCCGGGCGCATCGGCCGAGCCTTCGCCATAGTCCACACGCTTGGTCCAGCGGCCCACGCGCATCCATTCCACCACGCGGTCGGGCTGGTCCTGGCAGAGGTCCGATCCGATGCCGAGCCGCTCCACCCCCATCTGTTCGGCGGTCCGCGCGATCATCTCGCAAAACCCCTGCAACGCGCAGTCGCTGCCGCCCTTCAGGTGATGGGGGTATAGCGAAAAGCCCAGCATTCCGCCCGTCTCGGCCAGCGCGCGCAGGACCGTGTCGGACTTGTTGCGCCGTGCCGCGTGCCAGCTGGCCGGATTGGCGTGGGTGATGGCGATGGGCCGCGTACTTTCCTCGATGGCCTCCAGCGTGGAGCGTTCGGCGGAATGGCTCATGTCGACGACAAGGCCCACGCGGTTCATCTCGGCGATGACCTCCCGGCCCATGCGGGTGAGGCCGGGATCCTCGGCCTCGTAGCAGCCTGTCGCGAGCAGCGACTGGTTGTTGTAGCTCAGCTGCATGAAGCGCAGGCCGAGTGTGTGCATGATCTCCACCAGCCCGATATCGTCCTCGATGGGCGCGGGCGTCTGCGCGCCGAAGACGATGGCCGTCCGCCCCTCGGCCTTCGCGGCGCGGATATCGTCGCCGGTTTTCGCGTGGCGGATCAGGTCGGGGAAGCGTTCGAACCAACGGTTCCACGCCTCGATATTCGCGACCGTCTCGCGGAACATCTCGTGATAGGCGATGGTGACATGGACCGCGTCCACCCCGCCCTCGCGCATCTGGCGAAAGACCTTTTCGGACCAGTTCGCGTATTGCAGCCCGTCGATGATCATGATCGCAAGCCTTGCCGCGCGCCGCCGCCGATGCAAGACCAAAAGAAAACGGCCCCCGCTTCGCGCAGGGGCCGTTTTTTGGTCTTGGCGCGGTCTCAGTGGCTCTTTTCACCGATGGCCCAAAGGCGGATGCGCTTCGACAGCCAGTCGATCGCGAAGATCAGCACCAGCACGTTGAGCACCACGAAGAACACCTGGTCGTAAAGCTGCGCGCGGAAGCGCTCGATCAGGATCATGCCGATGCCGCCCGCGCCCACGATGCCGAGGATTGTGGCCGAGCGCGTGTTGCTTTCCCAGAAATAGAGGCTCTGGGAAATGAACACCGGCAGCACCTGAGGCAGGTAGCCGTAGCGGATCACCGCGAAGGGTCCGGCGCCTGTGGCGCGCACGCCCTCCACCTGCTTGCGGTCGATGTTCTCGATCGCCTCGGAGTATAGTTTCGACAGCGTGCCGAGATCCGAGATGAAGATCGCCAGAACACCGGCCAGCGGCCCGAGCCCCACGGCGCGGACGAAGACGAGGCCCCAGACAAGCTGGTCGATGCCGCGCAGGACGTCGAGGAAACGCCGCACCATCTGCCGCACGATGCGGATCGGCATGACGTTCTTGGCCGCGAGGAACCCCACGAAAAGCGAGCCGATCGTGCCCAGAAGCGTGCCGAGAAAGGCCATGGCGAGCGTCTGGGCGATGCCCTTGTAGATGTTGGCATATTGCCAGTTCGCCATGTCCTCCCACACGACCATGGCCCGCAAGAGCCGCAGCGCGCGCTCTGAGGCCTGGAAGAGCAGGTGCACGTCGAAATAGATCAATGAGCCGATCACGTAAGCGATGGCGATGACCCACGGGGCCCATTTCCGCACCTCATCCAGGCCCGTCCGGAAGGCCCTGGGATGGGTCGCCCGAACAGCGGCGATCTGACCCGCGTCGACGGTATCGATGGACGCCATACGCATCAGAAGTTCTCCTTGCCGATGAAGCGGTGGCGGATGTCCTCGGAGATCAGGTCGATGATCGTGACCATGAGGATCACGAGGATCAGGACCGCGAGGACCCGGTCGTCGGAATAGAACGAGATCACGCGGTTAAGCTCCGCACCGATCCCGCCCGCGCCGACGAAGCCGATGATGGACGAGGCCCGCACGTTGATCTCGAAGCGCAGCATCGCGTAGCTGAAGAAGTTCGGCATGACCTGTGGCACGACACCGTAGAGCATCCTTTCGGTCCAGCTCCCGCCGACGGCGGTGATGCCCTCGACCGGCCGGTCGGAGGCGTTTTCATTCACTTCGGCAAAAAGCTTGCCCAGCGCGCCACCCGTGTGGATCGCGATGGCCAGAACGCCAGCCAGCGGGCCGATGCCGATGGCGAAGACGAAGACGAGCGCAAGCAGGATTTCCGGCACGCCACGGCAGAATTCCAGGAACCGGCGCGAGAACCAGTAGGCCCAGCCGTTGGGTGCGAGGTTGGCGGCTGCCGGAAAGCTGAGGACGAACGCCACCGCGGCTCCCAAGAGGGTCGCCGTGATCGCCATCAGGATGGTTTCCAGCAAGAGCTCCACATAGGTCCAGAAATCGGTGTACCAGAAGGTGATCGACCCGGGCACGGCATTGCCTTGCGCGTCGCGTCCCTCGAACAGCTGGTCCCATTGCAGATCGGGCAGGATGGTCGCGAAATATTCGAAGATGCGCGGCACGCCCTCGGCCAGCCGCTCGGGGTAGAAGTTGCTGATCCAGATCGACAGGCCCAGCGCGATGGTGAAGGCGCCGAGTGTCAGCATGTTCCAGACACGCTTGGAGGCTTTCAGTTCGGCGCGGTGCCGCTCGAAGGTCGAGACGGCGTCGAACGGCGCGTCGCCCGACGCCCCGGCCGAGCCGCCCCGCATGGGGATATCGGTCATTGCTTTAGTCCCTGATCAGGCGGGCACGCGCGCGGGCACGGGCTCGGATGTGGGGATGGCGGTCGAGGTCGCGGCCTCGTTGAAGGCCTCCTCCGCCTCGGCGCCGTAGATCTCGCGCGCCATCGCGTTGGTCAGCAGATCGGGCGTGCCGTCGAAGACGATGCGGCCGTCCTGCATTCCCACGATGCGGTCGCAATAGCTGCGCGCGGTGTCGAGCGTGTGCAGGTTGCAGATGACGGTGATGCCGTCCTGCCGGTTGATGTCGCGCAGCGCGTCCATGACGACCTTGGCGTTCATCGGGTCGAGCGAGGCGATGGGCTCGTCCGCGAGAAGGATCTTGGGCTCCTGCGCCAGCGCGCGGGCGATGGCCACGCGCTGCTGCTGGCCGCCCGAAAGCGTCTCGGCCCGCTGCAGCGCCGTGTGCGCCATGCCAAGACGGTCGAGCGCCTGAATGGCAAAGGCCCGTTCGCGCGGCGTGAAGACCTGCGCCACCGTGCGCCAGGCCGGCATGTCGTGCAGCCGCCCGGTCAGAACGTTGGTGACGACGTCGAGACGGCCCACGAGGTTGAACTGCTGGAAGATCATGGCGCAGTCCGACCGCCAGGCCCGCAACTCCTTGCCCTTGAGCCGGGCGATATCGTTGTCACCGAAGAGGATCTGACCATCCGAGGGGTCGATCAGCCGGTTCAGCAGGCGCAGCAGCGTCGATTTGCCGGCGCCGGAGCGTCCGATGATGCCGACCATCTGACCGTCGGGAATGGTCAGGTTCGCGTCGCTGACGGCGAGGTTGTCGCCGAAGCGGCGGGTCAGTTTGTCGAGTTTCAGCATGGGTGCCCCCTGTCGAGTGTCATGGACTGCTCGGGCCGACGCTCTCCCCCGCGCGGTGGGCCCTCGAACGGATGGGGCGGGGCCAGCGCTCTCGCACCGGCCCCGCCTCGAATGGTCGGATCAGCGGTCGCCGCCGGCCAGTGCACGACGCATGTTGATGATCGGCGTGTAGAAATCGAGGCCGACGGGCCAGTAGCCCATCGCGTCGCCCTGCGCGATCGCCTGGTAGCATTCCCGGTCCTCGACCGGCAGGCGCAGCATCGCACCGGCGACCTGGTCCTTGAGTTCCTGCGGCAGGTCGGACCGGATCACGTTCGGGCCGTTCGTGATCAGGTTCGACATCCAGATGATGCGGATTTCCGACATGTCGAGCATGTCCTTCTCCACCATCGAGCGCAGGTTGCCACGGCTGTAGCCCATGTTGATGTCGCCCACGCCCGAGGTCCAGGTGACGCCCGCGTCGTACTGGCCGTTCAGGACCGCGACAACGGCCTGCTCATGGCCGCCGCCGAAACCGGTCTGGCCGAAGTAATCGTCAAGCTCCATGCCCAGTTCTTCTTCCAGTTCGAAGGACGGGACGAGATAGCCGGAGGTGGAGTTGGGATCGGCGAAGGCCAGCGTGCGGCCTTCCATGTCGGCAAGGCTTTCGATGTCGCTGTCGGCGCGGACATACATGGCCGCGTAGTAACCCAGCGAACCGTCGATCTGCATGTTGGTGAACAGCGGCTCGACGGCATCGGCGTCCTGAAGGTAGATACCTGCGAAACCGGCGGACCCGAGGCCCGCGTATTCCAGCTGGCCGGCCAGAAGGCCCTGCATCACGCCGGCGTAGTCGGAGGCCGGGAAGAGTTCCACAGGAACGCCGAGACGCTCTTCGAGGTATTCTTGCTGGCAGGAGTATTCGCGCAGCCGGTCGGCTTCGTTCTCGCCGCCGAGCAGGCCGATGCGGAAAACCGGCACGTCCTCACGCCAGTCCTGGGCGATGGCTGCAGTGGAGGTGAGCGCGGTTGCGCCCATCGCGATGGCGGCAAAGGTCTGTTTGATCATCGGGAAGTCCCTTTGGATGTGGATGTCACCGCGGGGGAAGCGCGCCGCCAGTGCGGTCCTGCCGCCCCCGTCGCCGTGGGGGTTAGGTGGACAATGTGATAGGTGCGCAAAGGATTGATGAAAGATACATGACGGCCGGACAGCGCTTTGAAACTGCGCCGATTCCCGGAATTCCGACATCGCGTTGCGGCGCAGTTGTTTGAGGCAAAATCCCGACAAAGTACAGGATTTGTTGAATTATTCGCCTCATGAGGGAATGGGCGCCGGCCTGTTCCACCGCCTTTGCCGAAGAATCACGCGCGCCACACCAGCGATATGTGGATCCGCGCGTTTCTTGTCGCAAAACCGTAACTCTTGGGTCATCGTCCCGTTACACGTCCGGGCTCAACGGAGGGCTGGAACGTCAGGAAAGGACGCGCGATGTTTGACGAGCAGCCCCACGCCGGCATCTGCCTGAAAAACGCGCGGATCGTGACGCCCGATGCGGTCGTCACGGGCACCGTCGAGATCGATGCCGGGCGGATTTCACGCATCGCCGCAGGGGCCCGGCAATCCCGTGCGGGCCTCGACCTCGAGGGCGCGATCCTGATCCCCGGGATCGTCGACATCCACACCGATCACGTGGAGCGGCATACCCATCCGCGCACCACCGTGCTCTGGCCGTTTCTGCCCGCGCTGATGGCCCATGACGCGGTGGTGATTTCGGGCGGCACGACGACGGTGTGCGACTCACTTTCCGTGGGCGCGTCGATGAAGCGGCCCGAGCGTCGCGAGATCCTCGGTCCGCTCATCGCCGCGCTCGAGGAAGGCCGGCGGCAGGGCGCGTTCCGGGCCGACCACCTGCTGCACCTGCGCTGCGAGGTGTCGGACCCGGCCACCATGGCGCTGGTGGATGCGACGGCGGGCCACCCCCTGACGCGGCTTGTCTCTGTCATGGACCACACGCCCGGCGACCGGCAGAGCCCGGACATCGACCGCTGGTTCACCCACATGATCCACGAGATGGAGGTCGACGAGGCCACCGGCCGCGAAATGATGGACGACCTTCTGGAACGCTCCCGCACGCGCGGGGCGGAGGTCCGCGCCCACGTGGTGGGCAGCGCCTCGGCCGCCGGCGTCACCATCATGAGCCATGACGACCGCACCGAGGCGCATGTGGACCAGGCCGTGGCCGAGGGCATCCACGTCTCCGAGTTTCCCACGACACTCGCCGCCGCGCGCCATGCGCGGGCCCATGGCATGTCCATCGTGGCGGGTGCGCCGAACTACCTGCGCGGCGGCTCGCAATCGGGCAATGTCGCGGTGGCGGAGCTTCTGGCAGAGGGGCTGGTGGACATGTTCGCCTCCGACTACGTGCCCCGCTCGCTTCTGGACGCGGCGTTCCGGCTGGCGGGCGACCCCGCCCTGCCCCATGATCTGCCCGCGGCCATCGGGCTCGTCAGCGACGCGCCCGCACGGGCCGCGGGCCTCACCGATCGCGGGCGCATCGCCGAAGGCCTGCGCGCCGATCTGGTGGCCGTGCGCATCGCCGGCGATCAGCCCGTGGTTCAGGCGGTCTGGCGCGAGGGCCGGCAAGTCTATTGAGACGCCTTCAGAAAAGGATACCCAAATGGCTCCCATCCGTATCGGTGCCGCGCTCGACGTGGCCGACCTGCCCCGCTACCGCGATTGGCTCATCGCCGACCAGCGCGACCTCGAGATCCAGGATTTCCACGCGACCGAGGTGCTTCTGGGCGATTGGGAGGATCGGGCCGCCACCGCCAGGGCCGCGCTCGACGGGTTCGAGGGGCGGCTGGGCATCCACGGTCCCTTCGTCAACGTGCCGATCAGCTGCAACGATCCCGAGCTCAGGCCCATCGTCACCAACCGCTACCTGACCGGCCTGCGGGCCGCGATCGCGGTGGGCGCATCGCAGATGGTCATCCATTCGCCCTTCACCATCTGGGACGACAAGAACTACGGCGACAAGCCCGGCCGGGGCAACGATCCGTCGCACAAGGACAGCATCATCGCCGCCTGCCACGAGGTCCTGGCGCCGGTCGTGCGGCAGGCCGAGGATCATGGCGTGACCCTCGTGATCGAGAATTGCGACGACATCTCGCCCCTCGACCGGCTGGACCTCGCGCGCAGTTTTTCCTCGGCGGCGGTCAAGATCTCTATCGATACCGGCCACGCCCACAACGCCCATTGCGCACAGGGCGCCGTTCCGGTCGACTATTTCATCGTGGCGGCGGGCGAGTGGCTGGCGCATGTGCATTTGCAGGATACCGACGGCTTCGCCGACCGGCACTGGGCGCCGGGGCGCGGCACGATCAACTGGGCGAGCGTGTTTTCGGCTCTGGCCGCCTCGCCCGCCGATCCGCATCTGGTGCTGGAGTTGCGCGACCGCGATCACATCCCCGACGCGATGGCCTATCTCGAGCGCGACGGCCTTGCCTGCTGACAAGGCCCGCACCCTTCATCTTTCCCCAAATACGCGTCGCGGCATCGGCCACGGGGCACGACGCCGCGATGTAAGACGGCGTTCAGGCGACGCGACGGCCCGCCGACCAGACGCCATGGAGGACAGGCACGCCCCCGATCGCGCGGAAGCGGAGCAGATCGGCGCGCATCCCCTCGGCCAGTTGCCCGCGATCCATCAGCCCGGCGGCGCGCGCCGGCGCAGTGCTGACCGTCGCCATCGCGCGCGGCCAGTCCTTCCACAGCTCCGCCAGCCGCGTCGCGGAGTAAAGCAGCGCCGAGGGCACGTAGTCGGAGGAGACGATATCGAGCAAGTCGGCCTCTGCCAGCGCGGCGGCCGAGACGTTGCCGGAATGCGACCCGCCCCGGATCAGGTTCGGCGCGCCCATCATCACCGCGATCCCGTGCTGTCGGCAGGCACGCGCGGCCTCTTCGGTCGTCGGAAACTCCGCCAGCGCGATCCCGTGCGCGGCGGAACGCGCCACGTGACCGGCGGTCGTGTCGTCATGGCTCGCCAGCACCGCACCGAAGCGCTGCGCGGCATCGACGGCGGCGCGTTCATGGGTCCCGCGCACCCGGTCGCCCAGCGCCTGTCGCGTTTCGACATGCTCCGCGAATGCCGCCTCGGAAAGCCCATGCTTGCCCATCATGTAGGTGCGGTACTGGCCGATATCGGCGAACTGGCGCTGTCCCGGCGTGTGATCCATCAGGCTGAGGATGCCGATCCGGTCGTCGGGGCCGAACTCCGCCAGTTCCTCGACCAGCGAGTGCGAACAGATCTCGGCCCTGAGGTGCATGTGATGGCTGATCTTGAGCGCGTCGGTCGCCCGCAGCGACAGCAACTCCGTGGCGAGCTGGCGGGCATAGCGCGCCCAGCCCATGCCGCCCTTGCCCTCGATCGAGCCCACGCGGATCGCGTCGAAAACGGTGGTGATCCCGCAGGCCGCAAGCTCGGCGTCATGGGCGACGATGGCCGCCGCATGGGGCCAGTCGGCGGAGGGGCGCGGGCGGATGTGCCGCTCGAGATTGTCGGTATGAAGCTCCACCAGACCCGCGGTGACGATATCGCCCTCGCAATCGACCGCACCGTCCGGGACCGCGCCGCCGCGCGCGATCTCCACGATCTCGCCGCCGCGAAAGCTGATCCGGCCATGCAGCTCGCCGCCGGGCAGGATAAGGCGCGCATTGGCAAGGGTCCGGGTCTGGTGCATCACGAAACGGTCTTTCGGCATGGGGGTCTCAATGGAGGGTGACAGGTTGGGCGGATACCGGCGCTACGGCATATATGTGGTTCCGGAGGGCGAGCTCCACGCGGCGGGCGCGGCATGGCTCGGCTGGGACGCCGAGGCCGGTATACCGGTAGACCATCCGGATGTCCCGGGCTTGCCCGCCGCGGCCGAGCTGCTGACCCGAACGCCGCGCAAATACGGCTTCCACGGGACGGTGAAACCGCCCTTCCATCTTGCGGACGGCACCGATGCGGAGGGTTTGCACGCGGCGGCGGAGGCGTTCTGCAGGACGCAGGCGCCGGTCACGATCCCGACGCTCGAGGTCCGCCGCCTCGGCGGCTTCATCGCCGTCGTCCCGTCCGAGCCGAGCGCGGAACTCGCCGACCTCGCCGCGGCCACCGTCGAAGCCCTCGACGCCTTCCGCGCCCCGCCCTCGGAGGCGGAACTGGCCCGCCGCAGGAAAGCCCGTCTCACGGAACGGCAGGAGACGCTCCTGATGCAATGGGGCTACCCCTATGTGATGGAGGAATTCCGGTTTCACCTGACGCTCACCGGCCGCCTCGACCCCGTGGCCGCCGATCAGGCCCGCGCGGCCCTTGCGCGCCACTTCGCACCCGTGCTGCCGCGCCCCTGGACGATCGGCAGCCTCTGCCTGATGGGCGAGGATGCGGAGGGGCGGTTTCACCTGATCCATCGCTACACCCTGGCGGGATAGAGCGCGGCAAGCGCCTGCTCCACCGCGTCCTCGAGCCGGCCGGAATTGTCGATCTCGGTCACCGGCAGTCCCTCGGGAAAGGCAGGTGCCGGGCGGGAGAGCCGCCGTGCAATGTCCTGCGCGCTCTCGCGTCCGCGCGCGGCGAGCCGGTCGGCCAGCACCTCGGGCCGTGCGGTGACATGCAGCACATGGAGCGTGTCGAAACGCAGTGCGGCCTTGGCCAGCACGCTCCGCGACAGGTTCACCAGCGCGTCGCGCCCCATGTCGAGGACATCCGCAACGCTCGACGGCACCCCGTAGCACAGGCCGTGGGCCTTCCAGTACAGCGCGAAATCGCCACCGGCCGCCCGCGCGGCGAAAAGCGCCGGGGAAATGCCGTCGAAAGCCTCGCCGCCCGCCGTTTCGGGCCGCGTGATGACGCGCCGCACGCGGTGCAGGTCCGGACGCCGTGCGACCAGCGCCTCCATCACGCTGTCCTTGCCCGCACCTGACGGGCCGACCACGCCGATGAGGCGCCCGCGGTTCATGCCGCCACCTTGGGCGCGAAGCGGCTGACGTCGATCTCCCGGTCGGCCACGCGCTGACGCGCGGCGATGTCGTGGAAGATGCCGACGATGGCCGCGCCCCCCGCCTTGGCCTCCTCGATCAGCGAAAGGACCGTCTCGCGGTTGGTCGCATCGAGGCTTGCCGTCGGCTCGTCCAGCAGCAACACCGGGTAGGCATGGGCAAAACCGCGCGCGATGTTCACGCGCTGCTGCTCGCCGCCCGAGAAGGTGGTGGGCGAAAGCTGCCAGAGCGCCTGAGGGATGCGCAGCCGCTCCAGCAGGTCGCGCGCGCGTGCGCGGGCCTCCTGCTCCGGGCGGCCCAGCGCGAGCAAAGGCTCGGCCACCACGTCGATCGTGGGGACCCGCGGCACCACGCGCAGGAATTGCGACACGTAGCCCAGCGTCTCGCGGCGCAGCGCGAGGATCTCGCGCGGGGCGGCGGTGGTCAGGTCCAGCCCGCCGATGCGCACCGACGATCCCGGCGCGGCGAGGTAATTGCCGTAAAGGATGCGCATCACGGTCGACTTGCCCGCGCCGCTTTCCCCGGTCAGCGCCACACATTCGCCCGGCGCCACGGAGAAACCCGCCGCCGCCAGCACCGGGATCGTCACCCCGCCCTGGTTGTGCAGGGTGAAGAACTTGCCGAGGTTTTCCACATGGATCATCGTCGTCTCCCTCACACTTGCAGAACCGAGCTGACGAGCAGCTGCGTGTAGGCCGCCTGCGGATCGTCGAGCACCTGATCGGTCAGGCCCGTCTCGATCACGTGTCCGTCCTTCATCACCATCAGCCTGTCCGCCAGAAGCCGCACCACCGCAAGGTCATGGGTCACGACGATGGCGCTGAGCCCCATGCGCCGCACGAGGCCGCGGATCAGGTCGAGAAGCCGGGCCTGCACGCTGACGTCGAGCCCGCCGGTGGGCTCGTCCATGAACACCAGCCGCGGCCCAGTCACGAGGTTGCGCGCGATCTGCAGCCGCTGCTGCATGCCGCCCGAAAACGCCGCCGGCCGGTCGTCGGTCCGGCTTTCATGGATCTCGACCCGGCCCAGCCAGTCCACCGCATCGGCGCGGATGTCGCCGTAATGGCGCGCACCCACGGCCATCAGCCGCTCACCCACATTGCCGCCGGCGCTGACACGCATCCTCAAACCGTCGCGCGGGTTCTGGTGCACGAAGGCCCAGTCGGTGCGCCCCAGCATCCGCCGTTCAGACTCCGACATGGCCAGCACATCGCGCGGCCCCTCGGCGCGGGTGTCGAAGATGACCTGTCCACTGTCCGGCGCGAGCTGTCCTGCAAGGCAGTTCAGCAGCGTGGACTTGCCCGATCCGCTCTCGCCCACGATGCCGAGCACCTCGCCGGGCCAGAGCGTGAAGGACACGTCTGCACAGCCGATGCGCCCGCCATAGGTCCTGGTCAGCGACCGCACGTCCAGAAGCGGTGTCATGCTCGGGTCCCCTTCATCTTTCCAAAAATACGCATCGCGACGCCCGCCGCCGCGCATACCGTCGAGAGCGGGAGAGCGCCGTTTTCGCCGGCGAAAACGGCCCGGAATTGCCGGCAATTCCGCCCGCCGCTCATGCCGCGTCCTCCCGCCTGCCTGCGCAGTAATCCGTGTCGGAACACACGAACATCCGCCCGCCCTGATCGTCGGTGATCACCTCGTCGAGATAGGTGTCCTCCGCACCGCAAAGCGCGCAAGGGTGCGGCGCCTTCGAAGGGTCGAAGGGATAATCCTCGAAATCGAGGCTCACCACCTTGGTGTGGGGCGGCACCGCGTAGATCCGCTGTTCCCGCCCCGCACCAAACAGCTGCAGCGCCGCGCTCTCGAGCTTGGGGTTGTCGAATTTCGGGATCGGCGAGGGGTCCATCACGTAACGTCCCTCGACCTTCACGGGATAGGCATAGGCCGTGGCGATCTCGCCATGGCGGGAGATGTCTTCGTAGAGCTTCACATGCATGAGCCCGTAATCCTGCAGCGCGTGCATCTTGCGCGTCTCGACCTCGGAGGGTTCGAGGAACCGCAAAGGCTCGGGGATCGGCACCTGGTAGACGAGGATCTGACCCTCGGTCAGCGATGTTTCGGGAATGCGGTGGCGGGTCTGGATGATCGTTGCCTCCGCGGTCTTCTCCGTCACCGCGACGCCAGCGGTCTTCTCGAAGAACTTGCGGATCGAGACCGCGTTGGTGGTGTCGTCCGCGCCCTGATCGATGACCTTGAGCGTATCCTCGGGCGTCAGGCAGGCGGCCGAGACCTGCACGCCGCCCGTCCCCCAGCCATAGGGCATTGGCATCTCGCGCGAGGCGAAGGGCACCTGGTAGCCCGGGATCGCCACGCCCTTCAGGATCGCGCGGCGGATCATGCGTTTCGTCTGCTCGTCGAGATAGGCGAAATTATAGTCGCTTGCCGTCATGTCATTCCCCCGATTGCGCCGCCGGGGCGCCAGATTCCACATGCAGACTCCGGTGCGTCACCCGCCCGCTCGGAGGTATCGGGGCATGTTCCCGCCGGGATTTTCCTTCCTTTGGACGGCCGTATGCGCGTGGTTCCTCTTCGCGACCTTCGACGAGTTGAGCCCGCTGGAGCGGTCCGTCGGGATCGGTTGCGTCCTGATCGGCCTGCTTCTCATGCGCACGACATGGCTGCGCTGGCGACGCCACCGTAGCCTTCGGGTCGAAACCGATGGAGACAGCACGTGGTATGTCTGGATCGAGATCGACGGCACGCCGCGCCGCTCCGCCTGCGATCCGCGCAAGGACTGGGACGGTGATGGAGATGGAGACGGGGGCGACGGGGGCGGCGACTAGGCTCATTCCGCAGCCTCCTGTGCCTGTCCGGCCATCGCCTCGGCCCTGATCCGCCGGATCAGTTCCAGCTCCGACTGGAAGTCCACGTAATGCGGCAGCTTGATGTGTTCGAGAAATCCCGTCGCCTGCACGTTGTCGGCGTGGTAAAGCACGAATTCCGCGTCCTGCGCCGGCGCGCCGACGTTATCCTCGCCCAGTTCCTCCCATCTGAGCGCCCGGTCCACCAGCGCCATGGAGATCGCCTTGCGCTCCGTCTGGCCGAAGACGAGGCCGTAGCCGCGCGTGAATTGCGGCGGTTCGGTCTTCGAGCCTGTGAACTGGTTCACGGTCTCGCATTCGGTCAGGACGACCTCGCCGATCTCGATGGCAAAGCCCAGCTCGGGGATGTCCATCTCCACCGTCACCGTGCCGATCCGGAGCTCTCCCACGAAGGGGTGGTTCCGCCCGTAGCCGCGCTGCGTGGAATAGGCCATCGACAGGATGAACCCCTCGTCGCCCCGCGTCAGCGCCTGCAGCCTGAGCGGCCGGTCGGCGGGGAAGTCCAGCGGCTCCCTCGTCAGGTCGCGGGGCGTGTCGGCGCCCTCCGGCTCGGGCTGGATCAGGTCCTCCCGCGCGAGGAACCCGGTGACATGGGGCATCTGCGTATCCGATGGCGCGCCGCCCTCCGCCTCGGGCACATCCAGCCCTTCAGCCGCCAGCGCGAAGTCGAGCAGGCGGTGCGTGTAGTCGAAGGTCGGGCCCAGAACCTGCCCGCCGGGGAGGTCCTTGAAGGTCGCGCTTATGCGCCGGTCGCAGGACATCGCGCCGGTATCCACCGGGTGCGAGGCGCCGAAGCGCGGCAGCGTCGTGCGATAGGCGCGGATCAGGAACACCGCCTCGATCAGGTCGCCGCGGGCCTGCTTGATCGCCAGCGCCGCGAGATCGGGATCGTAGAGCGACCCCTCCGCCATCACCCGGTTGACGGCAAGCGCCAGCTGCTCGCGGATCTGCGCGATGGACAGCTCCGCCACCTCCGTGTCTCCGCGCCGTTCTTCCGCCAGCCAGGCATGGGCGTTGTCGATGGCCCGCTCGCCGCCTTTGACCGCAACATACATGGCTCAGACCTCCTCGACCCGGGTGGAGCGCGGCAGACCCGCGACGCGGTCACCGCTGGTGAAAAAGCAATCGAAGCCCAGCGGAAAACGCGCCCGGTTCTGCTGGAACGCGGCGGTTTCCGGCAGGCAGAGACGCGCCTCGGTCTCGATACCGGGGCCGGTGAGGCGCGCGCCGGTCGCGGAAAGCGCCGGCATCTCCACGATCAGCGTCGCGGCGCGGTCCGGGTATTCCGCCGTTCCGATGGCGAAGCGATGGATGGGCTGCAGCGCCTCCCACGTGCCCAGCGCGAAGGCCGCCGTCTCGGCCGAAACCAGCGGCGCGCCGGTGTGGAACGTGATCCAGCCGCGCAACGCCTCGGTGTCGTGGGAAGGCCCGAGATGGACCGGCGTGGTCCCGTCGCAGAGGGTCAGCAGAAGTGCGCCCGCGGCGGGCGAACAGGGCGCGGGCGGTGTGGCGCCCGAGAGCGTCTCGATCCGGCCCGGGCGGCTCAGCGCCTGAAGTGCTGCGCGAAAGGCATGGGCCGCCGCGCGCGGTGGATCGGCGAAACCGCCTTCGAGATACTGCTCCGTCATCCGTTCTCTCCGCGCACCATCGTGAAAAACTCCACCTTCGTGGCCGCCGCCTTTGCCAAGCGGGACCGCTTCCCGGCCTCCGCCTCGGCGCGCAGGGGGGCCAGGATGGCCGTCTCCAGCGCGTCCGCCTCACCCCCTTCGCACAGCGCGTCGATCAGGGCCGCGACACGCGCGGCATCCTTGTCGCGTCCTTGCACATGGCCGTGACCCACAGCTCCAGCCGCCAGCCGCACCGTCGCGCGGGTGACCGTCATCTCGCCGAGGTTGAACGGCGCGCCCGTCGCCCCGGCGCGCCCGCGCACCATGACCGTCCCGATCTCGGGCGGGCGCAGCACGTCATGGGCGGGCATTTCGCGCCCCCCGAGCCATCCCGACCAGAGCGCCAGCAGACGCCCCGCCGGCGCCTTGGCCAGCGTGGACAGACGCGCGCGCCGCGCCTCGGTCTCCGGGCGTGCAGCGGCCTGCGGGATCCCTTCCATCGTCGAATTCGACATCTTGCGGGGTTGTCCATTTATTTATACAACTATACAAACTGATACTCCCGTGGCAGGGTCCTCGGCAAGGCCGGCCTCATGAAACTTTGGTGACATCTTGGGACGACCCGCCCTCTGGATCTCGATCCGCGACCAGCTTGGCGATGAAATCGCGCGGGGCCATTACGCGCCGGGCGAACGCCTGCCGACCGAGGCGCAACTCGCCGCGCGCTTCGGCGTCAACCGGCACACGGTGCGGCGCGCGCTGGCGGATCTGGCTGACACCGGCACGGTTCATGCAAGGCGCGGGGCCGGCGTGTTCGTCCAGCACCGCCAGATGCCCTACCCGATCGGCAAGCGCGTGCGGTTCCACCAGAACCTCGCGGCCACCGGACGGGTGCCGGAGAAGCGGACGCTTATGCTCCAGACGCGCGCGGCCAGCCCTCAGGAGGCCGAGGCGCTGAAGCTGGCGGAGGGCGCGCGGGTCCATGTCTACGAGGGGCTGAGTTTTTCCGACGAGGTGCCCATCGCTCTGTTCCGGTCGGTCTTTCCCGCCGAGCGCCTGCCCGAAATGATCGCGGCCCTGCGCGAGACGGGATCGGTGACGGCCGCCTTCGCCGCGCACGGGATCGACGATTACACCCGCGCGCGCACCGAGATCACGGCGAAGCCCGCCGATGCGACGCTGGCCGCGCAACTGAGGCTGTCGCCCGGCGCGCCGATCCTGCGCAGCGTCGGTGTGAACGTGGACGCCGGGGGCACGGCGCTGGAATATGGGCGCACATGGTTCGCGGGCGACCGGGTGACGCTGACGCTGGGCGCGGACGCGCTCTGAGCCGCGTCTTGCGCGCATACATCGGCGGTTAACTCCGGATGCCTATGGTCGAGCCGGAGCCGGTGGGGGTCCTTCCACCGTGCTGCGCGAAGACGCCCGACAAACCCGTTTCAAGCCGTCCCGGCCCCGGAAAGACATGATGCTCAGCCCGATTTCGGGGCCCTCCCCCACGCCGTCCCGCTCCCGTGCCGCCAGGATATGGCCGATGCCCTTCGGCCTCGCCAAGCGCATCTTCGATCTTGGGTTTTCCGCGCTGGTCCTCGTGCCGCCGCTCCTGTTGGTGGGCGCCTGCCTTCTCGTCCTGAACCCGGTCCTCAACCCCGGCCCGCTGCTCTATCGGCCACGGCGCATGGGACGCGGCTGCACGCCGTTCCGGATCTACAAGTTCCGCACGATGGCGCCCGCCCCTCCCGGTGCGCGGCGCGGCCCCGAAGACCCCGTCGAGACCGAGCGCATGACCCGCCTCGGCGCCTGCCTCCGCCGCGCCCGGTTCGACGAATTGCCCCAGATCATCAACGTGTTCCGTGGCGAGATGAGCCTGATCGGCCCGCGCCCCGACGACCTGCCCCATGCACGCCGCTTTCTTCTCGACATCCCGGGATACCGGCTTCGCCATGCCGTCCGGCCCGGGATTTCAGGCCTCGCGCAGGTGGAACTGGGCTATGTTCAAGGGCGCGACGGAACATGCCGGAAAACCGAGCTGGATCTGGAGTACATCCGCCGCGCGGGTCCCGGTCTCGACGCGCTGATCTTCTGGCGCACGCTGCGGATCATCGTCGATCTGAAGGGAGAGTGACGGCGCCGCAAACACGTGATGGCCACACGGCCAACCGCACGGTATAACGCGCGAAAAGCCGGTCGCGGCACGAGCGGGAATGACCAGGACAGAACGCACCCCAGGACGCAGACGGGCGCCCCGGACGGCACCGGGGTTCAACGTGGTCGTCGTAGCCCAGGCCGGACGGCTGCAATACGAAGCGGCCTTGTTCTGCGCCTCGTTCCGGGCGGCGATGCCCGGCTTCCCCGGTCGTCTCTTCGTCGCGGAACCGCAGCAGGGCCCCCGCTGGACCCGCGACCCCCGCATCTCCGACCCCGCCGTGCGCTCCCTGCTGGAGGAACTCGGCGCCGAAATCCTGCCCTTCGAGACGCCGGTCTTCGGCGAGAGCTACGCCTACGGCAACAAGATCGAATGCCTCTCCGCCCTGCCTGAAGGCGAACCCTTCGTCTTTTTCGACAGCGACACGCTGATCCTGGGCGACCTCATGGAGGTTCCGTTCGACTTCGACCGCCCTTCCGCCTCGCGCCGGGTCGAGGGGACATGGCCCAGCATCGAACTCTACGGACCGGGCTACACCGCGACCTGGAAGGCGCTTTACGACCGGTTCGGAATCGATTTCGACAGCTCGCTCGACCTCGCCCAGCCCGACGAGTATTGGCGCCGCTACCTCTATTTCAACGCGGGCTTTTTCTACTACCGATGCCCGCGCGCCTTCGGCTCCCGCCTGCTCGAGATCGCGCGCAGGATCCGAGACGACCCGCCGCCCGAACTGGTCTGCCAATCGCTCGATCCGTGGCTCGACCAGGTGGCGCTGCCGCTGGTCATCCACGAGCTTGGCGGCGGGCGCGACGCGCTGGAGCCTGGCTGGCTCGACGGGTCGCACAGTTGTCACTACCGGGTCCTGCCGATGCTCTATGCGCGGGAGGCCGACGGCGTGGTGGAGGTGCTGGAAACCGTCACGGCCCCGAACCGGATCAAGAAGGTGCTCAAGGGTTACGAGCCGATGAAGCGCATGATCTTTCAGGGAAAAGGCGCAAAGGCGCGAGCGCTCTTCGATCGTGACGACCTGCCCCGGAAGGAGCAGGCCATTCGCAATACGCTCAAACGGGAGAAGCTCTGGCTGCGCTAGGCGCGCGTCGGAAATGCCCGCATTTCCGATCAGACTTGCCGGCAAGTCTGACCGCGCCCAACCGGACCGTTCGCGATCCTACCCCGCCGTGGCGCTCTCGTCCTTCTTGCGCTCTGCGTAGATCATCAGCGGCTGCACGTCCGACGTCACCGATTCCTCGTTCACGACAACCTCCTCGACGCCATCGGCGCCGGGCATTTCGAACATCGTGTCGAGGAGGATATCCTCCATGATCGAGCGGAGGCCCCGCGCGCCGGTCTTGCGTGCGATCGCGCGCTTCGCGATGGCGGTGAGCGCATCCTCGGTGAAGGTCAGCGTCACGTCCTCAAGCTCGAAGAGTCGCTGGTATTGCTTGACCAGCGCGTTCTTGGGCTGCGTCAGGATCTGCACCAGCGCCTCCTCGTCGAGGTCGGTCAGCGTGGCGATCACCGGCAGACGGCCGACGAATTCCGGGATCAGGCCGAATTTCAGCAGGTCCTCCGGTTCGAGTTCCTTGAACGTCTCGCCCACGCCGCGGCTGTCATTGTCCTTGACGTCCGCACCGAAGCCGATGGCCGAGCCCTTGCCGCGCTGCGCAATGATCTTTTCCAGCCCCGCGAAGGCGCCGCCACAGATGAACAGGATGTTCGTGGTGTCCACCTGCAGGAATTCCTGCTGCGGATGCTTGCGCCCGCCCTGCGGCGGCACGGAGGCCACGGTGCCCTCCATGATCTTCAGGAGCGCCTGCTGCACACCCTCGCCCGAGACGTCCCGGGTGATCGAAGGGTTGTCGGACTTGCGCGTGATCTTGTCGACCTCGTCGATATACACGATGCCGCGCTGGGCCCGGTCGACATTGTATTCGCTGGCCTGCAAAAGCTTCAGGATGATGTTCTCGACATCCTCGCCCACGTAACCCGCCTCGGTCAGCGTGGTGGCGTCGGCCATGGTGAAGGGCACATCGAGGATGCGCGCCAGCGTCTGCGCCAGAAGCGTCTTGCCGCAACCCGTGGGGCCGATCAGCAGGATGTTCGACTTCGCCAGTTCGATGTCGGATTTCCCGGCGTGGTTCAGACGTTTGTAATGGTTGTGCACCGCCACCGAGAGCACGCGCTTGGCATGCGACTGGCCGATCACGTAATCGTCGAGAACCTCGCAGATCTCCTGCGGGCTGGGCACGCCGTCGGTGGATTTGAGCCCCGCCGACTTCGTTTCCTCGCGGATGATGTCCATGCAGAGTTCGACGCATTCATCGCAGATGAACACCGTTGGGCCTGCAATCAGCTTTCGGACTTCGTGCTGGCTCTTGCCGCAGAATGAGCAGTAGAGCGTGTTCTTGCTGTCGCCGCCGGATGAACTTGCCATATCGTCTTCCCTTCCGGGTCCCTCAAACGGGAATTCCCAGGCGGGTGTGGGCGCCCGCCAGAGCTTCTAACCAATCACATCCGGACTAGCCTAATTCAGCCCCGGCGCCACCACAATCGCCAATTTCCGGATGTGCCGGGCCTGTGATCGGTTGACGCTGGATCAGGCTTTTTCGCCTTCGGCGGCGCCGCGATTCTCGACGATCTCGTCGATCAGGCCCCATTCCTTCGCCTGTTCCGGGTCCATGAAATTGTCGCGCTCCAGCGCGTCCACGACAGCCTCGAACGTCTGGCCGGTATGTTTCACATAGATCTGGTTAAGGCGGTCTTTAAGCTTCTGGGTTTCCCTGGCGTGGATCATGATGTCCGTCGCCTGCCCCTGGTAGCCGCCGGAGGGCTGGTGGACCATAATCCGGCTGTTGGGCAGGGAAAAGCGCATGCCCTTTTCGCCGGCCGTCAACAGGAGCGACCCCATCGAGGCCGCCTGCCCGACCACCAGCGTGGAGACCTTCGGCTTGATGTACTGCATCGTGTCGTAGATCGACAGGCCGCTGGTCACCACGCCGCCGGGCGAGTTGA
This sequence comes from Rhodobacteraceae bacterium HLUCCO18, assembly GCA_001314805.1. Taxonomy (GTDB): domain Bacteria; phylum Pseudomonadota; class Alphaproteobacteria; order Rhodobacterales; family Rhodobacteraceae; genus Roseibacterium. Next base: position 53,622 of record LJSY01000009.1, on the reverse strand, counting down.
TGTACATCGAGATTTCCTTGGACGGGTTGTCCGCCTCGAGGTGCAGCAGCTGCGCCACGATCAGGCTGGACATGCCGTCATGGACCGGCCCCGAGACGAAAATGATCCGTTCCTTCAGGAGGCGAGAGAAAATGTCGTAGGCACGCTCCCCCCGGCTCGTCTGTTCGACGACCATGGGAACGAGCGTATTCATGTAAAAGTCGTGGGGATCTTGCATTACCGTCTGCCTCGGGTCGGTTGCGTTGAGCGTCGGAGCAGGAGACTAGTGCCCCCCCCGGGGGGCTGCAAGGGCGCCCGACGGCACGGTCGCGTCAGTTTCCGGCGAATTGTCGCGACCGGCGGGGCGTCCTTGACCCGCGGTGCAGAGCCCTAGCTGCCAGACATGACCCTGATCGCCCGCGCCACCCGCACCGAAGCGCTGCGCCTGCTGCAGGATTTCGTGCCGCAGGCCGGCCGCGCCTATGCCGCGAGCCGCAATTTCGACCGCCCCGGCGCCGGGCATGCGAATGTGTCGCGCCTTTCGCCCTATCTGCGGCATCGCCTGATTACCGAGGCCGAGGTGCTTCAGGCGGTGCTCGGCCGCCACGCGGTGGCTGCGGCCGAGAAATTCGTCCAGGAGGTTTACTGGCGCACCTACTGGAAAGGCTGGCTGGAACTCAGGCCGGGGGTATGGGGCGCGTATCGAAGCGATCTGAACACGGCGCTTGCGCGGCTCCGCTCCGATCCCGATCTGGCGGAGACCTTGCGCCGCGCCGAGGCCGGCGAGACCGGGATCGAGGCCTTCGACGCCTGGGCGACGGAACTGACGCGGAGCGGCTACCTGAGCAACCATGCCCGGATGTGGACCGCATCGATCTGGATCTTCACGCTGCGCCTGCCGTGGGAGCTGGGCGCGGACTGGTTCATGCGGCATCTTCTCGATGGCGATCCGGCCTCGAACACGCTGAGCTGGCGCTGGGTGGCGGGCCTGCAGACGCGCGGCAAGCCCTATGTGGCGCGGGCCGGCAACATCGCCTGGTATACCGATGGACGGCACGACCCGGCCGGCCTGCTGAACGAGGCGCCGGAGCCGCTGTCCGGGCCAGCCCCGCCCGCCCCGCGCGCCGCGCCCGAGGGGGACATGCCCGCGCCGGGGCTGCGCACTGGGATGCTCCTGACCGAGGATGACCTGAGCCCGCGTTTCGTGCTCGCGCGCCTCGACGCGCCGCCCGTCGCCCATGCCACGCTCTGTTCGGTCGACCGTCGTTCACCGAGGGCCGTGTCGGAGAAGGTGACCGGCTTCGCAACGGCCGCCATCGCCGACGCGCGCGGCCGCTGGGCCGACCGGCTGGGCGAAGCGGGACCGGAAGCCGACCGGCCCGAGGCCATCCGGGACTGGGCCGTGGCGCAGGGGCTGGAGCAGATCGTCACGCCTTACGCCCCGGTCGGCCCGGCCGCCTCGGCGCTGCGGGAGTTAGGGCGCCTGCTGGAGGCCGAATGCATCGCGCTGGTGCGTGTCCTGCGGGACGAGGACCGCGCCGCCTGGCCCTTCGCGACGCATGGATTCTTCCGCTTCAAGGAACGGATCCCCGAGTTACTCACAGCAGAGGTCGGATCTGTGGATAGATCGTGATTGTGATAGCGCTAGTCGCACAAACTGCGGATTTTTGCAATTGCGCCTCTTGATCTTTGTTCGATATTTTCGCCTGATGCGCCCAAAGTCTATCCGGAGACAGGCTCGGGCGGCGTATGCCGCATCATGTCCTCGACCAGCGCGACGAAGCCCTTCACCTGCCCCTCGATATCGGCCGCCCCCAGCGCGGCGGTCGCGGCGGATGCATCGCCCACTGTTCCCTTCTCGCTGAGATCGTTCGCCAGCCAGCCGAGATTGGCATCGGCCATGTGGTAGCCCAGCTTCGCGGACCGCTGCCTAAGCGCCGTCTGCGCGCTGGCGAAATCCTCGACCAGTTCGGTGCGGACAAGCTCGGGATAGAGCGCCAGCATCATCGAGGTCTCCGACAGCCCGCCGTGGATGTCGATCATCGGTCCCTCCGGATAGGAATAGACCCGGTCCGGCGTAAGCCGCGTCCAGGATGTTGTCGCCACCGCCATGCCGTGGCTCTGACGCAGTTCCCGCGCGACGATCTCCATCGGCGCGACATTGCCACCGTGGCTCGTGACAATGATCAGTTTGCGCAGGCCCGCGCGCGCCACGCTGTGCCCGATCTGCAGCCATGTGCGGATCGCCGTGTCCCAGTCGAGCGTAAGGGTCCCCGGAAAAGCGATATGTTCGTTGGACTTGCAGACCTGCTGCACCGGCAGGAAAGTGGCCGTCGCCTTCGCCGGAAGCGCCTCGGCGCAGCGCGCGACCATGGCCTCGGCGATCAGCGCATCGACCCCCACCGGCAGATGCGGCCCGTGCTGTTCTATCGCGGCGACCGGCAGCACGGCGATCCAGTCGCTCGTGTCCGCGTCGGAAAAATCCCGCGTCGTCATCTCGCGCCAGTGTCGTCTGGGTCCGGCCATGTCCTGTCCCTGTCTGTTTGAACGGAGCAAGAAAACGGCATCTGCGCAGGCGCTTCAAGCGCGAAGGCTCCGCATCATTCCGGAGGGCGAAATCGAAACACGCCTGTCGCCGTCGCGATGACCGCACCCGTCTCGTCGCGAAGCGTACCGGAGGCGAAAAAGGTAGAGCGTCCACCACCCGTTTTCGACGCTTCAGCAACCAGCCGCAATCCATTGACCTGACTGATATAATTCACTGTGAGCGACAGTGTAAGCGCCATGGCGCGCCGGTCCCTGTCACCGGTGTAACAGCCGCAATACCCCATCGCGGTGTCGAGCAGCGTCGCGTGTACGCCGCCATGAACGATGCCCTGACGGTTGCCCAGATGCCCCGCCACGGGCAGTTCCACCCGCGCCCATCCATCGCGCCACCCGGTCAGTTCGAAGCCCAGATGCGCCTGGAGCGGATAGGTCTCTTCGCGAAGGGTCGGATCAAGATCGGACATCGAGCGCCTCCAGCCCGGCCTCGGCATAGCGCGGTACCAGTTCCCCCAGCTTCAGACCGCGCTCGGGGTCCGAGGCGTTGCCGTCGAGCGCGCGCCGCTTCACGCCCTGCAGGATCGCGGCCATACGGAAGAAGCAGAACGCGACGTGGACGCCGAAATCCATGATGCCGTCCTGACCGGTAAGCCTGCAGTATTCATCGAGAAAGTCCTGGTCCGACATCAAGCCCTCCGCTGCGCGATCCACCCCGGCGAGGCCACGGCCCGTCTCGCCGACAGGCATCTGCCACTGCATGATGACGGCCGCGAGATCCGCATAGGGATGGCCCAGCGTCGACAGTTCCCAGTCGAGCACCGCAATGACATCCGGGCCCTCGGGCGCAAAGAGGAGATTGTCGATCCGGAAATCCCCGTGCACGAGCGACACCTGCCCGTCATCCTCGGGGCATTCCCGGTCGAGCGTCGCGATCAGCCGGTCCATGGCCGGGATCGCCTCGGTCTCGCTGGCGCGGTATTGCTTCGACCAGCGGTCGATCTGCCGGCGGAAGTAATTGCCGCGCGGGCCGTAATCCGACAGGCCCACCGCATCGATGTCGATTTTATAGATACTGGCAAGAACGCGCGCCATATTCTTGAAATATTGGTACCTATTGGCCCTCGGCACATCGGGCAGGCGGGGGTCGTCGAAACTCCGGCCCTCTACATGCGCCATGATGTAAAAGGCCGAGCCGATCACGCCCTCATCCTCGCACAGCGCCAGCATGCGCGGCACCGGAACATCCGTGTCGAACAGGGAGGACTGCACGCGAAACTCGCGCTCCACCGCATGGGCCGACTTGAGCAGCACGCCCCCGGGCTTGCGCCGCAGGACGTAACGCGTGTCGCCGGCATGGAGCACATATGTGGGGTTGGACTGTCCGCCCTGGATTTTTTCCGCCTTTTCAATCGGCTTCGCACCCGGCACCGCCTTTGCCATCCAGGCGGATACCGCCGCCAGATCGAGGCTCATGGCGCCGCGTTCGTATGCTTGCGCAGCTCGGCGCGCGCGACCTGGCGGCGATGCACCGCATCGGGGCCATCGGCGAAACGCAGCGTGCGCAGGTCCGTCCAGATCGACGCCAGCGGCGTATCCTGGCTGATCCCCGTGGCGCCGAAGAGCTGCATGGCTTCATCCACCACCTTCAGCGCCATCAAGGGCGCCTGCACCTTGATCTTGGAAATCCACGGCTGCGCGGCGCGCACGCCGGCTGTATCCATCATCCACGCGGCCTTGAGGCACAGAAGCCGCGTCATCTCGATCTCGATCCTTGCGTTCGCGATGATGTCGTAATTCGCGCCAAGCTCGGCCAGCGGCTTGCCGAAGGCCTCCCGGCCAAGAGCCCTTTTGCACATGAGTTCAAGGGCATACTCCGCCCGACCGATCGCGCGCATGCAATGGTGGATGCGCCCCGGACCCAGCCGGCCCTGCGCCACTTCGAAGCCGCGCCCCTCGCCGAGGATCACCGCGTCGAGCGGCACGCGCACATCGGTGAAGCGGATGTGCATATGGCCATGCGGCGCATCGTCATGGCCGAAGACCTGCATCGGGCGCAGCACCTCGATCCCCTCGCTGTCGGCGGGCACCAGCAGCATCGTGTGGCGCGTGTGTTTCTGCGCCTCCGGGTCAGAGCAGGCCATCAGGATATAGAGGCTGCAGCGCGGATCGCCCGCGCCGGTTGCCCAGTATTTCTCGCCGTTTAGGACGTAATGCTCACCGTCTCGTTCGCATTTTAGCGAAATCTGAGTGGCATCGGAGGAGGCGACGTCGGGTTCCGTCATCAGGTAGGCCGATCGCGCCTCGCCCGCCATCAGACCCGGCAACCAGCGGGCCTTCTGCGCCTCGGTGCCGTATCGCTCCAAGACCTCCATGTTGCCGGTGTCCGGCGCGTTGCAGTTGAAAACCTCCGGCGCGATGGTCACCGCCCCCATCTCCTCGGCGAGATAGGCGTATTCGACGGTGCTGAGCCCGTAGCCCTTGTCGCTGTCGGTCAGCCAGAAGTTCCACAGGCCTTGATCTTTTGCCTTTTCCTTCAGCGACTTGAGGATCTCGACCTGCCTCTCGGTCATGGCGAAGCGGTCGCCCGAAGGGTGCCGCCCGACCTCGGCGTGATACTCCGCGTCAAGCGGCGCGATCTCGTCGCGCACCATGCGCCGCACCGCCTCCACCAGCGGACGCACGCGGTCCGTCATCCCAAGGTCCATCTCACTCCTCCCGACGCTCATGGCCGCGCCGACGCTACCCGGGGGGGCCGGGGGCCGCAAGCGTCCGCCCCTTGCGGCCGGGGCCGATTTGCGGTGTCTTGGAGGCGCGCAATGGGAGATTGAAAATGCCCGATGGACAGACCCGCCACAGCGGCCCCTCGCTTGCCCCGTTCGACTGGGCCGATCCGTTCCACCTGAGCGACCAGCTGGGCGAAGACGAACGGATGGTCGCGGACAGCGCGCGGAGCTTTGCCGAAGCGGAACTCGCCACCCGCGTGACCGAGGCCTATCTCGATGAGAAGGTCGCGCCGGAACTCTTTGCCCTGATGGGAGAAATGGGCCTTCTGGGTGTCACGATACCCGAGGAGTACGGCGGCCTGGGCGCGGGCTATGTCACCTATGGCCTCGTGGCGCGGGAGGTCGAGCGCGTCGACAGCGGCTACCGCTCGATGATGTCGGTGCAGTCGAGCCTCGTGATGTACCCGATCGACGCCTATGGGTCCGAGGCGCAGCGGCAGAAATACCTGCCCGGCCTTGCCAGGGGGGAGTTGATCGGCTGTTTCGGCCTGACAGAGCCCGACGCGGGCTCCGATCCGGGGGGCATGAAGACCGTCGCGAAGCAGACCGACGGCGGCTATGTCCTGAACGGTTCCAAGATGTGGATCTCGAACTCGCCCATAGCCGATGTCTTCGTGGTCTGGGCCAAGTCGGAGGCCCACGAGGGCAAGATCCGTGGCTTCGTGCTGGAGAAGGGCATGAAGGGCCTTTCCGCGCCGAAGATCGGCGGGAAACTCTCGCTCCGCGCCTCGGTCACCGGCGAGATTGTGATGGATGGCGTCGAGGTCGGCGAGGACGCGCTCCTGCCCGGGGTGGAGGGGCTGAAGGGACCGTTCGGTTGCCTCAACCGCGCACGCTACGGTATCGCCTGGGGCGTGATGGGCGCGGCGGAGGATTGCTGGCACCGGGCGCGTCAATACGGGCTGGACCGGGTGCAGTTCGGCCGCCCGCTGGCGCAGACGCAGCTTTTCCAGAAGAAGCTCGCCGACATGCAGACCGAGATCGCTCTGGGGCTTCAGGCGGCGTTGCGCGCGGGGCGGATGCTGGACGAAGGCAGCTGCGCGCCCGAGGTCATCTCACTGATAAAACGCAACAATTGCGGCAAGGCACTGGATATCGCGCGGGCGGCGCGGGACATGCATGGCGGTAACGGGATCATGGCGGAGTACCATGTGATGCGGCATGCCCAGAACCTCGAGACGGTGAACACCTACGAGGGCACGCATGACGTGCACGCCCTGATCCTTGGCCGCGCGCAGACGGGTCTGCAGGCGTTCTTCTGACGGGAACGGGCCCATGGACCTGAGCTATTCGCCCGAGGAACAGGCCTTCGAGGCGGAGGTGCGCGATTTCCTTGCGGCCCACCTGCCCCGCGACATTGCGGAGCGCGTGCTGGCCCGGCGGGAGCTGACCCGCGACGACATGCTGCGCTGGCATGCGATCCTGAACGACAAGGGCTGGCTCGCCGGGCCATGGCCGCGGGATTTCGGCGGGCAGGCATGGGGCCCGGTGGAGGCGCATATCTTCGAGGAAGAATGCTGCCGCGCCGGTGCTCCGAGGATCGTGCCCTTCGGCGTCCGGATGCTGGGCCCGGTCCTGATGGAATTCGGCACGGCGGAACAGCAGGCGGAATACCTGCCCCGCATTCTCGACGGACGCGACTGGTGGTGCCAGGGCTATTCGGAACCGGGCGCGGGCTCGGACCTCGCCAGCCTCAAGACCCGGGCGGACCGGGATGGCGACGACTATATCGTGAACGGCCAGAAGACCTGGACCACGCTGGGCCAATACGCCAACCGCATCTTCTGCCTCGTGCGCACGAAAGCCGAGGGCAAGCCGCAGGAGGGGATTTCGTTCCTTCTGATCGACCTCGACACGCCGGGGATCGAGATGCGGCCCATCCGCCTGATCGAGGGCGGTTACGAGGTGAACGAGGTGTTCTTCACCGATGTCCGCGTGCCCATCGCCAACCGCGTGGGCGCGGAGAACGAGGGCTGGACCATCGCGAAATACCTGCTGGGTCACGAGCGGACGAATATCGCGGGCGTGGGATTCTCACTGCAGGCGCTGGAGCAGGTCAAGTCGCTGGCCCGTACCGTCCGGCGGAACGGCAAGCCCCTGATCGAGAACACCCTTTTCGCCGCGCGCATCGCATCGGTCGAGGCGGAGCTCGAGGCGATGAAGATCACCAACCTGCGGATGCTCGCGCGTGCAGCAAAGGGCGGGCGGCTGGGCGCCGAACCCTCGATGCTCAAGATCAAGGGCACGCAGATCCGGCAGACGATCAACGATCTGGCGCGCCGCGCGCTCGGCCCCGCAGCCGCGCCTTTCCCGTCCGAGGAGCTGGAGGGCAACCTGCGCGTGGCGCCCGCGGGCCATGCCAATGACGCGGCGAGCTATTTCAACAACCGCAAGATCTCGATCTATGGCGGGTCCAATGAAATTCAGCGCAACATCCTCGCCAAGGGGCTGATGCAGCGATGAATTTCGAGATGAGCGATGATCGACGCATGTTGGGCGACACGCTGCGGCGGGCGCTGTCTGACGGCTACGGGTTCGAGCACCGCACGCGCGTCGCCTACGAGGCGCCGTTTCACGACACCACGCAATGGAGGGCACTGGCGGAGCTTGGGCTCCTCTACGCCTTCGCGGAGGAGGACGCCGGCGGCATGGGCGGGTCGGGTTTCGACATCGCCGTGGTCTTCGAGGAACTGGGCCGCGCGCTCTGCCCCGAGCCGGTCCTGCCGGCGCTGATGGCGATCCGGGCCTTCGCGGGCACGGGGGGCGTCCCGGAGGAGGTGCTGTCGGGCGCGCGCCGCTATGCGGTGGCATTCGGCGAAACCGACGCTCCGTATGACATCGACGGGGTCGTGACGCGGGCCGCGAAAGCCGGGGAGGGCTGGGCCCTGTCGGGGCGCAAATCCGTGGTCTACGGCGCGGGCGTGGCCGACCGGTTGCTCGTGCTGGCCCTGGCGGAGGACGGGCCGGGCCTGTTCGACGTCGCCGCCTCCGACGCCGCGATCGCCGCCTATGGCATGATCGATGGCGGCCCGGCGGGGGAGGTCACGCTGGACGGCGCGCCCTCGACGCGCCTCGATGCCGACCCGCAGGACATGCTCGACTGGGCGGCGCTGGCGCTCTCCGCCGAGGCGCTCGGGGCGATGGATGCAACCTTCGCGATGCTGACCGAGTATCTCGGCACGCGCAGGCAGTTCGGCCAGCCCATCGGTGCCTTCCAGGCGCTTCAGCACCGTGCCGTCGACCTGTCGATCGAGATCGAGCAGGCGCGGTCCATCACCATCGCTGCCGCCGCCGCGATGGGCGGGCCGGATCAGTCGCACCGCGCCAGCCAGGCCAAGCATCTGGTGGGCCGCATCGCAAGGGCCGTGGCGGAGGAAGCGATCCAGATGCATGGCGGGATCGCGATGACGTGGGAGTATCCGGTCAGCCACTACGCCAAGCGGCTGGTCATGATCGACCACCAGTTCGGAGATACCGACCACCATCTCGAGCAGCTGATCGCGGCGCTTCAGTCCGCCTGACCGCCACCGCGCAGGAGACCGTCGAAAAACCCGGTTTCGTCCTCTTCGGGGTCCTGATCCTCTGCGCCACTGTCGCCCGTCTGATCCTCGGCGCTCATCCGCGCGATGATGCTGTCGGGCGTCACCGTGCCGATGACCTCGCCTGCGTCTTCCACGACGATCCGCCGCGCACCGCCGGCCAGCATCTCCATCAGTTGCTTGACCGGAGTCTCGGCGGGTTGTCGGGGGCCCAGCGTCTTGGCGTTTCCGACACCGGCCAGCATCACGTCCCGCGCGGTCAGCACGCCCAGCGGGTTCATGTTGGCCACGAACTCCGCCACGTAATCGCTGGCGGGCGCCGAGAAGATGTCGCGCGGGGTGCCGCATTGCACGATGCGCCCGCCTTCCATGATGGCGATGCGATTGCCGATCTTGAAAGCCTCGTCCAGATCGTGGCTGACGAAGATGATCGTACGCTTCAGGTCGCGCTGCAGGTCCAGAAGCTCGTCCTGCAGCTTGGTGCGGATCAGCGGGTCGAGCGCCGAAAACGGCTCGTCCATCAAGAGGATCGGTGCATCGGTGGCAAACGCGCGGGCAAGGCCCACGCGCTGCTGCATGCCGCCCGACAGCTCCCCCACCTTGCGCTCGGCCCAGTCGGACAGGCCCACGAGGCTGAGCTGGCGGTCCACGCGCGCATTGCGTTCGGCCGCCTGCATCCCCGACAGCTCCAGACCGAAGCCGACATTCTCCCGCACCGTGCGCCAGGGCAGCAGGCCGAAGGCCTGGAACACCATGGCGACGCGGGTCTGGCGGATATCGCGCAGGGTCTTCGCATCGGCATTGGTCACGTCGACCATGCGCCCGCCATCGGCCTGCACCTCGACCGAGCCGCGCGCCACCGGGTTCAGCCCGTTCACCGCCCGCAGCAGCGTCGACTTGCCCGACCCCGACAGGCCCATGAGGACGAGGATCTCGCCCTCCTCCACCTCGAGCGTGCAATCATGAACGCCCAGCACATGGGTGGTTGCGGTCTGGATATCCTCCCGCGTGGCGCCATTGTCGGCCATCTCCAGCGCGCGGGCGGGCGCGGGGCCGAACATGATGCACACCTCGTTGAACCGGACGACGGTGTTCATTTCGACGGCACCCTGAGCAGGCGATCAAGCAGGATGGCGACGACGACAATGATCAGCCCCGCCTCGAAACCCAGCCCCGTGTTCACCTGGTTGAGCGCTCGGACCACCGGCACGCCCAGCCCGTTGGCGCCGACCAGCGCCGCGATGACCACCATCGACAGTGACAGCATGATCGTCTGGTTCAGGCCCGCCATGATCTGCGGCCACGCGTATGGCAGTTCCACCTTCCAGAGCTTCTGCCGCGGCGTGGCGCCGAAGGCGTCGGCGGCCTCCATCAGCGCCCGCGGCGTCGAGGCGATGCCCAGATGCGTCAGCCGGATCGGGGCGGGCAGGACGAAGATGACCGTAGCGACCAGACCGGGGACCATGCCGATGCCGAAAAAGACAATTGCCGGAATAAGATAGACGAAAGTCGGCAGCGTCTGCATCAGGTCGAGAACCGGCCGCATCCAGGCATAGAATCGTGGCCTGTGAGCCACGGCGATCCCGATCGGAACGCCCAGCCCCATGCAGACGACGCAGGCCGCCAGCACCAGCGTCAGGCTCTCGGTCGTTTCCTCCCAGTAGCCCTGGTTGATGATGAAGAGAAACCCGACGATCAGAAGCGCAGGCATCTTCCAACCGCGATGCAACCGCCAGGCCAGCGCCGCGATGATGGCCGTGATCAGGATCGGGTGCCAGGCTTCGGGGTAGAGATATTCGATCTCCGAGCGGCGCAGGTCGTAGATCCAGCCGGTATTCGGCGGCTCCTGCAACAGCGCGAGGATCGCGTCGATGAAGATCTCGAGCCCGGCGGCCATCGCGTCGAACACGCCGGAAAGATTGGCCTGCAACCAGTCGAACCCGGCCTCGGCCGCGTCGTCCACGCGAAGCTTGCATTCGCTCAGTGCTGCAAGGGCTCCACCCTCGGCAGGCAGGCCCTCGTCACACTCGGTGAGCCGGTTCAACATGGTCAGGCGCCCCCGGACGCGAACAGGCGGCAGGCCCCGGTGCGCCGCCTGTCAGGGTTCGGTCGGTGGCTCAGAGGCCGAGCGCCTCGGACACGGCCGCCGCGGCGTCGCCGCCGTCAACGGTGGTTACACCGTCCAGCCAGCCCATGACCACATCCGGATTCGCGGTCAGCCATGCCGTCGCCGCATCACGTGGATCTTCCCCGTCGTTCAGGATCGCGCCCATGATCTCGTTTTCCATGGCGAGGCTGAACTCGAGATTGTTCAGGAAGGTCCCGACATTCGGGCATTCCTCGACGAAACCGGCGCGGGTGTTGGTGTAGACGGTCGCGCCGCCCAGATCCGGGCCGAACCAGTCATCTCCGCCGGTCAGGTAGGTCAGATCGAAATTCGCGTTCATCGGGTGCGGCTCCCAGCCGAGGAACACGATGGGCTCCTCCCGGTCCGAGGCGCGCGCCACCTGCGCCAGCATCCCCTGTTCGGAGCTTTCGACCACGTCGAACTCCGCATCGCCGAGACCGAAGGCATTGGCCGCGATCATGTCGAGGATCAGGCGGTTGCCGTCATTCCCGGGCTCGATGCCGTAGATCTGCGCATCCAGCGCATCCGCCGCCCCGGCGATATCGGCGAAATCCGCGATGCCCTGCGCAGCACCCGCCGCGTTGGTGGCCAGTGTGTATTTCGCCCCCGTCAGGTTCGCGCGCACCGTGTCGACCGTGCCAGCATCGCGGTAGGGCGCGATATCGGCCTCCATCGTCGGCATCCAGTTGCCGAGGAAGATGTCCACGTCACCCGAGGCAAGCGAGGTGTAGGTCACCGGCACAGACAGGACCAGCGTCTCGGTCTCGTAGCCAAGCGCGTCGAGCACCACGGAAGTGGCCGCCGTGGTCGCTGTGATATCGGTCCAGCCGACATCCGAGAATGTGACGGTCTCGCACTCGGCAAAGGCGGCACCCGTGCCCAGCGCACAGATGGCCGTCGCGGTCAGAAGGCGTTGCATGATTTTTTTTCTCCCCGTGTGGCGTCGTTTCTGTTCTGCGCCCGACTTCACCACCCCAGAGGCCTGCTGGCAAGCGGTGAAACGAGTTGATTGACCAGTCAATCAATACATGGCAGCACGTTCCATGGAGGATTCCGCATGGCAAGAGGCACGGAGGCCGCGCGGCGCGACGAGCTTGTGCAGGCCACGATCCACGAAATCGGGGCGGCCGGCAGTCTCGACGTGACGGTGGGTCGGATCGCGAAACGCGCGGGTGTCTCGCCCGCGCTCGCCTTCCACTATTTCGGCGGCAAGGAGCGGCTTTTCCTCGCCGCGATGCGCGCGATCCTGACGCTCTACGGCGCCGAGTCGCGGCGCGAGCTTGCGGCCGCACGCGGCCCCCGCGACCGGCTTTCGGCGCTTGTCCGGGCCAGTTTCTGCGGGCAGAATTTCCAGCCCGAAGTTGTTGCCGCCTGGCTCAACTTCTACGTGGCGGCGCAGACCCAGCCGGAGGCCGCGCGCCTTCTGCGGGTCTATCAGAACCGGCTTGTCTCGAACCTCACCCACGCGCTGCGCCCGCTTTCCCCGGACCCTGTCGCGGTGGCGCGCACGGCCGCGGCGCTGATCGACGGGCTCTACATCCGTCACGCGCTGGCCGAGGCCGGCCCGCCGGACGCCGCCGCCGCCATCGCCACGGTCGAGGCCTATTTCGACGGGGTGCTGCGATGACCGACCTGATCGCAGCCCATGCCCATTCCATCCGCCATCGCCCCGAGGTCGAGGCCTCGGGCATGGTGGGCTGCTTCCACTGCCTCGCGATCTACCCACCCACCGATATCGAGCGCTGGGTCGATGACGCAACCGGCGAGACCGCCGTCTGCCCAAGCTGCGGGATCGACAGCGTGATCGGCGACGCCTCGGGCTACCCCATCACGGACGGCTTCCTGAAACGCATGAAGGCGCACTGGTTCTGACCATGACACGACCAAACATCCTCATCTTCATGGTCGACCAGCTGAACGGCACGTTCTTTCCCGATGGGCCCGCCGACTGGCTACACACCCCCACGCTGAAGGCGCTGGCCCGGCGTTCCGCGCGTTTCGCCAACGCCTACACCGCCTCGCCGCTCTGCGCACCGGGCCGGGCGAGCTTCATGTCGGGCCGCCTGCCCTCGCGGACGCGGGTCTACGACAACGCCGCCGAATTCGCCTCGGATATCCCCACGTTCGCCCATCACCTGCGGCGCGCGGGGTACCGGACCTGCCTCTCGGGGAAGATGCATTTCGTCGGGCCCGATCAACTCCACGGGTTCGAGGAACGGCTGACGACCGATATCTATCCCGCCGATTTTGGCTGGACCCCCGACTATCGCAAGCCGGGGGAACGGATCGACTGGTGGTATCACAACATGGGGAGCGTGACAGGCGCGGGCGTGGCCGAGATCACCAACCAGTTGGAATACGACGACGAGGTCGCCTTCCACGGTGAGCAGAAGCTTTACGATCTGGCGCGCGGCGGGGATGCCCGGCCCTGGTGCCTGACCGTGAGCTTCACGCATCCGCACGACCCTTATGTGTCGCGGCGTGAATTCTGGGATTTGTACGGCGATTGCGATCACTTGCAGCCCGAAGTTCCAGCGCTTTCCTACAAGGACCACGACCCCCATTCGCGGCGCATCTTCGACGCCAATGACTGGCGGTCCTACGACATCACCGAGGATCATGTCGCCCGCGCCCGCCGCGCCTATTTCGCCAATATCTCGTATCTCGACGCCAAGATCGCGGGGCTGCTCGACGTGCTGGACCGCACCCGGCAGGAGGCGATCGTCGTCTTCGTGTCGGATCACGGCGACATGCTGGGGGAGCGCGGCTTGTGGTTCAAGATGAGCTTCTACGAGGGATCGACGCGCGTGCCGCTGATGATCTCGGCGCCCGGCCTCGAACCCGGCCTGATCGAGACGCCCGTTTCCACCATCGACCTCTGTCCGACGCTGTGCGATCTCGCCGGCGTCTCGATGGAGGAGGTCATGCCCTGGACCGATGGCGAAAGCCTCGTTCCGCTGGCGAAAGGCCGCCGCCACGAAAGCCCGGTCGCCATGGAATACGCCGCGGAGGCCACGATCTCGCCGATGATCGCGTTGCGCTCGGGGTCCTGGAAATACACCAATTGCGCGGTCGATCCCGAGCAGCTCTTCGACCTCGACGCCGATCCGCACGAGATGCGGAACCTCGCCGAGGACCCGGCCCATGCCGCCACATTGGAGCGCTTTCGCGTCATGGCGGCCGCCCGCTGGGACCTCGAGGCCTTCGACGCCGAAGTGCGCGACAGCCAGGCGCGGCGTCTCACGGTCTACGAGGCACTCCGCAACGGGAATTATTTCCCGTGGGATTTCCAGCCGTTGCGGGCCGCGTCCGACCGCTACATGCGCAACCACATGGACCTGAACGTGCTGGAAGACAGCCAGCGCTTCCCGCGAGGAGAATGACGATGGACGTGCAGCCCAAGGCCAGCCATTTCGTGAACGGCGCGCCCATGGAGGACGCCGCGGGCGAAGCGATACCGCTCATCTACCCGGCCACCGGGGAGCGGCTGGGACAGGTCCATGCGGCGACCGAAGCGGTGGTGGAAGCGGCCCTTGCCTCGGCGAAGGCCGCGCAGACCGGCTGGGCCGCGATGACGGGGACGGAGCGGGGCCGCGTTCTGACCCGCGCCGCACAGATCATCCGCGAGCGCAACCGCGCGCTTTCCGAGCTCGAGACGATGGACACCGGAAAGCCGATCTCCGAGACGCTGGTGGCTGACGCTGCAAGCGGGGCCGACTGCCTCGAGTATTTCGGCGGGATGGCGGCGACGCTGACCGGCGAGACCGTCGAGCTGGGCGGCGATTTCGCCTATACGATCCGCGAACCGCTCGGCGTCTGCGCGGCCATCGGCGCGTGGAACTACCCGATGCAGATCGCCTGCTGGAAGGCCGCGCCGGCGCTCGCCTGCGGCAACGCGATGGTCTTCAAACCGTCGGAAGAAACGCCGCTAAGCGCTTTGAAACTTGCGGAAATCCTGGTGGAGGCCGGCGCGCCTGCGGGCGTCTTCAACGTCATCCAGGGCGCGGCGGAAGTGGGGGCCGCGCTGATCACCGATGCCCGCGTCGCCAAGGTCTCGCTCACCGGATCGGTGCCCACGGGGCGGAAGGTCTATGCCGCCGCCGCGGAGGGGCTGAAACACGCCACGATGGAACTGGGGGGCAAGTCGCCCCTCATCATCTTCGAGGATGCAGATATCGAGGACGCCGTCTCGGCCGCGATCAACGCGAATTTCTACTCGACCGGGCAGGTCTGTTCGAACGGCACACGGGTCTTCGTGCATCGCGACCTGTCGGCGGCGTTCCTTGATCGCCTGACCGAGCGGACAGCCCGCGCCGTGATCGGCGACCCGATGGACGAGGCCACTCATATCGGCCCGATGGCCTCCGAGCGGCAGCTGTCTATCGTGTTGGGATACATAGAAAAAGGCCGAAGCGAAGGCGCGCGTCTGGTTCTGGGAGGCAAAGCGCTGCCCGGGCCCGGCTGGTTCATCGAACCCACGATCTTCGCCGACGTGACCGACGAGATGACAATCGCGCGCGAGGAGATCTTCGGCCCCGTCATGTCTGTTCTGGGCTTCGACAGCGAGGAGGAAGTCATCGCGCGCGCCAACGCGACGGAATTCGGCCTCGCCGCCGGGGTCTTCACGCGCGACCTCGCGCGGGCCCATCGCGTGATCCGGGCGCTCGAGGCCGGGACCTGCTGGATCAACCAGTACAACCTGACACCCATCGAAATGCCCTTCGGCGGGGTGAAGGCATCGGGCATCGGGCGCGAGAACGCGCGCGCGGCCATGGAAGCCTACAGTCAGCCCAAGGCGGTCTATGTGGGCTTAACTCCGGTGGAGGCGCCGTTTTGATGCTCACAGCTTATCCACATGGGGATAAATTTGAAAAAAGCATGTATTCATATGGTTAGCACCAAGGCCAAATGTGGACAAATTACCGGAGTCGGATCGTGACCGACGCGGATTACATCGTCGTCGGCGCGGGCTCGGCCGGCTGCGCCATCGCCTACCGCCTGGCTGAGGCGGGACACAAGGTGCTGGTGATCGAGCATGGCGGCACCGATGCCGGCCCGTTCATCAGGATGCCGGGCGCGCTGTCCTACCCGATGAACATGAGACGCTACGACTGGGGTTACGTGACCGAGCCCGAGCCGCACATGAACGGCCGCCGCATGGCCTGCCCGCGCGGCAAGGTGATCGGGGGGTCGTCCTCGATCAACGGCATGATCTACGTGCGCGGCCATGCCCATGACTTCGACACCTGGGCGGAAATGGGTGCCGACGGCTGGGCCTATGCCGATGTGCTGCCCTATTTCCGGCGACTGGAACGCTGGCACGGGACCGAGGGCGACGCGTCATGGCGCGGGACGGACGGACCAATGCACATCACGAGGGGTGAGCAGAAAAATCCGCTTTTCCATGCCTTTACCGAGGCAGGCGCGGCGGCGGGCTATGGCCGCACGGAAGATTACAACGGCGAACGGCAGGAAGGGTTCGGCGCGTTCGAGCGCACGATCTGGCAAGGCCGGCGCTGGTCGGCGGCCGACGCTTATCTGCGCCCCGCGCTCGCGAGCGGCAACTGCACGCTTCTGCGTGGCCTCGTGGACCGGATCGAGATCAGCGACGGGCGCGCCAGCGGCGTGCGCCTGTCGGACGGCCGCCTGATCACGGCGCGCGGCGAGATCGTACTGGCCACAGGCGCGATCAATTCGCCGAAAATTCTCATGACCAGTGGAATTGGCCCCGCCAAACATCTGGTAGAAAACGGAATTCCGGTTGTCGTGGATCGGCCCGGCGTGGGGCAGAACCTTCAGGATCACCTCGAAATGTACATCCAGTTCGCCGCGAGGGAACCGGTCAGCCTCGCCCCTTACTGGTCGCTCTGGGGCAAGGCGCTGGTGGGCGCGCAATGGGTGCTGTCACGCAAGGGGCTGGGTGCGTCGAACCAGTTCGAGGCCTGCGGCTTCATCCGCTCCCGCGCGGGGATCGCCTATCCCGACATCCAGTTCCACTTCCTGCCCATCGCCGTGCGCTACGACGGCTCGACCGTGGCGCAGGGCCACGGGTTTCAGGCCCATGTGGGGCCGATGCGCTCCCTCAGCCGGGGGCGTGTCGCGCTGCGGGGGCCTGACCCGCAAACGCCGCCATCGATCCTGTTCAACTACATGAGCCACGAGCAGGATTGGGAGGAGTTCCGCCGCGCCATCCGCCTGACGCGCGAGATCATGGCGCAAGCGCCCATGAAGCGTTTCGCGGGCGACGAGATCCTGCCCGGCGCGCATGCCTCTGACGACGCCGCGATCGACGCGGCGATCCGCGAACATGCCGAAAGCGCCTATCACCCCTGCGGGACCTGCCGGATGGGGCGCGCGGACGATCCGATGGCCGTGGTCGACCCCCAGACGCGCGTCATCGGCGTCGAGGGCCTCCGCCTCGCGGATTCCTCTATCTTTCCGCAGATCACCAACGGTAACACCAACGCGCCCTCGATCATGGTGGGCGAAAAGGCGGCCGATCACATCCTCGGGCGGCCGATGCTGGCGCGCGACAACCGCGCGCCGTGGATCGCGCCGGACTGGCAGAACGCGCAGCGGGAATCGGAGGCGGAGGCGGAGGCAAGCCTCGTCTGAGGTTCACATCTCGCCGATGCGCAGGATCCGGCCGAAAGGCGGCGGCGCGACCTCCTGCCGTCCGGGCACGGCCCAGAGCACGGGGACGCGCGGCTCGCGACCGAAAGGCGCGTCGAGATCGGTGAGGATGACGGCGATGGAAGGGTTCAGACCCCCCGCAGCCTCCAGAACCGGCGCGAAATCGGTGCCGCCGCCCGTGCGAAGCGCGATGTCACGCAGCCCCCGCCAGCCCGCGCCGTCGAGCCGCCGCACCTCGTGCACCGTCTCGTCGAAGGCCAGGAAATGCGCCTCCGCCCCGGTACGGCGGACGATGCCCTCGGCCTCGGCGAGGAACAGCGACAGGGTCAGCGGGTCGATGGAGCTGGAGGTGTCGAGCCCGATGGCGATCCGCGGCCGGTCGGACTGCCGCGCGCGGCCGGGCTGAAACGCGGGCTCGGGGCGGCCATGGGCCTGCGCCTCGGCCATCATGGCGACCCACGCGCCGGCCGGACGACGGTGCGACGGGCGCGGCCGGTCGATCAATGCGCGGGCGAGGATGCCGCGCAGGACGACCTCCCACGCGGTTTCCGCAGGCGCCATGTCGGCAAGGATCGCACCCAGCCGCCCGATCCCTGTTCCCGCCTTGCGGCCCGCCTCCAGCGCACGAAGCAGCTGGTTGCGCCAGTCCGCGGTCTGTTGCCGCTCCCCTTCGTCATCGGGCTCGCCGAGGCTCAGGTCCTGCGCGAAGCCGCGGGTTACGCCCCAGTCGCGCGCCTTCTCGGCCATCCGCGCGTCGGAATGGAGGAGCATGGCAAGCCGGTCGGCGTCCCAGTCGGCCAGCGCCTCGACCGGCGATTTCGCGGGGCGGCCGATTTCCTCCAGCAGGTCGGTCAGCGTGACCGCAGGACGCGGCAATCCGTGCCCCGCCAGAAGAAGCGTCTCGTTGATGATCCCGTCGGCGGCAAGCCCGTAGAGCGAGGCATCGAAGCGCGGCCCCAGTCGCTCGGCCAGCCCCGCCTGCCGGTTCGCGTGACGCAGCGCGACGTGAAGGACGTGATGGGCGGCGAGGCCGACCTGTTCGGCAAGGCCCAGCGACGCGAACCCCGGCCCGTAGACGATCGTGTCGCCCATGGTCCGAGTGGCCCCCTCCCCGTCCCTGTGCCCACACCACAGCGACAGGACGGCGAGCGCGGGGTCGGTCTCGCCCAGATGGGCGAGAGCGCGGGCGGCGCGGGTGGAGTGGGATGTCACAGGCCCGCCGCTTCACGCTCGCGGGCATAGTCGGCATAGGCGTCGGAGCGCGCGAAAACGTCCTGCCAGCCCTTTTCCAGCGCCCGCCCGATCAAGAGTTCGAAGCCGAAGCTCGCCAGTTCCGACAGCGGCAGCGCCCGGTGCGCGGGGCCGGACAGCCCGCGCATGTCGGCGAGGATCTCGATCCCAGCGGGAAGCGTCGCCTCGTCCACCGCGCCGATCAGCCCGTAGATCAGCGCGGTGAGGCCATGGAGGCTTTGCGGATAGATTTCCGCCCGCTCGTCCCGAGGCGCGGCGAGCATGGCGGCGACCTGCACCGAGGCCTCGATCTCGTCGGCGATGAGCGCGAACTCGGCGGCGGCGGCCTCCCCCACGGTGCCCGCGATCATGACCTGCCGCGCCGCGCGGTCGGTCACGGCGTGGAGGATCTGGCTCACGCGGGTCCAGCTACGCGGCGTGCAGGCGATGGCATGGCCCCGGCGGAGCGCGTCCTCGGTCGTCTCCAGAAGATCCGGGCGCCCGCGCAGGAAAGCCGCAACAGCCGGATGGATGCCCGCACCGGGGGCGTAACTCGTCAGCCAGTCATCGGCATCGGCCTGCACGATCATGTGGATCAGCCGGTCGCTCAGCGCGGTGCCCATCTCGTAGGCGATGGCCCCGTCCTCGACCATGTTGCCGGCCGCGACGATGAAAACGCTGTCGGGCAGGCGATGGCGGCCCACGCGCCGCTCCTGCAACAACCCGTAGACCGTGGGCTGCAGCGTGGGTGCCGCGGCGGTCAGCTCGTCGAGGAACAGGATCGCGGGGCGGTCGGGATCGTCGGGCAGATCCTCGGGCCGGTACCAGACGGTGCGCGCGGTTTCATGGTCGTAGAACGGCAGCCCACGCAGGTCCTGCGGCTCGATCGTGGTCAGGCGCAGGTCGTAGAGCGCGGCCCCCTTTCGGGCGGCAAGCGTCTGGACCAACTCGGTTTTCCCGACGCCGGGCCGACCGTGGAGCATCCAGCTGACCTGCAGCCCGCCCGTCGCCTGGGCGGCCCAGCCCTGATCGAGCACCTTCAGCGCCTCGCCGGCCGAGATCGCCCGCGCATTGACCGCCATCGTCTCAGGCCTCCACCGGTTCGGGGTCGGTCGCGTCGCGCGCTTTCAGGGCGGCGGCGAGACGGGCATGGGCCGACACGCTGCGCGCTTCGATCCGGACCTCGCGGATGGGTTGCCCCTCGCGCATGTTCACGTCGTGCAGCATCCGTTCGGTCAGGTCCTCGTCGAAGAGCGTCTCCTCCAGGATCGCGCGATCCTCCGCGTCGAGGTCCAGCAGATGCGGCCCCGGCACGGCGGACTGGACCGACACAAGCGTGAGCGGCGGCACGCGGGCGAGTTCGGACTGCTCGGCCACCAGCAGGATCTCGCCCTCCGCGATGCCGTGCCGCGCCGCGATCCGGCGAAGCGCGGCGCGGGCGCGGAAGGCGAAGGCGTCCAGCCGCCGCGCCGCGTCGTCCTCGGTCACCAGACGCTCCCGCGCGCGGTCGGACAGGCGCAGCACGCGCATTTCCACCACCGCGATGACAAGGACCATGGCCAGCGGCGCCTGCGTCACCGGCAGGGCGAGTTCGTTGGACATGAAGGGGAAGGCGATGAAGGGCACCAGCGCCGCGATGTAACGAAGAAACTGGATCTCGAGGATCAGCCGCGCCCAGAGGCCAAGGCTCGCGCCCTTCGGCACAAGCTGCACCCGGCCGAAGAATTTCTTCGGCAGCGACCGGGTTTCGAGAACACCGGCATTGGCGATCGTCCGCGGCGCAACGATGAGCATCTTCGCCACCTCCCGCCCCGAACCTTAGCGCAAAGCGGCGCGGGGCCAAGCGACCGGCTGGATCGGTGCGCCGGGATGGGGTAGAGCGGTGGCGATTTCGGTTGATGCGTTTTTCCCGGAGGTCCCATGGACGCGCTTTCCACCCCGCTCACCTGTTTCAAGGCCTATGACATCCGCGGCCGACTGGGGGACGAGCTGAACCCCGACATCGCCTATCGCGTGGGCCGGGCCTTCGCCGAGGTGATGAAGGCCAGCCGCGTGGTGATCGGCCGCGACGTGCGCCCCTCCTCGGAAGAGCTGTCGCAGGCGCTGGCGCGCGGCCTCGTCGATGCCGGTGTCGAGGTGCTGGACCTCGGCCTGTCCGGCACCGAGGAGACCTATTTCGCCGTCACCCATCTGGACGCCGATGGCGGCATCTGCGTCACCGCCTCGCACAACCCGATGGATTACAACGGGATGAAGATGGTGCAGCGCGGCTCCGCCCCGATCGGCTCGGGCGAAGGGATGGACGCGATCAAGGCACTGGCCGAAAGCGGCGACTTCGCAGGTGACGTGGCAGGCGGCAAGGTGACGGATGCTTCCGATTCGCGCGCGGCCTATGTGGCCAAGCTGATGGAGTTCGTCGACGTCTCCGCGCTCACGCCGATGAAGGTGCTGGTGAATGCCGGGAACGGAGCCGCTGGGCCCACGTTCGACGCCATCGCGGACGCCCTCGCGGGGGCCGGCGCGCCGCTGGAGTTCATCCGCGTCGATCACGAACCCGATGGCAGCTTTCCCAACGGCATCCCCAACCCGCTGCTGGACGAAAACCAGCCCAAGACCGCAGACCCGGTGGTGAAACACGGGGCCGATATCGGCGTCGCATGGGACGGGGATTTCGACCGCTGCTTCTTCTTCGACCACGAAGGCGGGTTCATCCCGGGCGAATACGTGGTGGGGCTTCTGGCCGAGGCCTTCCTCACCAAGGAACCGGGCGAGAAGATCGTCCATGACCCGCGCGTGGTCTGGGCCACGCAGGCGATCATCGAGGAACTCGGCGGCGAGGCGATCCAGTCGCGCTGCGGCCACAGTCACATCAAGCAGGTGATGCGGGATACCGGCGCCATCTACGGCGGCGAGATGTCGGCGCATCACTATTTCCGCGACTTCATGGCCTGCGACAGCGGCATGATCCCGTGGCTTCTGGTGGTCGAACTGATCTGCCGCCGGGGCGAGAGCCTGAAGGACATGATGGCCGAACGCCGCGCCGCCTACCCGTCCTCGGGCGAGGTCAATTTCCGCGTGGCGGACGCCAGGACCGTGATCGCGCGGATCGAGGACGAATACGCCCCCAAGGCGGCATCGCGCGACGACACGGACGGCCTGTCGCTCAGCTTCGGGGACTGGCGCTTCAACCTGCGTGCGTCGAACACCGAGCCGCTTCTGCGCCTGAACATCGAGGCGCGCGGCAAGCCGGCGCTCGTGGCCGAGAAACTGGCGGAGCTGCGCGGCGTGATCACGGGCTAACGCGCGATGGCAAGCAGGCCCGCCACGTCGAGATGGGCCTCCATATGCGCCGCGAGCGCGTCGAGCGTGGCCTCGACGCCCGCGCCGTAGGACTGCCCGGTCGCGGCCACGCCGAACCCGGCGAGCCACGCGGCGCGAAAACCGTCGTCGCGGAACATGCCATGAAGGTAGCTGCCCTGCACCCGGCCCGTGGCATCCGCCGCCCCTTCCGGCGCGCCGGCCAGATGGGCGAAGGGCCGTGCGCGATCCGGCCCCTCGGTCCGGCCGATATGGATCTCGTAGCCGTGGAACGCCCGCCCGGTCGCGGCATGCACCGCGTCGACCTCCGTCAGGCGCTTTTCCGGCGTCATCACCGTTTCGACCTGCAAGAACCCGAGGCCCTCTGTTGCCCCCGGCGCCCCCTCGATCCCCTCGGGGTCGTCCACCATGCGGCCCAGCATCTGGTAGCCGCCGCAAATGCCCAACACGTGGCCGCCGCGCCGGACATGCGCCCTGAGGTCGATGTCCCAGTCCTGCGCCCGCAGGAAGGCCAGATCGCCGCGCGTCGATTTCGTCCCCGGCAGGATCACGAGATCCGCATCGCCGGGGATCGCACGCCCCGGGCCCAGCATGGTCAGCCGCACGCCCGGCTCCTGCTTCAGCGGGTCGAGATCGTCGAAATTCGCGATCCGCGACAGTGCGAGGCAGACGATGTGAAAGTCGCTCGGCCGCTCCGGCGCGTCGAGGTCAAGCGCATCCTCCGCCGGTAGCCGCCAGGCGTCCGCGAACCACGGCAATACGCCAAAGCCGCGCCAGCCTGTCTGCGCCGCGATCCGCGCATAACCGTCGTCGAACAGGCGCGGATCGCCGCGAAAGCGGTTGATCAGAAAGCCCTCGATCCGGGCGGCGTCGTCCGGGTCCAGCACCGCCTGCGTGCCCACGATCTGCGCGATCACCCCGCCCCGGTCGATATCGCCGGCCAGCACCACGGGCACGCAAGCGGCCTCGGCGAAACCCATGTTGGCGATGTCGCGGGCGCGCAGGTTGACCTCCGCCGGGCTGCCCGCGCCTTCCACGACCACCAGCTCATGCGCCGCCTTCAGCCGTCCGAAGCTTTCCAGCACGGGGCCCATCAACCGCCCCTTGAGCGCACCGTAATCCCCGGCCTCCGACCGCATCAGTCGCCTGCCCTGCACCACGACCTGCGCGCCCGTATCCGTCTCGGGCTTCAGCAGGACCGGGTTCATGTCGGTCTGCGGGGCCAGCCCCGCCGCAAGCGCCTGCAGCGCCTGCGCGCGCCCGATCTCGCCGCCATCGGCGGTCACGGCGGCGTTGTTCGACATGTTCTGCGGCTTGAACGGGGCCACGTCGATGCCCCGCGCCCGTGCCGCCCGCACCAGTCCCGCCACGATGAGCGACTTGCCCACGTTGGAACCCGTGCCCTGGATCATCACCGCGCGGCCCATGTCACCCCTCCGGATCGTCTGCGCATGGTCTTGCACGCGGCCGGGGCGGCGTCCAGCGGCGGTCTGGACTTGGCCCCGCGCCTGCCCCAAGGTCGCGCCCGAGATGGAGTACGATCTGGTCATCGAGGGCGGGCGCGTGGCCACGGCCGAAACGGTCTTTACGGCCGACATCGCTATATCGGAGGGCAGGATCGCCGCCATCGGCAGCGGCCTGACCGGCGCCGAGAGTATCGACGCGGACGGCCTGATCGTGACCCCCGGCGGTGTCGATCCGCATTGCCATATCGAACAGATGTCCGGCATGGGCCTGATGAACGCCGACACGTTCGAGACGGCCACGCGCTCGGCGGCGATGGGCGGCACGACCTCGGTGATTTCCTTCGCCGCCCAGGCCAAAGGACAGCGCCTTGCCGAGGCCGCCGCCGACTATGCCGCACGGGGCGCGCGCGGGGCGGCCATCGACCACGCCTTTCACCTCATCCTCGCGGACCCGCAGGCGCCGGACTACGAGACCGACCTCGCGGCCCTCATCGGCCAGGGCCATCGCTCCCTCAAGGTCTTCACCACCTACAATATCGGCCTCGACGACGCCCGGATCCTCCGGGCGCTCAGCATCGCGCGGGAGGCCGGCGCGCTCACCTGCATCCATGCCGAGAACGACGCGATCATCGCAGAGGCGCGCACGAGACTTCTGGCCGAAGGCCGAACGCGGCCGATCGACCACGCCGCCTCCCGCCCCCGCGCCGCCGAGATCGAGGCCGTCGCCCGCATGTGCCGCCTCGCCGAGGAAGCCCGCGCCCCGGTCATGATCTTCCACGTCTCGACCGCCGAAGCCGTGGCCGAGATCGCCGCCGCCCGCGCCCGCGGCGCCCCCGTCTGGGCCGAGACCTGTCCGCATTACCTCTTTCAGACAGAGGACGTCCTCGACCGCCCCGGTGTCGAGGGCGCGAAATGGATGTGCTCACCGCCGCAGCGGACCCGCGCCGACCAGGAGGCGCTCTGGGCAGGGCTCGCCCGCGGCGACCTGCAGCTCGTCTCCTCCGATCACGCGCCCTATCGCTTCGACGAAACGGGCAAGCTTTCGGCCGGACCCGACGCGCCTTTCCCCGCCATCGCCAACGGCATGCCGGGGCTCGAGGTGCGCCTGCCGCTGATGTTCGACGCGATGGTGAGCCGGGGCCGCCTCGGCCTCGAGAAATTCGTCGAACTCACCGCCACGGCCCCCGCGCGGCTCTATGGCCTCGCCACCAAGGGCCATATCGCGCCCGGCTACGACGCCGACCTCACGCTCTGGGACCCCGCCCGCACGGTGACCTACGGGGCCGACGACCTCCACGACAACGTGGGCTACAACCCGTGGGAAGGGCACGGAGTCACCGGCTGGCCGGTGCATGTGTTCCTGCGTGGCAGGCAGGTCGTGGAGGGCGGCACCTATCGAGGCATCCCCGGCACCGGCCAATGGCTCCACCGCGCCGCCATCGGCACCGAGACGCGCGACATCACAGGACGCCCCATATGACCCGGCCCGACAGCCCCAACATCCTTGCCATCACCTTCCTCTACTACCGCGACCTCCCCCGCGTCGAGGCCTTCTACCGCGACGTGATGGGGTTTCCGCTGGTGATCGACCAGGGGGGCCTCGCCAAGATCATGAAGATCTGCGACGGCGCCCATGTGGGCCTCGTGGACGAAGCCCATGGCATGCACAAATGGGCCGAAACGCGCCCCGTGCAGCTCTGCGTGCGGGTGGAGGACGTCGACGCCTGGTACGCCTACGCGAGGGCGCAGGGGGTCGCGAACCTCTCCCGGCTTTTCGTCAACGACACCATCGGCATCCGCGCCTTCGTCTTCGAGGACCCCGAAGGCTACCAGATCGAGATCCAGCAGGCGACGAAGCCCGGCGCCTGATCCAGACCCATGAGCACGCTCTACGTCATGAACCCCAATTCCTCGCAAACCGTAACCGACGGGATCGACGCGGCGCTCGATCCGCTGCGCCCGATGGCCGACGGCATGGGCCTGCGGATCGCCTGCCTCACCCTCTCCGAAGGCCCGCCCGGCATCGAAAGCCAGGCCCAGGCCGACCTGGTGATCCCGCCGCTCCTGTCCCTTGCCGACACGCGCCACGACGCCGCCGGCTTCGTTATCGCCTGTTTCGGCGATCCGGGCCTCCACGCGCTCCGCGACCGGACCACCAAACCCGTTCTCGGTATCCAGGAGGCCGCGGTCGCCAGCGCGCTCACCCTCGGCCAGCGCTTCGGCGTCATCGCGATCCTGCCCGCCTCCATCCCCCGTCACCTGCGCGCCTTCGGCGCCATGGGCGTCATGGACCGCTTCGCCGGCGACCGGGCCCTTGGCCTCGGCGTGGCGGCGCTTGCCGACGAGACCACCACGCTTGACCGAATGACCGAGGTCGGCACGCAGCTCCGCGACCGTGACGGCGCCGATGTGCTGATCCTCGGCTGCGCCGGCATGGCCCGCTACCGCCTCGCGCTGGAAACCGCGCTCGGCCTGCCCGTCATCGACCCGTGCCAGGCCGCCACAGCCACGGCGCTCGGCCGCATCGCCCTGGACCAGAGCCATAATCCAGATCACCAGCCCGGAGACCACCATGCTCGATGAAACGGCCAAAGGCGTCTTCACAATCGCCGTCACGCCCTTCCTGCCCGACGGCGCGCTCGACCTTGCCAGCATCGACAGCATGGTCGATTTCTACGAGGACAAGGGCGCGACCGGCCTCACGATCCTCGGCATGATGGGCGAGGCCGGGAAGCTCTCCGCCGAGGAAAGCGTCGAGGTCGTGACCCGCGTCACCGCGCGCGCCTCGGTCCCCGTCGTCGTGGGCGTCTCCGCGCCGGGGCTCGCCGCCATCGGGGCGCTCGCGAAAACCGCGATGGACAAGGGCGCGGCGGGCGTGATGGTCGCACCCCAGTCCGGGCTCAGGTCAGACGAGCAGATCCTCGGCTATTTCGCCAATGTGGCCGAGGTGCTGGGCGACATCCCCTGGGTGTTGCAGGATTTCCCGCTGGTCACCGGGGTCGAGATGTCCGCCTCCGTCTGCCTGAAGATCTTCGCGGACCACCCTGCTTGCGTCATGCTGAAACACGAGGCCTGGCCGGGACTGGAAAAGATCTCGACCCTGCGCCGCGCCGAGGCGACCGGCGCGCGCCGTGTCTCGATCCTCTGCGGCAACGGGGCCCAGTTCCTGCTCGAGGAAATGATCCGCGGCGCCGATGGCGCGATGACCGGCTTCGCCTACCCCGAGATGATGGCCGACGTGGTGCGCCTGATGCAGGCGGGCGGAAACCGCCGCCCGCGATCTCTTCGACGCCTACCTGCCGCTCATCCGCTAAGAGGCGCAGCCGGGCCTCGGCCTCGCGATCCGCAAGCACACTCTGGCCCGGCGCCGCGCCATCGCGCATGCCACCGCGCGCAAACCCGCGCCCGGCCTCTCCGCCGAGACCATCGCGGAACTCGATACGCTCATCGCAAGACAGGAGGCGCGGCTGGCCACCCTGGAGTGACCCCTCCTTCCTCTGGTTTCAAATATTCCCCGCCGGAGGCATCAGGCGCGGCCGAGCGGCTCCCGGTACGGGGGCCCGAGGGCGTGCCTACCCTTTCACGACGCCATGCGCGACGCATCCCCCGACCGCGCCGCCTGCGCCACGATGCCCGCATCGAACAGCGCCGCGATCTCGGTGTCGGGCAGGCCTGCCACATCGCCAAGGATCTCCTCGGTATGCTCGCCCAGCAGCGGCGCGCGCACCGGCGCCTCGCGCGCCTCGCCCGAGATGCTCATCGGCGTTCCGGGCACGCGGTAGGCGCCGATCCCCGGCTGCTCGAGACGGCTGAACATCGGGTTGGCAAGCGACAGGTCCGGGTCCTCGGCAAGCGCCGTTGCGAAGTCGCGGAAGATCGACCATGTCACGCCCGCCTCGTCGAACATCGTGGCGAAGTCGTCCACCTTGCGCGCCGCGAACCACGGCTTCAGGATCGCCGTGATCGCGTCGCGGTGCCGCCAGCGCGCGCCCTCGTCCGACAGGCTCTCGCCCAGACGCGTCTCCAGCGCCGCCATCTCCTCGCGCGTTCCCGTGACGTTCAGAAGGCCCCGCCATTGCCGGTCGGTCAGCCCGATCACCATGACCCTCTGCCCGTCGGCGCAGAGGAAATCCTGGCCATAGGCGCCATAGAGCGCATTGCCCGATTTCTCTCGGGAAACGCCGTTGATCTCCACCTCGCCGATGATGCCCAGATGTCCCAGCATCGCCGCGGCGACATCCTTGAGCGACAGCTCCACGCCCGAGCCCTGACCCTGGCGCAGCCGCTTGCGCTCCGCGGCCAGAAGGGCCGTCACCACCATGTTGCCCGCGATGCAGTCCCATGCCGGCAGCACATGGGCAACCGGTTCGGTCGAGCCGACTGGCCCCGTGGCGTCGGGGAACCCCAGCGACGGGTTGACCGTGTAATCGACCGCCGGCCGCCCGTGCCGGTCGCCCATCAGCGTGACCATGCAGAGGTCCGGCCGCCGGGCCGACAGCGTCTCGTAATCCATCCAGCCGCGCACGCGCAGGTTGGTGATGAACAGCCCCGCATCCTCGCCGGGGGCGGTGATGATCTCCGAGATGATCTCACGCGCGCGCGGGGTTTTCATGTCGATCGCGATCGACCGCTTGCCCTTGTTGAGCCCCGCCCAGAACAGGCTCTGGCCGTCCTTCGTCACCGGCCAGCGGCCCGCGTCGAGACCGCCCTCCAGCCGGTCGAAGCGGATCACGTCCGCGCCCATCTGCGCCAGCGTCATCCCCGCCAGCGGCACCGCGACAAAGGCCGAGCCCTCGACCACCCGCATGCCTGAAAGAACGCCCATCAGTCCCACCCCGCTTCCGCTGTCATTCCAAGATACCCGTCAGGCGCCGCGGTCCCGAGCTTCATCACCCGCCCCCCGGGCTCCCGCTTGCCCTGTACCCTCAGGTCATGATCGTGAAACATCGGGTGCACGCCGCGGAACCTGAACCGCTTGGGTGCCTCGCCCGCGTGCCGCGTGGCCGCGTCGATGAGCAGCATCGCCTGCATCGGCCCGTGCGTCACGAGGGCGGGATATTTCTCCACCTCGCGCGCGTAAGGCAGGTCGTAATGGATGCGGTGCGCGTTGTACGTGGCTGCCGAAAAACGGAAAAGCCGCGCCTCGTTCACGGGCACGGGCTCGTCGAAATCCGGGGCCTCGATCTCGGGCACACGTTTCGGAGGCGCATATTCTTCGGGGATGTGCAGGTAGACGATGTCCTGCTCCTCCTCGATGAAGGCGCCGTTCTCGCCCTCGATCTCGTGGGCGACGGTGACGAAGACCATCTCACCCGTGCCGCCCGATTTCGGCGTGACCGCCCTGATCTCGGACTTGCGGCGCAGCCGTTCGCCGATCCTGAGGCTGCCGTGGAAGTTCAGCCGTCCGGCCGCCCACATGCGCCGCTTGAAGGCCAGCGGCGGCAGGAAGCGCCCGAGCTTTGGATGCCCGTCCTCGCCCAGTTCCGACAGCGGCACGAATTCCGGGAAGGCCGCCCAGTGCCAGAGCCGCGGCAGAAGCGCGGAGTTGCGCGTGTCTCGGTCGATGAACTTCCGGTGCCCGACGGCGGCCTTGAGCATGCCCGCCAGTTGCGGCGTGAGCTTGCCCCATGCCACTTCGGTCCGGCCGACCCAGTCCTCGGCCCGCTTCATGTCGATCATCGGGAATGTCTCCGCCCGGCTCATGCCGCTTCCTTCATGTCGAGGATGCGCGCCACCGTCTCGCCCATCAGCGACGGGTTCGGCGCGACGGTGATCCCGGCCTCCTGCAGGATCTCGACCTTTTCCTGCGCACTTTCGCCGAAGGCCGAGATGATCGCGCCCGCATGGCCCATCTTGCGGCCCTTCGGCGCCGAAAGCCCCGCGACATAGGCCGCGACGGGTTTGCTCATGTGATCGCGCACATAGGCCGCGGCCTCGGCCTCCTGCGGGCCGCCGATCTCACCGATCATGATGACGGCATCGGTCTCGGGGTCGTTTTCGAACAGCTTGAGGATATCGCGGAAGGACGAGCCGTTGATCGGGTCGCCGCCGATGCCGATGGAGGAGGAGACGCCGATCCCCAGCGCCGACATCTGGCTTGCCGCCTCGTAGCCCAATGTGCCGGACCGGCCGACGATACCCACGCGTCCGGGGGTGTAGATATGCGGCGGCATGATGCCCATGAAGCCCTTGCCGGGCGAGATGATGCCCGCGCAGTTCGGTCCGATCAGGCGCATCTTCTTCTCGCGCGGGTAGCGGCGGAGAAAGCGTTTGACCTTCATCATGTCCTGCGCGGGCAGACCGTCGGTCACGCAGACGGCGGTCCTGATGCCCGCCTCGGCGGCCTCCATCATCGCGTCGGCGGCCATGGGCGGGGGCACGAACAGAAGCGAGGCATCGGCGCCGGTCGCCTCCACCGCCTCGCGCATGGTGTCGAACTGGGGCCGGTTCAGCACGCTGGTGCCGCCCTTCCCCGGGGTCACGCCCGCCACCACCTTCGTGCCCGCCTCGATCATTTCCTGTGTGTGGAACTGGCCGATGCGGCCGGTCATGCCCTGCACGACGACGCGGGTCTCTTCGGTGATCAGAATGGCCATGGGTCTCTCCTCCCCTATTCGGCAGCGACAGGTTGCGGACGGGCCGCGACGGCGGCCTCCGCCGCTTCGGCGAGCGTGCCTGCGGTGATGATCGGAACGTCGGCCTGATCGAGGATCGCGCGCCCCTCGGTCACGTTGGTGCCCGACAGGCGGACGACCACGGGGATCGTGAGGCCGACCTCCTTGTAGGCCTGCACCACGCCCTTCGCGATCCAGTCGCAGCGGTTGATGCCCGCGAAGATGTTGACGAGGATCACGCTGACATTGGGGTCGGTCAGCACGGTGCGGAACGCCGTCACCACACGGTCGGGCGAAGCGCCGCCGCCGATGTCGAGGAAGTTCGCGGGTTCACCCCCCGCAAGCTTGATCATGTCCATCGTGGCCATGGCGAGACCGGCACCGTTGATGATGCAGCCGATATCGCCGTCGAGGCCGACATAGGCGAGACCATGATCAGCGGCCATCGCCTCGCGGGCGTCCTCCTGCGCGGGGTCGCGCAGCGCGGCGACCTGCGGTCGGCGGAACAGCGCGTTGGTGTCGAAGGACATCTTGGCGTCGAGCGCCACGAGGTCGCCCTCCCCGGTGATGGCCAGCGGATTGATCTCCACCATCATGGCATCCAGATCGCGATAGGCGCGGTAGCAGGCGCGCAGCGTCGTCACCATCTGGCCGATCTGCTTGCCTTTCAGCCCGAGGCGGAAGGCAAGCTCTCGCGCCTGGAACTCCACCAGCCCCGTGGCCGGGTCGATGACCATGCGCACGAGGCTGTCGGGGTCCTCGTGGGCGAGATCCTCGATCTCCATCCCGCCATGGCCGGAGGCGACGATCATGATGCGTTCGGACTTCCGGTCGAGCACGAAGCCCAGGTAGATCTCCTGCGCGATATCGGTGGCGTCCTCGACCCAGAGGCGGTGGACGGTCTTGCCCGACGCGCCCGTCTGCTTGGTGACCAGCGTCCTGCCGAGCAGGTCGGCGGCGTAATCGCGGACCTCCGCTTCGGTCTTGCAGAGCTTCACACCGCCCGCCTCGCCGCGTCCGCCGGAATGGATCTGCGCCTTGACCACACAGGGCAGGCCAATCTCCCGCGCGCGGTGGGCCGCCTGTTCCGGGGAAAAGGCGAGGCCGCCTTTCGGCACCGGAACGCCGAATTGGGCAAGGATGTCCTTGGCCTGATGTTCGTGGATGTCCATGTCGTCTCCTCCTTGCCGATCATGGGCGGGGCGAGCCCCGGGGGCGGCGGGACAAGTCCCGCCTTACGCAAAGCTCACGCCGAGGCGCCCTCACTTTTGGCGGCGATCGCCTTGGCCATGTCGATCACGTTGCGGGCCATCTTCTCGGAGGCCGCGTCGATCATCTTGCCGTCGAGGCTGGCGGCGCCCTTGCCCTCGGCCTCGGCCTTCTTCAGTTCCTCGATGATGCGTTCCGCCCGGCTCACCTCCGCCTCGGGCGGGCTGAAGACCTCGTTGGCGAGCGCAATCTGGCTGGGGTGGATGGCCCATTTGCCCTCGCAGCCCAGCGCGGCGGCGCGACGCGCGGCGTCCTTGTAGCCGTCGGGGTCGGAGAAATCGCCGAAGGGTCCGTCCACGGCGCGGAGGCCATAGGCGCGGCAGGCGATGACCATCCGCGTGATCGAGGCATGCCACTGGTCGCCCGGATAGTCGGGGTTCAGCCCACCGATATTCACCGTGCGCGCCCGCATGGAGGCGGCGTAATCGGCCACACCGAAATGCAGACACTCCAGCCGGCCACCGAATTGCGCGATGGCCTCCACGTTCGCCATGCCGAGCGCCGTCTCGATCAGCGCCTCGAGCCCCACGCGCGTCTCGACGCCGGTGCCCTGCTCGATCTGGTTGACCATCGCCTCGACCATGTAGAGATCCGCCGGCACGCCGACCTTGGGCACCAGCAGCGTGTGCACCCTGTCGCCCGCCTGCTCCATGATATCGACCACGTCGCGATACATGTAATGGGTGTCGAGCCCGTTGATCCTGACGCTGACCGTCTTGCCCTTCCCGGCCCAGTCGATGTCGTTCAGCGCCTGGATCGCGTTCTTGCGCGCCTGCTCCTTCTCGGGCGGAGCGACGGCGTCCTCGAGGTCGAGGAACACCACGTCGGCGGCGCTGTCTGCGGCCTTGTCGACCATGGTCGGGTTCGAGGCGGGGACCGCCAGTTCGGAACGATGAAGCCTTTGCCGCCGAAGCGGATGGAGCGTGTGGGACACGGGTTTATTCCTTTTCTTCAGTCGGTTGCGGGGCGACTTATTCCGCCGCGACCCGCAGGACGGGATTGGCCGTGGCCACGCCCGTGAAATGTCGCTGAGCAGCGGCAACGCCGGCCCCCAGCTGGATCCGTGCGCCGGCGCGCACCAGCGACATCTCCACGATCGACAGCGCCGTCAGCGCCATGCCCTCGTTGAAGTCGCCCAGATGCCCGATGCGGAACACCTTGCCCGACAGCCGCGCGAGGCCCGAGCCGAAGCTCGTGTTCATCTCGTCATAAGCGATGCGCAGCACGTCGCGGGCATCCACGTCCTCGGGCGTGCGGATGGCCGACACCGTGTCGGAGTAGAAGCTCGGATGCTCGGCCACGAGGTCGAGACCCCAGGCATGCACGCCGCGGCGCACGCCTTCGGCAATCCGGGCATGGCGGGCGATCACTTCGTCCAGCCCCTCGCGGAACAGCCGGTCGAGCGCGGCGCGCAGACCCCGCAGAAGCGGCGTGGGCGGCGTGTAGGGGAAGTAGCCGTCGGCGTTCAGCTTCACCATGTCCATGAATTCGAAATAGGCGCGGCGCATGGTGGAATGGCGGGAAACTTCCATCGCCTTCTGGCTGACGGCGAGGATGCCAAGGCCCGCGGGGCACATCAGGCCCTTCTGGCTGCCGGTGACGGCAAGGTCGACGCCCCAGTCATCCATCCGGAAATCGATAGACGCGATGGAGGACACGCCATCGACGAAGAGAAGCGCGTCGTGGAAGCACGAATCGAGCGCCCGGCGCACGGCGGCGACGTCGGAGGTGACGCCGGTCGCGGTCTCGTTGTGGGTGACGAAGACGGCCTTGATCTCGTCCTTCGTGTCGGCCCCGAGACGCCGCTCGAATTCGGCCACCGGCACGCCCGCGCCCCAGGCCACGTCGATCACCTCCACGTCGAGGCCGAAGCGTTCGGCCATCTCCACCCACAGCGTCGAGAACTGGCCGAAGCGGGCCATCAGGACCTTGTCGCCGGGGTTCAGCGTGTTGGTGATCGCCGCCTCCCACGCCGCCGTGCCGGAGCCGGGGAAGATGAAGACCTCGCCCGTCGTGGTGCGCATGACGCGCTTGAGGTCCGAGAAAAGACCCAGCGTCAGCTCGCCGAAATCCGGCGCGCGCATGTCCTCCTGCCCGACATTCATCGCGCGGCGGACCTCGTCGGGGACATTGGTCGGACCGGGAATGAACAGATGGGTGTGACCGGTTTTCATGTGAAAGGCTCCTCCTCGCCTGGGCTTGGGTGGACCATGCCTGATCGCGACCGTTTGAGGAAAACTTTCCGGGTCCTGCTGTAAACGCGAGAATTTACATGTTATAGAATCTGTAAAGTTGTGAAATTATCTGGATACAACGGCATGCTGAAAACCTTCATCGGGCCCCGCCTGCGCCGCCTGCGGCTGGAACAGGGGCAGACGCAGGCGCAGATGGGGCGGAGCCTGGGTGTCTCCACGTCCTACGTGAACCTGCTGGAAAAGAACGAGCGCAGCGTCTCGGTGCCGGTGATGCTGAAGCTCTTCGAGGTCTATGGCGTCGACTGGCGCGAGATCGCGGAGGATGACGACACCTCGGTCCTCGCCGATCTGCGCGCGGCGCTTCAGGACACGCTTTTCGACGGCAACCGCCCTGACCTGCCGCAGTTGCGCGCGGCCCAGATCCACAGCCCCGACCTCGTCTCGGCGATGCTCAAGCTGCACCGCGCCTATCTGGCGGCGACCGACCAGCTGATGACCATGGCCGCCGGCGGCGACGAGACCGGGCCGCTGGTGATGACCTCGCCCGAGGCGGCGGTGCACAACTTTTTCCGGCGCAACAACAACCATTTCGACAGTCTCGAACGGGCGGCAGAGGCTTTCTGGGGCGGCCGCCATGTGGCGCCGGACGATGTCTATGCAGAGGTCAAGGCCGCCCTCCGCGACCGGCTGGGCCTGCGCGTGCGGCTCGTCCGGGTCGAGGACATGCCCGACACGCTGCGACAATACGACGAGCCAAGCCGCGAGGTCCTGCTGTCGGAGGCGCTCGACCACCCCAACCGCGTCTTCCAGCTTGTGCATGTGGCGGGCCTGATCGAGAACCGGGCGCTTTTCGACGAGATCCTTGCGGCCTCGAACATCTCTGACGCCCATGGCCTCGCACGCTGCCGGGTGGAACTGGCGAATTACTTCGCCGCCGCCGTTCTGATGCCCTATGGGCCGTATCTCGCCGAGGCGCTGGCGTCGAAATACGATTTCGACCATCTCGCCACCCGCTTCGGCGTCAGCTTCGAACAGGCCTGCCACCGGGCGACGACGCTGCAACGCTCGGGCGCGCAGGGGGTGCCGTTCTTCTTCCTCAGGATCGACAAGGCCGGCAACGTCACCAAGCGGTTCAACGCCACCGACTTCCACCTCGCCGAATATGGCGGCGCCTGCCCGCGTCTCGACGTTCACACCTCGTTCCGGATGCCGGGGCGCATCGTGCCGCAATTCGTCGAGATGCCGGACACCAGCCAGTTCTTCGTCTTCGCCCGCACCGTCGACCGGCCCAGCGTCACGCGGCATGCGCAGGACGTGCGGCTTGCCGTGGCCATGGGCTGCGCGGTCGAGCATGTGGACCGGATCGGCTATGCCGAGGATTTCGCCGCCAGCCCCGCCCATGCCACGCCCATCGGCATCAATTGCCGCATCTGTCCGCGCCTCAATTGCGACCAGCGCGCCCATAACGCCATGGTCCTGAGCGAGCCGCTCGACGAACGCAGGCGCGGCACGACGCGCTATGCCAGCTGACGGCGCGCAAGGGAACGCTCGCGGGACGCCACGTCACGCCCTGCGGGGTTTCATCGTGCGCGCATTCGGATTACACCCCCGCCAAATCGCCAGCCGGAGCGCAGTCCGGGGCGCTCGGGTTATCGCAGGCATGACGCGCGGATCGAACGACCAGGCCAAAGGGGCAGCACGAGACGAGGCGCGGCCGCGTTTCGCGATCGTGATCCCGATGCTCGACGAGGGCGAGACGGCGATGGCGCTTCTGGAAGCCTGCCGCGCGGCGGCGCTGCCGCTGGGATCTTTCGAGATCTGCGTGACCAATGACGGCTCCCGCGACGGCACCGGCGCGGCGCTGGAGGGCTTCGCGACAGCCCATCCCGACCTGCCCGTGACGATCATCACCCATGCCCGCCCCGCAGGACAATCGGCCGCCGTCCACGACGCCGTTCGCGCCGCGCGCGCCCCGCTCATCTGCACGCTCGACGGCGACGGCCAGAACCCGCCCGAGGAGATCCCGGTCCTGCTGGCGCCGCTTCTGGACGAAAACGCCCCGCCGCGTCTGGCGCTCGTGGCCGGGCAGCGGGCCAAGCGCAACGATCCGCTGCCCAAGCGCGTCGCTTCCCGCGCAGCGAACGCGATCCGCGGCTGGCTCCTGCGGGACGGCACGCGCGACACCGGCTGCGGTCTCAAGGCGTTCCGGCGCGAGGCCTATCTCGCCCTGCCCTATTTCAATCACATGCACCGCTATCTGCCGGCGCTGTTCCAGCGCGACGGCTGGGACGTGGCGCATGTGGACGTCACCCATCGCCCGCGCTCCGCCGGGCGGTCGAAATACAACAACCTCGGGCGCGCCATCGTCGGCCTGAGCGACCTGTTCGGTGTGGCGTGGCTGATCCGCCGCCGCCGCATCCTTGCCCCCGACGAGACGACCATACTTTCTTCCGGCATCAGCGCCCACGGAGGGGCGGAAAGGCCTTCATGACCGAGACCATCTTCGCCTTCCTTTCCATCGACGGCTGGGTCGAGTTCTGGTGGGTCGTGCTGGGCCTGACGGCGCAGCTGGCGTTCTCCATGCGTTTCATCGTGCAGTGGATCGCCTCGGAGCGCGCGGGGCGGTCCTATGTGCCCGTGGCCTTCTGGTACCTCTCCATCGTCGGTGGCGCGATGCTGTTGTCCTACGCGATCTACCGGCAGGACGTGGTGTTCATCCTCGGCCAGTCGATGGGTCTGATCGTCTACACACGCAACCTCACCCTGATCTACAAGTCGAAGAAGGCCGACCGCGTCGCCGCGGCCGAGGCGGCCCTTGCGGAGGCAACCGAGGCAGACGCCGTGCATCACCGCTCCGGCCCGGCCGCGGACTAGGCGCGCGCCCATGCCCACCGGATACTTGCTGTCCTCGCGCCTTGCCCCGTTCTGGGTCCTGATCCTCGCGCTCTTGAGCTTTTCGCTGGGTCTTGCCGAACTGCCCGTGCAAGACCGGGACGAGGCACGCTACGCTCAGGCCAGCCGCCAGATGGCCGAGACCGGCGACTGGGTCGACATCCGGTTTCAGGGCGGCGCGCGCCATGTCAAACCCGTCGGCGTCTACTGGATGCAGGCCGCCGTGCTGGAGCTGACCGGGCAGACCGGCACGAACGCGGTCTGGGTGCACCGCATCCCGTCCTACCTTGCCGGCGCGCTCTCGGCGCTGGCGCTGATCTGGGCGGGCCTCCCGCTTGTCGGGCGCCGGGCGGCGGTGCTGGCCGGCGTGATGCTGGCCACGGTCTACATGCTCAGCGCCGAGGCGCGAACGGCCAAGACCGACGCCGCGCTGCTACTCACCATCATCCTCGCCATGGGGGCGATGGGGCGGGCCTGGCTGGGCCAGGCAAGGGGTTGGGGCGTGCCGGCGGTGTTCTGGACGGCGATCGCGGCGGGCATCCTCGTCAAGGGTCCGCTGATCCTTCTGCCGGTCCTGACGGCGGCGGTCTGGGTATCGGCAAAGGACCGGAGCCTGTCGTGGCTGAGGGCTCTGCGTCCCCTGCCCGGTCTGGCGTGGATGCTGGCGCTGACGCTGCCGTGGTTCGTCGCCATCATGATCCGCACCGAGGGCGCGTTCCTCACCGCGTCGCTCGGCGGAGACCTGGCCGAGAAGATCGCGGCCACCGGAGAGCATAGCGGGATTCCACCGGGCTTCTACCTCCTGGCCGTCTGGGCCACCCTCTGGCCCTGGACGCTGCTCCTGCCGCTGGCGGTCGTGACCGGCTGGGCGATGCGAAAGGCGCCTGAGGGCGCATTCCTGCTGGGTTGGATCGTTCCCACGTGGCTGGTGTTCGAGGCGGTGTCGACCAAGCTCATCCATTACACGCTGCCGACCTATCCCGCGCTCCTGCTGCTGGCGGCGGTGCCTCTGGTCCGCCTCATCGACGGAGAGGCGCGGTTTCGCGGCTGGGCGGCCCATATCGGCGCGGCGGGCTTCGCCATTGGCACGCTCGCCTTCGCGGCGCTCGCCATCGGCATGCCGATGGCCTTCGGCGCGGGCATCGACCTGTGGGCCATGGCGGGCGGCCTTGCACTGACCGCGCTCGCAGCTTTCGGCGCGGTGGCCTTCTATCGCGGGCGGGCTCTTCTTGGCACCGCCGCGCTGGCCGGGGCGGGCATCGTCATGGCCTGGACGCTGACCGCCGCCAGCCTTCCCGGCGCCCGCGAATTCTGGGTCACACCCCGGCTGGCCGAGGCGATGGCCGGGCAGAGCTGCCTCGCCATGCCTCCGGCCGTCGTCGGGCACGCCCCGCCGAGCGTCGTGTTCCAGTTCGGCACCGACACGGCGTTCCTAGGCTGGGAGGGCGCGATGGACTGGCTGGCCGCAGCACCGGACCGCGCCGCGTGGATCGCCCGGGAGGCCATCCCGGAGGGTATGTCGGTGCCGCCCGGGCAACCCGACGTCACCGAAGTGGTCGGAACCGACTACACCAACGGACGCCCCGTGCATCTGCGGCTCTTCGTGTCGCCGGGTGTCCCCGCGCCGGACGCGCCCTGCGGCGGATAGGCCGAAGCCGCCCCCCCAAAGCCCATCGCAAAAAGCACGGCGGCCCGAAGTTTTCCCCGGGCCGCCGCTCGCGTTTCCTCGCCCCGGACCGGAGCCCGGGGCGCCTGTTCGGAGACGCGTATCAGAACAGGTCGTTCTCCATCACCTTGGTCCAGGCTGCCACGAAGTCATGCACGAACTTCTCGTGCGCGTCGTCCTGGGCGTAAACCTCGGCGTAAGCGCGCAGGATCGAGTTGGAGCCGAAGACCAGGTCGACGCGCGTCGCGGTCCACTTGGTCTCGTCAGAGCCACGCTCGACGATGGCATAGGCGTTGGAGCCCGTGGGCACCCATTTGTAGCCCATGTCGGTCAGGTTGACGAAGAAGTCCGTCGTCAGCGCGCCGGCCCGGTCGGTGAAGACGCCATGCGCCGCGCCGCCGTGGTTGGCGCCCATGGCCCGCATGCCGCCGACCAGCACCGTCATCTCGGGCCCGGTCAGCCCCAGAAGCTGCGCCCGGTCGAGCATCAGCTCTTCGGCCGCGACGGCGTAGTCCTTCTTCATCCAGTTGCGGAACCCGTCGGCCAGAGGCTCGAGCACATCGAAGCTCTCGGCATCGGTCTGTTCGGCCTTTGCATCGCCGCGGCCCGCGGTGAAGGGAACCTCGACCGTGACGCCGGCAGCTTTCGCGGCCTGCTCCACGCCCACATTGCCCGCCAGCACGATGGTGTCCGCGACGGTGGCGCCATGCTTCTCGGCAAGCGGTTCAAGCACCGCGAGGACCGAGGCCAGACGCTCGGGCTCATTGCCCGCCCAGTCCTTCTGAGGGGCGAGACGGATACGGGCACCGTTGGCCCCGCCGCGCAGGTCGGACTGGCGGAAGGTCCGGGCGCTGTCCCATGCGGTGGCGACCATGTCGGCGACCGAAAGACCCGATGCCGCGATATCGGCCTTGAGCGCGGTGACGTCGTAGTCCTTGGGACCCTCGGGGATCGGATCCTGCCAGATCAGATCCTCGGCCGGGGCGTCCGGGCCGATGTAGCGGCTGCGCGGCCCGAGGTCGCGGTGGATCAGCTTGAACCACGCGCGGGCGAAGCAGTCGTCGAAATAGGCCTGGTCGGCCATGAACTTCTCGCAGATGGCGCGATAGGTCGGGTCCATCTTCATCGCCATGTCGGCGTCGGTCATCATCGGCATGACCCGCTTGGACGCATCCGTGGGATCGACCGGCATGTCCTCTTCCGCGATGTCGACGGGACGCCACTGGTTGGCGCCGGCCGGCGATTTCGTCAGTTCCCATTCGTAACCGAAGAGCAGCTTGAAATAGCCCATGTCCCACGTGGTCGGATGCGTCGTCCAGGCGCCCTCGATGCCGGACGTGACGGCATTGGTCGCCTTGCCGTCCAGATGCGGGTTCAGCCAGCCGAGGCCCTGGTTCTCGATATCCGAACCTTCCGGCTCGGCACCGAGTGCGGCGGCATCGCCGTTGCCGTGAGCCTTGCCGACGGTATGGCCGCCGCATGTCAGCGCCGCGGTCTCCTCGTCGTTCATGGCCATCCGCGCGAAGGTCTCGCGCACATGTGCGGCGGTCTTGATCGGATCGGGCTGACCGTTCACGCCCTCCGGGTTCACGTAGATCAGGCCCATCTGCACGGCGGCGAGCGGGTTTTCCATCGTGTCGGGCTGCATCACGTCTTCGTAGCGCGTATCCGACGGCGCCAGCCACTCACGCTCGGCGCCCCAGTAGGTGTCCTTTTCGGGGTGCCAGATGTCCTCACGGCCGAAGGAGAAGCCGAAAGTCTTCAGGCCCATCGACTCATAGGCGATGTTGCCCGCCAGCAGGATCAGGTCCGCCCAGCTGAGCTTGTTGCCGTACTTCTTTTTCACCGGCCACAGGATGCGGCGCGCCTTGTCGAGGTTGCCGTTGTCGGGCCACGAGTTGAGCGGCGCGAAACGGATGTTGCCATGCCCGCCGCCACCACGGCCATCGGCCAGACGGTAGGAGCCGGCGGAATGCCACGCGAGGCGGATCATCAGGCCGCCATAATGGCCGTAATCGGCGGGCCACCACTCCTGGCTCTCGGTCATCAGAGCCGTCACGTCGGCCTTCACGGCCTCGAAATCGAGCTCCTTGACCGCCTCGCGGTAATCGAAATCACCGAGCGGATTCACCTTGGTGTCGTGCTGGTGAAGGATGTCGAGGTTGAGCGTCTTGGGCCACCACGCGGTCACGCTGTTCCCGGTCTCGGTGATTGCACCATGCATGACTGGGCATCCGCCGCCCGCCGGTCTGTCGTCGCCGTCCATCATCTTTCGTCTCCGCTCCTGAAGCTGGCTTGAATATGGTGTCCGCAGGCCCGTTTCCCAAGTCGCCGCCGCCTGAACAGGTCTGACGGTTGGCTCCCCGGTATCGAATCCCTTCTTCGAACTGTTCTAAACTTATCAGCCCACGACGATCAGGAGAAGTTGAATAATCTGATAATTTTGATAAGTTGTGCTTATGATCAACCTGACCCTCAAACAGATGCGCTATTTCGATGCCCTCGCCCGGCAGGGGCATTTCGGACGCGCGGCGGATGCCTGCTCGATCAGCCAGCCGGCGTTGTCGATGCAGATCCGCGAGATGGAGCGCAGTCTCGGGACGCCGTTGCTGGAACGCGGCGTGCGGGGCGTGGCGCTGACGGCCTTCGGGGAGGATGTGCTCAAGCGTCTGCGCGAGGTGCTCCGCATCGTGGGCGAGATCGAGGACACCGCCCGCGCCGTGCGCGACCGCCTTGCGGGGCGTGTGCGGATCGGCGTCATCCCCACGGTCGCGCCCTATGTGCTGCCCCGGATCGTGGGTGGCCTGACGCATCGCTACCCGGGGCTTGAGCTGCAACTGCGCGAGACGGTGACATCGCGGCTGATCGAGGAACTGGCCGAGGGCAGCCTCGATACCGCGATTGTCGCGCTGCCCGTGGGCGAGACCGCCTTCGAGGAGGTGCCGCTGTTCACCGAGAACTTCGTCCTCGTGCGTCCCGGCTCCGAACGCGGCCGCCCGGTCCCCAGCCCGGAGCGCCTGCGGGAAATGCGGCTTCTGCTGTTGGAGGAGGGGCACTGTTTCCGCGATCAGGCCTTGTCATTTTGCAACATGGCGGCCACGGCCCCGCGCGAGATGATGGATGGCTCGTCGCTGTCCACGCTGGTGCAGATGGTCGGCGCGGGTCTTGGCGTGACATTGATCCCGGAAATGGCCGTGGATATCGAGACACGTTCCGCGGATGTGTCGGTCGACGGGTTCGAGGCGCCGGGCCCAGAGCGCACGATCGGCATGATCTGGCGACGTTCGAACCCCCTTTCCGAGCAGTTGCGGGAGATGAGCGATGCGGTGCGCGAGGCCGCCGGTCGCGGAGCCTAGCCGAGCTTGTCCTGCGCGAAGGCGGCGAGGCGGTCGACCTCCGCAGGCTCCGGCGTCACACCCGTGAACCCCTCCAGATACCCCGCGACGCGGGACAGGCGCCGCTCGATCGGCTCCCGCTGATCGAGCGCGTGATAGCCCAGCTGTTGAAAATACAATATCCGTGCACGGATATCGGCCACGGCGGGCGGATATCCGTATCGTGCAAACATCGCCGCGATCGCCTCGAGCCGCGCGGTATCCGCTGCCTCCACGCGACGCCGGAGACCGTCGTCGCGCCGGGCCCATTCGCGGATGGCGAAATCGAGGCCGGGGTCGAACAGTTCCGGGTCGATGAAACATTCGAAGAAATTGCAGACAGCCCCGGTGATCGTCGATGCAGGGCGCGCGCAACGGTCTCTAAGCCGCGCGGTGTTCCGCATCTCCCATGCATCGAGAAGCGCGTCGAGAAGGTCCTGACGGCTTTCGAAATACCAGTAGAAGGACGAACGCGACACGCCGAGACGCGCGCCCAGAGCCACGATCTTGACCTCGCCCACCCCGTCGCCGACCAGCACCGCGCGCGCCACGTCGAGCCAGTCCTCGCGCGTGACCTTCGCATTCGCATGGGCGGCGGGCGCACCCATCAGGCGCGCATCGCCCGGCCCTCGGGGTCGTAGGGCGACGGCGCGATGACGCGTGCGGGACGTTCCGCTCCGACGATATGGACGCTGAGGTCGGCGCCGACCTCCGCCACGGCGGTATCGACCATGGCCATGGCCAGCGACGTGCCCAGCGTGTGCCCGTAGCCGCCGGACGTGACGAAGCCCACGCGGGTGCCATTCTTCCACACCGGTTCGAACCCGCTGGCGTCGGCGTCCGTCGCTTCGACCTCGAGCGTCACGATCTTCTGCGCCGGGCCGTTGCCGTCGCGTTCGGCCAGCGCCGCGGCGCGGCCGATGAAATCGCCCTTGTCCCACGCGATCCAGCGATCCATGCCGGTGGCGCCCGCCGTGTAGCCTTGGGTGAACTCCGCGTTCCAGATGCCGAAGCTCTTCTCCAGACGCAGCGACAGGAGCGCGTTGAACCCGTATTCGCGGATCCCCTCGCCGGCGCCGGCCTCCAGCAGCGCCTCGCGCAGCGTGATGTGATCGCCCATGCGGCAGTGGATCTCGTAGCCGAGTTCGCCGGACACCGACATGCGCCCCACCTTGCAGCGCAGGAGGCCGATGTCGAACGCCCCGCAGCCCATGAAGGGCAGCGCATCGACGGCATCCGCGGAAAGCTTCTCGATCACCGCACGGGACTTCGGCCCCGAAAGCGAGAAGCCGGCGACGTCCTCGCCCAGATCGCGCACCGTGACGCCGTCCGTCATGTGATCGGCGAACCAACGCATGTGCCATGTCCGAAGGTAGTAGGACCCCATGATCCACCACGACCCGTCACCCCAGTTG
This sequence comes from Rhodobacteraceae bacterium HLUCCO18, assembly GCA_001314805.1. GTDB lineage: Bacteria > Pseudomonadota > Alphaproteobacteria > Rhodobacterales > Rhodobacteraceae > Roseibacterium. The sequence continues at coordinate 10,577 of LJSY01000009.1, read as the reverse complement.
AACAGCGTCAGGTCCCCCTTGAGCCGCCCGTCATGGCCCAGCGCCACGGCCAGCCGCGCACGGCCGGGTTTCGGCAGCGTCGTGGCGAAAAGCCCGTCCAGCCACGCCTTGGCATTCGGCCCCGTGACCTCGTATCGGGCGAAGCCGGTGATATCGAGAAGGCCCACGCCGTCCCGCACCGCGCGACATTCCGCACCCACGATCTCATGGGCGTTGGACCGTTTCAGCGAGGGCGTCTCGGCAAACCCCTTGCCGCCGAAAAAGAGCGGCACCTCGAGGTCCCAGGACTGGCCCCACTGGCACCCGGCCTCCGTCATCGCGGAATAGGCTGGCGCGCGTTTCAGAGGGCGGCCCGCCGGAAGCTGCTCGTTCGGATAGGTCATCACGAAGCGGCGGGAATAGAACTGTCCCGTGGTCTGGCGGATGAACTCGCGGTTCTCGGCCCAGGGCCCGTAGCGCGCCACGTCCATGCCGTAGACATCGGCCTCGGGTTCGCCGTGGATCATCCATTCGGCGAGGCTTTTTCCCACGCCGCCACCCTGCAGGAAGCCCGCCATGACCGCGCAGGCGCACCAGTATCCCGGTTTGCCGGGGACAGGCCCCACCAGCGGGTTGCCGTCGGGCGAGAAGGTGAAGGCGCCGTTGACCCATGTCTTGACGCCCACCTCCTGCAGCGCGGGGTAGCGTTCGAATCCGAGGATCAGTTCCTTCTCGATGCGGTCCGTCTGCTCCTGGAACAGTTCCATCCCGTAGTCCCAAGGCGCGCCGTCCATGGCCCAGTGTTCATGGTCGATCTCGTAGATACCAAGCAGAACGCCTTTCTGATCCTGCCGCAGGTAGGTGAAGCCTTCGAGGTCCACCGTCATCGGCACTTCGAAATCGATCTCCTCCAGCGCCGGGATGGTGTCGGAAATCAGGTAATGGTGCTTGAGCGGCGACACGGGCAGCTCGATGCCCGCCATACGCCCCAGTTGCTTGGCCCAGAGCCCGCCCGCGTTCACCACATGCTCGGCCCTGATCGTGCCCTTGTCGGTGACGACGGTCCAGCCCTCCGGCGTCTGGATCAGTTCCTCGACCTTGGTGTGCTCGAAACAGGAGGCGCCGCGCATCTTCGCGGCCTTCGCATAGGCATGGACCGTGCCGGTGGTGTCGATATACCCCTCGCGGTCGGCCCACATGCCGCCCAGAAGCCCGTCGGGCGACATGATCGGGTTGAGGTCCACCGCCTCCTCGACGGTGACGAGGCGGCAATCCTCGATCCCGATGGACTGGAACACGCGGTAGGCGGACTGGAGCCACTCCCAACGATCGGGCGTGCCCGCCATGGTCAGGCCGCCGGTCATGTGCAGGCCGATGTCCTGGCCCGACTCCTTCTCGATCTCGGGCAGCAGATCGATCGTGTAGGCCTGCAACGCGGCGATGTTCGGATCGGCGTTCAGCGCGTGGATGCCGCCGGCCGCGTGCCAGCTGGAGCCCGCCGTGAGGACCGAGCGTTCCAGCAGGCAGACATCGGTCCAGCCGAGTTTGGCGAGGTGATAGAGCACCGAGGCGCCCACGACGCCGCCCCCGATGACCACGACGCGGTAGCTGTCTTTCATGTCCGATCCTCCCCGGCCTGCGCGCGCCTGCGGCGCCTCTGGACAACCCTGTCCAGAGAATCGCTAGCAGCGCTGGACAGACCTGTCCAGAAATTCGGAACGACGGTGGGATGGGGGGCGTCAGCCGACGGCGATGAAGCCGTCCACCTCGCTCTCGGCGACGCGCTGCCATGCGGCGAGCGTCGCGGCGGTGTCGGGCCCCGAGACGAGCGCGAGAAGGAACTGACCCCGCAGCCCCGCAAGCAGGATATGGGATCCGTTCTGCTGCGGCGCGAAGGTGATCGCGCCCTTGGTCTCGAGCTCGGGGGCGAGCGGGAAACCATCGGCGAGGAAGACGTCCAGCATCTCGACAGCCCAGTCCGCCAGTGCCTCGGCCTCTTCCCTGGTTCCGATGATCACATGGGCCTCATCGACGTCGATCAGGACGGCCGACAGGACGCTGACATCCGGATGATCGACCATCGCGTCGAGCCATGTTGTCCGTCCCGCCACTTTCGCGACCACGTCGGGCAGTGCGGCGGCCTTCCGCAGCGCCGAGAGCGACAGTCCGCTGCCGCCGGGGAGGATGTCGGTTTCGGACGTGCTGGCGATGCGCACGGTCTTCGCACCGCGGCAGAGCCCCGCCAGCAGGTCACCCAGTGCCTTGGCGTCCTCGGACCCGAGCGGGCCCGGCTCCAGCCGCGGCGCCTTGCCCGATGTTGCCGCCCTGACCGAACCCAGGCCCAGCACCTGCCGTTCGGCGATGTCGATCTCGACCCGCCCGCCGGTGTCGAACTCGAGCCGGTAGCGCCGCGGCAGGACACCGTATTCGAGCTGCCTGAGGATCAGCGAAACGCCTTGTGCCGGCGAGGATATCGGCCGGTCGACCACGCGCATGTGGCCTTCCGCGCCAGCGCGGTAGAGGATATCGCGTACTGCGTTGCGATCGGTCATTTCGCCACGGCCTCCCGGAATTCCAGGATATTTTCGCCGAAATCCTCCGGCGCGGCCTCGGCCAGTGCGGCGCGCATGGCGTCGAGCACCTCGGCAAGGTCGCTCTCGGGGCCGCAGATGCAGGCCAGCGCCTCGCACGGGTCGGCGAAGGCCCTGAGGAAGACCCGCTTGGCCGTGGGGGTCTGAAACACGGCCTCGTTCGTCAGGTCGTGGGACGCCAGCCGCGGCGCATTGAGGAAGGCGCGCGCGCAGGAGCAGATCGTATCGAGATTCTCCTGCGGATGCGCAAGCCGCGCGTCCGACGCCAGCACGGTCCCTGACGCGATATCCGCGTAGAGCACGAGCTCGCAATCGGGGAGCCGTTTGCGCAGGTGGCGAAGGATCTCGGGTGTCATCTGGTCTACTGGTCTTGCGGGGCCTGTGAATGTCTTGTGTCGGGGCATGTCCGCGCGCGCGCGACGCGGCGGACGGTGTATGGGATCAGACGGCGCTCCCTCCGGTCCCGGTGGTGCGGCGCGGGCGGCGCATGGCGGTCAGACCGCCCGCCGAAATCCGGCGCGGGATGACGTTGGTGGCGGGCCTTGTCGTGCCCAGCGCGGAGCTGGGCGCATGGTCCTGCAGGTGCAGGATCTTGGCGGCCTCGGCGCCGGGGTCCGTCGGCGCGCCGGGGGCGGCTTGCGTCAGACCCAAGCCCTTGAGCAGCGTTTCGACGGCTGCCTGCACGGCCTCGGACCCGGCGCTGGCATGTGCTTTCCCGGCTTCGATATCGCGGGTGGCCGACATCAGGTCGACCGCGAAGATGTCCCGGAACGTGCCGGTCGTCTCGCGCCGCATCCGTTTCATCAGCCGCGCCCGGTCGGTATCGGACAGGACCTTGTCGATGCGGGTGACCAGCAGCACGCTGCGTTCCTGCACGTCGGGGTCGATCTCTTCCCAGATCGCGGCCTCGGACTGGCGCCACGCCTGGGTGGCGGGCGTGCACCAGATCACCGCGTCGGCCTGCGGCAGAACGGCGTTCCAGATGTCCGGGGACATGTTCGGATCGGAACTGCCGGGCATGTCGATGACATCCAGACGCTCCAGGATCGGCGCCTCGATGTAGACGCGCACGAATTGCGTGCCGTCCACCGGCACGGAGGCCACCTCGTCGAGGCCGATCACGGTCTCCTGCCCCTCGCTGTCCACGACGACGGGATCGCCATGGCCATGGGTGTACCAGATCGGCGGCACCTGCGTCGCCGTCACCCTCACCGGCGAGGACGCTCGTTCCAGCAGTACATTCGCAAGGGTGCTCTTGCCCGACGAGAATTCGCCGAGAATGGCCACCTTTGGCTTCGGGCCGGTCGTGCCGGCAAGCGGAACTTCAGACTTCATCGCGCACCCGTTCCTTTTCGTCCTGGCTCGCGCCAATCCCCGACAGGAGGGACTGGGCCTCGATCATTGCCTTCGTCTTGGTTTCCGCGTCTTGCGCCATGCGCGCGCGAAGCTCTTCCAGCCGTTCCTCGGCCTGTCCGGCCATGGCCAGAAGCGTCGTGCGCTGACCGGCGACGAAGCGGCGGAGCTCCTTGATCGCCATGTCGCGGAACACGTCGGCGTGGTCCTTCTTGAGCGCTTCGATCATCGGCGCGATCTCGGCATCGATCATGCTCGAGAATTCCTCGGCGAAGGCGGTATAGCTGCGGCGGCGGCGCCACCAGCGCGTCCACCAGTTGCCCTTGATGTCGAGCGCGATGGTCTGGCCCAGCGTGACCGGCGGCGGCGTATCGGGCACCGGTGGAGGCTCAAGCCGGAATGCGCCCTCGGGCAGGTCGAAGGCCCCCATGAAAAGCCCCTCGAGCGATGTCGCGGTCTTTGCGTAGATACTCCCCGTGGCGCGCGTGGCCTTGGCCGAGAACACCTGATAGCCCGACCTCAGCAGGACCCTGAGACCCGTCGGATCGTAGGTCCAGACCTTGCTTTCGCCGTTCTGTTCGAGGTGCTTGACGAGCGAGGCCGTCGCCCGCTGCAGGAACGTCCTGCGCGAGCCGTCGAGACGGGTTTCGAGATAGTCGGAAAACCGGTTGAGCTGTTCGGTGAGTTCCGCCTCTGCGTCGCGCATGACGGCGGAAATCTCGGCGGTGAGCTTCTCGCGTTCGACCTTGCGCACCTCGGCGCCGGCGACCCGGTCGGCAGCCAGAACCCGGCTCGCCGCGAGACCGTTGGCGATGTTGCGCGCGGCGCGCGCGGCATGGGCGACCATGTCGTGGCCTTCGCCCAGAATGATCCGTTCCGAGATGGCCCGGCCCAGCGCCGGCAGGCCCGAAAGCCGCCAGATGACGTCCACGGCGTTGCTGTCCTCCAACCCGCCACGGGCCTCGTGCTCGGCCATCTGCACCAGCGCCTGGGCACTGGCCTCGCCCAGTTCGGCCCAGTCCCCGGCCAGCGCGTGCGTCGCCCAGTGGGCGCTGCCGAACAGTATGGTGGCGTCGGCGGGCCCGTTCTGGGCTTGCAGCGTCTCGCGGATGCTGTCGCGGATCTCGGGGATCTCGCGGACCGGATCGCCCAGCTCGTCGATGCGGTTTACGAAGATGATGACGTCGCGGGCGCGGATGTTCGCGATCATGCGGATCAGCGCCATGTCGACCGTCGACAGAGCCTGATGCGCCGACAGGACGACGACGCAGACCCGGCTCGACCGGATCGCGTTCACCGTGATCTGCTCGCGCACGAGAAAGGTGTCGTTCACGCCGGGCGTGTCTCGCACGCACATCGGCCAGACCAGTCCGCGCTGACTGAGGTAGAGTTCCGCGGACTTGGTGATGTCGGCGAACCGGCCCTGCCCGTTGTCCGGCTCCATGGTCGGGTCCACGTCGTCGCCGAGGCAGACATAGCGCTCGACCAGTTCGGGATCGACATAGCCGTAATCATGTTCCTGCCCGAGCAGAAGCTCGAAACTCTTGCCGAGGCGCTGGCGGGATTTCTCGCGCATCTCCTCGAGCTGCGCGCGCACGGTCTCCAACTCCTTGTCGGCGCCGGCCCGGCGGGCCAGTTCGCCCACGCGCCCGCCCCGGTTCAGCAGGTTCGACCATTCCTCTTCGCTGAAGAAGCGGAACTTGGCGTGCTGCGCGCTTTCGCGGATTCGCGGCGAGACATGCAGCGACGTGATCACCGAGGTCCACGGGTTGATGTCGGCCGGCAACAGGCCGGGACGGCCCACCATCGCATTCACCAGTGAGGTCTTGCCCGCCTTGACCTGCCCGATCATCGTCACGCTGGGCTCGAAGGCGCGGATCTGGCGGCGCAAGTCCCGGATTGCCGGTTCGGCATCCGCGTCGCCGACCTTCAGAAGCTGTTCCAGCGCCTCGTCGACGGTGCGCAATTCACGGACGAGCGGCGCAAGTCCTCGATAGGCCAGCGACATCAGCCGGTCCGTCGGCGGCGCGTCCTGGGTCGGGGCGATCATGCGATCCTGCTTCATGGAAGGGTCCTCGATGCGGCTGTTCTCGTTCATGCAGCCATTGCCTGCTCAAAATCGGTTCTGAGTTGAAAAAGCACGCGCGCGGCGTCCTCTGCCTGGTCCGGCCCGGCCTCGACCTGCAACAGAACGACCGTGTCGCAGGCCTGATCGACCGCTTCACGCAGGCGATCGGCGCGCGGATCGTCGTCGGGCCAGGCGGCGACCAGGTCGCGCAACGCCTCGGCGGTTTCGGCGCAATGGGTCAGGACCTCTTCGGACCATTCCTCATGTTCCTCGCGCCACTCAAGGATCTCCGCCAGCGCCCTGCTCCGCCGCTTGAGGTGAAGGATCGGCCCCGAGACCAGTGCGCGGATCGCGGCAAGGGCGTCGGCCGCTGCGGCAACGTCCTCGACCGACGCCGCCCCGCCGGCGCCATCTTCATAATCGCGTGCGTCATCATCCGAGGCGCCATCGGCAAAACCATCCATGACCGCGACATGCGCGGCCGTGTCGGGCACAGGGTCGGCGACGGGACCGAGGTCCTCCAGCGTCACGTCATCGCCCCGCGATCCGGGCTCGGGCGCTGTCGACCGGTCCGCGCCCGCGGTGTCGGCGAAAGCGTCTCGCGGCGGCGACAGTTCCGCCTCGCGGAAGCGATGCAGGAACAAGGCGGCGGCGTCCACGTCCTCCTGCCGCGCATCGGAGATATCCGTGGCCAGCCGGCGCTTGAGCGCGGCGAGCGGCGGTGAGGCATCCGAGGGCGCGGGTGCATGGACGACCGCATCGAACAGCCCCCGCGCGCGGGCCGAAGCCGGGTCCCTGTCGCCGGTGGTCACGAGATAGCAATGGTTCTTGAGCCGGTCGGGCGCGGCGGCCCACAGCGCGGCCTCGGCATCCCCGAAGCCCTCGGCGCAGAGGATCGCGATTTCCGACCGCTTCGCCGCCCAGCGCAGGGCGGGCACGTAGGTGTCCGCGTCCTCGCCAAGCTCCAGCGCGAGAAACGACATCGTCGCGAGCATCGGCAGCGGCACCTCGATCTGCAGGAAGAGCGGCCCGTGACGCATCAGGTTGTCGGTCGGGTAGCCCTCCTGGCTGAGCGAACTGCCGTCCTCGAAGGTCGCCGTGTGCTGCACGGCCTCGCCGAAGCTCAGCTCGATGGCCGGACCGTCGGGCAGCACCGTCACCAGCCCCTCGCCCAGCATGGCGCGCAAGACGCCGGTCACCTCGGGCGCGGACTGGCCCAGGATGGCCACACGCGCGGGACGCCGCAGGGCCTCGGCAAGACCCGAGCAGCTCACGGCCGCCGCCTGCGTCAGGACACCCGAGGCAAGAAGCGCCTGGAGCCGCCCGAGCATGGACTGGATGTCGTGACCGGCCGTCGTCATGCGTCAGCCTTCCTGTTTCGCCGTTGCGGTGGCCGGAAGGCCCGGGCGTCCGAAGATCCCTCCAAGCGCCGCCCAGATCGACCGCCGCTGCCGCGCGGGGGCTGCCATCGGCACGGGCACATCCTCGGGCCGGGGTTCGGGCTGGTAGACGCGGATCACCACGACCGAGGTGTTGTCCTGTTCCGGATCGCCCGCGTCCGTGACGGCATCGATCAGCGCCGTGGCGATTTCGCGGGACTCCAGATGCGAGGCCTTGTCGAGGATCGAGGCGATATCCTCCTCGGCCACGGACTGGAGCCCGTCGCTGGCCAGCACGACGAGGTCGCCATCCTCCAGATCGAGCCGCCGCGCGGGGCAGTCGAGCTCGGGGATGTCCTTGCCGGTCAGCGCCGAGGTCAGGCAGTTGCGCTGCGGATGGGTGCGGGCCGTCTCCGCGTCGATCATCCCGTTCCTCGCCATCAGGTCGATCTGCGGGCCCATGGAATGATCGTCGTTCAGACGCTTCAGCATCCCGTCGCGCAACAGGTACAGCAGCGAGTCGCCGACCGAGACCCATTGCAATCCGCCGTCGACGAGGCTCGTGGCCACGACCGTACCGCCCATGCCCGACTGGTCGGGATAGGCGTCGATCTGGGCCTGAAGGCTGGCATTCGCGGTTTCGACGGAGGCCTTGAGCAACTCGGACAGGTCCTCGGGCGCGGCCAGTGCCGCGCGACCGCGCAGGGTCAGTTCGGCGAAGATCTCGGCCACGATGATGCGGCTGGCGAGATCGCCGGCGGCATGCCCGCCCATCCCGTCGGACACCACGGCAAAGCCGAATTCCGCACCCTGCGGGCAGGACACCGCCACGGCATCTTCCTGCCGCTCGCGGCGGCCCTGCGACTGGGCCGTGGCGACGTCGTATCTCGGATCGAAGGTGTCAACTGGCATCCGCGCCCTCCTCTTCCGGATCGGCGCCCCAGATGAAGCCCGGGCCGCAGAGCGCCACGAAGCGCAGCGTGGTCTTGCCGATGCGGATCTCGTCGCCGTCCATCAGCTCCTCGGTGGACAGCACCGGCTGCCCGTTGCGGCGGACGATGTTGGACTTGTTGCCATGGCCGAGGAAAAAGCGGTTCTGCTCGGCGTCATAGGCAATGGCGGCGTGGTTGTTCCGCGAAATCGAGGCATCGCCGAAATTCAGGCAGATCGACTGGTCGAGCCCCCGCCCGATGCTCGAGACGCTGTTGGTCACGGCAAAATAGGCACCGCGCCCCGGACCGTCGACGATCACGATCCAGCCGGCGGGAAAGCGCACGTCACCTGCGGATTTGCGCGCCACGGCGGAGATCGCGTCGGTCTCGAGATCGCGGGCGTGAAAGCCGAGAACACGGGTCTTGGCGCCCTCGCCCTCGTAAAGCGCCGAGGCCGGTATGCCGCGTGCCTCGAGCTGACGTTCCGCCGCCTCGAGGGCGCGCAGCGCGCGGCTTGCCATGTCCTCCTCGCCAGCCTCGCCGCCGGCGGGCTCTGCATCCGCGACGGCGTGGTCATCGCCCGCGTCCGGCAGATATGTGCGGTCGGTGACGACCGTGTGAGAGGCGACCTGTTCGATCTCGTCGGGTTCGAGATCCCAGATCTGGCGACGCGGAACGGAAACGGGGCGTTCGGCCCCGGTCTTCGGGTCTGTCATGTCGCCACCCCGGATGGGCTGTTTCGTTGCGCCACTCGCCGGTGCGCCTGCGGCGGCACCGGTTTCGACATCGGCATCAGGACCGTCGGAGACGTCAGCGGCGTGGCGCGCCGCCTCACGCGCCAGATCGCGCGAGGACGGCACGAAGGGGCTGCGCGCCGGGATGCGCGCCCCCTCCGCCGGCGTCGAGAACCCGGTTTCGGGTCTTTCCAGCACCAGCGGCGGCTCCCTCTCGGGAGACCCTTCGCGATCCACGCGGGCTTGCGGGGCGCCATCGGGCGCGCGCGGCACGCGGGGGCGCATGCGAACGGCAACATCGTGCAGTCGTTTCATGGCTTGCTTCCTTTCCCACCCACGGAAAGCGCGATACGGCCGCCGAAGAGCGACCGGCGCACGGCCGAACCGCGTTCGACCGATCCGGTTCCGGCCGATCCGGGTTCAACAGGTCTTTCGGTGCCATTGGCCGCCGTTCGTGCAGGCCGCGCGGAGCTCGCGGCGCTTGCCGCGGGCGCGCTTGCGGTGACGCGGCGCGGAAGCACGGCGGCGGTGCGCGGTGCGGCCACGGCGGGGTCTTCCACCCCGGGACGCCCCACGCTCTCGGGCATGGCCTCCAGAGTTTCGGTCATGGTCGCGCCGCGCGGATCGGCGGCCTGCCCGTGCACCGCCTGCCCGCAAGAGGCGACAAGCACGCCGGAGACCGACATGTCGGCCGCGTCGATCTCGATCTTCGCGGGCTTTTTCTTGAAGGCCTCGTGGAAACGGCGCGCTTCCTCGGCGTCGATGGCGGCCTGGCGCGCGGCCTGCGCGGCGCGCTCGGCGGCGATCATTGCCTGTACTTCCTCTGCCTCGGCCTGGGCGGCGGCTGCCGCCTCCTCGCGCGCCCTCGCCTCGGCCTCGGCCTGCGCCTCGGCCTCCGCCTCCATCCGCGCGCGATCCTCGTCGGTGATCTGTGCCGCCGCTTCGAGCGCCTCGCGCGCCTTGCGTTCCCGCTCGGCCATGTCGCGTTCGAATTCCCGCACCAGTCTGGCGACCATCTCTTCGAGTTCCTCGTCCTTTTCGGCCTCACTCAGGAGAATCTGTTGACGCCGGTCATGATCGATCATGTCACGCCAAGACGCGGCGCTTTGAAGGCGATCTTTGGGAAAAACGCTGAGGCACGTGTTGATCGCGTCGATGAAATGGCTGTCGTAGCCCTCGATGGCTTCAAGAGGCTCCAGCGGATCGACCTTGTGCCGCGCAGTGGCCGCCAGCCGGGAGTGCGACGACGGCGGCGCCTTGCGGCTGACCACATGATAGAAGGTGGCGGCCAACGCATAGAGATCGCTCGAATAGGCCTGGTCGGAGCCGGCGAGGTAGAACTCCTGCGGGGAATAGCCGTCCTTGACCGTCAGCACCTTGGACAAGACGCGGCTCACGCGGGTGGCGCTTTCGCGCGCGGCGCCGAAGTCGATCAGCACCGGCAGGTTGTCGGCATCGATCTCGGTCTGCTCGGCCTTGGGGCGCAGCCTGCACTCCCCGCAGCGCAGGTCGTCGCCGAACCAGGCCACGACCAGACTGAC
>LJSY01000010.1 GCA_001314805.1 Rhodobacteraceae bacterium HLUCCO18 | reverse complement strand
TGCCCCCGCCCTGTAGCCTTACCAGGTCGCGGCGTCTTCGCCGAACCATTCGAGGATCAGCGCGTTGAGCGTGCCGTCTTCCTTCATCGACGCGATGGCCGCGTCGAAGGCCGCCAGCCGCTCGTCGCCCTCGCGCATCCCCATGCCGACACCGCCGCCCAGCTGGACGGGATCGAGGACGATCATCAGGTCGGGATCCTCCTCGGCGATCGGCAGCAGGTAGTCGCCATCGGCGAAGACCGCGTCCGCCTCGCCGTTGCGCACGGCGGCGACGGTTTCATCGGGGGTGGCGAACTCGATGAGCGTCGCGCCCGTCTCGGCGGCGATGTAGCCCGCCTGGATCGTGTTGGTCTGGGCCGCGATCACGGCGCCGTCGAGGTCGATATCCTCGGACATCCCGAGGAAGAGCGAGGATGCCGGCGGGATATAGGGCTGGGTGAAGTCGATCACCTCGTCCCGCTCGGGGGTGATCGACATGCCCGCGATGATCGTGTCGTAATTGCCCGAGGTGAGGTTGGGGATGATCGAGTCCCAGTCGTTCGTCACCCATTCGCAGGTCAGCTCGGCCCGCGCGCAGATCTCGTCGCCCAGGTCACGTTCGAACCCGTCAACCTCGCCGTTGTCGTTGATGAAGTTGTACGGAGGGTAGGCGCCTTCGGTGCCCATCCGCACCACGTCCTGAGCGGACGCGATCCCGGCGCCGAGGGCCAGGATGCTGGCCGAAAGGATCAGATGTTTCATGGAATTGCTCCCTGTTTTCCGTTGGAGGTTGGTTTCAGGCCGCCTGGCTGTGGCTGAGGAACTGCCGCAGGCGGTCTGATCTGGGGTTGTTGAACAGTTCGTCGGGCGGGCCTTCTTCCTCGACCAGGCCCTGGTGCAGGAACACGACGCGGTCCGACAGGTCGCGCGCCATGCGCATGTCATGGGTCACGAGCAGCATGGTGCGCCCTTCTTCCGCCAGCCCGCGGATGACGCGCACGACCTCCTGTTCGAGCTCGGGGTCGAGGGCCGAGGTCGGTTCGTCGAACAGCAGCGCGCGCGGCTCCATGCAGAGCGCGCGGGCGATCGCCGCGCGCTGCTGCTGTCCGCCGGAGAGTTGCGCGGGGTAGGCGTCGCATTTCTCGTGGATGCCGACCTTGTCGAGGATGCGACGGGCGCGATCCTCCACCTCGGCCTTGTCCTGGCCGAGGACGGTGACGGGCGCCTCCATCACGTTCTGCAGGATCGTCAGATGCGCCCACAGGTTGAACTGCTGGAACACCATCGACAGGTTCGTTCGGATGCGCTGGACCTGCAGGGCATCGGCTGGCCGTCGCGACGGCCCGGTCCCGCGCCATTTAACCGGCTCGCCCTCGAAGAGGATCTCGCCCTGCTGGCTGTCCTCCAGCAGGTTGGCGCAGCGCAGAAGAGTCGACTTGCCGGATCCAGAGGATCCGATCAGGGACACCACGTCACCGGCCCGCGCGGTCATGTCCACGCCGCGCAGGACGTGCAACGCGCCGAAGCTCTTGTGTAGCCCGGTTATGTCGATCACCGGCGTCGTTTGGTCGGTCACGTTTGGCAGGCCCCCTGAGACCAAGGGATTTGTGACCAAATCGGCATGGATTGCAACGGGGCACGGCCATGAAACGTCCCGGAAAGTGCCGTGGAAATCGTCAATCGCCTAAGGATCGGGCAGTGCGAGATAGTCCTCCGCCGGAATCCGGGCGAGGCCGACAAGGCCGAGCCGCAGGCGGTCCGAAGGTGACAGCGCGGCGATGGCGGCGCGGGCCGCGTCGAAGATCGGCGCGGGATCATGGGCGGCGCCGGTGATCAGCGGCAGGCCGGGGCGCGGCGCGGTGGCATGGACGATCCTGAGGCCCGTGGACTCGCCCGCGGCTGCCAGGTGCCGGTAGGTCACAGCGTCGATGGCGGCGAAATCCGCCCGCCCCTCGCGCACCGCGCGGACCGAGGCGCGGTGGCTGCCGGTCTCGAGCCGCGGGCCGTCCAGCACCTCCGGTGCCTCCGCCGCGAGCGCGGCCCAGCCCGATTGCGATCCGGGATCATTGAAGGCGAAGCGTGCGCCGCGAAGGGCCGCGAGCTCCGTGCGGGGGTCATCGGCGCGCGCCACGACGAGGCTCCGGTAATGGGCCGGAGGACAACCCTCCACCCCGTAATCGGGCGTGCCGACCAGCTGGACCTTGCCGTGCAGATATGTCTTGTAGGGACGCCCGCAGGTCTGCGACAGCAGCAGGCCGGGGTCGCTCCAATGGGCCATGAGGTCGCCCGGCGCGTGGGTCAGATGCTCCGGCGCGTCCAAGCCGGTCTGCCGCAGCCTGTCCCTGATCCCGGCCCAGAGCCGCGCCTCGGCCGCCTGCGTGGCCGGAAAGGCGTACATCGGCAGGGACGCGATCATCCGCCTGCGGCTTCGACCCGTTTGCGCGCGAGGTTCGAATCGCGATCGTTCACGCCCAGCATCGGCGCCACGAGGCGCAGGATCGCGTCCTCCTCATGGTCGCGTTCGCCATCGGCCAGCACGATCTGCCAGAGGGATTCGACGACCTTGAGGCGGTCGTCATAGGGCACGGCCTCCTTGATGGCGCGGGTGAAGCGCACGGTGTCGGGGGCTTCCGCCTCCAGCCGCTCGGCCTCGCCTCGCAGCTTCGCCACCTCGAAGGGCGAAAGCGCGTAGCGCCTGGCCAGCACCGCGTCGATCCGGTCGATCTCGACGCCCTCGTACGCGCCGTCCGAGCGCGCGATGCGCACCAGGAGGGCCGCCAGCGCGAGGCGGGCGTCGTCGAAGGGAAGCGGTTCGGGTTCGGGGGCCGTCAGCCGGCGCAGGAGATCACCAATCATGGCAAGCCATATAGGGTCAGCCGCCGAAATGGGAAAGACGGGTGGCGATCATGCGTTGGGGATGCGGATCCTGCCCTCGGCGATCTTGACCGCGCTGCCGGCCACGCGGATCGCCGTGACGGCGCCAGCCGAAACGTCGACGGACAGGCGCAGGTCGGAGGGGCGGCCCATCTCCACGCCCTGCCGCACGGTCCAGACCGAGGTTCCGTCCGCCAGCGCGCCCGTCGCGAGAAGCTGGCCCGAAAGGATCGCCGTGGCCGAGCCGGTGGCGGGATCCTCCGGGATGCCGGCGGGCGGGTCGAACATGCGCGCCTGTATGGAGACCGGGCCGGTTCGGACATAGGCGTAGATCGCGCCGGTGTCGCCGGCGGTCTCGCGCGTTCTCGTGAAGGCCGGCTCGCGGATTTGGGCGCGCGCAAGGGCGTCGAGATCGGTGAGTTCGACATACAGAAAATGCGGACCACCCTCGAAATTGCCCAGCGGCGTCGGGGCGAGGTCCTGTTCCGTCAGTCCGAGGGCGGCGGCCATCGTCACCCGGTTCGGCGTCGCGGGCAGGGCGCGCGGCAGCTTCGGCGCAGTGAACTCCGCCTGCACCGTCGGCCCGTCGCGGGTCAGCGTCACGGGCACGAGGCCCGCGACCTCTTCCAGCGTGACGAGCGCGGCGTCATCGCCCGCCAGATGGATCGCGCAGCCGATGGTCGGATGGCCCGCGAAGGGGATCTCGGCGGTGGGAAAGAAGATGCGCACCTTCGCGGTGTGGGCCGGGTCCCCGGGCGCCTGGACGAAGATCGTCTCGCTGAGGTTGAACTGCCGGGCGATGGTCTGCATCTGCGCCGCGCTCAGACCGTCGGCCTCTTCCACGATGGCCAGCGGATTTCCGGTGAAAGGCTGCGAGGTGAAGACATCGTAGACGTGAAATGGCAGCATGGCGTCGCAGGCTCCGGGCGGCTGGGGTCGCGGTGACGCAAGCACCGGGGATCGCGGATGGCAAGGGCCCGGGCGATGAGAATCTTTGACAGGGGCGATGACGGGTTCTAATAACTGAACAAGCGTTCAATTAAGAGGGGGGCGGGGACCCATGTTCATGGCCTCGATGACGTTCGATCTCGGCGACGACGTGAACAGCCTGCGCGAGATGGTGCACCGCTGGGCGCAGGAGCGCGTGAAACCGATGGCCGCCGAGGTCGACAGGACCAACGCGTTCCCGAACGAGCTCTGGCCCGAGATGGGGGAGCTTGGGCTGCTGGGCATTACCGTTGACGAGGAATACGGCGGCGCGGGCATGGGCTATCTCGCGCATACCGTCGCGGTCGAGGAAATCAGCCGCGTCTCGGCCTCCATCGGCCTGAGCTACGGCGCCCATTCCAACCTCTGCGTGAACCAGATCAAGCTGAACGGCACGGAAGAGCAGAAGGCGAAATACCTGCCCGGCCTGATCTCGGGGCAGCACGTGGGCGCGCTGGCCATGTCCGAGGCGGGGGCGGGCTCGGACGTGGTGGGCATGAAGCTCCGCGCCGAAAAGCGCAACGACCGCTACGTTCTGAACGGGACGAAATACTGGATCACGAACGGGCCCGATGCCGACACGCTCGTGGTCTATGCCAAGACCGACCCCGAGGCGGGCTCCAAGGGCATCACGGCCTTCATCGTCGAGAAGTCGATGAAAGGCTTCTCCACCTCGCCGCATTTCGACAAGCTCGGCATGCGCGGGTCGAACACTGCCGAGCTGATCTTCGAGGATGTGGAAGTGCCCTTCGAGAATGTGCTGGGCGAGGAGGGTCGCGGGGTGGCCGTGCTGATGTCGGGGCTCGACTACGAGCGCGTCGTCCTGTCGGGCGTCAACATCGGCATCATGGCCGGCTGTCTCGACGAGGTCATGCCCTACATGGTCGAGCGCAAGCAATTCGGCCAGCCCGTGGGCAGTTTCCAGCTGATGCAGGGCAAGATCGCGGACATGTATACCGCCATGAACTCGGCCCGCGCCTATGCCTACGAGGTCGCCAAGGCCTGCGACCGGGGCGCAGTCACGCGCCAGGACGCCGCCGCCTGCGTGCTCTACGCGAGCGAGGAGGGGATGAAGGTCGCCCACCAGGCGGTGCAGGCGATGGGCGGCGCGGGCTTCCTGAACGACAGCCCCGTGAGCCGCATGTTCCGCGACGCCAAGCTGATGGAAATCGGCGCGGGCACGTCGGAGATCCGGCGGATGCTGGTGGGACGGGAACTCATGGGCGCCATGGGCTGACGGAGGGCTTGAGGGGCCATGGAATCGCTGCCGGATATCGCCGCCACGGAAGGCATCCTGCATACCGAACTGCAGGGTCTCGTGCTGGTTCTGGAATGGCTTGCGGCGCTCATCGCGCTTCTGGCCATTGCCGTGATGCTGATCGGAACGGTGCGCTTTCTCGTGGGCTTCATCCGTGCCGAAACCCTGAAGACCGAGGCCAACCGGGCGCGCATCATCAACCGCGAGCGGGTGGAGCTGGGCCGGTACATCCTGTCGGGACTGGAACTGTTCATCGTCTCCGACATCATTCACACCGCGCTCAGCCTCGCGCTGGGTGACCTGCTGTTTCTCGGGTTGCTCGTCGCGATCCGCTCGGCGATCAGCTACTTTCTCGACATGGAAATCAGCGAGATCAAGGAGGACCCCGAACGATGACCGGGCCGCAGCGGATCAGCCTTGTGGCCCTCGTGGCGTTGGCGTTTTGCGCCGGGCTTCTGTGGTGGGTGCGCAGCGTGCCGCCCTCCGAGACGGCGATCATAGACGCCGCGGCGGCCGACTATGTCGCCCGGACCGGCGGGGCGCCCACAGATTGCGCGGCGCGACCCTCGGCGCTTCCCGAGGTGCGGCTGGTGGTGATCTGCGCGGAGGGCGCCTGGGTCGCCGCCTTCGACGATTACGGCCGGCCGGTCGCGGTCGACCGCGACAAGCTGGAGGAGGAACCCCTGACATGAGCGCGTTTGCCGATCTGAGTGCCGTCTACGTCAACACGTCCCTGAAGAAGACCGCGGGGCAAAGCCACACGCGGCTTCTGATGAACGCATCGGCGGCGATCATGGAAAAGCAGGGCGTTTCGGTGCGTCATCTCCACATGCTCGACCATCAGGTGCCGCCGGGCGTCTACCCGGACATGACCGAGCATGGCTGGGACCGCGACGACTGGCCCCGGCTCTGGGAGCATATCCTCGCCGCCGACATCCTCGTGGTCGGCACGCCGCTCTGGCTGGGCGAGGAAAGCTCCGTGGCCCGGGTTCTGATCGAGCGGCTCTATGCGATGTCGGGGATGCTGAACGACAAGGGGCAGTCGGTCTTCTACGGCAAGGTGGGCGGCACGGTGGTGACCGGCAACGAGGACGGCATCAAGCATGCCGCCATGACGGTCGGCTACGCGCTCAATCACCTCGGCTTCACGATCCCGCCGCAGGCCGATTGCGGCTGGATCGGAGAGGCGGGACCGGGCCCCTCCTATGGCGACGAGGACGGCGCGGGCGGGCGCGTGGGCTTCGACAACGAATTCACCCAGCGGAATACCACGATCATGACATGGAACCTGATGCACCTCGCGGCGATGCTGAAGCGCGCGGGCGGGCTGCCGAACGAGGGCAACGACCGCAACGCCTGGGAGGCGGGCGCGCGGTTCGGCTTCGAGAACCCGGAGCCGCGACAGTGAGGCTTGCATCATCCTTGGTGGCGGGATCGGAGGAGGCGCGGGCCAACCGCGCGGCCCATCTGGAGGCTCTTCGCGTCGTGCAGGAAGCGGCGGACCTGGCCGCTGCGGGTGGCGGCACACGGGCGCGGGAGCGTCACGTCTCGCGCGGCAAGATGCTGCCCTGCGACCGGGTGGCGAACCTGCTCGACCCCGGTTCTCCGTTTCTCGAGGTCGGCGCGACGGCGGCGCATGGCATGTATGACGGGGCGGCGCCGGCGGCCGGGGTGATCGCGGGCGTGGGCCGCGTGATGGGCCGCGAGGTCATGGTCGTGTGCAACGACGCGACGGTGAAGGGCGGCACCTACTATCCGATCACCGTCAAGAAACACCTGCGCGCGCAGGAGATCGCCGGCGAATGCCGGCTGCCCTGCATCTACCTTGTGGACAGTGGCGGCGCGAACCTGCCGCAGCAGGACGAGGTCTTTCCCGACCGAGATCATTTCGGGCGCATCTTCTACAACCAAGCCCAGATGAGCGCCTCCGGCATCCCGCAGATCGCGGTCGTGATGGGCTCCTGCACCGCAGGCGGCGCCTACGTGCCGGCCATGTCGGACGTCACGATCATCGTGAAGGAGCAGGGGACGATCTTCCTTGCGGGGCCGCCGTTGGTGCAGGCCGCGACGGGCGAGGTCGTGTCGGCCGAGGAGCTTGGCGGCGGCGACGTGCACACGCGGCTGTCGGGCGTGGCGGATTACCTCGCCGAAGACGACGCCCATGCGCTGGCGCTGGCAAGGCGGGCCGTGGGGTCTTTGAGGGGGGCAACGGGTGGCGGCGGGACAAGTCCCGCCCTACGCGAGGGGCGGCCCCCGGCCCATGACCCCGAGGAAATCCTCGACGTGGTCCCGGCCAGCCTGTCCACGCCCTACGACATCCGCGAGGTGATCGCGCGCGTCGTCGATGACAGCTGGTTCGACGAGTTCAAGCCGCGTTTCGGAGAGACCATCGTCACCGGCTTCGCCGAGATCATGGGTTTGCCCGTCGGCATTGTCGCCAATAACGGGGTGCTGTTTTCCGAAAGCGCCCAGAAGGCCGCGCATTTCGTGGAGCTTTGTTCGCAGCGCAAGATCCCGCTGATATTCCTGCAGAATATCACCGGTTTCATGGTGGGCCGGAAATACGAGAACGAGGGCATCGCGCGGCACGGCGCCAAGATGGTGACGGCCGTGGCCACGACGGCCGTTCCGAAGATCACGATGCTGGTCGGCGGCTCCTTCGGCGCCGGGAATTACGGCATGGCGGGACGGGCCTATTCTCCGCGCTTCCTATGGACATGGCCCAATTCCCGCATCTCGGTGATGGGCGGCGCGCAGGCCGCGGGCGTGCTGGCCACGGTCAAGCGCGCGGCGATGGAAAAGGCGGGCGAAAGCTGGAGCGCGGAGGCGGAGGCGGCCTTCAAGCAGCCCACGATCGACATGTTCGAGGAACAGGCCCACCCTCTCTATGCCTCGGCGCGGCTCTGGGATGACGGCATCGTCGATCCGCGCAAGTCGCGGGAGGTGCTGGCGCTCTCGCTCTCGGCGGCGCTGAACGCGCCCATCGAGGACACGCGCTTCGGCATCTTCCGGATGTGATGCGTCATGGCCCGCCACGACAAAGCCAAACCCTCCGGCCGCAGGCATCCGCGGCCCCGGATCGCACGGATGACAATCACGGGGCCGGCGCGCGTCCATCCGGGCTGCATGGAGCAGTGGTGGCGCACATGACGTCGCTGGAGAAGCTCAAGCTGCGCTACCCTGGGGCCGAGACCTACCGCTTCGGCGACAGCCCCGCGCTGTCGGACAGCCTGCTTGCGCTGGTGCGGACCGGCCGCAAGCGTGCGACCTGCACGGCGATGGCCGAGATCGGGGTGTCCGAGGCACTGCCCCAGATCGGGCGCTGCGATATCGTGTTGGACTTTTCCGATGTTCCCCAACTGGTAAACAGGACGATGGAGCTGCGAATATTTCGGTTTTGCGATATACCTGAAGATCTGGCGCTGATGGAGGGCGAGGACGAGGCGCTGGTCGGCTGGCGTGAAAACCACGAACGCTACTACCGCAGACTCGGGATTTTCGATCCGGAGATGGAACTCATCTGGGAACGCTTTGATGTGGTCGAGGACCTCATGGAGGACGGCGCATGATGGGGTCGCACCGTGACCATGCGTGCGCGCGCCCGTGGGACGACGGGAACGGATCGTGGCGATGAGCGCTGTGGCAATCGAGGTGGTCGAGGGCGACATCACGACGCTCAAGGTCGACGCCATCGTGAACGCGGCCAACGCGACGCTTCTGGGCGGTGGCGGCGTCGATGGCGCGATCCACCGCGCGGCGGGGCCGGAGCTGCTGACCGAGTGCAAGGGCTTGCGCGGCTGCGAGACGGGGCAGGCCAAGGTGACGAAGGGCTACCGGTTGCCCGCGGCGCATGTGATCCACACCGTCGGGCCGGTCTGGACGGGCGGCGATGCGGGGGAGGACGAGGCGCTGGCCTCCTGCTACCGCGACAGCCTGGCGCGGGCCCGTGAGATCGGCGCGGAAAGCGTGGCGTTCCCCGCGATCTCCACGGGCGTCTACGGCTTTCCCGCCGACCGCGCCGCGCGCATCGCTGTGGGCACGATCCGGGCGGAGGCTGCGCCGCCCGTGACGCGCGTCCTACTGGTGGCATTCGGAGAGGCGGCGCGCCAGACGCTCGAGACCGCCATAAGGGAAGGGACCTGATGTTCGACAAGATCCTGATCGCGAACCGGGGCGAGATCGCCTGCCGCGTCATCGACACCTGCCGGCGCATGGGCGTGGCGACCGTCGCCGTCTATTCCGACGCGGACCGCAGCGCGCGGCACGTGGCCATGGCCGACGAGGCGGTCCATATCGGGGGCGCGAAACCGGCCGACAGCTACCTGCGCGGAGACGTCATCATCGCGGCGGCGCGGGCCACGGGCGCGCAGGCGATCCACCCGGGCTACGGTTTCCTCAGCGAGAACCCGGATTTCGTGGAAGCCGTGGAGGCCGCGGGCCTGACCTTCATCGGACCCTCGGCCCCGGCCATTCGCGCCATGGGCCTCAAGGATGCGGCCAAGGCGCTGATGCACGAGGCGGGCGTGCCGGTCGTGCCTGGCTACCACGGCGACAACCAGGATCCCGAGCATCTGTCGGGCGCGGCGGATGCCATCGGCTACCCGGTGCTGATCAAGGCCGTTGCGGGCGGCGGAGGCAAGGGGATGCGCAAGGTCGCGCGGCCCGCCGAGTTCATGGACGCGCTGGCCAGCGCGATGGGGGAGGCGGCGACCGCCTTCGGCAATGACGCCGTGCTCATCGAGAAATTCGTGGAAAAACCGCGCCATATCGAGGTGCAGGTGTTCGGTGACGGCACGCGGGCGGTGCATCTCTTCGAACGGGACTGCTCGCTCCAGCGGCGGCATCAGAAGGTGATCGAGGAGGCCCCGGCCCCCGGCATGACGCCCGAGATGCGGACCGAGATGGGGGCGGCAGCGGTGCGCGCGGCGGAGGCCATCGGCTATTCCGGCGCAGGAACCGTCGAGTTCATCGTCGATGCCAGCGACGGGCTTCGCCCCGACAGGTTCTATTTCATGGAGATGAACACGCGACTTCAGGTCGAGCATCCAGTGACCGAGGCGATCACCGGCGTCGATCTGGTCGAATGGCAGCTGCGCGTGGCCTCGGGCGAACCTCTGCCTGCCGCGCAGTCGGACCTGTCCATCACCGGCCATGCCATCGAGGCGCGTCTTTACGCCGAGGATGCCGCGGCCGGGTTCCTGCCCGCCACCGGCCGTCTTGAGCATCTGCATTTCGGCGAGGGCGCGCGGGCCGATACCGGCGTGGGGCCCGGCGACGAGATCTCGCCCTGGTATGACCCGATGATCGCCAAGCTGATCGTGCAGGGGCCCACGCGGGCGGTCGCGCTGCGGCGGATGGACCGCGCGCTCGCGACCACCGAGGTGGCGGGCGCCACCACGAACCTCGCCTTCCTGCGGCGGCTGGTGAACCATCCGCGTTTCGCGTCGGGCGACGTGGATACCGGCCTGATCGAGGCCGATCTCGACGCGCTGATCGCGCCGCCCGAAACGCCGCCCGCCGTGGTCGCCCGTGCCGCGCTGGCTGCGATGGGGCTCGACGGCGATCCTGCGCCACTTGCCGGCTTCAGCCTCTGGGCGCCGCTTGGCCAGGATGTCCGCCTTGCACGGGGCGAGGTGGCGCTCGATGTGCGCGTGGTATTGGACGGCGCCGGTCGCGCGCGTTGCAGCTTCGGCGAGGAGCGCGTCGTACTGACCCGCGAGGCGGCGGGTTGGCGTCCCGAGGGCGGCGGGCAGATCCTCCGCGCCGTCGGTGCGCCCGGCCGCGTCGTGGTCTATGACGGCGACGCGCATGTCTTCGACGCGCCTGACCCGCTTGCCATCGCGGCGGAGGCGGGCGCGGGCGGCCACCGGATCGAGGCGCCCATGCCGGGGCTGGTCAAGGCGGTCTTCGTCGCCGCCGGCGACCGTGTCGAGAAGGGCGCGCGCCTTGCGGTGCTGGAGGCGATGAAAATGGAACATGTCCTGACGGCGGGCCGCGACGGTGTCGTGGCGGAGGTGCTGACAGAGAAGGGCGCGCAGGTGGAGGCGGGCGCGCCCCTGATCCTGCTCGAGCCGGAGGAGGACGCGGCATGATCCGGCTTCACCATGTCCCGCAATCGCGGTCGATGCGGGCGCTCTGGCTGCTTCACGAGTTGGCCGTGGAATTCGAGGTCGTCGAATGGCCCTTCGACAAGACCCTGCGCTCACCCGAATATCTCGCGCTGAACCCGGCAGGCCGCGTGCCCGCGCTGGAGCTCGATGGCCGCACCATCTGGGAGAGCGGCGCGATCACCGAGGTGCTGTGCGAACGCTTCCCGGCCACGGGCATGGGCCGCGCGCCGGATGACCCCGAACGGATCGACTGGCTGATCTGGGTGCATTTCGCCGAGACGCTGAGCCAGCATATCGCGACCCTCACCCAGCAGCATATCGTGCTGCGCGAGGATCACATGCGTTCTCCGGTGCTGATGAATATCGAGGCGCGGCGGGCCGAGAAGTGCTTCGCGGCCATCGACGCGCGGCTGGCGGGGCGGGACTACCTGCTCGATGGCGGGTTTTCGGCCGCGGATGTCAGCGTCGGGCAGGCGGTCTACATGGCGCGCCATTTCGTGCGGACGGAAGAATTTCCGGCGCTGCAGGCCTGGTACGACCGGATCACGGCGCGACCGGGCTTCATCGCGAGTCTGCCGATCGAGGATGCCGACCGTCTTTACACGCGGGACTATTACGAACCGTGGGAGGTGACATGAATTTTCGTACGAAAATTCGGGCGGTGCGAAAATTCGTACGAATTTTCGGCACAGCGTCGCGTGGTGAGGTCGGATCGCGATGACGGAACGGGTGGAAATTTTCGAGGTTGGCCCCCGCGACGGGCTCCAGAACGAGGCGCGCCCGATCCCCATGGCGGAAAAGGTGGCGCTGATCGACACCCTGT
Organism: Rhodobacteraceae bacterium HLUCCO18; assembly: GCA_001314805.1. Taxonomy (GTDB): domain Bacteria; phylum Pseudomonadota; class Alphaproteobacteria; order Rhodobacterales; family Rhodobacteraceae; genus Roseibacterium. The sequence continues at coordinate 72,904 of LJSY01000010.1, read as the reverse complement.
CGCGTGCCGGTTTCGCCCGGATCGAGGTGGCCAGCTTCGTCAGCCCCAGATGGGTGCCGCAGATGGCCGACAGCGCCGAGGTTCTGGCGGGGATCGCCCGCGCGCCCGGGGTCCGCTACGCCGCGCTGACGCCCAACATGAAGGGCTACGAGCGCGCGCGCGCGGCGCGGGCCGACGAGGTCGCGATCTTCGGCTCGGCCTCCGAAGGGTTCAGCCGAGCCAATATCAACGCCTCCATCGAGGAGAGCCTCGACCGTTTCGCGCCGGTGGTCGAGGCGGCGCGGGCCGATGGATTGCCGGTGCGCGGCTACATCTCTTGCGTGGTGGAATGCCCCTATGACGGGCATGTCGAACCCGCCGCCGTGGCCCTCGTCGCCGCGCGGCTGCGCGATCTTGGCTGCTACGAGATCTCGCTGGGCGACACCATCGGGCGGGCCGTTCCGGAAGATGTCGACGCAATGCTCGCGGCGGTGCTGGACGAGGTTCCGGCAGGCCGCCTCGCCGGGCATTTCCACAATACGTCCGGCCGGGCGCTCGACAACATCGAGGTGGCGCTGGGGCGGGGTCTGCGCGTCTTCGACGCCGCCGTGGGGGGCTTGGGCGGTTGCCCCTACGCGCCCGGGGCGGCGGGCAATGTCGCGACCGAAGCGGTTGCGGCGCGGATGGAGGCGCTGGGCTATGAGACCGGGCTCGACATGGCCGTCGTAGAGGAGGCCGTCGGGAAGGCGCTGGACATGCGCGGGATCGCGCGATGAGTGACGGGCGCATAGTGCTTGCACCGATGCGGGCGGCGTCCCTGTCACCGCCCGCCCGCCCGGTCTCGGACAAGCAAGCGGAACCATGAAGAACGGAGGCATCCATGCCTGACACCATCGAGATCGCGGTCGATGCGCGCGGGGTGGCGCGGCTCACGCTGAACCGGCCCGACAAGCACAATGCCATGAATGCCGCGATGATCGCGGAGCTGACCGAAGCCGCCGGCCGTCTGGGCCGCGATCCGGCTGTGCGCGCGGTGGTCCTGACAGGGGCCGGGGCGTCGTTCTCGGCCGGGGGCGATCTTGCGTGGATGCGCGCGCAGATGAAGGCCGATGCCGCGACACGCGCGCGGGAGGCGCGCAGCCTCGCCCAGATGCTGGGCGCGCTCGACGCGATGCCCAAACCCCTGATCGGGCGCGTGCAGGGACAGGCCTTCGGCGGTGGCGTGGGCCTGATCAGTGTCTGCGACGTGGCGGTCGGGGTCGGGGGGGCGAAGCTGGGTCTGACCGAAGTGCGGCTGGGGCTCATCCCCGCCACCATCGGGCCTTACGTGATCGCGCGGATGGGGGCCGCGCGGGCGCGGGCGGTGTTCTTCTCGGGCCGGGTCTTCGACGCGGAAGAGGCCGTGGGCCTCGGGCTGCTGGCACGCAGCGTGCCTTTCGACGCGCTCGAAGAGGCCATCGAGGCGGAGGTCGCTCCCTACCTCGCGGCAGCACCCGGGGCCGTGGCCGCCGGAAAGCGGCTGGTGGCGGAGCTTGCGCCGAGCGTGGACGAGGCCCAGGTCGCGCGGAGCATCGAGGCACTGGTGTCGCGCTGGGAGGCCCCCGAAAGCGCGGAGGGGATCGCCGCCTTCTTCGACAAGCGCCGCCCGTCCTGGCGGGAGTGAGCGGCGATTATTCGAACGAATAATCGCATGGGGGCTCTGCCCCCGCGCGCGTGCCGCGCGCTCCCCCGGAGGTTTTCTGCCAGGATGAAGGGGGCGGTTGGTGCTGGACAATCGACGTTTGGCTCGTGTTAGCCTGCCCTTCAAGCGTGAGATGCGGCGAGATCAATGCCGTGCCGCGAGGGGAGGATATGCATATGACGGGTTACCCGAGCCGGCACGGCACGGTGCAGGTGGATGCCGTTTCGATCACCGAGAAACTGTTCGAAGGGCTGGTCGGCCGGGAGGACGAGACCGCCATCACCGACGGGCCGACGGGCCGCGCGCTGACGGCGGGCACCCTGATGCAGCAGATCAAGCGCCTCGCCGGCGGTCTGACGGAGCGCGGCATCCTGCCTGGCGGCACGGTCGCGATCCTCGCACCCAACATGCCCGAATACCCTGTCGTTTTCCACGCCGTGGCCTGGGGCGGGGGGACGGTGACCACGATCAACCCGACCTACACGGCGCCCGAGATCACCCATCAGCTGGACGATGCGGGCGCGGTGATGCTGGTCACGACCCCGGCCTTCGCGGAGGTCGCGCGCGAGGCGGCCGAGGGGACTGGTGTCCGGGATATCGTCATCATCGGGGCGGAGAAATGCCTGTCGCTGGAGGATGTGATGGGAAAGCCGCTGGAGGCGCAGGCACCCGTCGATCTGGAACGCCACGTGGTCGTCCTGCCCTATTCCAGCGGCACGACGGGCCGGCCGAAGGGCGTTATGCTGACCCATCGCAACCTCGTGGCCAATGTCCAGCAATCGGGGGCCGTCGCCGGGATCACCGAGAAGGACACCGCCATCGCCTTCCTGCCGTTCTTCCACATCTACGGAATGACGGTTCTGATGAACCTCTTTCTCGAACGGCGTGCCAAGCTCGTGACCATGCCGCGCTTCGACCTGGAACTGTTCCTGCGGCTCATCGAGGATCATCGCGCGACGCGGCTCTACATCGTGCCGCCCGTGGCGTTGGCGCTGGCCAAGCATCCCATGGTGGAGCAGTTCGACATGTCATCGGTCGTCGAGGTGTTTTCGGGCGCCGCCCCTTTGGGACCGGAAACCGAGATCGCGGTGGGCGAGCGGCTGGGCGCGATGTCGGTGCAGGGTTACGGCATGACCGAGATGAGCCCGATCAGCCACATGACCATCGCCGGCAACGTGCGCCATGGATCGAGCGGGCAGGCGGTGCCGTCGACCGAATGCCGGATCGTGAACCCCGAGACGCTGGAGGACATGCCCCCGGGCGAAGAGGGGGAGCTCTGGGTGCGCGGGCCGCAGGTGATGAAAGGGTATCTGAACAACGCCGACGCCACCGCGCAGACGCTGACGCCGGATGGCTGGCTGCGCACGGGCGATCTGGCGATCATCGACGCGGACGGCTTCATGTTCATCCGTGATCGCCTGAAGGAACTGATCAAGGTCAAGGGCTTCCAGGTTGCGCCCGCCGAGGTGGAGGCGGCGCTCATCGCCCATCCGGGCGTGGTGGATGCCGCCGTGATCGGCCGTCCCGACGAGGAGGCCGGCGAGGCTCCGATCGCCTTCGTGGTGCGCGCACCGGGCTCGGACGTGGGCGAGGCGGAGCTCAAGGCCCATTGCGAGGGCTGCCTTGCCCATTACAAGCACCCGGTCGCATACAGTTTCGTCGAGGCGGTGCCGAAATCGGCCTCCGGGAAGATCCTGCGGCGGGAGTTGCGCGCGGCGCTCTGAGGCTCTGCCGCGACCGGGCTTCGGGCTTTCGCATGATGTCGTCGCGGGCGCGTGCCTCATGCCTTGGTTTCCGGACACGGCCGCGCCCTTCGGAACGTGTCGCGGTCGGAGGCGTTGTCTTGTCGCTGCAAACACCAATGTGAGGATCGGAGGCAAGCGACGTGACATATTCCAGTTCAGTATCCTTCTCCGCCGGATTGCTGGCCGCCACGGCCATGTCGAGCGGCGCTCCAGCGTTCGGGCAGGGGATGAACACGACCACTCTCGGGCACGAGGTGGTGGTCGAGGGGCTGGAGGTTCCCTGGGACATCGCCTTTCTCGACGACGGCACGATGTTCTTCACCGAGATTTGCCAGGGCCTTTCGGTCCGCATGCCGGATGGCGACGTCCATGAGCTTCTCGGCATGGGCGGCACCGACGGCTACGCCGTGGTTGCGGACGATCTGTTCTGCAACGGTCAGGCCGGGATGAACGGCGTGGCGGTCGATCCCGATTTCGCCGAGAACCGCCGGATCTACATCTATTCGGCATCCGAGATGTCGGCTCCCCCGACCAATCGCGTGCTGCGCCTGACGGTCAGCGAGGATTTCACCGACGTGTCGGACCGCACCGACCTGATCGAGGACATTCCCTACAAGACCGAGGCGACGGACCACCCGTTCGGCAGCGCGGGCGCCCATAACGGCGGGCGCATCCGCTTCGGTCCCGAGGGCTATCTCTGGGTGACGACGGGCGACAATCACAACCCGACCATTCCGCAGGATCCGCAGAGCCTCGGCTCCAAGGTGCTGCGCATCACCACCGATGGCGAGGCCGCGCCCGACAACGGCACGGGCGAGGACTTCGACGATCGCATCTACACCTACGGGCACCGAAACGTGCAGGGGATCACCTTCCACCCCGAGACGGGCGATGCGATCATCACCGAGCACGGGCCCTGGCATTCCGACGAGATCACGGTGCTGGAGCCCGGCGGCAATGGCGGCTGGGATCCGCGCGACAACATGGCCGGGCGCGGCGACTGTCCCGACGGCTATTGCGGCTACATGCCCAACCAGGAGGAGGGCATGAACCGCTACGAACGCGCGGCCTTCATGCCGATGACGGATTTCGACACCTATCCCGACGCCATGCCGCCGATCTGGACCAACAACGGCTATTCGCAAGGCATCACGGGGACGACCTTCCTGACCGGCGAGCAGTGGGGCGAATGGGATGGCGCCATGGTCGTGGGCTACATGGGGATCGGCTTTGGCGGAACGCCCATCGGCCAGCGCATCGACGTGATGGAGCTCGATGACGACCTGTCCGTGGTGGACGTGACCGAGATGACCCTGCCGATGGAACCGGGCCGCTTCCGGACGCTGGTGCAGGGGCCTGACGGCAACCTTTATACCGCCACCGACGCCGGCATGATCCACCGGCTCATTCCCGGCGGCGCGGACAGCGACAGCTAGGCTGCGCGCATCGCACGGTTGAAAGGGCGCGCGGCGGGGATCATCCTCGCCGCGTTTTCCTCGTTCTGCCGGGTCAGAACCGTCCGGGATAGAGATGCATCATGCACTGGACGTCTGCCTCGCTGGTGAAGGCGTGGGGATGGTCCTCCATCATCGTCAGCATGAAATCACGGCGGTCGCGGTCCGTCTGGGGTGCGTCCTTGACGTTATGCACGGGTGCGGCGCGGTTGATCCATGCCATGAGGCTGTCGCGAAGTCCGAGGCGGCGGGGTGCGGTGGTCTGGGCGAACATGGGCTGTCTCCGGGGGCGTCTTTTGCGATGGGATGAGCCTGACGCGAAGACCACCGCGCTGGTATCCGCGTCGCCGTTGTGCTGTTCTACAAAAATGAAGAGCGAATGCTGGAACTGGTCGGACCTGCGTGTGTTCCTCGCGGTGCTCGACGCGGGCTCGACGCTGGCTGCGTCCAAGGCGCTGGGCATGGCGCAGCCGACGGTGGCGCGCAGGATCGACGCGCTGGAGCATGCCACGGGGCTGGTGCTCTTCGAGCGCGACACCCGCGGCGCCCGGCCCACCGCCGCCGCGCGGGAACTCGAGCCCGAGGCACGCGCGGTCGCCGAAGCGGTGGCGGCGTTCGAACGAAACGCGGGTCGCACCGGTGTAACCATCGACCGGCCCATCCGGCTGACCGCGCCCAAGTCCAACTTTTCCGAGAACCTCGCAGCGGCGCTCGCCGATTTCACCGACTTGCATCCCGGCGTGCGGTTCGAATACGTGGCCTCGAACGAGTATGTCGATCTGATCGCGGGGGACGCGGATGTCGCCATCCGGTTCGGCGAGATCGGGGATGACCGCCTGATCTGCCGAAAGCTGACGATTTCGACCGCGTCGGTCTATGCGTCGAGGACCTACGCGGAACGCCATGGACTTCCTGCCGGTGAGCACGATCTCGCTGGGCACCGGTTCATGGGGTATGACCCTCTTCGACGTTCGTTTCCCGTCTACAACTGGCTGCTCGAGCGCATTTCTCTGGACCAGATTGTCGGCCGGTTCAGTGACCCCGAATCGATCGTGCCCGCTGTGCGCGCCGGCCTCGGGCTTGGCGTCGTTCCCACGACCCTCGCCGAGGAGGCCGGGCTGGTGCGCTGTTTTCCTCCGCCCGAGGGCACCGCCATGGCAGGCCATCTGGTGATGACCCCCGAGGCGTGGCGGCGGCCCGAGGTGAAGGCCTTCGCGAAGTTCTTCGTGCCGCGCTTCCGGTCCTATATCCGCAAGAAACACTGAGCGGCGATTGCCCTGCTTTCCCGATTTGCCGCACCCTCCTTGCGTTGACCCTGTCCGGGGCCGCGTTTAGATCAGCCCTATCGACCGGACCCGCCGTGCGTGTATGCTGCCGCACGAGAGGCACGTGAGGAATGCGCATGCAGGAACTTCTGTCCAACTACGCCCCGATCCTGATTTTCCTCGCGCTGGCCATCGGACTCGGCCTGGTGCTGATCCTGGCGGCCGTTGTGGTGGCTGTGTGCAACCCCGACCCGGAAAAGGTCTCGGCCTATGAATGCGGGTTCAACGCCTTCGACGATGCACGGATGAAGTTCGACGTGAGGTTCTACCTCGTGTCGATCCTGTTCATCATCTTTGACCTCGAAATCGCGTTCCTGTTCCCGTGGGCCGTGGCCTTCCCCGAGCTTTCGATGGCCGCGTTCTGGTCGATGATGGTGTTCCTCGCCGTGCTCACTGTGGGCTTCGCCTATGAATGGAAGAAGGGAGCGCTGGAATGGGAGTGATGACAGGCGTCAACACCGCCGGGCCCGATCGCGAGGTCGCCACCCAGACCCTCAACCGGGAGCTTCAGGACAAGGGGTTCCTCGTCACCTCGACCGAGGACATCATCAACTGGGCGCGCACCGGCTCGCTGCACTGGATGACCTTCGGGCTGGCCTGCTGCGCGGTCGAGATGATGCACACCTCGATGCCGCGCTATGACCTCGAACGGTTCGGCACCGCGCCGCGCGCCTCGCCGCGCCAGTCCGACCTGATGATCGTGGCCGGCACTCTGACCAACAAGATGGCGCCCGCGCTGCGCAAGGTCTACGACCAGATGCCCGAGCCGCGCTACGTGATCTCCATGGGCTCCTGCGCCAATGGCGGGGGCTACTATCACTACAGCTATTCCGTGGTGCGCGGCTGCGACCGGATCGTGCCGGTGGACCTTTACGTGCCGGGCTGCCCGCCGACGGCCGAGGCGCTGCTTTACGGCATCCTTCAGCTGCAGCGGAAGATCCGCCGCACAGGCACCATCACGCGCTGACCGGCGCCGTTCCGGCCCGAGACAGGAGACGACCCCATGACCGAGGCCCTGCAAGAGCTGGCCGCCCATATCGCCGAACGACAGTCCGACGCGGTGATCGGACATGTCATCACCCATGGCGAGCTGACGGTCGAGGTCGCGCTGGCCGAGATCGACAGTTTCGTGGAATTCCTCAAGGCCGACCGCGCCTGCGCCTTTTCCACGCTGGTCGACATCACCGGTGTCGACTGGCCCGAGCGCGAGCGGCGTTTCGACGTGGTCTACCATTTCCTCAGCATGTACCAGAACCACCGCATCCGCGTGAAGGTGGCGGTGCGCGAGGAGGACGTGGTGCCCTCCATCGTGGGCGTGCATGCCAGCGCCGGATGGTACGAGCGCGAGGTCTACGACATGTTCGGGATCCTCTTCTCGGGCAATCCGGACCTGCGCCGTATCCTGACCGATTATGGCTTCCGCGGGCATCCCTTGCGCAAGGATTTCCCGACCACGGGCTACACCGAGGTGCGCTACGACGAGGAACTCAAGCGCGTGGTCTACGAGCCCGTGAGCCTCGTGCAGGAATACCGCCAGTTCGACTTCATGAGCCCGTGGGAAGGAGCCGACTACATCCTTCCCGGTGACGAGAAGGCGGAAGCCAAGGGTTGATGCAGACGAAAGCCGAATATCGGGCCGGGACGTCCACGAACGGCATGGCGCAGCAACGCAAGGGGGAGAAGACGGCATGATAGGCACGGTTGAACTGCACGCCCAGATCCTCGAACAGGCCAAGGCCTATTGCGAGGCGGTCTGGTACGCGCGGACCGAAACATTCGAGGAGATGTGCCACGAGCGCTTCGCCATGAACCTCATCGACCCCGAGGGGCCGACCTACTGGGACAAGGCGTCCTTCATCGAGCGTGTGCGCGGGCGTTCGCCGGGCGAGGGACCGGCGTCCTACGAGGTGCTCGACATCGACGTCATGGGCGACCAGATCGCGCGCGTGCATCTCTGGGTCGACATCCCCGGAACGCGCTTCGAGGATCACCTCGGCTTCGTGAACGAGGACGGGTCGTGGAAGCTCCTGACCAAGGTCTTCCGCACGAAAGCCCGCCTGAACAAGGAATAGGCAGCCATGATGGACGGCGACATCCGGCAGAACCGCTACGACGATGGCTCCACCGACCTGGAGACCCACGAACAGAAGATCCGCAACTTCAACATCAACTTCGGGCCTCAGCACCCGGCGGCCCACGGCGTGCTGCGGCTGGTGCTGGAGCTCGACGGCGAGATCGTGGAACGCTGCGATCCGCATATCGGGCTTCTCCACCGGGGCACCGAGAAGCTGATGGAAAGCCGGACCTACCTGCAGAACCTGCCCTACTTCGACCGGCTCGACTACGTGGGCACGATGAACCAGGAACACGCCTGGTGCCTCGTGATCGAAAAGCTGACGGGCGTGGAGGTGCCGCGCCGCGCCTCGCTCATCCGTGTGCTCTACTGCGAGATCGGGCGCATCCTGAACCATCTTCTCAACGTGACCACGCAGGCCATGGATGTGGGCGCGCTGACCCCGCCGCTCTGGGGCTTCGAGGAACGCGAGAAGCTGATGGTCTTCTACGAGCGGGCGTCCGGCGCCCGGCTCCACGCCGCCTATTTCCGCCCCGGCGGCGTGCACCAGGACCTGCCGCCGCAGCTGATCGACGACATCGACACCTGGGCCGACGAATTTCCGAGGGTGCTGAAGGATATCGACACCCTCCTGACCGAGAACCGCATCTTCAAGCAGCGCAACGTCGATATCGGCGTCGTCAGCGAGGAAGACATCCAGGACTGGGCCATGTCGGGCGTGATGGTTCGCGGCTCGGGCCTCGCCTGGGACCTGCGCCGCGCGCAGCCCTACGAGTGCTACGACGAGTTCGAGTTCCAGATCCCCGTGGGCAAGAACGGCGATTGCTACGACCGCTACCTCTGCCGCATGGAAGAGATGCGCCAGTCGATCCACATCATCAAGCAGGCCTGCGAAAAGCTGCGCCAACCGGAGAACCAGGGCGCGGTTCTGGCGCGCGGAAAGATCACGCCGCCCTCGCGCGCCGACATGAAGACCTCGATGGAGGCGCTGATCCATCACTTCAAGCTCTATACCGAGGGCTTCCACGTCCCCGAGGGCGAGATCTACTGCGCCGTGGAGGCGCCCAAGGGCGAGTTCGGCGTCTACCTCGTGGCCGACGGCACGAACCGTCCCTACCGCGCCAAGCTGCGCGCGCCGGGCTTCGCGCATCTGCAGGCAATGGATTACCTGTGCACCGGCCACCAGCTGGCGGATGTCTCGGCGATCCTCGGCTCCATCGACATCGTGTTCGGAGAAGTGGATCGGTGAGCGCGCCCGCTCCCTTTCATCCTGGCAAGAAAACTCCCGCCGGAGGCTCCCGCAGGCAAGGCCTGCGCCCCGGCACGCAAGATTGAGGACCGACCGATGCTCCGCCGCCTCCACCCCGAGCAACCCGAGAGTTTCGCCTTCACGCCCGCCAACCGTGCGTGGGCGGAGGCGCAGATCACCAAGTATCCCGAGGGGCGGCAGGCCTCCGCGATCATTCCGCTTTTGTGGCGCGCGCAGGAGCAGGAAGGCTGGCTGACCCGTCCCGCGATCGAACATGTCTGCGACATGCTTGGCATGGCCCATATCCGCGGGCTTGAGGTGGCGACCTTTTACTTCATGTTCCAGCTCGCCCCCGTGGGCTCGGTCGCCCATATCCAGATCTGCGGCACCACGTCGTGCATGATCTGCGGGGCGGAGGACCTTGTGGCGGTCTGCAAGGACAAGATCGCCAAGCGCCCGCATCAGTTGAGCGCGGATGGCAAGTTTTCGTGGGAAGAGGTCGAATGCCTCGGCGCTTGCGCGAACGCGCCCATGGCGCAGATCGGCAAGGATTACTACGAGGACCTGACGGCGGAGAAACTGGGCTGGCTCCTCGACGAGATGGCCGCTGGCCGTGTTCCGACGCCGGGCCCGCAGAACGGGCGCTATGCCTCCGAACCGGCGGGCGGCCTGACATCGCTCACCGATCACGAGGCCGGGCGCGACCCGCTGAACGTCTCGGCGCGGCTCGCGACGGATATCGGCGACACGATCAAGCGGATCGACGGGACGGAGGTGCCGCTGCTCGCGCCGTGGGGCAAGCAGTCGGGCGGCGGGGTCGATGTGGAGCCGGCCCCCAGGGAGCTGGTGCTGGCCGCGGGCGCGCCCATCGACGAGACCGGGATCGACAAGCGCGAGGCGCCGGTGAAAGGCAAGGGCCATCCCGAAACCTTCGCACCGGCCCGCGCGGCCGAGGGCGATGCTGCTGTTGATGAGATCGAGCCCGAGCGTCTCGACGCGCCTCGCGCCGGGCAGGCCGCCGACGACCTGAAGCGGATCGCAGGGGTGGGGCCGAAGCTCGAGGGGCTGCTGAACGAGATGGGATTCTACCATTTCGACCAGATCGCCGCATGGACGCCCGCCGAGGTCGCCTGGGTCGATGCGCGGCTCAAGTTCAAGGGCCGGATCGATCGTGACAGCTGGATCGCGCAGGCCGCCGCTCTCGCCGCCGAAGACTGATCCCGGGCGGGCCCTCCGTCCTGACACATGTGTCGCAGCCCGGCGGTCTCGACCTGGACCCGTGCGCCCCTAGCTCCTGCCCCTGACACGGGGCGTATGAAGGGGACGCGCATGGCAAGGGCAATGACGGTACGACGCTTCGCGGCGATAACGACGACATGGACGATCGCCGCAATACTGGGTTTGACGGTGGCGCTGGTCGCCGTGGGGTTTCTGGGCCTCTGGGTGGCAGCGGGCGCCATCGCGGGGCTTGGGACGACCGTCGTTTCCGGCTGGCTCGGCCAGCTGCTTTTCGCCACGGATCTGGACTCTGTTCTCGAAGATGCCGCAAAGCGGGAGACGAACCGCGACAATTCGCCTTAAAGGGACAAGACAAACGGAAATCCGGCGGTTACAACTTGGGCAACACAAGCGAAAGCGGGAGGAGCCTTCATGAATTCGCCATCGGGTCTCATCAATCTTCTGATCGTCTGGGGCGTCGCCTCGGCCACGGGATTTCTTGCCATGGCCGCACTGATGATCGCGGGCGACTGGACGCTCTTGCAGGCGCTCTTCGCGGCCGCCGTGATCTTCTTCGTTCTGGGCTCGCTCCTGTCGGTGATGTTCCTCAGGCCGATGCCCGGACCGGTCGAGCCAGGCAAGATGGCCCATGCGGATGCCGCGCCGACCGTGCCCGCGACAGCGCCGCTCCGCTCGAACAAGCCCGTGGCGACCGCTGAGCCCGCGCCCGCGCCCAAGGCCGAAGCCAAGCCGAAAGCCGAAGAAAAGCCCGCCGAAGCCAAGTCCGAACCGGCGCCGGCGGTGGCCGATCCGGGCGAAGGCATGCGTCCCGAGGCGCTCGAAGGGCCGCGCGAAGGCGTTGCCGACGATCTCAAGAAGATCAAGGGCGTGGGGCCCAAGCTCGAAAAACTCTGCAACAGCCTCGGCTTCTATCATTTCGACCAGATCGCGAACTGGACCGCCCACGAGGTGGCCTGGGTCGATCAGAATCTCGAGGGCTTCAAGGGCCGGGTCAGCCGGGACAACTGGGTCGAACAGGCGCGTATTCTGGCCTCGGGCGGCGAGACGGATTTTTCAAAGAAAGTCGATAAAGGTGATGTATACTGATCCTCGGGAGGTTGTGTGACACGACTCTGAGGAGCGATGGGTATGAAACTCGCCGACGACTTCTGGCTGCGCGGCAAGGCCGCGCAGGCCTCCATGTTACAACTATGGGCCTATAACACCGCCTTCGCGGGTACGGCCACGATACAGGCCTGGAAGATGGGCCTGACCGCGCCCGCAGGGTTCTGGCAGGCCATGGGCCGCGCAGGCGTTGCAAACGAGGATGGCACCGGGGTCGTCTCGCTGCCGAAGCCGAAAAAGAAGCCCGCCTTGCGCAGGGCCCCCGCCACGCCCGGCGCGGCCGAGGAGATTGCCAAGCGTCCTGCGCCTGAGCCGAAAAAGGCCGCGTCCGCCAAGCCGGTCAAGGCAGAGGCCGAGCCCGCCCCGGCACCAGAGCCCGAAACGCCGGGTCCCAGCCCGCATCTTCTTGACGCGCCGCGCGGCGGCAAGGCCGATGACCTGACAGTGCTGACCGGGGTTGGGGAAAAGCTGGCCACGGCGCTCAACGAGTTCGGCATCTTCCATTTCGATCAGCTCGCGACGCTGGACGAGGACGGGATCGACTGGCTCAACGACCAGCAGGCCGGGTTCAAGATGATCTGCGCCCGCTACAAGGTGGTGGACCAGGCGAGGGCGCGTCTCGCCTGAGCGGCGGATGGCCCGACCGCGCAAATCGGGCGCGGCGCGGGATTGTGCCGCGCCCGCCCTCCGCGCTAGGCAGGCGGAGGACTTCATCGGATCCCGCCCATGGCCAGACGCCCAGACCGCAAGCCCACCGCAGAAGAGCTGCGCCTGACCCGGCAGGTGCGACTTGCTGCCATCGTGATGTCGGTGACCATGGTCGTCTGGGTGGCCGGGCAATATATCGGAGGTCAGCTGGGGCTCGATCCGCGCTACGCGCTGCTGCTCGACCTTGCGGCGATTGCCGCACTGGTCTGGTCGCTCGTGGTGACGTATTGGGTTTGGAGAGCGCGCCGCCGGTCCTGACCGGCGGGTCGAACGGCCCCGCCGGACCGGGGCGAAAGAGGATAGCCATGCTTCAGGACAAAGACCGGATCTTCACCAATATCTACGGGATGCACGAGCGCACGCTTGCGGGCGCCAGGGCGCGTGGACACTGGGACGGCACGAAGGACCTGATCGCGCTGGGCCGCGACAAGATCGTCGAGATCATGAAGGCCTCGGGCCTGCGCGGGCGCGGCGGCGCGGGCTTCCCCACCGGGCTCAAGTGGTCCTTCATGCCGAAGGAATCGGATGGCCGCCCGTCCTACCTCGTGGTCAATGCCGATGAATCCGAGCCCGGCACCTGCAAGGACCGGGAGATCATGCGCAACGACCCCCACACGCTGATCGAGGGGTGCCTGATCGCCTCCTTCGCGATGGGCGCGCATGCCTGCTACATCTACATCCGCGGCGAATACATCCGCGAGCGCGAGGCGCTGCAGGCGGCCATCGACGAGGCGTATGACGCGGGCCTTCTGGGCCGGAACGCCGCCGGATCGGACTGGGATTTCGACCTCTATCTGCATCACGGCGCGGGCGCCTATATCTGCGGCGAGGAAACCGCGCTTCTCGAAAGCCTCGAGGGCAAGAAGGGCATGCCGCGGATGAAGCCGCCGTTCCCGGCGGGCGCGGGGCTCTACGGTTGCCCGACGACGGTCAACAACGTCGAGTCGATCGCCGTGGTGCCGACGATCCTGCGACGCGGCGCGGAGTGGTTCGCGGGCTTTGGCCGGCCCAACAACGCGGGCACCAAGCTTTTCGCGATCTCGGGCCATGTCAACAATCCCTGCGTCGTCGAGGAGGAGATGAGCATCCCCTTCGACGAGCTGATCGAGCGTCATTGCGGCGGCATCCGGGGCGGCTGGGACAACCTCAAGGCGGTGATCCCGGGCGGCTCCTCGGTGCCCTGCCTGCCCGCCAGCATGATGCGCGAGGGCGCGATCATGGATTTCGACTGGCTGCGGGAACAGCGTTCGGGCCTCGGGACCGCGGCGGTGATCGTGATGGATCAGTCCACCGACATCATCAAGGCGATCTGGCGGCTCAGCGCCTTCTACAAGCATGAATCGTGCGGCCAGTGCACACCCTGCCGCGAGGGCACGGGCTGGATGATGCGGGTCATGGACCGGCTGGTGAAGGGCGACGCGCAGGTCGAGGAAATCGACATGCTGCTCGACGTCACCAAACAGGTGGAGGGCCACACGATCTGCGCGCTTGGCGATGCCGCCGCATGGCCGATCCAGGGCCTGATCCGGCATTTCCGCCACGAGATCGAAGACCGGATCCGCGTGAAGCGCGACGGCACGGTCGAGATCGCGGCGGAGTGAGCGCCCAGCGCCACCTCGCTCAACTCAACATCGGCCGTCTCGTCGCGCCCACGGACGACCCGCGCGTGGCTGAGTTCATGGGCGCGCTCGACCGCGTCAACGGGATCGGCAAGCGGTCCCCCGGCTTCGTCTGGATGATGGAAGGCTCGGGCGAGCCCGGCACCGGCAACACCGAGAACAATATCGGCGACGATCCGCAATTCGTCGCCAATCTCACCGTGTGGGAAAGCCTCGCGGACCTCGAGCATTTCGTCTGGAACACCGTCCACCGGCAATTCCTTGAGCGTCGGGCCAACTGGTTCGAGGCGCTGGCCGCGCAGCATTTCGTGATGTGGTGGATCGAGCCGGGGCATCGTCCGACGCTGGGCGAGGCGCTGGAGCGGCTGGAGCATCTGAAGGTCAACGGGGCGAGCGAGCATGCCTTCGACTGGGAGCATGCCCGCGGGCTTTGACCGGGTTTCTTCTGGACAGGTGAAAGACGCTGTCGCAGACTTGGGGAAAGCTTCGGGAGGCGCCCCATGTGCCACGGAAATGTCGACCTGAGAACCATCGAACGCGAGGTGCAGGACCAGTTGCGGGCGGTGAAGCCCGCCGTCCCCATGTCGCAGGACGATGACGTCACGGTTCCGCCGGGCCTGATCGGCGGTTTTCCCGCGCTCGTGGCGCGCTTGCGCACCCTGCTGCCGCGCCGGCGCGGCACCGCGTGACCCGGCATATCGCCCATTTCAACTGGGCCACGATGGTGGCCGATCCTGACGACGACCGCGTGGCGCCCTTCGTGAATGCCATTCCCAAGGTGAATGCCATCGCCGAGCGCAGCGCCGGTTTCGTCTGGCGCAGTGGCGAGGAGGCGGAAAAGGGCTCGGCCATCGGCTGGCCGCTCTTTACCGGGAATCGCCGCCTGATCGCGTCCTTCTCGGTCTGGGAAACGCCGGAGCATTTCAGGGATTACGTCTACAGCACCGTTCATGGCGCCTTCTTCCGGCGCGGCCATGAGTGGTTCGAGCCCGACAGGCCGCGCGGTCACGTGCTTTGGTGGGTCGAGGCGGGCCGCATCCCCGATTTCTCCGAAGCGCGTGACCGGGTAGAGGCCTACGCCGCCAGTGGACCGGGACCCGAAGCCTTCGATCTGGTCTGGCTCGCCGCGCAGGCGGCGTGAGCGGCCGGACGCGCGCTTGTGGCGGGCTCGCCGCATGATCCCGCCATGCCTCCAGGCGATTGTTGCTCCGTTGCGGTGAACTCTGTACGTTCGGTGCCAATGACTGCCCGGGCAGGCCCATCGAAACCGGGCCGCACCGAGGCGGCAAGAGGCATATGAGGCAGTTTCATGGTCAGGTTCTACTGGTACGGGCTCACCGTAATCTATTTTGCGTGCAGTCTCCTGGGCGTGCTCGTCGGCGCCGCATGGGGCGTGGGCGGCATGATCCTCGGGCTCGCGACCGGCGCGACGCTGGCGGCGGGCGTTGCGCTGATGCTGGACAAGTCAGAGGGCCGGGAGAACGCGTTCTACGGCGTCCTGTCGGTGCTGTTCATCGTGGTGATCGCCTGGTTCGTCGCGCTTTTCGGCGGTGACTGGCCGTAACCCTCGGACCTGAAACACGCTCCGAATGGGGCGCTGCGCGCGAAATCCCGCCCGTAATCCGCGAACGACGCGTGGTGTTATTGAATGACGAGCCCTCAAGGACCCACATCGCGGTCGAGGCAGACGCCAGGAAACGGGCGAGTCGAAAGGACCGAAGCCATGAAACCGGAGATTGCCACCATATGGGCCTGCGTGCTCGTGCTGGTGCTGGCGCTGGCCACCAGCGCGGGATCGGCCCGCGCGGATGAGTGGGAGACGCTGCGCAACGATGAACGGGTGCATAACGGCCTGCTGATGATCGCCATCGGGCGGCATATCGAACTGACCTGCCCGACGATCGAGCGGCGCACCATCGCCGCCGGCGCCTTCCTTCTGGGCTTGGCCAACCATGCCATGTCGCTGGGCTATTCCCGGGCCGAGGTCACCGAATATGTCGAAGACGACGCCGAACAGGCGCGCATGATCGCCATCGCCCGGCAGTATCTCGCCCAGCGCGGCGTGACCTCGCTTGAGGATGTCGAAGGCGCCTGCCGCGTGGGGCGCGACGAAATTACCGCAGGCACGCAGATTGGCAGGCTGCTCAGGGAAGGGTAGAAGGCGGGTCAAACGCGTGAACCGGCGGGCGCTCTGAGAACCAGACCTTGCGCCCGCGGGCCAACCGGAGGACCGGCAAGCCATGAGCGACCTTCGCAAGATCGTGATCGACGGAAACGAGATCGAAGTCGATCCGGCGATGACCCTGATCCAGGCCTGCGAACAGGCGGGGATCGAGATCCCGCGCTTCTGCTACCACGAACGGCTGTCCATCGCGGGCAACTGCCGCATGTGCCTTGTCGAGGTCGTGGGCGGCCCGCCGAAACCCGCCGCCTCCTGCGCGATGCAGGTGCGCGACCTGCGCCCCGGCCCCGAAGGTCAGCCGCCCGTGGTCAAGACGAACTCCCCCATGGTCAAGAAGGCCCGCGAGGGGGTGATGGAGTTTCTCCTGATCAACCACCCTCTCGACTGCCCGATCTGCGATCAGGGCGGCGAATGCGACCTGCAGGACCAGGCGATGGCCTATGGCGTGGACTTCTCGCGCTACCGGGAGCCCAAGCGCGCCGTGGAGGATCTCGATCTCGGCCCGCTGGTGGAAACCCACATGACGCGCTGCATCTCCTGCACGCGCTGCGTGCGCTTCATCACCGAGGTGGCCGGCATGCCCGAGCTGGGGCAGACCGGCCGCGGCGAGGATGCGGAGATCACATCCTATCTCGGCCAGACCCTGGACTCGGAGATGCAAGGCAATATCGTCGATCTCTGCCCCGTGGGCGCGCTGACGAACAAGCCCTACGCCTTCACCGCGCGGCCGTGGGAGCTGACGAAGACCGAGACGATCGACGTGATGGACGGCTTGGGTTCCAACATCCGCGTGGACACGAAGGGCCGTGAAGTCATGCGCATCCTGCCGCGCAACAATGACGGCGTGAACGAGGAATGGCTGGCCGACCGGTCGCGTTACGTCTGGGACGGGCTGCGCCGCCAGCGGCTCGACAAGCCTTACATCCGCGAAAACGGCAGGCTCAGGCCCGCAAGCTGGGGTGAGGCGTTGAAGGCCACGGCCACCGCCATCAAGGGAGCGAAGAAGCTTGCCGGCCTCGTGGGCGATCTGGCCCCGACCGAAGCCGCCTTCGCGCTCAAACAGATGATCGAGGGGCAGGGCGGATCGGTCGAGTGCCGCACCGATGGCGCCAAGCTGCCCGAGGGCAACCGGTCGGCCTATGTGGGGACGGCGACGATCGAGGAGATCGACGACGCCAAGGCCATCATGCTGATCGGCGCCAACCCGCGCGCCGAGGCGCCGGTTCTGAACGCGCGCATCCGCAAGGCGTGGCTGAAGGGCGCAAGCGTCGGCGTGATCGGACCGGCTGTCGACCTGACCTATGATGTCGATCACATCGGCACCGACCGCGCCGCGCTGGAGCGGGTGGTCGGCATGGAGCATTCAGACGCGATCCGCGAGAAGCCATCGATCGTGATCGTCGGACAGGGCGCGATCCGCGAGGCCGATGGCGAGGCTGTGCTGGCCGCTGCGATGAAACTGGCCGAAGAGACCGCCTCGGGCCTTCTGATCCTGCACACCGCCGCCTCGCGCGTGGGCGCGATGGATGTGGGCGCGGTGACCGAGGGCGGGCTTGCCGCCGCGGTCGATGGCGCGGACGTGATCTACAATCTGGGCGCGGACGAGGTGGACATCGCCTCGGGGGCGTTCGTGATCTACCAGGGCTCGCACGGGGATCGTGGTGCGCACCGGGCCGACGTGATCCTGCCGGCGGCCGCCTATCCGGAGGAGGCGGGGCTTTTCGTCAACACCGAAGGCCGCCCGCAGCTGGCGTTCCGCGCGAGCTTCCCGCCCGGCGAGGCGCGGGAGAACTGGGCGATCCTGCGCGCGCTTTCCGCCGAGATCGGCGCGACCCAGCCGTGGAACAACATCGGCCAGCTGCGCCGTGCGCTCACCGAGGCCGTGCCGCATCTTGGCGCCATCGACGCGGTGCCGGTCAACGATTGGCAGGCGCTGCCCGCCGCGCCGCTTGGAAAGGCCGACTTCGCACCTTCGATCACCGACCACTACCTCGTGAACCCCATCGCACGGGCCAGCACGTTGATGGCGGAGCTGAGCGCGGCCGCCCGGGCGCGCGCCGCGGCGCCGATGGCAGCGGAGTAGACGGGCTTGGGGATGCCGGCTGGTGCCGCTGCCGCGAAAGCGGGTGCGGCCGCGCTACTGCTGGGCGCCTGCCAGCCTCTGGCGATGTCCCCGCCGCCGGAGCGCCTGCCGCGTCACGAAGGCGTGGAGACGCGGCTGATCGATGACGATATCGTCAACCTGATCGTGCGCATGTCAGGCCCGGCCACGGAGGGCGATCTGATCGCCTACAGCCGTTGCGCGGCGGCGCAATATGCGGTGATCCGGGGCTATGGCTTTGCGCGACATGTGCGCACAAATGTGAAGGTTGAGGGTAGCGTTCGCGTCGCGGATGCGGTTTACACCGTCTCGCCGACGCTCCCGCGAGGGTTGCAGACGATCGACGCCGAGGTGACGGTGGCCGACTGCGCCGAGCTAGGTATACCGACGGTTTGAGGACGACCCATGGACGGCTTCTTTTCGACCACCCCGGGGCTGATGCTGATCATCGCGGCGCAGAGCCTGCTGGTGATCGGCTTCGTGATGATTTCCCTGCTGTTTCTGGTCTATGGCGACCGCAAGATCTGGGCCGCCGTCCAGATGCGGCGTGGCCCGAACGTGGTGGGCGCCTTCGGGCTGCTGCAGACTGTCGCCGACGCGCTGAAATACGTGGTGAAGGAGGTCGTGATCCCGGCGGGCGCGGACCGGCCCGTGTTCATGCTTGCGCCGATGACGTCCTTCGTGCTGGCGATGATCGCCTGGGCAGTGATCCCGTTCAACGACGGTTGGGTTCTGGCCGATATCAACGTGGCCATCCTCTATGTCTTCGCCATCTCCTCGCTCGAGGTCTACGGCGTGATCATGGGGGGCTGGGCGTCGAACTCGAAATACCCGTTCCTGGGGAGCCTCCGGTCGGCGGCGCAGATGATCTCCTACGAGGTGTCGATCGGCCTGATCATCATCGGGGTGATCCTCTCGACCGGATCGATGAATTTCGGCGCGATCGTGAGCGCGCAGGACACGGGCTGGGGCCTCTTCGGCTGGTACTGGCTGCCGCATCTGCCGATGGTGGTGCTGTTCTTCATCTCGGCGCTGGCCGAGACGAACCGCCCGCCCTTCGACCTGCCCGAGGCCGAGTCGGAACTGGTCGCGGGCTACCAGGTGGAGTATTCCTCCACGCCCTTCCTTCTTTTCATGGCCGGCGAATACATCGCCATCTTCCTGATGTGTGCCCTGATGACGCTGCTGTTCTTCGGCGGCTGGCTCTCGCCCATCCCGTTCATCCCGGACAGCCCGCTGTGGATGGTCGCCAAGATGGCCGTCTTCTTCTTCCTCTTCGCGATGGTGAAGGCGGTCGTGCCGCGTTACCGCTACGATCAACTCATGCGCATCGGCTGGAAGGTGTTCCTGCCCTTTTCGCTCGCCTGGGTGGTGATCGTGGCCTTCCTCGCGAAGTTCGAGGTATTCGGCGGGTTTTACGCACGCTGGGCGATTGGAGGCTGACATGGCCGATAAGTTCATGAAGGCCTATCGAAGAACACTGGACGGAATCGTCGTAACGGTAGCTTGTCCCAGTTCTGGCGGCTTTGAGATTGACTTCAATGGCGAAGTCATCGCGCAGACGAGTACCAAGAATGCCGCTCAGAAGATCATCAACACAACGCTCTTGGAGCGCGGGGCGATGTCTACAACGATTGGAGTCAACCCACCTTTCACCGAGTGGCAGGTGACTACGATAGACGGATTTGATCCGGAGGCTGACTAATATGACCCAGATCGACTGGACCCGCGCCACGAAGTACTTCCTGATGCAGGACATGCTGAAGGGGCTCGGCCTTGGGCTTAAGTATTTCTTCGCGCCCAAGGCCACGGTGAACTACCCGCATGAGAAGGGGCCACTCAGCCCCCGGTTCCGCGGAGAACACGCACTGCGCCGCTATCCCAATGGCGAGGAACGCTGCATCGCCTGCAAGCTCTGCGAGGCGATCTGCCCCGCGCAGGCCATCACCATCGACGCCGAACCGCGCGAGGACGGCTCGCGCCGCACCACGCGCTACGACATCGACATGACCAAATGCATCTACTGCGGCTTCTGCCAGGAGGCCTGCCCGGTCGACGCCATCGTCGAAGGCCCGAATTTCGAGTTCGCCACCGAGACGCGGGAGGAGCTGTTCTACGACAAGCAGAAGCTTCTCGAGAACGGCGACCGCTGGGAGGCCGAGATCGCCCGCAATCTCGAGATGGACGCGCCCTACAGATGAACCACACACCGCAAAACCCGTTCGAGGCGATGTTCCGCCAGACGCAGGAAATGGCCGAGGGCTGGGTCAAGGCCGTGAACCCGGCCATGGCCCAGTTCAACATGGCCTCCATGGACAAGCTCTGGCCCACGGTGCCCGCCGAGATGCTGGAGGCGTTCTGGGGCAAGCAGTTCAACCCCGAGGGGCTGGACGCCAAGACGCGGCTTCTGCTGACGCTTCAGGGCCTCACGATCCAGGGCGCGGTGGCCGAGGCGCAGATCCGCCTGACCGTGCGCCACGCGGTCGAAGCGGGCGCCACCAAGCAGGAGATCGCCGAAGCCATCGCCATGGCCGCGATGTTCGGCGGCGTGCCGGCCATGAACAAGGCGATGGACCTGGCGAAGGACGCCCTCGAGGGTGCGGAGGACTGAGATGTCTGTTGCGGATTTCACCTTCTACCTCTTCGCGATCTGCGTGGTGACGGGCGGGCTTCTGACGGTCACGGCGCGCAACCCGGTACATTCGGTCCTGTGGCTGATCCTGGCCTTCCTTTCGGCGGCGGGGCTGTTCGTGCTGCTGGGCGCGGAGTTCGTCGCGATGCTTCTGATCATCGTCTACGTGGGTGCGGTCGCGGTGCTGTTCCTCTTCGTGGTGATGATGCTCGACGTCGATTTCGCCCGTCTCAAGGCCGAGATGGCCAAGTACATTCCGCTGGCGGCGCTGATCGGTGTCGTGCTGCTGATGCAGTTGGGGCTGGCCTATGGCAGCTGGACCTTCTCGGAAGGGATCGACACGCGGCTCGGCAACCCGACGCCGCCCCTCGACGAGGCGCATAACACGCAGGCGCTGGGCCTGATCCTGTATGACGGGTATTTCCTGGCCTTCCAGCTGTCGGGGCTGATCCTCCTGGTGGCGATGGTGGGGGCGATCGTGCTGACGCTGCGCCACCGCGCCGACATCAAGCGGCAGGACGTGCTGGCGCAGATGTATCGCGATCCGGCGAAGGCCATGGAACTGAAGGACGTGAAGCCGGGGCAGGGGCTGTAAGCCCTGCTCCGATCGTTCGTGCGAACAGGCGCATCCGCCGGTCCTCGCACGACAGATTGAACACCGACCGCGGCCAACCGCGGCGCAGGATGAAAGACCAGGGGCGCGCCCCCGGAGGGACGACATGACGATCGGACTGGAACACTATCTGACGGTGGCCTCGGCGCTTTTCGTCATCGGCATTTTCGGCATCTTCCTGAACCGGAAGAACGTCATCATCATCCTGATGTCGGTCGAGCTGATGCTTCTTGCGGTCAACATCAACCTCGTCGCCTTCTCCTCCTATCTCGGTGATCTCTCGGGGCAGGTCTTTACTCTGTTCATCCTGACCGTCGCCGCCGCCGAGGCCGCGATCGGCCTTGCGATCCTGGTGTGCTTCTTCCGCAATCGGGGCACGATCGCGGTCGAAGACGTCAACGTGATGAAGGGCTGAGAGACCCATGGAAACGATCCTCCTCTTCGCCCCGCTCGTCGGCGCGCTTGTCTGCGGGTTCACCTGGCGGCTGATCGGCGAGCAGGCCGCCTGTGTCGTTGCGACCGGCCTTCTGTTCCTGTCGATGCTGCTGAGCTGGGTGATCTTTCTCGGCTTCGACGGCGAGACCTATACCCGCACGCTCTTCACCTGGATCGAGAGCGGGACGCTCTTTACCGACTGGTCGATCCGGGTCGACCGGCTGACGGCGATCATGCTGATCGTGATCACGACCGTCTCCGCGCTCGTGCATCTCTATTCCTTCGGCTACATGGCCCATGACGACAACTTCAGGGAGGGCGAGAGCTACCGGCCGCGCTTCTTCGCCTACCTGTCGTTCTTCACCTTCGCCATGCTGATGCTGGTGACGGCGGACAACCTACTGCAGCTCTTCTTCGGCTGGGAGGGCGTGGGCGTCGCCTCCTACCTGCTGATCGGGTTCTACTACCGCAAGCCGTCTGCCGGGTCGGCGGCGATGAAGGCGTTCATCGTGAACCGCGTTGGCGACTTCGGCTTCCTGCTGGGCATCTTCGCGCTCTACTGGATGGCGGATTCGATCCAGTTCGACGTGATCCTCGCCATGGGTCCCGACCTGATGGAGACGACCTTCCCCTTCCTAGGTTACGAGGTGAACGCGGCAAACACGATCGCGATGCTTCTTTTCATCGGGGCGATGGGCAAGTCGGCGCAGCTCTTCCTGCACACCTGGCTTCCGGACGCGATGGAGGGCCCGACGCCGGTCTCGGCGCTGATCCATGCCGCGACCATGGTGACGGCGGGCGTCTTCCTCGTCTGCCGCATGTCGCCGATCATGGAATACGCGCCCTTTGCCACGAATTTCATCATCATCATCGGCGCCGCCACGGCCTTCTTCGCGGCCACCGTCGGCCTCGTGCAGAACGACATCAAGCGCGTGATCGCCTATTCGACCTGCTCGCAGCTCGGCTACATGTTCGTGGCGGCGGGCGTGGGCGTCTATTCGGTCGCGATGTTCCACCTCTTCACCCACGCCTTTTTCAAGGCGATGCTGTTTCTCGGCGCGGGTTCGGTCATCCACGCGATGCATCACGAACAGGACATGCGGAACTATGGCGGCCTGAGGAAGAAGATCCCCTATACCTACTGGGCCATGATGATCGGCACGCTCGCCATCACGGGCGTCGGCATCCCCACCACCTATTTCGGCTTCGCCGGTTTCTTCTCGAAGGACGCGGTGGTCGAAAGCGCCTATGCCTTCGGCGGCGACCTGGGGTCCTTCGCCTTCTGGGCGCTGATCGTCGCGGCGGTCTTCACCAGCTTCTATTCCTGGCGGCTGATGTTCCTGACCTTCTTCGGCGAGGCGCGGGGCAACAGGCACACCCATGACCACGCCCATGAGAGCCCCATGACCATGCTGGTGCCGCTGGGCGTGCTGGCCATCGGCGCCGTGTTCTCCGGCGTCGTTTGGTACAACAGCTTTTTCGGCAAGACCGACCAGGTCGCGACGTTCTTCGGTGTCGAGTACGAAGACACCTATGCCGAGGGCGGCGACGGGGAGGACCACGCCACCGAGGCAGAAGACAGCCACGGCGCCGATCACCACTACGTCTTCACCAGCCCGCCGGGCGAGGGCGCGATCCACGCCGCCCCGGACAACGACGTCCTGAACGAAGCGCATTACGTGCCGCTCTGGGTCAAGTTCAGCCCCTTCGTGGCGATGATCCTGGGCTTCGTGACCGCCTTGTGGTTCTACATCCTCAACCCGTCCATCCCGGGCCGCCTCGCGCAGAGCCAGAAGCCGCTCTACAACTTCCTGCTGAACAAGTGGTATTTCGACGAGGCCTACGACTTCCTCATCGTGCGTCCCGCGCAGTGGCTGGGACGTTTCCTGTGGAAGGGCGGCGACGGGTCGGTGATCGATGGCGGGATCAACGGGCTTGCCATGGGGATCATCCCCTTCTTCACCCGCACGCTCAGCCGGGCGCAGTCGGGCTACATCTTTCACTACGCCTTCGCGATGGTCCTCGGGATCGTGGTCCTGATCACCTGGGCGACGCTGTCGAGCGGGGGCTGAGGCCGAGCCATGGACAACCTTCTTTCCATCGTCACCTTCCTGCCGCTGGTCGCCGCGGTCATCATGGCGGTGTTCCTGCGCGGCGATGACGAGGCGGCGCAGCTCAACGCCAAGAGGCTGGCCTTCGCGGCCACGCTCGCCACCTTTCTCGTGTCGATCTTCATCCTCGTGCAGTTCGACCCGAACGACACCGGCTTCCAGCTGGTGGAGCAGGCCGAGTGGCTCCTGGGCCTGCAATACAAGGTGGGCGTGGACGGGATCAGCGTCCTTTTCGTGCTGCTGACCACGTTCCTGATGCCGATCACGATCGCCGCCTGCTGGGGCGTGACGCACCGCGTGAAGGAATACATGATCGCGATGCTCGTGCTCGAGACGCTTATGATCGGCGTTTTCGTGGCGCTCGATCTCGTGCTCTTCTACCTGTTCTTCGAGGCGGGCCTGATCCCGATGTTCCTGATCATCGGCATCTGGGGCGGCAAGGACCGGATCTACGCCTCGTTCAAGTTCTTCCTCTACACCTTCCTCGGCTCCGTCCTGATGCTTGTGGCCATGGTCGCGATGGTGGTCGACGCGGGCACCACGGATATCGAGCAGTTGCTGGCGCACCAGTTCTCGACGGGCACGATCAGCCTGCTCGGCTGGCAGATCGTCGGGGGGATGCAGACGCTGCTCTGGCTTGCCTTCTTCGCCAGTTTCGCCGTGAAGATGCCGATGTGGCCGGTGCACACCTGGCTGCCCGACGCCCACGTGCAGGCGCCCACGGCGGGCTCCGTCGTGCTGGCGGCGATCCTGCTGAAGATGGGCGGCTACGGCTTCCTGCGCTTCAGCCTGCCGATGTTCCCCGTCGCCTCCGACATCTTCGCGCCGCTCGTCCTTTGGCTCAGCGTCATCGCGATCATCTACACCTCGCTGGTCGCGATGGTGCAGGAGGACATGAAAAAGCTCATCGCCTATTCCTCGGTCGCGCATATGGGCTTCGTCACGATGGGCATCTTCGCAGCGAACCAGCAGGGGCTGGACGGCGCGATCTTCCAGATGATCAGCCACGGCTTCGTCTCGGGCGCGCTCTTCCTGTGCGTCGGCGTGATCTACGACCGGATGCACACGCGCGAGATCGACGCCTATGGCGGCCTTGTGGTGCGGATGCCGGCCTATGCTGCGATCTTCATGCTCTTCACCATGGCCAATGTGGGCCTGCCGGGGACCTCGGGCTTCGTGGGCGAATTCCTGACGCTGATCGGCGTCTTCCAGGTCAACACCTGGATCGGCGTGCTGGCCGCGACCGGCGTGATCCTTTCGGCGGGCTACGCGCTCTGGCTTTACCGCCGGGTCGTCTTCGGCGACCTGATAAAGGAAAGCCTGAAGTCGATCACCGACATGGACCGGCGCGAGAAGGCGATCTTCGCCCCGCTCGTCGTCATGACACTGCTTCTCGGCGTCTACCCCAGCCTGATCACCGACGTGATCGGCCCCTCGGTGGAGGCGCTTCTGACCCAATACGACCTGGCGCTGTCGGAGTTCGTCCCCGACACCCGCTTCGCCGCGAACGACTGAGGTAACACGCATGCTCGGCCCCGATCTTGCTGTCATCCTGCCCGAGATCGTCCTGTCGCTCTTCGCGATGGGGGCGCTTCTTGGGGCGGTCTACACCTCCAAGGACGGGCTCGCGCCCGCGCTGACCTGGGGTACGGCGCTTCTGCTGGCGATCATGGGGGCCTATATCGCGCTGACCGGATCGGGGACGCGGGTGGCCTTCGACGGCATGTTCGTGGACGACGCCTTCGCCCGTTTCGCCAAGGTCACGATCCTGTTCTCGGCGGCGGCGGTCCTTCTGATCGGGCAGGACTACATGGCGCGCAACGACCTGCTGAGGTTCGAATACCCCGTGCTCGTCACCCTGTCCGTGGTGGGCATGATGGTGATGGTCTCGGCGGGTGACCTGATCGCGCTCTACATGGGGCTGGAGCTGCAGTCGCTGGCGCTTTATGTCATCGCCTCGCTCCGTCGTGACAGCGTGCGGTCGACCGAGGCGGGTCTGAAATACTTCATCCTCGGCGCGCTGTCCTCGGGCCTGCTGTTGTTCGGCGCGTCGCTGGTCTACGGCTTCGCGGGCACGACGCAATTCGCGGGCATCATCGAGACGGCCCTGTCGGGCGAGATGTCTCTGGGTCTGCTCTTCGGGCTTGTCTTCGTCAGCGCAGGCCTTGCCTTCAAGGTCTCGGCCGCGCCCTTCCACATGTGGACGCCGGATGTCTACGAGGGCTCGCCCACCGCGATCACGGCGCTTTTCGCGACCGCGCCCAAGGTCGCGGCGATGGCGCTTTTCGCGCGCGTGGTGCACGACGCCTTTGGCGGCGCCGTGGGCGAGTGGCAGCAGATCGTGGCCTTCCTGTCGGTGCTGTCCATGTTCGTCGGCGCCATCGCCGCGATCGGTCAGACCGATATCAAGCGCCTCATGGCCTATTCGTCGATCTCTCACATGGGCTTCGCGCTGATGGGACTTGCCGCCGGAACGGCGCAGGGTGTCGAGGCGATGCTGATCTACATGGCGATCTACGTGACGATGAATATCGGCACCTTCGCCTTCATCCTGACGATGGAGAAGGACGGCCGCCACGTAACCGAGATTTCCGCGCTGTCCAGTTTCGCCAGCCGTGACGGGACCAAGGCGATGGCGCTTCTGGTGCTGATGTTCAGCCTCGCGGGCGTGCCGCCGCTGGTGGGCTTCTTCGGCAAATATGCCGTGCTTCTGGCGGCGGTGGACGCGGACCTCGTATGGCTGGCGGTGGCCGGCGTGATCGCCTCGGTGATCGGGGCCTTCTACTACCTGCGCATCGTCTACCTGATGTATTTCGGCGAACCGCGCGAGGGGATCGACGGGGCCATGCCGATCCTGCCCTACGCGGGCCTGCTGGCCTCGGCCGCGATCATGGTGCTGGGCGTGGTGAACCTTTTCGGGATCGAAGCGCCCGCCGCCGCCGCCGCAGAGATGCTGCTGCGCTGAGATGGGCACCTGGCCCGAGGGCGTGGGCTGCAGGACCCTCGCCCAGACCGACAGCACCATGGCCGAGGCCGCGCGTCGCGCCGAAGGCGGCGTGCCGGGGCCGGAATGGACGCTTGCTCTTGTTCAGACGGCCGCACGCGGCCGCCGCGGCCGGGCGTGGCATATGCCGCCGGGCAATTTCGCGGCCTCGCTCCTGATGCGCCCCGCTGGCGGTCCGTCCGAGGCCGCGCTTCGCTCCTTCGTGATGTCGCTGGCCCTTGCCGACACGTTCCGCGCGGTTGGCGTGGCGGCGGCGGACGTGACGCTGAAATGGCCGAACGACGTGCTTGTCAAGGGCGGCAAGATCGCGGGCATCCTTCTGGAAAGCCAGGGCGACGGGCGCGGGGGTGTGTCCCACCTCGTGATCGGCGTGGGCGTCAACCTCGCCGCCGCCCCTGCACCGGATGAGGTGGAGCCAGGTGCCCTCGCGCCGGTTAGCCTGAGGACGGCTACGGGCCTCGATATCACGCCGGAGGGTTTCCTCGACCCGCTGGCCGCCGCCTTCGATGCCCACGAGCGGCAGTTCAAGACCTACGGGTTCGAGCCCATCCGCACAGCCTGGCTCGCGCAGGCCGCCCGGCTGGGAGAGGTCATCACCGCGCGCCTTCCGAATGAAGTGATCACCGGAACGTTCCGGGACGTGGATGGTGCCGGCAATCTGGTTCTCGACACGCCGGGGGGCACACGACGCATCGCGGCGGCCGAGATTTTCTTCTAGGACTATGGCAGGGAGGGCGGCCCATGCTGCTTTGCATCGACTGCGGAAACACCAACACGGTCTTCAGCGTCTGGGACGGGGAGCGGTTTCTCTGCACGCTGAGAACCGCGACGGAGCATCAGCGCACCGCCGACCAGTACTATGTCTGGTTCTCGACGCTGATGGGTCATCACGGTCTGCATGTGCCGATCACGGATTGCATCGTCTCATCGACCGTGCCGCGGGTGGTCTTCAACCTGCGCGTGCTTTGCGACCGGTATTTCGACACGCGGCCCCTTGTCGTCGGCAAGCCAGAATGCCTGCTGCCCACGCAGCCGCGCGTGGATCGGGGCACGCAGGTGGGGCCCGACCGGCTGGTGAACACCGCCGGCGCTTTTGACAGGCACGGCGGCGACCTGATCGTGGTGGATTTCGGCACCGCGACCACCTTTGACGTTGTGGCCCATGACGGCGCTTACGTCGGCGGCGTGATCGCGCCCGGCGTCAATCTCAGCCTCGAGGCGCTGCACCACGCCGCGGCAGCACTTCCGCATGTCGACGTGACCAAGCCTCAGAAGGTGATCGGCACCAACACCGTCGAATGCATGCAGTCCGGCGTCTTCTGGGGCTACGTGGGCCTTGTGCGCGGCGTCTGCGACCGCATTCGCGGCGAATATGACCGGAGCATGCAGATCATCGGAACCGGCGGCCTTGCGTCTTTGTTCTCGCAGGGCGACGTGCTATTCGACCGGATCGAAGACGACCTGACCATGCATGGCCTGACGGTCATCTATAATCACAACAAGGACCAAGGCGCCATATGACCGATCGCAACCGGCTGATCTACCTTCCCCTCGGCGGCGCGGGGGAGATCGGAATGAATTGTTACGTCTACGGCTATGGCGACAAGGGCGCGGAGCGTCTGATCGTCGTGGACACGGGCGTGGCCTTTCCCGACATGGACGGCCAGCCGGGCGTCGACCTGATCCTGCCCGATATCGACTGGCTGGCCGAGCGCGCCGACCGGATCGAGGGGATTTTCATCACCCATGCGCACGAGGACCATGTGGGTGGGCTCGGCCATCTGTGGTCGCGCCTGCGCGCGCCGGTCTACGCGCGCGCCTTCACCGCCATCCACGCCCGCCGCAAGATGGAGGAAGTGGGGCAGGACCCCGAACAGGTGCGCGTCGTCGAGGCTTACCCGGCAGTGGTCGAGGCCGGCCCCTTCCGCGTGCAGTTCGCGCCGGTCAGCCACTCGATCCCCGAGGCGGCGGCGCTGGTGATCGACACGCCCGGGGGCCGCGTCGTCCACTCCGGCGACTTCAAGATCGACCGCGATCCGGTGGTCGGCGAGGCCTTCGACGAGGAGATGTTCCGCGACATCGCGGGCCGCGGCGTGAAGGCCTTCATCTGCGATTCCACCAACGTGTTCTCGCGTCATCCGGGCCGGTCCGAAAGCCAGCTCCCCGAGCCCATCGGCAAGCTGATCGCGGACGCGCGTGGCATGGTCGTCGCCACGACCTTCGCCTCGAACGTGGCGCGGCTCAAGACGCTGGCCGATGCGGGCGTGGCGCAGGGGCGGTCCATCTGCCTTCTGGGCCGTGCGATGAAACGGATGGTGACGGCGGCCGTGGAGGCGGGCGTTCTGACCGATTTCCCGCGCACGCTCAGCCCCGAGGAAGCGACCGAGGTGCCGCGCGACAGCCTGATGCTGATCGTCACCGGCAGCCAGGGCGAACGCCGCGCGGCGTCGGCCGCGCTCAGCCGGGGCAGCTACCTCGGCCATGAGTTGAAAGAGGGCGACCTGTTCCTGTTTTCCTCCAAGACGATCCCCGGCAACGAGATCGGGGTCGCGCGCATCCAGAACGCGCTGGCCGAAAAGGGCGTGCTGATCGTCGACGAAGCCTCCGGTTTCTACCATGTCTCGGGCCATGCGAACCGGCCGGATATCGAGGCGATGCACGACCTCTTGCGCCCTCAGGTCGTGGTGCCCAATCATGGCGAATACCGCCACCTGGCCGAACATGCGCGCCTGGCGCTGTCCAAGGGCATGACTGGCATCGTGGCCGCCAACGGGTCCATGGTGGAGCTGTCTGGCAACGCGCCGCAGGTCGTCGAATATGTCGAGGTCGGCAAGACCTATCTCGACGGGTCGGCGCTGATCGGGGCGTTCGACGGCGTCATCCGCGATCGCATGAAGCTGGCGCTGAACGGGATCGTGATCGTGGCGCTCATCGTCGACGAGGAGGACGAGATCCTCGAGGATGCCTGGGTCGCGCTGCGCGGTCTGCCCGAGACCGGCGCACAGGGCGGCGATCTGGCGGTGATGATCGAGGAGGAGCTTTCCGCGATGCTCCCCCGGCTTGGCGCCAAGACCATCGACGACGACGACAAGCTGGAGGAGGCGGTCCGGCGTGCCGCCCGCGATGTCTGCGTCTCGGAGATCGGCAAGAAGCCCGAGGTCAGCGTCCTCATCAGCCGCCTGATGGCGGAGTGATCGCGCCCGCATTCACGTGCTCGTAACGCATCCATGCTGAGGTGACACGGGGGCCCGCGGGCTCCCGTTTTTCCGGAGGCGTATGGAATGACGATGATGAGAACGTCCGGTCTGGCCTGTCTGGAGGACACGCCGGTCGCGCCGCGCAGACTGGACCTTCCGGCCGAGATCAGGCCCGCCGTGATGCGAATAGGCGATGCGGCTCATGCGGCTCGCGTGACGACCCTCTCGGCCATGGGTGTGGACCTCGAGCTTGGTGACGCCTCCGGGGCGGAGCTGGCCCTTGCCGAGGAGATCGTCGTCGTGATCCCGAGCCTCGGACAATACAGGGCGCGCCGCCTGCGCATGACAGGCACGCGCGCCACCTATCTCTTCGACCTGACGGAGTTCAGCCGGCGCGCCCTTGGCGCGCTGATCGCCGACCGGTTTCCGGATTAGGCAGCCGTATCGGCGCTGTCATTCTCGGCGGGTTCGGTGCCATCCGCCGCGTCTGGCGCATCGGCCTCGTGTGTGCCGGCAGACCCGGCGCTGTCGGGCTCTGCGGGGCTATCCGTTTTTTTCGCGCGGCTGCGACGGCGCTTGGGCTTGGGCGCGTCCTCGAAGGTCTCCGCCTCGGCCGGGGTTTCGGTCTCTACCGGCTCTGGCTCCGGCTCGGGGATCTCGGCCTCCGGCTCGGCGATCTCCGCCTCCGCGAAGTCCCGCGCGGGGCCGCCGCGTCGTTCGTCGAAACTCATCGCGATGAAGCCGGGCAGGTGATCGCCCAGTCCCACCACGGTATCGCGTCCCCGCCCGCCGGAGCGGCCGCCCCGATCACCGCGTTCACGGCGCGGCCGGCGCTCGGGCTGCGGCTCCGGCTCGGGGGCCGTCTCGGTCCGGGTTTCGGACGCGGTCTCGTCCGGTGTCGCTGCGGCGGGTTCGGGCGCCTCCTCCCGCGGGCTTGCGCGCCGGGCACGACTCCGCCGGGTGGGTTTCTCGACTTCCGCCTCGGGCGCTTCCTTCCGGCCGCCGCGCGCCGGTCGATCCTCGGGGGACCATGGCGGCTCGACCCGGGGGATCGTGGTTTCGATCAGGCCCTGGATCGCGTCGAGATACTTCCCGTCCGAAGGCACCGCCAGCGAGATGGCGACGCCCTTGCGTCCCGCGCGGCCGGTGCGGCCGATGCGGTGCACGTAATCTTCGGCGTGGCTGGGGACGTCGTAGTTGAACACATGGCTTACGCTTGGGATGTCGAGCCCCCGCGCGGCCACGTCGGAGGCCACGAGAAACCGGATCGTTCCGGCGCGGAAGCCGTCGAGCGTGCGCGTGCGATGGGACTGGTCCAGATCGCCGTGGATCGGCTCGGCGTCGAAGCCGTGCTTCTTCAGCGACTTGGCGACGATATCCACATCCACCTTGCGGTTGCAGAAGATGATCGCGTTGGTGCAGGCCTCGCCCTCCGCGTTGATCGCGGCGCGCAGCATCTCGCGCTTCTGTCCGGCGGCCATGTCGCGGCGCGTGGGCGTGAACTCGATCAGGCGTTGCTCGATCGTGGCCGACGCGCTGGCCTGCCGGGCGACCTCGATGCGTGCGGGGTTCGACAGGAACGTATTGGTGATGCGCTCGATCTCGGGCGCCATGGTGGCCGAGAAGAACAGCGTCTGCCGCGTGAAGGGCACAAGGCCGAAGATACGCTCGATGTCCGGGATGAAGCCCATGTCGAGCATGCGATCGGCCTCGTCGACGACCATGACCTTCACGTCCGTCAGGATGAGCTTGCCGCGCTCGAAATGGTCGAGCAGGCGGCCGGGCGTGGCGATCAGGACGTCCACGCCCTTGTCGATCAGCTGATCCTGTTCCTTGAAGCTGACGCCCCCGATCAGGAGCGCTTTGGTAAGCTTCACGTATTTGGCGTAGGTGTCGAAGTTTTCCGCCACCTGCGCCGCCAGTTCCCGCGTGGGGCACAGCACCAGAGAGCGGGGCATGCGCGCCCGGGCCCGACCCCGCGCAAGCGCGGTGATCATCGGCAGCGTGAAGCTTGCCGTCTTGCCGGTGCCGGTCTGCGCGATGCCAAGGACATCGCGGCCTTCCAGCGCGGGTGGAATGGCGCCTTCCTGGATCGGTGTGGGGGTTTCGTAGCCGGCTTCGACAACGGCCTTGAGGACCTTGGGATTAAGGTTCAGTTCGGAAAAGCTGGTCATATGCGTCCATGCTGGCCCGCGAGTGATCCTCGCGCGGCGGTAAGAAATGGAGCGCTGACGTCCGGCGCGCTCCGCGTCGCTGGCTGCGCCCATCGCAGCCGTCCCGGGCACATAACGCAAAAGCAGCACGCGGTCAAATTCGACGCTGCGTCTGCACATCCTCGTCGCATGCGCGTCATGTGCCGGTAACGCCGGGCGGGCAGTCTGGGTTTCTTCGTAATCGTCAAAGCCCGGAATGTCCCATGTTGAGATCCGCCGCCTTCGTCCCGCTTTTGACCCTTTCCCTGCCGGTCTCCGCGCAGGACATGGTCCCCGCGACCCTTGCCGGTCACGCCGCGCTGCCCGCTCTTTCCTTCTCCGCCCCGCCGGCGAATGCGCCCGAAGAGGCATGGGTTTCGGGCCGGTTCACCGCCGGCACAGCGCCCGTGAACACCCCGCAATCGCTAGAGGCGAACGGCCTGATGCGGCCCTTCTTCGGACAGCCGATACAGGGATTTTCGGCCTATGCCTTCACGCGCGACCCGCAAGGCGCGATCTATGCCCTGATCGACAACGGCTTCGGCTCCCTGGCGAATTCCTCCGACGCGCTGCTCAGCTTCACGCGTCTTGTGCCGGATTTCGACACCGGCCGCGTCGAGGTTCGGGCGCGTGTCTGGCTGCGCGACCCCGACCGCAAGGTGCCCTTCCGGATCGTGCACGAGGCGACCGAGGCGCGTTATCTGACCGGGGCGGATTTCGACCCCGAGAGCATCCAGGTCGTGGGCGACCGCGTGTTCATCGGCGAGGAATTCGGGCCCTTCATGATCACTGCGACGCTCGACGGTGTGATCCTCGACGTGCAGGAAACGCGGCTTGGGGAAGAGACCCTCCGCTCTCCCGATCACCCCGCGCTGACCGTCCCGTCGGAGGCCGGTGCGGACTGGCGCGTGCCCCGTTCGCGCGGCTTCGAGGGGATGGCGATGACGCCGGACGGCGCGATGCTCTGGGCGATGCTGGAGGGGGCGATCCTCGATGCCGAGGGCAACAGCGAGGACGGGGTTGTCCGCGTGCTGGGCTACGATCCGGCGGCGGGCGACTGGACCGGTGAAAGTTTTCGGTTCCGTTTCACCGAAGGGGCCGTGGCCATCGGTGACTTCAACTTCATCGACGACACCCGCGCGCTGGTGATCGAACGCGATGCCGGGCAGGGGCACCCGAGCCTCGCCTGTGCGGAGGGCCAGAGCGAGGGCTGTTTCCGCACACCCGCACGGGTCAAGCGCATAACGCTGATCGACACGGCCCGGATCGACGCGGAAGGCTATGTGGCGCGACTGGCGCAGATCGACCTGATGGATATCGCCGATCCCGAGGGGCTTGCGCGGTTGCCCACGGACGGGGATGTGCCCGAGGGACGTTTCGTCTTCCCCTTCGTGACGATAGAAAGCGTCATTCTTGATGGGCCGGAACACATCCTTGTCGGCAACGACAACAACCTGCCTTTTTCGGCGGGACGGCAGCTGGGCGTGGCCGACAGCAACGAGATGATCCGCCTGCATGTGCCGGAGCTGCTGGCCGCGCGTTAGGGCCAGAGACGGAGGGTCCGCGCCCGGTCCCGCGCCTCGACGAATAGGGCGGGCGGAAAATGCACCTTCACGACCGCGTCCGGGCCGATCAGCGTGGCGCTCAGGCCCGATTGCAGGGCGGCATCGAACTCGGCGCGTGACAGGGCGAAAGTTCCCGTCCGGAACCCTTGGCACCGGCCAGGGGCCGTGCAGAACGGTTCGTTGCGTCGGATGGTGCGGAACGATAGCCTCCGCCCCTCATGCCAGGCGCTGTCCATCCGAAGACGCCCCGCTGCCCCGTCGGGAAGCTGTCCGACTTCGACCGCCATCGCGCTGCGCCCGGCCTGCCGCAGGATGAGTACCTGTCCGACCATTACGGTATGGCCGTGCTCCGCGACGACGACCTGCCGGGACCATGCGCCGTCGATGCCCGTCGCCGGCAGCCGTGCCACGCCGCCCTGCGCCAGCGGAGTGCAGGCCGGCCCGGCGGAAAGAATGAACAGAAACACGAGGAGGACGAGGCGCATCATGCGCCGAGAATCCCAAGCGCATGGTTAACGGTCGGTTAAGCGACGGCTGTGGCGGATGGATGCAGCGCCGGGCGGTATCCATGGCGCAGCACCGCGATGCTGGGCGCGGGCGTCAGGATCGTTTCGCGCCCGGATGGCCGGGGCACTCCACCCCGATAGCCCGAGGGTGCGAATGGCAACAGGCGATCCCGCAGCACCAGACAGGCGCGCCCATCATGCAGAATGAACGTACCGTCGGGCAGGTCGTCCAGATCGCCCTCATGCCGGATCTGCGCCCGTGCCCGCGTCACGCGCGCGGCATGGAGCGCGCCGTCCATCGCCATACGGTCGGGCGGGGCGCGGAAGGCCTCCGCCCAGGCCGCGCGGTAGGCGTGATACGCCTCCCGCCGGCAATAGTGGCAGGGCCGGTGGCCTGCGGAAAGCGCCACCGCCTCGTCGAGGAAGAACAGCGCCGTCCACCCCCGGTCGGGCATCGGTCCGTGATAGCGGCCCCGTGGATGGGTGAGCGCGCAGATCAGCCAGTGCCGGTGGCTCCACCGCGATGTGCCGAGCGTGCCGTCGGGGCGATGGATGATCCCCCGATTCCCGGTGAAGGTCCCGCGCGCGGGGTCGGCCACGAACTCGCCCGTGGGCAGGACGCGGTTCTGATGGGTCAGACCATCAACTCCTTCGTCGCGCTGAGCGTCACGTCGGGATAATCCCGCACCACCCGGTCGATGTCCCATTGCATCCGCGTCAGGTAGACCGGGTCGCCGTCATTGTCCTGGGCCATGTGCTGCTTGTTGGCGGCGGCGAAGGCCTCCACCT
The DNA here is from genome assembly GCA_001314805.1 of Rhodobacteraceae bacterium HLUCCO18. Classification (GTDB taxonomy): domain Bacteria; phylum Pseudomonadota; class Alphaproteobacteria; order Rhodobacterales; family Rhodobacteraceae; genus Roseibacterium. Next base: position 37,400 of record LJSY01000010.1, on the reverse strand, counting down.
TGTCCTTCGGCCCCGACACCCAGCGGGCGGAGGTGAATTGCGACGGCTCGAAGCGGACCGGCAGGCCATATTCAAGCTCTATCCGGCTGGCCAGCACCTCGAACTGCAGCGCGCCCACGACGCCAACGACGAAGCCCGAGCCGATCAGCGGCTTGAAGACCTTGGCCGCACCCTCTTCGGCGAATTGCATCAATGCCTTGTCGAGGTGCTTGGCTTTCATCGGGTCGCCCGCGCGGGCCGATTGCAGAAGCTCGGGCGCGAAGGAAGGGATGCCGGTGAAACGCAGCGCCTCGCCTTCGGTCAGTGCGTCGCCGATCCTGAGCTGCCCGTGGTTCGGGATGCCGATGATATCGCCCGCCCAGGCTTCCTCGGCGAGTTCCCGGTCGGAGGCGAGAAACATGACAGGGTTGGTGATCGCCATGAGTTTCTTCGAGCGCACATGGGTCACCTTCATGCCGCGCTGGAAATGCCCCGAGGCGAGGCGCACGAAGGCCACGCGGTCGCGGTGCTTGGGGTCCATGTTGGCCTGCACCTTGAACACGAAGCCGGAGACCTTGGTTTCCTCCGGCGCGACCTCGCGCGGCTCGGCCTTCTGCACCTGCGGTTCGGGTCCGTATTCGGCGATCCCGTCCATCAGCTCCTTCACCCCGAAGGAGTTGATGGCCGACCCGAACCAGATCGGCGTCAGCGTGCCCTGGTGGAACGCGGTGCGGTCCATGGATGGCAGAAGCTCGCGCGCCATCTCGACCTCCTCGCGGAGTTGCGCCAGTTGCGCGGCGGGAATGTGCTCGGCCAGTTTCGGATCGTCGAGCCCCTGCATCTTCACCGACTCCGCGACCTTGTTGCGGTCGGCGCGATCCATCAGCTCCAGCCGGTCGTGGATCAGATCGTAGCAGCCAAGGAAATCGCGTCCCATGCCGATGGGCCAGGAGGCGGGCGTCACGTCGATGGCGAGGTTTTCCTGGATCTCGTCGATGATCTCGAACGTGTCCCGGCTCTCGCGGTCCATCTTGTTGCAGAAGGTCAGGATCGGCAGGTCGCGCAGACGGCAGACCTCGAACAGTTTCCGCGTCTGGCTTTCCACGCCTTTGGCCCCGTCGATCACCATGATCGCGGCGTCCACGGCGGTCAGCGTGCGATAGGTGTCCTCGGAGAAATCCGAATGGCCGGGCGTGTCCACGAGGTTGAAGCGCCAGGTCCCGAAATCGAAGGACATGGCCGAGGCCGAGACCGAGATTCCGCGGTCCTGCTCCATCTTCATGAAGTCCGAGCGCGTGCGTCGCGCCTCGCCCTTGGCGCGCACCTGACCCGCCATCTGGATCGCACCGCCATAAAGCAGGAACTTCTCGGTCAGCGTCGTCTTGCCCGCGTCCGGGTGCGAGATGATCGCGAAGGTGCGCCGCCGCGCGATCTCGGGCGGCAGGTCGGGGCGGTTGGTCTGGAGCGTGTCGGGCATGGGCCGGCATATAAGCGTGGGGGCAGGGGGCCGCAACGGCCAAGCGCGGGGTCATGAAACCGTCGCTTTGGTCGGGCAACGACGCGTGTTAGGGTTGGAACATTTCAAGAACATGAGTCGGGAGGAGAGACCATGACACTTCAGGACATCGCCAACGCCCTCGTGGAGGGATGCAGGACCGGCAAGGAACTGGAGAACCTCGACAGGCTTTATCACCCGCAGGCCGTATCGGTGGAAGCCGCCGACTACTCCGGCGCCGGTCGGGAGACGGTGGGCGTGGACGGGATCAAGGCCAAGCACGCCTGGTGGGACAGCGCGTTCGAGGTGCATTCGGCCGATCTCGAGGGACCGTTCCTGCACGGCGATGACCGTTTCGCCGTGATCTTCGAGATGGACGCCACCGAAAAGGCGACGGGCGAGCGGATGCCCATGCGCGAGGTGGCGATCTACCACGTCGCGGACGGTCGGATCGTGCGGGAGGAGTTCTTCGGCACCGGCTGAGTTCCGGGCCTGCGTCGAACGCCATGGAAACCTGTCGGCGCTGGTTCTCAAGTCGGAGCGCTGCTATCTGTGGTGAAACGAACCGACAGGGAGGCCGGCATGGATCTGGGCATCAAGGGAAAGCGCGCACTGGTATGCGCCTCGTCGAAAGGGTTGGGGCGCGGGTGCGCCGAGGCACTGGCGGAGGCGGGCGTCGATCTGGTCCTGAACGCGCGCGGCGCCGAGGCGCTGGAGGAGACGGCACAGGCGATCCGGGAGACACACGGCGTCGAGGTGACGGCGGTCGCCGCCGACATCACCACCGAGGAAGGCCGCGCGCAGGTTCTCGCCGCCTCGGGCGAGGTCGATATCCTCGTGACGAATGCCGGCGGGCCGCCCCCGGGGCTCTGGTCCGACTGGGACCGCGAGGATTTCATCAAGGCGCTTGACGCCAACATGCTGACGCCCATCGCGCTGATGACAGCGCTGATGCCTGCGATGATCGAAAAGGGTTGGGGCCGCGTCGTCAACATCACCTCGCAATCGGTCAAGGCGCCGATCCCCGCGCTGGGCCTGTCGAACGCGGCGCGCACCGGCCTGACGGGGTTCGTCGCGGGCACGGCGCGGCAGGTCGCGTCGAAAGGCGTGAACATCAACAACCTGCTGCCGGGTTCGCATGCCACCGACCGCGCCACGGCGCTCGAATCGGCGGTGTCCAAGGCGCAGGGCGTCTCGATGGACGAGGCGCACAGCATCCGTCTCCAGACCATCCCGTCGGGCCGTTACGGCACGATCGAGGAATTCGGCGCGATGTGCGCTTTCCTGTGCTCCCAGCATGCGGGCTTCATCGTGGGGCAGAACATCCTGCTCGATGGCGGGCAGACCAACGCCACGATCTGAGAGGTTTCGGCAAGGCGGGGCGGGACCGCGATCGCTCCGCGGTGCCTTCTCCCGCCCTGCCATGTCCGGACGGGACTGCTTGCCACCCCGGAGCGGGCCTGATACCTGCGAAACCCGATTGAAATGATCGGTCATTCATCCTGATGTCCCAGCCCCCCCGCCTCGAGGTCGATGCCATCCGCTGCCAGTTCGATGGCCGCGACGTGGTGCGGGACGTCTCCTTCGCGGTAAAGCCCGGAGATATCCTGTGCCTTCTCGGGCCCTCCGGCTGCGGCAAGTCCACGGTGCTGCGCACGATCGCCGGCATCGAGAGGCAGGCGGCCGGGCGCATCGTCGCCGATGGTCAGGTCCTGTCGGACGGCATGCTGCATCTGCCGCCCGAGCGGCGGGGCATAGGCCTGATCTTTCAGGATTTCGCGCTGTTTCCGCATCTGAGCGTGGGGCAGAACGTGGCCTTCGGCCTCAGCGGGAGCCGTTCCGAGGTGCGGGAGCGGGTCAACGCGCTTCTGGCGCGCGTCGATCTGAAGGACTATGCCGACAAGTCGCCGCACATGCTTTCGGGTGGCGAGCAGCAGCGCGTGGCGCTGGCGCGGGCCATGGCGCCGCGCCCGCGCATCATGCTGATGGACGAGCCGTTCTCGGGCCTCGACAACCGCCTGCGCGACGGGATTCGCGACGAGACGCTGGAGATCCTCAAGGAGGATGGCACGGCGGTGGTGCTCGTCACCCACGAACCCGAGGAGGCCATGCGCATGGCCGACCAGATCGCACTGATGCGGGGCGGCAAGATCGTGCAGGTGGGCGCGCCCTACAATGTCTACAACGCGCCCTGCGACCGGGCTGCAGCGGCGTTTTTCAGCGATATCAACGTGGTGACCGGGACCGTCCGCGGCGCGCTCACGACGACTCCCTTCGGTGAATTCCTTGCCCCCGGCTATCCCGACGGCAGCGTGGTCGACATCGTCTTTCGCCCCCAGCACGTCAAGATCGACTTCGACCGGAACGGGCGGGGGCCGAACCCCACGCCGCTCGACGGGGTGCCGGCACGCGGCGTGGTGCGGCGCGCGCGCTTCATGGGGCACGAAAGCCTCGTGGAGTTCCTCATGGATTTCGACGACAGCATCCTCAGGGCGACCGTCCCCGGCGTCTTTCTGCCGAAACCCGGCAAGCCGCTGTGGCTGACCGTGCGACGCGACCGCTGTTTCGTCTTTCCGCATCGCGATTGAGGCCTCCCGGTGCGGATCGCCCCTTGCGGGCAGGGGGGGTGAGCCTGTAAACCACCCTCGCCCGAGCATTAGGGCTTTGATCTCCCGGGTTGCGACCATAGGTATGGGAGACAGATATCTGTCAGAAGCGGTGTGAGATGCGCAATCCGCGCCGCAAAGGGAGACGAACATGCTCAACAATATCGGACCGGCAGGCCTGTTGCTGATCGCGGTCGTGGTGCTCGTCCTGTTCGGGCGCGGCAAGATCGCGAGTCTCATGGGTGAGGTCGGCAAGGGGATCACCGCCTTCAAGAGGGGTGTGAAGGACTCGACCGAAGAGATCGAGAACGCCTCGACCCGGACGGCGGGCGACGGTTCGGACGCGCGTGACGTGACGCCGCCCGCCGCCGCGCCGCGCGAACGCGACAACGCGTAAACAACCCCGGATCAGCCCGACCGTGCACCGGGGGACATCATCGAAAGGCGGCCGCCATGCCTGATATCGGCTGGATGGAGTTGCTGGTCATCGGCGTGGTCGCGCTGATCGTGGTTGGTCCCAAGGACCTGCCAGTGATGTTCCGTAAGCTCGGGCAATTCACCGGGCGCATCCGCGCCATGGCCCGGGATTTCCAGCGCGCGATGGACGAGGCGGCCGACGAGAGCGGCATGACCGACCTGAACCGCGACCTGCGGAATGCCGCCAGATACACGCGCAACCCGGCCAAGGCGGGCACCGACGCGCTGAAGGAAGCGTTCGGCGATATCGATCCCGACAAGTACCCCGAAGGCAGCCAGACGCGGGCCGCGGCCGAGAAACGCGATGCGGCCGCCAAGCAGGCGAAAGCGAAGGCGGCCGACCTGAAAGCCAAGCGGGAGGCCGGTGACGCCCCCGTGGCGCCCAACGAGGTCGCGCCCGATCCGGAGCCGGCGAAGCCGGCAGCCACCGCCGAGCCGGCCGACGCCGTGCCGCGCACGGGAGCGGACGCGCCATGAGTGCCGAGGACCAGATCGAGGACAGTTCCGCCCCGCTGATCGAGCATCTGGCGGAGCTCCGCACGCGCCTGATCCGCTCGGTCCTGGCCTTCGTCGTGGCCATGGTGGCCTGTTTCACCGTCGCGCAGCCGATCCTCGGCATCATCCAGCAGCCGCTGATCAACGTGCTCGTGGCCCGCGGCCAGAGCCCCGAGCTGATCTTCACCGCCCCGCAGGAGCAGTTCTTCGTGCTCGTGCGCATCTCGATCATCGCGGGCTTCGCGGTCTCATTCCCGGTGATCGCGCATCAGCTCTGGCGGTTCGTGGCGCCGGGGCTCTACGCCTCGGAAAAGGGCGCGATCCTGCCCTTCCTTTTCGCCTCGCCCGTCCTGTTCTTCATGGGTGCGTCCTTCGCCCATTACGTCGTCACGCCGCTTGCGATGAATTTCTTCATCGGCTTCGCGGACGCGATCCCGATGCTGACGAGCATGGTTCTGGGCAACGAGCCGCCGCCCGTCTCCGAGAGCACGTCCGAGCTGCGCACCGTCTTTCTCGGCTCGATCCGTGAATCGACCGACCTCGCTCTCAAGTTCATCTTCGCCTTCGGTTTCTGCTTTCAGCTTCCCGTCCTTCTGACGCTTCTGGGCAAGGCCGGCCTCGTCAGCGCCGAGGGGCTGGGCAACGTGCGCAAATGGGCCGTGGTCGGCATCCTGACGCTGGCGGCACTCCTCACGCCGCCGGACGTGATCACGCAGCTCATCCTCTTCGTGGTGGTCTACGGGCTTTACGAGATTTCGATCCAGCTCGTCCGCCTGGTGGAGCGCCAGCGCAACCGCCGTCTGCGCGCGGAAGGCATCCTCGACGAAGACGAGGAGTTCTGAGACAACCCATGTCCGACGACGCGCTGAACCGGATTGCCGAGGCGCTTGAGCGTCTGCGCCCGCCCCCTGCCACGGTGCCCTACTGGACGTCGGCCGAGGCCTTCGTCTGGCATGCGGATCCCGACCGGCTCGAGCCGGTGGCGCGGGTGAACCGGGTCGACCTGCCGCTCCTGCTGGGAATCGACCGGTCGCGGGACACGTTGTTGCAGAACACGCGCCAGTTCGCGAAGGGTCTGCCCGCAAACAACGCGCTGCTCTGGGGCGCGCGCGGTATGGGGAAATCCTCGCTCGTGAAGGCCGTGCACGGCGCGGTCGCCGCCGAGACACCGGGCCTCGTGCTGGTGGAAATGCAGCGCGAGGACCTGCCCACGATCGGGCGGCTGCTGCACCTGCTGCGCGAGGCTCCGGTGCGCGTGATCCTTTTCTGCGACGACCTGTCGTTCAGCCATGACGACCAGCACTACAAGTCGCTCAAGGCGGTGCTGGACGGCGGCGTCGAGGGGCGGCCCGACAACGTGGTGTTCTACGCCACGTCGAACCGCCGCCACCTGATGCCGCGCGACATGATCGAGAACGAACGCGCAACGGCGATCAGCCCGTCGGAGGCGACCGAGGAGAAGGTGTCGCTTTCGGACCGCTTCGGCCTCTGGCTGGGCTTCCATCCCTGCGGGCAGGACGAGTACCTCGCGATGATCGATGCATATTGCGCGGCCTACGGGGTCGAGGTCGAGCCCGAGATCCTGCGCGCGGAGGCCATCGAATGGCAGGCCACGCGCGGCGCGCGCTCGGGCCGGGTGGCGTGGCAGTTCTTCACCGATCTCGCGGGGCGCCACGGCCTCCGCCTCTAGGTCCGTCCAACGGCGCAGCCTGCGGCTGCATTTCCTTCGCCTCGCCTTCGGCTCAGGTCACGCGGCAGCGCGGTCGGCGGCGGCGATGCGCGCCTCGGCTGCGGCCATCACGCGCGCGGCGCGCCGGTCCATGACCCTTCGCCACACGGGTGGGATCGTCGCCAGCATCGCCATGACGGGCAGGGACCAGGGCAAGGTGGGCGCGTCCGTGTCCACCGCCAGCTGCTCATAGCTCCGGTCGGGGTGAAGGTGATGTTCCGAATGGGACGGCGCGTTCATCATCAGGTAGCTCGAAAAGCCCCGGGGCGCGTTCCAGCTGTGATGGGGTCCGACCGGTTCGCGGCGGCCCGAGGGCAGCGGCAGGCGCAAGCCGTAATGCTGGATATAGTCCGACAGCAGGATCTGCATGCCCGCCAGCACCCAGAGCCCGAGAAGGCAGGCAAGGCCCGCCGGACCGGCAAGCGCCGTGGCGAGCAACGCCGTGATCGCCGCGCCGCCCGTCCAGACCCAATAGGGGTTGAGCCGTGCCGCGCCGCGCTTTACCCGCGCCGCCTCAGCCGCCAGACCGGCGCGGAAGCTGCCCGCCCAGGCGCGCGGCAGGTAGCGCCAGAAGCTTTCGCCCCCGCGCGGCGTGTTGGGGTCGTCCGGCGTCGCGACGTGGCGGTGGTGCACCAGCCTGTGTGCCGAGACATGGTGTCCGAAGCCCATCGTGACATAGACGAGCGCGCCGAGCCCGGCGCGGAGGCGGCCCTTGCGGTGGATCAGCTCATGGGCGTTGGGGTGGCTGACCTGCCCGATGAAGGAGGCGGTCGCGGCGAAAAGCGCGATCTTGTGCCCGAGGCCCATGCCGGTGCCCGACAATGCCACGAGGACGAGCGGCACGACGGCGAGGTGACCCAGCGCCAGCAGGACCGACAGGCGGTCGGGCCAGCGGATTTGCGCGCCGGTGCTGCCCGTGGGCTGCACGAGCAACTGGTCCATCAGCCCCGCAACGAGCGTCAGCCAGACAAGCGCCATCACCGCATACCCGCCCCAGAGCGTGGCCCCCAGCATCAGGAGCGTGAGGGGGACCAGCGTCGCGATCCCATATCTGGCCCCATATCTGTCGATGACCGGCATGCGCGTTCTGCCTCTCGTTCGGTCGGAGCATAGCCCCGGGCGCGGCACCGGGGAAGGGACGCACACTTCCATCGCCCGGCGCGGCGTATTAGGTGGGTCGCATTGGTGAACGAAAGGCCCCTCCGCCCATGTCCTTCTTCCGCAAGCTCAAGGATCGCATGTTCAAATCCTCCTCCAGGCTCGACGAGGGGCTGGACGCGATCATCGAGGAGGGCGCCGGGGAGGCAGCTGAGGCAACGCAGGAGCATCGGGAGGCGGCGACAGACGCGCGGCACGAGCCCGTTCCGGAAACCAGACCCGAGCCCGGCCGCGAGCGCGAAGCCGAGCCTGCCCCCGCCACCGAGCCCGAGCCCGAGCCGCCGGCGATTGCAGAGGATGAGACGGCTCATCCCGGCGAGGCGGCCCCGGCGCCCGAACCCGAGCCAGAGCCGGAACGCGCGCCGCCCTCGCCCGCGCCCGACCTGACGCCGGAGGCCTTGCGCCCCGACACCGGGGAGAAGGCGCCCGCGCAGGACGACGGGGCACGTCCGGGTCTGCTCGGTCGTCTGATGGGGCGCAGCCCCTCCGCCCCGCGCCGGGCGCTCGACGACGAGATGCTCGAACAGCTCGAGGAGCTTCTGATCAGCGCCGACATGGGCGTGGAAACGGCCATGCGCGTCACCGCCAACATGGCCGAGGGCCGTTACGGCCGGATGATGAGCGCCGCCGACATCAAGGAGCTTCTGGCAACCGAGATCGCGCGGGTGATGGAACCCGTCGCCCGTCCCCTGCCGCTCTATCCGAAGAAGCCGCAGGTGGTGCTGGTGGTGGGCGTCAACGGATCGGGCAAGACCACGACGATCGGCAAGCTCGCCAGCCAGTTCAAGGCCGCCGGAAAGACCGTGGTGATCGCCGCCGGCGACACGTTCCGCGCCGCGGCCGTCGAACAGCTGCAGATCTGGGGGGAACGCGCGGGCGTGCCCGTCCTGACCGCGCCGGAGGGCTCGGACCCCGCCGCGCTCGCCTTCGATGCGATGGGCAAGGCGGAAGCCGAGGGTGCCGACCTCCTGATGATCGACACCGCCGGCCGCTTGCAGAACCGCGCCGACCTGATGGAGGAACTGGCCAAGATCGTCCGCGTCATCCGCAAGAAGGACCCGGACGCGCCGCACAACACGATCCTCGTGCTGGACGCGACCACAGGTCAGAACGCGCTCAGCCAGGTCAAGACCTTCCAGGAGATGGCGGATGTCTCGGGCCTCGTGATGACCAAGCTCGACGGCACCGCGCGGGGCGGGGTGCTGGTGGCGCTGGCCGACCGGTTTGGCCTGCCGATCCATGCCATCGGCGTGGGCGAGCAGATCGACGATCTCGCCCCGTTCGACCCCGAGGACTTCGCCGCCGCCCTTGTCGGGCTGGACCGCTGATCGCGTCCCGGCCCGCAACGTGAGCGACTGGCTCATCTCGATCGAGGGGACAGCGGAGGGCGCGCGCGCCGCGCTCTTCCTCGCGCTTCTGGCGGCGGTTCTGCACGCGGTCTTCGGCGCGCTCCAGAAAGGCCGGCACGACCCGCTGCTGGCGCGGGGTGCGATCGACGCGTCCTACGGTCTGATGGCCGCGCCCTTCGCGCTGTTCATCGTGCCATGGCCCGAGCCGCACATGTGGCCGATCTTCGCGGGCGTCTTCGTCATCCATGCGCTCTACAAATGGGCAGTGCTCGCCTCGTACCGGCGCGGGGCCTTCACGGTGGTCTACCCGGTGATGCGCGGCACGGGCCCGCTTTTCACGGTTATCGGGGCCTGGTTTCTGTTCGGCGAGACGTTCAGCGGCATCCAGTGGCTGGGCGTCGCGGTGCTGCTGGCAGGGCTCTACGGGCTTGCACTCTACAACATGGCTCGGATCACCGTGGCGCGCGAGACGCTGATCCCGGCGCTCTGGTTCGCGGTGCTGACGGGGCTTTTCGTGGCGCTTTACACCACCTTCGACGCCTATGGCATCCGCGCGACGGCCGATCCCTTCACCTTCCTCGCGTGGTTCTTCTTCATCGACGGGCTGCTCTACCCGTTTCTCGCCGCGGCCTTCTACCGGCGGCTCGAGGACAAGCCCACGCTCGGGCCGCTGGCGTTTCGCGGCATCGTCGGCGGGCTTATAGCCTTCGCGAGCTTCGGCTCGATCATGCTGGCCACGCGGCTCGACCAGGTGGGCGAGGCGGCGGTGCTGCGCGAAACCTCCACGGTTTTCGCAGCGCTGATCGGCTGGCTGTTCCTCAAGGAACAGGTCGGGCCGGTGCGCGCGGCGCTCATGGGGTTGATCGCGGCGGGCGCGGTGATAGTTGAGGTGGGGGGATAAGGGACCGTCATGTCGGAAAAAGCGATCAATCCATGGCTGAAATCCGGGCTGGAGCTCGGGCCGCCGATCCTGTTCTTCATCGCCTACATGCGGTTCCAGGACGCGAGCCTGAGTGTCGGCAGCACACAATACGACGGTTTCATCATCGTGACCGCGGCCTTCGTGCCGATCCTGCTGGCCTCCATCGCGATCCTATGGAAGCTGACCGGCAAGATCAGCCGCATCCAGGTTTTCACCGCGCTGATGGTCGTGGTCTTCGGCGGGCTCACCGTCTGGCTCAACGACGAGCGGTTCTTCAAGATGAAGACGACGCTGGTCTACGGCTTCTTCGCCACCATGCTGGGGATCGGGCTCGCGCGCGGCCAATCCTGGCTTCAGTTCCTGATGGGAGAGCTTCTGCCGATGCGGCAGGAGGGCTGGATGATCATGACCAGGCGCATCGCCGGCGCCTTCGCCTTCATGGCGGTGCTGAACGAAATCGTCTGGCGCACGCAATCGACGGAGTTCTGGGTCACCTTCGAGACCTTCGGCTTGCCCGCCTTCCTCTTCGCGGTGTTCATGAGCCAAGCGAAGCTGATCGAACGCTATTCCATCAGCCCCGAGGCGGGCGAGGGCGGCCAGGGCGGCGGGGCGGACCGCCCTTAGGCTTGCGGAGTGATTTCGAAGGGTCGGCATGGCCTTCGACAAGCTCCGGCATGCCAAGCTGGTCTGCCATGACGCGCGGCCGCACCTCCTCCACGGCGCCTTCGGCGAGCGTGCCGAGGCGGAAGGGACCGAAGGAGACCCGGATCAGCCTGTTCACCTCGAGGCCGAGCGCCTGCATCGCGCGCCGGATCTCGCGATTCTTGCCCTCGCGCAGGCCGATCGTCAGCCAGGCATTCGCGCCCTGCTGCCGGTCGAGCGTGACCTGCATCGGAAGGTAACGGACGCCCTCCACCTCGATGCCTTTTCTGAGCGGTTCGAGCTGGGCCTCGTCCGGTGCGCCCTTGACGCGGACCCGGTACTTGCGAAGCCAGCCGGTGCTGGGCAGTTCCAGCTGCCGCTTGATCCCGCCATCATTGGTCAGAAGCAGCAGCCCCTCGGACGTCAGGTCGAGCCTTCCTATGGTCATCACCCGCGGCATGCCCTCGGGCAGGGCGTCGAAGACGGTTCTGCGCCCCTTCTCGTCGGCGGCCGAGGTCACCAGCCCCGCAGGCTTGTGATAGAGCCAGAGCCGAGGACGGTCCGGCGCCTCGACGGGCTTGCCGTCCACGGCGATCCGGTCGGCCGGCGTCACGTTGAGCGCGGGGCTGTCGATCCGGGCGCCGTTCACGCTGACCCGGCCCTCGGCGATCATGCGCTCCGCCTCGCGGCGGGAGGCGACCCCGGCGCGGCTCAGAACCTTGGCAATGCGATCTCCGTCAGACATGGCACCGGCCTAGCGGTTTGACAGCGCCGCGAAAAGCGCCAAGAGGGACATCATGAGCGATTTTCGCGGTTTCATGGACGTGGCCCTCGAAGAGGCGCGCGCAGCGGCCGGCAGGGGAGAGGTTCCCGTCGGCGCCGCGATCGTGTGCGACGGCGAGGTCATCGCGCGTGCCGGCAACCGGATGCGCGAATTGACCGACCCCACCGCCCATGCCGAGATGCTGGCCATCCGCGCGGCCTGCGCGGCGCTGGGCACCGAAAGGCTGACGGGCTGCGATCTGTGGGTGACGCTGGAGCCTTGCCCGGCCTGCGCGGGGGCGATTGCCGCCGCACGGCTCTCGCGGCTCTACTACGGCGCGTCCGATCCCAAGTCGGGCGGGGTGGCTGGCGGTCCCAGGGTCTTCGACCATCCGCAGGCCCATTGGAAACCGGACGTCTATGGCTGGATCGGCGAGGCGGAGACCTCCGCGCTTCTGCGGGACTTCTTCGCGTCGCGCCGGGGGTAGCGCGCGTCCTCGAGCCCCCGTTCCGGGAGCTGCTCGGCCGCGCGCCCGGGGGCTCTGCCCCCACGCTTCGCTCCCCCGGAGTTTTTCTCCAGGATGAAGGGATGCGAAGGGTTTCGTTAACCAAGGTCGATTAGAGATGGAGTTGCGCCGGTAGCTGGAGAGCGACCCGGCGTCCAGGGTGAAGCCCCCTGACCCGGTTGCGGTCCGCGGTTCATGGATACGGCCGGGTCAGGGGTGTGAGGCCTGCCCCTTCATTCTGGCAGAAAACCTCCCGCCGGAGGCATGATCGAGCCTGGCCCGGTACCGGGCGGGCGAGGCAAAAGGCGTACGCCGAAGGCGTTCCTTCTGGATCATCCTGAAAAGATCGAAAAACTGCGCGGAAGGCCTGTAAGCCGGATTCTGTCCCGGGGGTTGTCCCCCGTGGATGACCATTCCTCTGGGCGACCCGTTGCCGGGACGCCTCGAGCTGCCAACCCGGACCGCGGGGGTGAAGCGCCCCATGATGCGGTCCCTATTCGGCATTGCTCCCGGTGGGGCTTGCCATGCCACCCCCGTTGCCGGGGGCGCGGTGGGCTCTTACCCCACCGTTTCACCTTCGCCCTGCATGCAAGGCGGTCTGATCTCTGTGGCGCTTTCCGTCGGATTGCTCCGCCCGGGCGTTACCCGGCACCGTTGCTTCAGGGAGTCCGGACTTTCCTCGAACCTTGCGGCCCGCGGCCATCCGGCCTTCCGCGCAAGCTGCACCTATGCTTTCGAACCGATCGGGTCAAGCATGCGCCAGCGCGGCGGCGATGGCGCAATCCGTGGCGTCCAGAGGCCCGCGCGCGGCCGGGCGGAACCGCAGGCGCACGGTCTCGAGCAGCAGATCGTCGGCCACGTCGGGATAGCCGAAAGCCATCGCGTGGGCCCGAAAGACTGCCATGTCGGGCCGGGTGCGCCCGGATTCGACCTGCTCGGGCCAGACCGCGAGGCCGCCCCGGGCGAGCCTGCGCCAGTCGAAGCGGGGTCCGGGGTCGCGTTTTCGGCCCGGTGCCATGTCGGAATGTCCGATCACGCCAGAGGCGGGAATGTCGCACCGCGCGAGGATATCGCCCAGCAGGCGCTCGAGCGCGTCCATGAGCGGTGCGGCGAAGGGCGAGGCGCCGTCATTGTCCAGTTCGATCCCGATCGAACGGGAATTGACGTCCGCGCGACCTCGCCAGCTGCCGGCCCCGGCATGCCAGGCGCGTCTGTCTTCGTCCACGAGCGCCGTCACGCTGCCGTCCCGCGCGACCAGCCAGTGGCAGGAGACTTCGCGCGCCGGGTCGCACAGGGCACGCTCGGCGGCGGCCGCGTCGGACATGGCCGTGTAGTGGAGAACCACCAGTTCGGGGCGTAACCCGTCGCGTCGCGGCCCGTGATTGGGCGAGCGGCTCACCCGTCCTGGAAGCTGCCGAAGGGCTGCTGCGTGGCGGCGCGGGCGTCGGCGCGGTAGCGCTCGGGCGACCAGTTGCAGGCGAAGCCGTCTCCGTCGGGGTCCAGCCCCGCGCGATCCCGTTCCGGGCCTTCATTGGTCAGGAACCAGTCCTGGGCGAGGTCGGTGGTGCGGAAATCCGAGCACCGGACTTCGGGGCGTCCGAGGCGGAACGGAAAGCGGGAATAGACCCGTTGCCCGACGGCATGATCGGTCGAGAGCGCGAAGGCCACGACAGTCGCCCCCAGAACCGACATCCCCTCTGGCAGCGGCGGGGCCACGAAATTGTCGGCGGAGGGCGCGGTGGCCATCTGCTGCGGGGCTGCTGCGGGGGCGGGGTTGCCCCCTTCGACTTCCGCTATGGCACCGGCGGCGATGCGCGCCACATCCACGGAGTCGCCGGTCGCCGGAGCGGGGTCCGTGGCAGCCCATTGCGTGCCCGCGGGAGGCGGCGCGAAGGGTTCGGCGACCACCTCGGCGGGCGGTAGGGCGGTCTGCGGCGTCACGGGCGCCGCCGGCGGCTCACGAAGTGCTGCGCGGCGCGTCTGGTATTCCTGGTAATCCTGAAAGCCCACGCCTTGCGCCACGTCACTGGGCGCCGGCCCGGTTCCACATGCGGCAAGTGCCAGTATCGCGACGGAACAGCCCATGCGCCGCGCCTGCCCGGTCCAGTTCATCGCTCAGCCCCGTTATCGTTCTTTGGGCACTTCTACCACCATTTGGCGGGTTTCGCCACAAACCCCGCGGCTTTCTCCAGCGCGTAGGCGGTGTTCAGCAACTCCCCCTCTTCCCAGGGTCGGCCGATCAGTTGCAGACCGAGAGGCAGGCCGCGCGCGTCCAGACCCGTGGGCACGGCGACGCCAGGCAGACCGGCGAGGTTCACCGTCACCGTGAAGACGTCGTTGAGATACATCTCGACCGGGTCGACATGCTGCTGCCCCAGTTCGAAGGCCGCGGAGGGTGTCGCGGGGGTCAGGATCGCGTCGATGCCCTCGGCGAAGACGGTCTCGAAGTCGCGCTTGATCAGCGCACGGACCTTGCGGGCGCGGTTGTAATAGGCGTCGTAGAAACCCGCGGACAGCACGTAGGTCCCGATCATCACCCGGCGCTTGACCTCGTCGCCGAAGCCCTCCGCGCGGGTTTTCTCGTACATCTCCGTCACGCCGTCGCCCTGTTCGAGCGTCGCGCGGTAGCCGTAGCGCACCCCGTCATACCGCGCGAGGTTCGATGACGCCTCGGCGGGTGCGATCACGTAATAGGTGGGCAGGGCGTATTTCGTGTGCGGCAGCGTGATGTCGCGCAGCTCGGCGCCCGCGTCCTTGAGCATCTCGATGCCCTGGGTCCAGAGCGTCTCGATCTCACCGGGCATGCCGTCCATGCGGTATTCCCCGGGAATGCCGATGACCTTGCCGCGGATGTCGCCCGTGAGCATGGCCTCGAAATCCGGGACGGGCAGATCGGCGGAGGTCGAATCCTTCGGGTCGTGGCCCATCATCGCGGCGCCCATGATCGCGGCGTCACGGACCGTGCGCGTCATCGGTCCCGCCTGATCGAGGGAGGAGGCGAAGGCCACGATCCCCCAGCGCGAGCAGCGTCCATAGGTGGGCTTGAGGCCAACCGTGCCCGTGAAGGCCGCCGGTTGCCGGATCGAGCCGCCGGTGTCGGTGCCCGTCGCGCCAAGGCAGAGATCGGCGGCGACGGCGGCGGCGGACCCGCCCGAGGAACCGCCCGGCGTCAGCGCCGCCTCGGAGTTCCCGGCGCGCCACGGGTTGACCGCGTTGCCGTAGACGCTGGTCTCGTTCGAGCTGCCCATGGCGAATTCGTCCATGTTGAGCTTGCCCAGCATCACCGCGCCCGCGTCGCGCAGCTGCGCGGAGACGGTGGACTCGTATTCGGGACGGAAGCCCTCGAGGATCTTCGATCCCGCCTGGCTGGCCACGCCCTCGGTACAGAAGAGGTCCTTGATGCCGACGGGGATACCGCACATGGAGGGCGCGTCGCCCGCCCTGATGCGCGCATCCGCGGCGGCGGCACGCTGGCGCGCGATCTCGGGGGTCTTGTGCACCACCGCGCCCAGAGCATCGGCGCCTTCGATGGCCTTCAGGCACGCCTCGGTCAGCTCGACACTCGTCACCTCGCCCTTGCGGAGCGCGTCGCGGGCCTCGGCGATGGTCAATGCGTTCAGATCGGTCATGTCAGCCCCTTACTCCACCACCTTGGGCACGGCGAAGAAGCCTTCGCGCGCATCCGGCGCGTTGGCGAGGATCTTTGCCTGTTGACCGCCATCGGTGACCACGTCCTCGCGCCGCGGCAGCCGCATGGGCGTGACGCTGGTCATCGGCTCGACGTCGTCGACATCCAGTTCTCCCAACTGCTCGATGAAGCCGAGGATCGCGTTGAAATCCTGCGCCAGCGCCGGGAGGTCTTCGTCGTCGACCCGGATCCGGGCGAGCTTGGCCACCTTGGCGGCCGTGGTCGTGTCGATGGACATGGGCGACGTCCTCCGTCGGTGCGAGTGGGGTGGTGATCCGCGCGCGGTTTAGCCCCGTGGCGGTGCCGCTGCAAGCGGCGCGGGGGGAACGGCGCGGCGATAGGTTTCGATCATCCAGCCCAGCATGACGGCATTCAGGACATGCCACAGGAAATGGGTGCCGCGGGGCCATGCCGCGCAGAGGCTCAGATCGACGGAGCGCGCCGTGATCGACAGGCTCAGGATGGTCGCGCCGATCAGCAGGCCGCGCGCGAAACCGGGTCTGCGCTGCCACAGGGTCACGCCATAGAGGGCGATCAGCGCGGCGACCGACCAGTAGGCGGCCGAGATGTCGAAGCCGGGCAGCGCGGCGAAGCCCGTGGTGGCCACCGCGAGATAGGGCGCGAGCGCCAGCATCGACGCCCAGGCCCAGCCACGCGGCCAGCCAAGTACATGGCGGTTCACGGCGAAGACGTAGACGAAGATGAATGCGGCGATCGCCAGCACGTCGAGCAGCGCCGTGAGCCCGTTTGCGAAGGTATGAAAGAGGCCCGAGCCCACCCCGATCGCCGCGAGGACGACCACCAGCGCCATGCCCAGCGGCGCCGGGGGATGCCCGAGTCTCCGCGCGCAGAACAGCGCCGCGACGAGGAAGGCGAGGTTCGTCACCGCGTTCAGCGGCTCGGCCCAGAGACCCGGCCCAAGCCGCTCACAATAGGCGTCAATTGGATCGAAAATGGTCTGGTCCATGCCTTATTTCAGTCCGGATTCTCGGCACATCCTGCTTCTCATAAAGCGTCTGCCGACGCACAGGAATTTCATATTTAGGGACGCGATATGGAACGTACGATCAAGATCTGGCTGTCGATCATCTTTCCCGGCCTTCTCGGATTCGTGGCCTCGTGCCTCGTCATTTTGCCGCAACTCACCATGCGCGGGCTCAGTGCGCCGTGGGACACCGTCGTGGGCGTGTCACTTGCCGGTGGCTTCGCGATCCTCTTCTCGCGGATGCTGGCCCGTCACCTCGACGAGGAAGACGCCGCCGAGGAAGCGCCCAAGGCAGCAACCGCCAACACCTCGCCCTTCGCCGTCACCATCCGCTGACGGAGCCGTCGTCGCGCGCATCGGTCTTTGCCATGCGCCGCCGGGTTGGGATAAGCTCTCCCTGACAGGTCGTCGGGGAGGGCTTCTTTCATGAAATATACTTGGCTTGGCCACGCGAGCATCCGGCTCGAGATCGCGGGGCAGGTGTTGCTGATCGATCCGTGGATCGACGGCAATCCGATGTTTCCGAACGAGAGGCGCGAGGAGGTCCTCGCGGGCGCGACGGCCATTCTCGTGACCCATGGGCATTTCGACCATGTCAGCGGCGTGCCGGAACTGGCGCGCGAGCTTGGCATCCCGGTCTACGGGATCGCCGACCTCATGGGTTGGTGGGGTGCCTCCGAGCGGGGGGTCGAGACCGTGGGCTTCAACAAGGGCGGCACGGTCGGGATCGGCGATGTGGCCGTGACGATGGTGTCCGCCTCGCATTCCTCATCGCTCATGATCGATGACGGACCGGTCTATACGGGCGCAGAGGCCGGTTACATGATCGCGGGCGAGGGGCGTTGCGTCTACGTCTCGGGCGACACCGACGTGATGGCCGACATGTCCGTCCTGCAGGACCTGCACGCGCCCGAGATCGGGATCCTCTGCGCGGGCGGGCATTTCACGATGGACATGAAGCGCGCCGCCTATGCCGCGTCCAGGCTGTTCCGGTTCCAGACGGTCATTCCGGTGCATTACCGGACCTTCCCGCTCCTGGAACAGTCGGCCGATGCGCTGAAGGCGGCGCTGCCGGGGGTGCGAGTGCTTGACCCCGAGCCGGGCGAGACGCTCGAGCTCTGAGCGCGGATAATCCGGCTTCAGCAGTGCCGGATAGCTCTCCGACAAGAGCGCGTCGATGCGCGGCAGATCCCGCGCGGTGGTCGGACGAAGCGTGATCTCTGACAGCATCACGGGGCCTTGTGTGAAAATCACGGGGCCTCGAGTGAAACGTGGACAAGAAAAAGGGCCGCGCAATCTCTTGCGCGGCCCTGACAGTCGGAAAACGGAAGGCGATTACTTGATCTTGCCTTCCTTGTATTCGACGTGCTTGCGCGCGACGGGATCGTACTTTCGTACGCTCATCTTCTCGGTCATCGTGCGCGCGTTCTTCTTGGTCACGTAGAAATGCCCGGTCCCCGCGGTCGAGTTCAGGCGGATCTTGATGGTGGTCGGCTTGGCCATGGTCCAGGCTCCTCGGGCTATTGTCGGGGCGTCGAGCGCTCTGGCCCGGACGCATGATATCTCTGAGACTGCGCGTTCTAACCGAGCGCGGGCGCGAGTCAACCGTCAAAACGCAACGCGTGCCGGTGTCTTCAGATGGCACCTGTGGCGAGGCTCCAGCCCAGCCCCGCCAGCGCCATCAGGGGCAGCACCACCAGAAGATCGAGCCGCCGCCAGAACATCAGCGCCGCCGCAAGCCCGGTGAGCAGCACCGCACCGATGTCCACGCTTGCCGCCTGCGGCAGCCACAGGCCGACACCCCCGGGACTCCCTGTCCGGGTCACCTCGCCGAAGACGACATGAAGCGCGAACCAAAGCGAGAGGTTGGCGATCACGCCCACCACGGCCGCCGTGATGGCGTCGAGTGCTGCCTGAAGGCGTGGGCGCGTGGCGATCCATTCCACGTATGGCGCACCGGCGAAGATCCACAGGAAACAGGGCGCGAAGGTCACCCAGAGCGTCACCAGAGCGGCAGCGAGGCCCATCCAGAGGCCACCCGCCTGCACCCCCGCGAGGAAGCCCACGAACTCCGTCACCAGGATCAGGGGGCCCGGCGTGGTCTCCGCCAGCCCCAGCGCGTCCATCATCTGCGCCGTGGTGAGCCAGCCGAAATCCTGCACGACCTCCTGCACCATCCAGGCGAGCACCGCATAGGCGCCGCCGAAGGTGACGACCGCGAGCTTCGCGAAGAAAAGTCCCACCTCGGCCAGGATCCCGCCCGGCGCCACGGCCCAAAGCGCCGCGAGCGGCAAGAGCCAGATCGCCCCCCACAGCGCGACAGTGCGCAGCGTCCCCGACAGCGGTATGCCGGGGGCGGAGGCGACCGACGCCGATCCCGTCGCCGCGACGGCCCCGATCAATGCCGCGCCGATGACGATCAGCGGGAAGGGGAGTTGCAGCACGAAGAGCCCGAGAAAAGCAGCCACGGCCAGCGCCCAGGCCAGCGCGCCGGACAGGGCCCTCGCGCCGAGCCTGAGAAGCGCCTGGGCCACGATGACGATGACGGTGGCCTTGATCCCGAGAAACAGCGCCTCGGCCAGTGGAACGTTCCCGTAGACGGCGTAGAGCGCGGCAAGCGCGAGGATCACCACGGCCCCCGGGATCACGAAGAGCAGCCCGCCGATCAGCCCGCCAGCCACGCCCGCCATGCGCCAGCCGGCATAGGTGGCAAGCTGCATCGCCTCGGGGCCCGGCAGCAGTATGCAGAAGCTGAGCGCCTGCAGGTACTGCTTTTCGGTGAGCCAGCCGCGCTCCTCGACCAGTTCCTTGTGCATCAGCGCGATCTGCGCAGCAGGGCCGCCGAAGGACAGAAGGCCGATGCGGCCGAAGACGCGAAAAAGCTCCGCCATCTGCGGAGGAGCGGCGTCGGCGTCCGGGTTCAGTCCTGTCTCAGCCATGGCCTTGTGGTCCCCCGGGCACGCATCGCAGCGAATATGGCGTTGCCACGCAGCCTGTCCCATGAAGTTTTCATGACAGCCGATCACGGGGCCATGCCCGGGTCATATCGGGGCGGCGGACAAGAAAAAAGGGCCGGAGAAACCCCCGGCCCTTCGATGCATCAGCGGCGGATGCCGTCGCTATTCCTGTTGCCCCATGAACATTAGCAGGAACTGGAACATGTTCAGGAAGCTGATGTAGAGGCTGAGCGCGCCGTCGATGGCGGCCTTGTCCAGCCAATCCTGATCGCCGTGCACGGCGTGGGCGACATAATCGCTCTTGATCTGCTGCGTGTAGAACGCGGTCAGGCCGGCAAAGATCAGGATGCCGATCGCCGAGATCGCGAACATCATCGGCGCCGACTGCAGGAAGATGTTGATGACCATCGCCACCAGCAGGCCGATCACGCCCATGATGAGGAACGTGCCCATTCCGCTGAGGTCGCGCTTCGTGGTGTAGCCCCAGAGGCTGAGGGCCGCGAAGGCGATGGCGGTCACGAGGAAGGTCTGCACGATCGAGTAGGACGTGAAGACCAGGAAGATCGAGCTCATCGACACGCCCATGACGGCCGCGAACGCGAAGAAGCCGAAGCTTACGGCAGCTGCCGAGCCACGGCGCATCAGAGCGCCCCAGCCGAAGAGGATGAACGCGAGCGGTGCGAACATCACCACCCAGCGCAGCGGCGTGGCGTACAGCGCCTCGCCCAGGCCCGTCAGGTACTGGCCCTCGCGCAGCGCCACGGTGGCGCCGGTGGGGTCGGACGTGACGGCAAGGTTCGCGATCGCCCATGCCGCGGCGGCGGTAATCAGCATGCCGCCCGACATGGTCGCGTAGACCTTGTTCATGTGGGCGCGAAGGCCCTCGTCGATCCGGGCCTGATCGACGCCAAGGGCGCGGGACCGGATCGTCTGATACTCTGCCATGTATCCCTCCAATAGAAACACTTTGGATCGGGTCGGCCCCCGCATCGGGACCCGAGCCGTCTCATGGTGTGATATTGGCGAGGATGGCGGCATTTTCAAGAAAGACGCGCCGGAGGTGGCTCTCCGGCGCGATAGTTTTTTTCTATCGGTGGCGCGCGGGTCGTGCTGGTGGCGTCAGAAGCGCCAGTGATCCGGGACGTCCCACAGGTGCCGGCGTGCCTCCCGGTCGATCTCGGCATCGGTCAGGCCGACATCCCGACGCAGATGATCGGGCAGGCCGGCGAGCGCGCGGCGCTGACGCCATACGGCGAAGGCCACGGCGATGCGGGTGAAGAGCGCGGGGCCGACGGCGGAGCGCCCGGCGGGGGACAGAGTGCGCGAAGCGATATGTGCCATGGCGTTACCTTTCTATTCCTTGAACACAATTGGACTACTCATTTCAGTGCTTGATACATGGTGCGAGGCACGACATGTTAAAAGTGAATGGTTTTGATGAAATGAATCACGAACGGTGATGTTATGCCCCGAAATCTCGATCTGACCGCCATCCGCGCCTTCGTGGCCGTCGTCGATGCGGGCGGCGTCACCAAGGCGTCCGGCTTTCTGAACCTCACGCAGTCGGCTGTCTCGATGCAGCTCAAGCGGCTGGAGGAAAGCATCGGGGTAGCGCTTTTCGACCGCAGCGCCCGGCGTCTGGCGCTGACCGGCGCGGGCGAACAGATGCTGGGTTACGCGCGGCGGCTTCTGGACCTCAATGACGAGGTGCTGGGCCGACTGACCGCGAAGGACTACACCGGCCAGATCACGCTGGGCGTGCCCCATGACGTCGTCTATCCGGCCATTCCGCAGGTCCTGCAACGGTTCAACACCGATTTTCCGCGCATGCGCGTGCAACTGGTGTCGTCCTATACCTCGCGGCTGAAGACGATGTTCGCGCGTGGTGAGCTCGACGTGATTCTCACGACCGCGGATGGAACCACCGCCGGCGGCGAGACGCTGATCACCCGTTCGCTCGTCTGGGTCGGGGCCGAGGGCGGCCAGGTCTGGAAACAGCGCCCCCTGCGGCTGGCCTTCGAGCATGCCTGTATCTTCCGGCGCGGCGTTCAGGACGCGCTGGACCGGGCCGCGATCTCATGGGAAATGGCCGTCGAAAGCGACTCCATCCGCACGGTCGAGGCCTCGGTCTCCGCCGATCTGGCCGTCCATGCCTGCATCGAGGGCGCCGAGCCACCCTATGTGGAGCGGATCGACCACAACGGCGCTCTGCCCAACCTGCCGGAAATCGGGATCAAACTCTATCGTGCCGAACTGGCCCGCGGCGCGCCCGTCGACGCACTGACCGAGGGCATCCGGCAGGCCTATCGCGGAATGTGACGCCCGTCCGTCATTCATCGTCAGCCGTTTATCGTCAGCCGTCCATCGTCACGACGACCTTGCCGGCGACCGCCCGGTCGCGCAGCAGGTCCAGCGCCTCGGCGCTGCGGTCAAGCGGACGCGTCGCGCCGACATGGGGCCTTATCCGTCCTGCCTCGTACATGTCCATCAGTGCCTTGAGACTGTCCGCGAGGTGCGCGGCGCCAAAGCGCATGTAACCGCCCCAGTAGAAGCCGATGACGTCGATATTCTTGACCAGGAGGTGGTTGGGCACGATCTGCGGCAGCTGTCCGCTCGCGAAGCCGATGACGAGGATGCGGCCCTCGGGATTGGTGGCGCGCATCGCGTCGGTGAACATCTGGCCGCCGACCGCGTCATAGACCACGTCCGCGCCGCCCAGCGCCTTGACCTCGGCGCGAAGGTCGGCCGTCCGCGCGTCCAGCAGGTGGTGTGCCCCGGCGTCCTTCGCCGCCGCCAGCTTGTCCGAGCCGCGCGCGACGGCGATCACCTCGGCGCCCATCGCGGCCCCCAGTTCCACCGCCGTCAGCCCGACGCCCCCGGAGGCGCCGAGGACCAGCAGGC
Source organism: Rhodobacteraceae bacterium HLUCCO18 (assembly GCA_001314805.1). Taxonomy (GTDB): domain Bacteria; phylum Pseudomonadota; class Alphaproteobacteria; order Rhodobacterales; family Rhodobacteraceae; genus Roseibacterium. The sequence goes on along the minus strand of LJSY01000010.1, from coordinate 14,749 downwards.
GCTCGCCGTCCCGCAGCCGGGCGCGGCGGGTCAGGGCAAGGTGGCTGGTGCCATAGGCCACGAGGAACCCCGCCGCCTCCTCGAAGCTCATGGTGTCGGGGATCGGAACGCAGCGCGCGGCGTCGAAGACGCCGTATTCCGCCAGCCCGCCGGAGCCCGCGAAGACCGCGACGCGCGTGCCGATGGCAGGTAGCGCCACGCCCTCGCCATGGCCCTCCACGATGCCCGCGATTTCCATGCCTAGCGTGAAGGGCGGCTCGGGCGTGTCCTGGTATTTGCCGTCGATCATCAGCAGGTCGGCGAAATTCAGACCGCAGGCCGCGATCCGCACCAGCACCTGCCCGGGGCCGGGCGAGGGGCTTTCGATTTCCGCGAGGACGGGGGGATCGCCAAAGTTCTCTACGCGTGCCGCTTTCATGTCTCTCCCGCCGGGATACGCTCAACCGCCCCAGCCTAGGACCGGCCGCGCGCGGCTTCCAGTGCAGAAACGTTGCAATGCACGCAAGGCGCGAGTATACTGAAGCCAGCGCACGTTCCGAGGTAACCGGCGCTTTCTGTCCGGGAGGTCGTCCACCAGGGTATTGATCCCCGTGCGCGACGCGCTAACTCCCGACTGTCGCATGAGTTGAGCGGCACTCGCCACAAGGTGTTGTGGGGTGCCGCAAGGTCAACGGGACATCGAGAACTGGTTACGGAAACACGAGAGGAGAGCGTCGTGAAACACCCCGTTGACGTTCACGTAGGCAAACGCATCCGCCATCGTCGCTGGATGGTGGGCATGACCCAGCAGCAGCTTGCCGAGAAGGTCGGGATCAAGTTCCAGCAGATCCAGAAATACGAAACCGGCATGAACCGCGTCAGCGCGTCCCGGCTGTGGGACATCTCCGAGGCGCTGTCCGTGCCGGTCAGCTACGTCTTCGAGGGCATGGACCGCGCCGATGTCGCCGAGGACGTCGCGCAGACCGAGAACGCTCCGCCCGGCGATATCCTGTCCGACAAGGAAGCGCTCGAGCTTGTCCGCTCCTACTACGCGATCCCGGAAAACCAGCGCCGCCGGCTTTTCGAGCTTGCGCGCGTGTTGTCGGACACTGCCGCCTGAGCGCAGCGGACCGCGCGGCTTGACCCGGAAACCGGGTCATGCCACCTCGGATCGTGTCGCCGGACCGGGGCGGCGCACCGACGGACAAGACACGACGACATGACGACAGCATCCCCAAGCGGAGACGCGTTCCGCGTGGCCGCGCGCGACATTCCGGCGGTGCTGTCCACCGCGCATGCGGTCGCCGAGGCCGCCCGCCGCGAAACCTTGCGCCATTTCCGTTCCTCGGCCCTCATGACCGCCAACAAGGCCGCTGCTGGAGACTTGCGCGCCTTCGATCCGGTGACGGTAGCCGACCGCGCGGCAGAGACCGCGATGCGCGCCGTTCTGGCCGAACGCCGGCCGCAGGACGCCATCATGGGCGAGGAATCTGCGGATCTGCCCGGCACCAGCGGTCTGACCTGGGTGCTCGATCCCATCGACGGGACGCGCGGCTACATCTCCGGCACGCCCACATGGGGTGTCCTCATCGCACTCACCGATGCCGAGGGGCCGGTCTACGGCATCATCGATCAGCCCTATATCGGCGAGCGTTTCGAGGGCGGGCTGGGCCGTGCTCGCCTCACCGGGCCCCGTGGTGCGCGCCCGCTTGCCGTGGCGCCCGCGCCGTCGCTGTCCGAGGCGAAACTGTTCACGACCTTTCCGGAACTGGGCACCGCGCAGGACAGAGCAGGCTTCGAGGCTGTGCGCGACCGTGTGCGCCTGACGCGCTACGGTATGGATTGCTACGCCTATGCGCTTGTCGCGGCAGGGCATGTGGACCTCGTGATCGAGGCGGGACTACACCCCTACGACATCTGCGCCCCCATCGCCGTGATCGAGGCGGCGGGCGGTGTCGTCACGAATTGGGAGGGCGGCCCGGCCCATGGCGGCGGCAGGGTGCTTGCCGCCTCCAGCCCCGCGCTTCACGCCGAGGCGCTGGCGCTTCTTTCGAGCGCGGGGGCGTGACGTCGCTCCTGATCCGCAACGGGGCATGCGTCGTCACGATGGACGACGAGGGCACGGAGCATCGCGACACCGACATCCGTATCGAGCATGGTGAGATTGTCGATCTCGGTCAGGGGCTTGAGGCGTCGGGGCCGGTCATCGACGCGGGCGGTTGTCTGGTGACGCCGGGGCTGGTGAACACCCATCATCACCTGTTCCAGACGCTCACCCGCGCCGTGCCGGGCGCGCAGGATGCGGCGCTTTTCGGCTGGCTCGGGACGCTTTATCCGATCTGGGCGCGATTTACGCCCGAACACATGTTCGTCTCGGCCCAGGCCGGGCTTGAGGAACTGGCGCTGTCGGGCTGCACGATGACGCCCCTCACCTCTATCTCTTTCCCAACGGGGTGCGGCTCGACGACACGATCGCCGCGGCACGGGAGGTCGGGCTGAGGTTCCATGCGACGCGCGGCGGAATGCGGCCGGATCGCGCCGGGGTTCCGCGCCGATCTGGCGATCTGGGGCATGCCGGGGGTCGAGGCCGCGGGCAGCTGGGACGCGGCCACGCTGCTTCTGGCCGGTCCCACACGGGTGCGCAACCTGATCGTCGAGGGGCGCCGCGTCGTCGAGGCTGGCGTGCTCAAGGCCCTCGACTTGGGGCTGGTCCTGCGGCGTCAGCGCGCCCTTGCCGAGGCGCTGGCTGTGGATAAATGATTTCAAAAATGCGATCCAGTACCATGGGATTGGTGGCTTGAAGGCCAAATAAATATGATAATGCAATATTTGTGCCTTGCGTTGTCGATCTCTGTGATGCGCCGCGCACAAGTCCGACCCGCACCCGGAAAACCGGCCCTTGTCGTTATGTCATCGCTCGCGCATGCTCCACCCGAGGTCATAGCATCCCGAAGGAGCACGACGATGCGCCGCTACTTACTCCCCTTGCTGCTTGCAGCCGCGGTGGCGGCCTGTACACCAACGGCCGGCACCGAGCGGGTGACGGCCGGCGAAAGCGTGGATATCGCATCGGCCGGCGCGCAGTTCTCGGTGCAGCGGGCGCAGAACGGTGTCATCCGTCCGCTGGGCTACAGTCCGGCGCTTCAGGCGGCGGCCGAAGCCCATGCGCAATATCTCAGCCGAACGGGCGGCTTCAGCCATACCGGGTCCGGCGGCTCCTCGGCCATGAACCGTGTCCGTCGCGCGGGATATCAGCCATGCCTCGTGGCCGAGAACATCGCGCGCGGGCAGCCCGATATCCGCACCCTGCTGTCCGACTGGATGGCCAGCCCCGACCATCGGTCGAACATCCTGAACCCGCAGCTGACGCAATACGGTTTCGCTCAGGCGGGATCGGCTTGGGTGCTGGTGCTCGCGCGGCCCTGCTGAACCGGCAAGCGGACCTCGTGGCCATGGCGAAACGCGATGACCCCGGCACAGGGCCGGGGTCATGCGGTGTCTTGCAGTGAAAAGCCTCAGTTCTTCGACTTGTCGACCATCTTGCCGGCGGTGATCCATGGCATCATGCCGCGCAGGGTCTCGCCCACCTGTTCGATCTGGTGCGCGTCGTTGTTGCGGCGGATCGCCTTGAAGGACGGCTGGCCCACGGCGCATTCGGCCATCCAGTCACGCACGAAACGGCCCTGCTGGATGTCGTCGAGAACCGCCTTCATCCGCGCCTTGGTTTCCTCGTAGGGCAGGATGCGGGGGCCCGAGACGTATTCGCCGAACTCCGCCGTGTTCGAGATCGAGTAGTTCATGTTCGCGATGCCGCCCTCGTAGATCAGGTCCACGATCAGCTTCACCTCGTGGAGGCATTCGAAATAGGCCATCTCGGGCGCGTAACCCGCCTCGACCAGCGTCTCGAAGCCCATGCGGATCAGCTCCACCAGACCGCCGCAGAGAACCGCCTGCTCGCCGAAGAGGTCGGTCTCGCATTCTTCCTTGAAGTTGGTCTCGATGATGCCCGAGCGCCCGCCGCCGATGGCCGAGCAATAGGACAGACCGATCTCCAGCGCGCGGCCGGTCGCGTCATTGTCGACCGCGACAAGGCAGGGCACGCCGCCGCCCTTGACGTATTCGCCGCGCACCGTGTGGCCGGGGCCCTTGGGCGCCATCATGATGACGTCGACGCCGGGCTTGGGCTCGATCAGGCCGAAATGCACGTTCAGCCCGTGGGCAAAGGCGATGGCCGCGCCGTCGCGCAGGTTGTCGTGGACGTATTTGCGGTAGGTCTCGGCCTGAAGTTCGTCGGGCATGGTGAACATGATCAGGTCGCACCACGCGGCGGCCTCGGCGATGCCCATCACCTGCAGGCCCTCGCCTTCGGCCTTGGCGGCGCTGGCCGATCCCTCGCGGAGCGCCACGACGACGTTCTTCGCGCCGCTGTCGCGCAGGTTCAGCGCATGGGCATGCCCCTGGGAGCCATAGCCCAGGATCGCCACCTTCTTGTCCTTGATCAGGTTCACATCGCAGTCGCGATCATAGTAGACGCGCATCGGTCTCTCTCCTCGTCCGTTGAATCGTCCGTTGAAACGGGGTTGTCTCCGGCGCGCAGTCTGCCTGCACGCTCCGGTGTCCGATGCAGTGGAATTGCCTTTCCTGACGCTATTTGGTAGAAAATCATTCACAGAATTCATCTTTCCAAAAATACGCATGCTCAACGACAGCGACAGGCGCCTCCTTCGTCACCTGCAGGACGACCCCACCCAGCCGATGACGGCGCTGGCGGAGGCCGCCGGCATGCCGCTGGCCAGTTGCTACAAGCGGCTGGAGCGGATGCGTGCGCAGGGCGTGCTCAAGGGCCAGCGGGCGGTGATAAACTGGGCGGCGCTGGGCTATTCGGTTGAGGTGTCGCTCCGGCTGACGCTCGACAAGACGGAGCCGCGCGCCTTCGACGAATTCATCGCCGCCGCGCGCGAGGTGCCTGAAGTCACCGAGATCCAGACCTTCCTCGGCCGGGTCGACGCGCGTCTTGCCGTCATTGCGCGGACCATGGCGCATTACCAGGACATCTATCGCGACCGCATCCTGACGCTGCCGCATATCGCCGATATCGAGGCGCTGATGCAGGTGGCCACGATCAAGGACAGGCAGACGCTTCCCTTATGAACCTCGACCTCGACGACACCGACCGCGCGATCCTGCGCGCGCTGCAGCAGGACGCCACGCTCAAGGCCTCCGAGCTTGGGCAGCGCGTGGGCCTGTCGCAACCGGCCGCGTGGCGGCGCGTGCGGCGCCTGACGGAGGCCGGCGTGATCGGCCAGCGGCGGCTCGACCTCGACCTCGAGGCACTGGGCTTCGGGGTGACGGTGTTCCTCGGCGTGAAGCTTGCCACGAAAGGGCGCGTCAGCCTCGAGGATTTCGAACGTGCCGTCTCGGCGATTCCCGAAGTGCAGACGGTCGAGCATGTTCTGGGGCTTTACGATTACCGTTTGCGCGTGGTCGCCCGCGACCTGCCGGATTTCGAACGCGTTCTGAGGCGCCGGATCATGACGTTGCCGGGTGTCGGCGGTGTCGAGGCGAACGTAGTTTTGTCCGAAGAAAGGCGGCCCGGCCCCATTGGGTGACCGATTGCGCCATAAGCGGGCCAAACTCCTCTGATGAACCTGCCGCTCATGATGAGCGAGCCACACACTCCCCGATCCTGCGTCAATCGCCTTGCCCCGAGCGACCCGCTGCACCGTCTGGTCGAACAGGCTTACCGCGCCTTCGACCGGCCCGCGCCGCGCCATGTGCCCGGATGCCGTTGCGCCTTTTGTGCCGACCGTGCCCGGGCGTGCATGCTGGCCTCGCGCGGGGCGCGGGACTGGACCGCCGAGGAGGTGATCGGCTGGTTCGACCGCGTATCTTCGACCGAGACCGGGCGCACCGGGCTTCAGGTCGCGTCGCGTACCGACGGAGCCGTCTTTCGATTTCTTCTGCCGCGTGTGCTGGAGCTTCTGGCGACGGGCGCGCTTCCGGCGGATGCAACGTCCGGCAAGGTCTTTTCCCAGTTCGAGCCCGGACGCTTGCGCCACGGCGACCGCATGATGCCGCGTTTCGCCGCGCTTCTGCTGGACCGCGCGCTGCACGACGCATCCTGGCCGCTCGACGTGATCGCAACGCTCAGGCTTCTCGCCTGCGGCGGATGGGCCTTGCCTCCGCTCCTGCAGCAGGCGCAGGCCGATCCGGAACTTCCCGCGTGCCTTTCGCGCGCCTGGTCCCGCGTGGACCGGCGCGAGGCGCTCTTTCCCGGCACGTGGCCTCCGGGCGCCGTGCCACTTTTGCGGGCAGGGTTCGTGACATCGCTCACGGCCGAGAGGATGATGAATTTCGCAATGGCAGAGGGCACGTCCTACCAGGAAACCGACGCGGCGATGCGCGCGGCCGACCTGGTCTTGCGCAACCTCTGACGCGCGTGGGCGTCAGCCCCGCGCGCCCAGCCCCGTCTGCATGAGCACCCGCCGCACGGGCGTCACGCGATAGATCGCGTCGAGTGCGCGCATCCGCATGTCGCGCAGCCCCTGCGCCTCCACCATCGAGGCGCGGTTGAGCGCATCGATCCCCGTCACCCGCGCGACGATATCGGCATGCCGCGCGCGGGCGTAGCGCCTCAGCAGCGGCTGCGCGCCGGGATCGTCCCGCGCGGCCTCCGCGAGATCGAGAAGCGTCCTGATATCGGCAAGGCTCATGTTGAGCCCCTGCGCGCCGATGGGCGGCACCACATGCGCGGCCTCGGCCACCAGCGCGACGCGCTCGGCAACCAGCTCATGGGCCGTCTGGCTGATGATCGGCCAGACCGTGAGCCGCGAGACCAGCGTGAGCGGGCCGAAGAGATGGGCTGACCGCGCCGTCATCTCGGCCTCGAATTCGGGCGTGTCGAGCCCCTGCAGCCGCCGCACCTCGGGCCCGCGTTCCATCCAGACCACGGCGGAGGAGGGGCGCGCGATGCCGTCCGCGCCAGTGAAATCGGGTAGTGGCACCAGCGTGAAGGGCCCGCCCGAGCGGTGGATCTCGGTCGAGACATTGTCATGCGGGATCGGGTGCGTGACCGCGAAGGCCAGCGCCTTCTGCCCGTAGCGCAGCGTGCGCACGCCGATGCCGGCGGCCTCGCGCACCGCCGAATTGCGCCCGTCCGCCGCGACCACCAGCCGCGCCCTGAGCCGCGCACCATCGCTCAGTGTCACGCGCGCCTCGGTCTCACGCGTGAGCAGATGGGCGGTACCGACACCGGGACGGAAATCGGCCATAGGCAGGGCGGTGAGCGCCGCCACCATTTCCCGCCGCAACAGCCAGTTGGGCAGGTTCCAGCCAAAGGGCTTGTCCGAGATGTCGGCGGAATTGAAATCATGGGCCACGCGTGGCTCCGGCGTCTCGCCGCCCGCATCCACGATGCGCATGATCTGAAGCGGCATGGCATGGGGCGCCAGATGATCCCAGATGCCGATGCGGTCGAGAAAGGCCTGCGCCGGTTGCAGGAAGGCTGTTGTGCGCAGGTCCGCGCCCACGGTCTCGCGGTCGGTGATCGGCGGCGCGGGATCGGCGCAGACCGTGCGGAACCCCGCCTGCGCGAAGGCGATCGCGGCCGTCAGCCCCGCCACGCCCCCGCCGGAGACGAATACGTCGATATCCTCGATCTCGCTCATGAGAGCCAAGATAGGGCGCGGCCGGCGGGGCGGCGACGCGGCACTCTGTCCTGCCGGCTCAGTCGCGCAAGAGCCCCAGAAACGCCGCGAGGTCGTCGGTGTGATGATGGATGTGATCGGCCGGTTCCGGCTCGGGCGCGACATGGACGGTGCGCATCCCCATCGCGTGGGGCGCCGCGAGGTTGCGCGGGTCGTCCTCGAACATGGCGGACCTGATCGGATCGAGCCCATCGGCGCCGAATACCGCCTCGAAAGCCTCCGCGCGCGGCTTGGGCGTGTAGCGGGCATGTTCCACGCCGTAGACCGCGTCGAAAAGGTCCGAGAACCCGCGACGTTCCAGCACGCGCCTTGCGTAGGGTTCGGTTCCGTTGGTGTAGACGATGCGTCGTCCGGGCAGGGCCGCGATACGGTCGGCCAGCGCCTGATCCGGACCCAGCACCGTGAAGTCGATCTCGTGCACCTCGATCAGGAACGGGTCGGGATCGATGTCGTGGTGATGCATCAGCCCCGCCAGCGTCGTGCCGTGTTCGCGCCAGTAGAGATGGCGGAGCCGGTCGGCCTCGGTCCGGTCCACGCCGGTCACGCGCATCACGTAATCGGTCATGCGGACGTTGATCTGGGCGAACAACGCCGTCTCGGGCGGGTAAAGCGTGTTGTCGAGGTCGAAGACCCAGGTCTCGACATGGGCGAAATGTTCTGCTGGCATTATGCCGGGGTAGGGGGCCGGCGCTGGATTGTCCAGTCTGGACAAGGGGCAAGGGCGCCGGTAGCCTGTCGGTATACAAAGGGATACCCGCATGACAACCAAGCCGGATGCCCACCGGGATGCCTATGAGCTGGTCCTGGATGCCATCGATCAGGGCCTCTATCGCCCGGGCGACCGGCTGGTCGAAAGCGAGCTGGCCGAACGGTTCGGGGTCAGCCGAACGCCGATCCGCGAGGCCCTGCAGCGGTTGGAAACCCAGAGCCTTCTGACGCGGGACGGCCGGTCGCTTATCGTGGCCTCGCTCGATCACGCGCAGATGGCCGAGCTTTACGTGGTCCGGCAGGAACTGGAGGGTCTGGCCGCGAAACTCGCCGCGCAGCACGCCGCGGAGGAAGAGATCCAGGTCCTGCGCGACATGGTCGAGGCGGATCGCGCGCTGCTGGACGACCCGGAGGCGCTTGCGCGCGCCAACCGGCGGTTTCACCATCAGATCCATCTGGCCAGCCACAACCGGTTCCTCGTCCAGCAACTCGACCTCGTCTATCGTTCAATGGCGCTGATGGCGCGGACCTCGCTGGCGGCGGCGGGCCGCGGCCAGAACGCGCTGGACGAACATGCCGCCATTGTCGACGCCATCGGCAAGCGTGATGGGGATCGCGCGGCCAAGGCGCTGAAGGATCACCTGTCCATCGCCTTCGTCGTGCGTCTGAAGGAAGAGGCGGAGAAGGGCTGAGCCTCAGGTCTCGGGCGGTGCATCGGGCTGCGGTTTCGCCAGCCCGCCATAGACCCCGTGCCGCGTCTTGGCCCAGAAGAAGGGCCGCGCGACGAGTTCGACCGCGCCGATCCATGCGGCGAAGGTGCCGAGCATGTAGTAAAGCTCCACCATCGGCGTGAGGGGGCGCAGGCGGCGCAGATGCGCGGCGCGGCAGGCGTGCACCGACACCGCCACCGACAGGACGAGCGACAGCATCATGTAGCCGCCGAGCCAGACGAAGTGATGCGGCTCGAGATAGGCGGCAAGGGGGTGCGGCACGCCGAAGGGCACGACCATGAGGCTCCACAGAAGCGGCGCGAGGAAAAAGCCCAGCACGGCCGAAAACATCTGCGCCTGAAGGCCGAGGAATCGCCACGTGCCGAGATCGCGCCAGAGCGCCAGTGGGTTGCGCATCGCCGTTGCCCAGGTGATCAGATAACCTTTCAGCCAGCGCGACCGTTGCCGGATCCAGGGCAGGACGGCGGCCGTCGCCTCCTCGTAGGTTGTGGTGTCGACAAGTTCGGTCCGGTAGCCCGCGCGCGCCAGCCGCAGGCCCAGCTCCGCATCCTCGGTCACGTTATGCGCGTCCCAGCCGCCGACCTCCTCCAGCGCATCGCGGCGCAAAAACAGCGTCGTGCCGCCCAGCGGCACGAAAAGCCCGAGGCGCTGCACACCCGGCAGCAGGACGCGGAACCATGACGCGTATTCGATGGTAAACAGTCGCGCCATGAGGTTGTGGTCGGTGTTGTAGTAGTCGAGCCGCCCCTGAAGGCAGGCCACATCGCGCGGGACCTCGTCATAGCGGCGCACGACATGGGCGATCTGGTTGGGGTCCGGGCGATCCTCGGCGTCGTAGATGCCGACGATCTCGCCGCGCGCGAAGGGCAGGGCGTAGTTCAGCGCGCGCGGTTTGGTCCGGGGCTTTCCCCGGGGCACGGTCAGCACGCGCATGAAGGGCGGCAGGGACGTGGCGGCAATGGCCTTTGCCGTGACCGTATCGTCGGCCTCCAGCAGCAACAGGACGTCGAGCCGTTCGGGCGGGTAGCGCATCCGAGACAGATGCGTGACCAGACGTTCGGCGATCTCGGGCTCCTCGAACATCGGCACGAGGATGCTGACGACCGGCGGGCGCAGCAAATGCGGCGCGATGTCGGGCGGAGGGCGCGGCGCGCGGGCGGGGATGTCGGGCCGCAGGAGCATGGCCGCGAAGGCGCCGGCCTTGAGCATGATGTTCGCCGTGAAGGAGAGGCCTGCGAGCGCGAAGGCCCACAGGACGACTTGCCCCGGAAACAGGCTCTCGACGACCAGAAGCGCCGTCGCGGCGGCCAGTGCGATCGCGAAGACCCGGACCGGCCGCCATGTGCGGCACGACAGCCCGACCGGCGCGCGCGTTTCCGCCTCTCGCGCGAGGCAAGCGCCCCAGGCCCGTGTCTGCGCGTCGAGAATGTCCGCCCCGGGGGCGAGCGCGGGCCTGAGCCGGCTGCCGTCCTCCGCCTGCTCGGCCAGCATCTCGAAAAGGTCGGGGCGTGCCGTCGCGACGACGACATTGTCACCATCGCTCCGCCACGGAACGGCTTCTGCCCTGAGCGCGAGGTCCCGCGGGATCACATGGGCGAGCCGCGGGTCGGGCGGGCCGTCGTGCAAGGACAGGACCGGCGCGCCATGTACCGTCGAGAGCGCCTGCAACAGCGGGTCCTCGGCCACGCGGCCGCGCGCCAGCAGGATGCGTGCCAGCGGCAGATCGAGCTCGCGCGCGCTGGCCTCCGCGGCGAGCGCGTCGGCCTGCGAAAGGTGCCCGGCCTCGATCAGAATGCGCGCTAGGATCGCGTCGGCCGTGCGCGCCTCGACCGAATGGGGGAGCGTCAGGTGCTGCGCAAGGCGCAGCCGCGGCGCCCGGGTCGGACCGCCGACGCGCGCCAGCGGCACCGCAAGCGGGGTGGCGCCTCGTGCCGCGCGTCGATCGCTGTCATCACCGTCCATGTGCCGCCACAACCCAGAGCTGTACGCGGGCACATTCTGCGATTGTGGTTAATGGGCGGTTAACCCGCCGGCCGGGGCATGGGAGCCCGGGCGGTCAGGCCTCGGTTGCGACGCGGTTGCGCACCGCTTCCGCGAAACGCTCGAACAGGTAGAAACTGTCCTGCGGCCCCGGGCTTGCCTCCGGGTGATATTGCACCGAGAACACGGGACGGTCGCTCAGGCGGATGCCGCAGTTCGACCCGTCGAACAGGCTCACATGGGTCTCCACGACCCCGACGGGGAGCGTCTGGCTGTCGACGGTGAAGCCATGGTTCATCGACGTGATCTCGACCTTGCCGGTCTCGAGGTCCTTGACCGGGTGGTTCGCGCCGTGATGGCCGTGGTTCATCTTCACGGTCCGCGCCCCGAGCGCCAGCGCCAGCATCTGGTGGCCGAGGCATATGCCGAACACGGGCAGGTCGGTCTCGAGGATGCCGCGGATCATCGGCACGGCGTAATCCCCAGTGGCGGCGGGATCGCCCGGACCGTTGGACAGGAACACGCCGTCGGGGTTCTGGGCCAGAACCTCCTCGGCCGTGGTGGTGGCGGGCATGACGGTGACGTCGCATCCGGCGCTGGCGAGGCAGCGCAGGATGTTGCGTTTCGCCCCGTAATCCAGCGCGACGATCCTAGGGGCAGGTCCCTCCGGGCGGCGGGAATATCCCTCGGGCCAGGCCCAGCGCATCTCGTCCCAGCGGTAGCTCTGCGCGCAGGTGACGTCCTTGGCCAGATCGAGCCCCACGAGCCCCTTGAATCCGCGCGCGGCGGCGACCAGCGCCTCGAGGTCGAACTGTCCCTCCGGGTCATGGGCGAGCGCCACGTGCGGTGCACCCTGCTGGCGGATCGCGCGCGTCAGCCGCCTCGTGTCCAGTCCGCCTATTCCGATACGCCCCGTGCGCTTCAGCCAGCTTGCCAGGTCACCTGTGGCCCGCCAGTTCGACGGCTCCGTCGGGTCCCACTTCACCACCATGCCCTCGGCGACCGGATCGCCGGTCTCGTCATCCTCGGGGTTCACGCCGACATTGCCGATATGGGGGAAGGTGAAGGTCACGATCTGGCCGGCATAGGACGGGTCGGTCATAATCTCCTGATAGCCGGTCATGGCGGTGTTGAAGCAGAGTTCGGCCACGCGCACCCCGGTCGCGCCGAAGCCGTGGCCGTAGAACAGGGTGCCGTCGGCGAGGGCGAGGCAGGCGGTCGGGCGCTGTGTCATGGGACTCATGGGGGGCTCTCCGGCGGGAAGCTTGGCGGTGCGGTCCTGCGCACCAGCAATCCGGACGCGGTTTAAGGAGGCGCGCGGCACGGGTCAAGGGATGGGGCGGGATGCAGGCAGGTCATGTCCGCGCTGCATTGCGGCGTTGACGTTGTGAAGCGGTTGAAGCTGCCCTATTTAGAGCGCCTGGATGGGGCGATACCGGGGATATGTGCCATGGGACTCGGACTGAGAGAACGGATCGGCGCAGGCCTGAAAGAGGCGATGCGCGAGAAGGACGCGACACGGCTGTCGACGCTCAGGCTGATCAACGCGGCGGTGAAGGACCAGGATATCGCCGCGCGCGCCAAGGGGCAGAACGACGGTGTCGGCGAACCGGAAGTGCTCGCGATCCTTGGCAAGATGGTCAAGCAGAGGCAGGAAAGCGCGCGCGCCTATGAAGAGGGCGGGCGGCTGGAACTGGCCGAGAAGGAACGCGCGGAGATCGCGGTGATCGAGGATTACCTGCCCCGGCAGCTTTCCGAAAAGGAAGTTGAGACCGCCATAGACGAGGCCATTTCCTCAACCGGCGCGGAGGGCTTGCGCGACATGGGCAAGGTCATGGGTGCTCTGAAGGCGAAATACACGGGCCGGATGGATTTCGGCGCGGCGGGCGCAACGATCAAGGCGCGGCTGGGCTAGAGGCTTGGCCGCTGCCCCGTGCTCATGCCGGGCTCTGCCGCAACTCCCGCTCGAGCCAATTCTTCAGTTCCACCCGCTCCACCGGCGTGAGGAAGGCACCCAGCTCGACCTCGCGCCCACCGCCCGACAGCGTGAGGTAATTGGGCACCGGACCTCCCTTCGTGTGCAGCGCCGCCCGGACCCAGTAGGGGTTCGCCTCCCATTCGAGCGGCGCGGCTCGCCGCGGCTCATGCCGTTCGACGCGGATCATGTCGTCCCAGAGCGACACTTCCTCGAAGAGGTCGGTATCCCTCCATGACCGTTTGAGCGCCGCCCAGATCGCCCAGACCGCGGCGACGATGAAGGGCAGCAGCGGCCAGAACACGCTTGTGCCGAGGATCGACAGAAGCGGCACCGAGATCAGCGCCGCGGTCAGGCCTATGAACCAGACGAACCCCTCGGGCGTCAGCGACTTGTAGGGCGTCAGCCGCAGCCGCAGCCTTGGCGCGCCGCGTTTCGCCGCTTCAGGCGAAGAGGCCCCGGGCGGTGCCGGGGCCTCTGGATTCTCCTGGTGGATCGGCATGGCCCTCAGTAATGCGGCTGCTTGTCCCACATCTCACGCGTCGGAAGCTCCTCGAAAGTGTGCTCCGGCGGCGGGTTGGGCAGGGTCCATTCCAGCGTGTCGGCATGCTCGCCCCAGTAGGCCTTTTCCTCGACCTTGCGGCCAAAGCGCAGTGCGTAGAACACCACGCCGATGAAAAAGAGGAACGAGGCAAACGAGATGAACGCGCCGATCGACGAGACGTAGTTCCAGAGCGCGAAGGCGTCCGGGTAGTCGATATAACGGCGCGGCATGCCCTGACGGCCGAGGAAGTGCTGCGGGAAGAAGGTCAGGTTGGCCCCGATGAAGAACGTCCAGAAGTGGAGCTGTCCGGCCCATTCGGGATACTGGCGGCCCGACATCTTGGCGAACCAATAGTAAACAGCCGCGAAGATGCCGAAGACGGCGCCAAGGCTCATCACGTAGTGGAAATGCGCCACCACGTAGTAGGTGTCGTGATAGGCCCGGTCCACGGCCGCCTGGCTGAGGATGATGCCCGTCACGCCACCCAGCGTGAAGAGGAAGATGAAGCCGATGGCGAAGAGCATGGGCGTCTTGAAGCTGATCGAGCCCTGCCACATCGTCGCGATCCACGAGAAGATCTTCACCCCCGTGGGCACGGCGATGACCATCGTCGCGACCATGAAATAGGCCTGCTGTGTCAGCGACATGCCAACCGTGTACATGTGGTGCGCCCAGACGACGAAGCCCAGGCCACCGATCGCCACCAGCGCGTAGACCATCGGCAGGTAGCCGAAGATGGGCTTCTTCGAGAAGGTCGCCACGATGTGGGAGATCACGCCGAAGGCCGGCAGGATCACGATATAGACCTCCGGGTGGCCGAAGAACCAGAAGATATGCTGGAACAGGACCGGGTCGCCGCCGCCGGCCACGTCGAAGAACGTCGTGCCGAAGTTTCGGTCGGTCAGCAGCATGGTGATCGCGCCCGCCAGAACCGGCAGCGACAGCAACAGAAGCCACGCGGTCACGAAGACCGACCAGGCAAACAGAGGCACCTTGTGCAGCGTCATGCCCGGCGCGCGCATGTTGAGGAATGTCGTGATGATGTTGATCGAGCCGAGGATCGAGCTCGCGCCCGAGACGTGCACGGCGAAGATCGCGAAATCCACGGCGCGGCTCGTCGGCGCGT